>CBDCAW010000031.1:0-99153 GCA_965214025.1 Granulosicoccaceae bacterium
CCCAGACGCTGAGCGTGACAGTCGACGACGTCAATGATGCACCGGTGATCACCGGCAATGGCGGCGGGGCGAATGCCACGGTCTTGGTCGACGAGAACCAGGATGCGGTGACGACCGTGACGGCCACCGACGTCGATGGCGGAGCGACACAAACCTACTCGGTGAGCGGCGGGGCGGACGCGGGATCTTTCGCAATCAATGCAAGCAGTGGCGTGCTGACGTTCCTGGCAGCGCCGGACCACGAGACAGAAGGACAACTACGAAGTGGAGGTCACCGTCAGCGACGGATCGCTGACCGACACCCAGACGCTGAACGTGTCGGTGGCCGACGTCAACGAGGCCCCGGTGATCACGAGTAATGGCGGCGGGGCGACCGCCACGGTCTCGGTCGATGAGAACCAGAGTGCGGTAACGACAGTGACGGCCACCGACGTCGACGATGGCGCGACACAAACCTACAGCCTCACCGGCGGGGCGGATCAGACCTCGTTCGCAATCGATGCGGGTAATGGCGTGCTGACGTTCGCTGCAGCACCGGACCACGAGACGAAGGACAACTACGAAGTGGAGGTCACCGTCAGCGACGGGACGTTGACCGATACCCAAGCGCTGAGTGTCACGGTGGCCGACGTCAACGAGGCACCGGTGATCACCAGTAACGGCGGCGGGGCAACTGCTGCGGTCTTGGTCGACGAGAACCAGAGTGCGGTGACGACCGTGACAGCCACCGACGTCGATAACGGAGCGACGCAAACCTACGCGGTGAGCGGCGGGGTGGACGCGGGATCTTTCGCAATCAATACAAGCAGTGGCGTACTGACGTTCGTGGTAGCGCCGGATCATGAGACAAAGGACAGCTACGAAGTGGAGGTCACCGTCAGCGACGGGACGTTGACCGATACCCAAGCGCTGAGTGTCACGGTGGCCGACGTCAACGAGGCACCGGTAATCACGAGTAATGGCGGCGGGGCGACTGCCACGGTTTTGGTCGACGAGAACCAGAGTGCGGTAACGACCGTGACAGCCACCGACGTCGATGACGGAGCGACGCAAACCTACGCGGTGAGCGGCGGTGCCGACGCGGGATCTTTCGCGATCGATACAAGCAGTGGCGCGCTGACGTTCGTGGCAGCGCCGGATCATGAGACGAAGGACAGCTACGAAGTGGAGGTGTCAGTCAGCGACGGGACGTTGACCGACACCCAGACGCTGAGCGTCACGGTGGCCGACGTCAACGAGGCCCCGGTGATCACCAGTAATGGCGGCGGGGCGACCGCCACGGTCTCGGTCGATGAGAACCAGAGTGCGGTAACGACCGTGACGGCCACCGACGTCGATGACGGAGCGACGCAAACCTACGCGGTGAGCGGCGGAGCCGACGCCGGATCGTTCGCGATTGATGCAAGCAGTGGCACGCTGACGTTCGTGGCAGCACCGGACCATGAGACGAAGGACAACTACGAAGTAGAGGTATCGGTCAGCGACGGGACGTTGACCGATACCCAGACGCTGAGCGTGTCGGTAGCCGACGTCAACGAGGCACCGGTGATCACGAGTAATGGCGGAGGGGCGACTGCTACGGTCTTGGTCGATGAGAACCAGAGTGCGGTGACGACAGTGACAGCCACCGACGTCGATGACGGAGCGGCGCAAACCTACTCGGTGAGCGGCGGTGCCGACGCGGGATTGTTCGCCATCAATGCAAGCAGTGGCGTACTGACGTTTATCTCTACCCCGGATCATGAAACGAAAGACAGCTACGAGGTAGAGGTTACCGTCAGCGACGGATCGCTGAGCAGACGCTGAGCGTGACGGTGGCCGACGTCAATGAGGCACGGTAATCACCAGCAATGGCGGCGGGGCGACTGCTACGGTCTCGGTCGATGAGAACCAGAGTGCGGTGACCACAGTAACGGCCACCGACGTCGACGATGGCGCGACACAAACCTACAGCCTCACCGGCGGGGCGGATCAGACTTCCTTCTCCATCAATACAAGCAGTGGCGTACTGACGTTTGCCTCTACACCGGATCATGAGACGAAGGATAACTACGAAGTAGAGGTGTCAGTCAGCGACGGGACGTTGACCGACACCCAGACGCTGAGCGTCACGGTGGCCGACGTCAACGAGGCCCCGGTGATCACCAGCAATGGCGGCGGGGCGACTGCCACGGTCTCGGTTGACGAGAACCAGAGGGCGGTGACGACCGTGACGGCCACCGACGTCGATGGCGGAGCGACGCAAAGCTACGCTGTGAGCGGCGGGGCGGACGCTGGATCTTTCGCGATCAATACAAGTAGTGGCGTGCTGACGTTCGCTGCAGCACCGGACCATGAACAACGAAGGACCAACTACGAAGTAGAGGTATCGGTCAGCGACGGATCGCTGACCGATACCCAGACGCTGAGCGTGTCGGTAGCCGACGTCAACAAGGCACCGGTAATCACCAGCGATGGCGGCGGGGCGACTGCCACGGTCTCGGTCGACGAGAACCAGGATGCAGTGACCACCGTGACGGCCACGGACGTCGATGACGGAGCGACGCAAAGCTACTCGGTGAGCGGCGGAGCCGACGCGGGATCTTTCGCGATCGATGCAAGCAGTGGCGCGCTGACGTTCGTGGCAGCGCCGGACCACGAGACGAAGGACAGCTACGAGGTAGAGGTCACCGTCAGTGACGGGACATTGACCGATACCCAGACGCTGAGCGTGTCGGTAGCCGACGTTAACGAGGCACCGGTGATCACCAGTAATGGCGGCGGGGCGACTGCTACGGTCTTGGTCGATGAGAACCAGGATGCGGTGACGACAGTGACAGTCACCGACGTCGATGACGGAGCGACGCAAACCTACTCGGTGAGCGGCGGAGCCGACGCGGGATCTTTCGCGATCGATGCAAGCAGTGGCGTGCTGACGTTCGTGGCAGCACCGGACCATGAGACGAAGGACAACTACGAAGTAGAGGTATCGGTCAGCGACGGGACGTTGACCGATACCCAGACGCTGAGCGTAACGGTGGCCGACGTCAACGAGGCCCCGGTGATCACGAGTAATGGCGGCGGGGCGACCGCCACGGTCTTGGTCAACGAGAACCAGAGTGTAGTGACCACAGTAACGGCCACCGACGTCGACGATGGAGCCACCCAAAGCTATAACCTCACCGGCGGAGCGGATCAGACTTCCTTCGCGATCAATGCAAGCAGTGGCGTACTGACGTTTATCTCTACCCCGGACCATGAAACGAAAGACAGCTACGAGGTAGAGGTTACGGTTAGCGACGGGACGCTGACCGATACCCAGACGCTGAGCGTGTCGGTGGCCGACGTCAACGAGGCCCCGGTGATCACCAGCAATGGCGGATGGGCGACCGCCACGGTCTCGATCGACGAGAACCAGAGTGTAGTGACCACAGTAACGGCCACCGACGTCGACGATGGAGCGACGCAAACCTACAGCCTCACCGGCGGAGCAGATCAGGCCTCATTCGCAATCGACGCAAGCAATGGCGTGCTGACGCTTACTTCTACCCCGGACCACGAGACGAAGGATAAATACGAAGTAGAGGTATCGGTCAGCGACGGATCGCTGACCGATACCCAGACGCTGAACGTGTCGGTAACCGACGTCAACGAGGCACCGGTAATAACCAGCGATGGCGGCGGGGCGACCGCCACGGTCTCGGTCGACGAGAACCAGAATGCGGTGACCACCGTGACGGCCACCGACGTCGACGACGGAGCCACTCAAAGCTACAGCCTCACCGGCGGATCGGATCAGACCTCGTTCGCGATCAATACAAGCAGTGGCGTGCTGACGTTCGTGGCAGCACCGGACCATGAGACGAAGGACAGCTACGAAGTGGAGGTCACCGTCAGCGACGGGTTCCTCACCGACACCCAGACGCTGACTGTCCTGGTGGCAGACGTCAATGAGGTGCCCGTAAGTCGTGACGATAGGTTGACGGGCGAAGAAGACACCGCTTTGGTCATCGATGTCGCGACCGACTTGCTGGGTAATGACTCGGACCCCGAAGGTGCGACACTTCGCCTCCTCGATGTCACCACGCCTGCTAACGGCATGCTCGTCCGGGGACTGGACGGTGAGCTCGAGTACCGCCCGAACGCGGACTTCAACGGCGTCGACCGTTTTAAGTATTTTGTGGAAGATGCGAGCGGTCTGCGTGCGATGGCGAACGTCGTTGTCGTCGTCTCTGCGGTCAACGACCCGCCGACCTTCGCTCCTCCCTCCAACGGAGAGACGGCCGAGCGCCCAGATCTCATCGACGCAGTGCGCATCTCGGCGGGTTGGATGCCGATCGAGGAAAACGCTGGCCGTGCCGGTTTCGTTGCAGCGATCGACGTCGATCACGGGTCAGTCACGTTCGCACTCGTTGGCACGGACGCCGCGTTGTTCCAGATCGACCCGGACACGGGCGAGCTGCGCCCGCTCGTGCCGCTCGACTTCGAGACCCCGACCGATGCCAATGGCGATAATCGCTACGAGCTCGAGCTTGTCGTGCGAGACGCAGCCGGTGGCGAGAGTCGCGCACCGTTCACGCTTCTTTCGGTGGATGTCAACGAGGCCCCTCGACTCGGTGGTGGTGTATTCGATGCGATCGAGGGCTACAGCGGTGTGATCGGGCAGCTGAACGCGACCGATCCGGACCGGGGCGATGTGCTCGACTTCGACCTACTCGACAGCAGCGACGACTCAGGGGCGTTCTCCCTGCTTTCAGACGGGCAGATCATCGCTGTGAATCCGGGCGTGGGGGTGCATGTACTCGAGGTACGCGTCACCGATGCTCGAGGGATGTTCTCACTCGCCACCGTCACGGTGACGATTCGATCGCTCTCGGACGGCTCGGGCGAACCGCCACTCGGGTTTATACGGCTCGGTGAGCCACTAGCGATGCCCGCGACGGAAGTATTGCATGGTATGGCGGAACCGTCGGCCCAACGTGTAGAGGCATCGATGCCGGCAGAGACGGTGCAGGTTTCGGATCGACCGTCGATCGTGCGCGAAAGCCTATCGCCGGTATTCATGCCGAGATTCGCTTTCGCGCCGGCTGTAGCTGCCAACGGCCCATTGCTTGACGTGACGATCGGTCTGCAGCCGATGCACAAGGCATCCGTCGCACTTGAACGGATCGCGCCGATTCGGATTGATCTTTCGCCGTTCGAATACGAGCTGACGACGCCGCGCCTGCCCACCTGGCTGGACGCGGTCGAGTGGGTCCGTCGCGATCTGGATGCGTTGGGCGATCAGGCTGAGGCGAACGAGCGACTGATCGCCACCGTCACCACGGTAGCCAGCCTGTCGATCTCGGTCGGCGCGGCGTTCTGGCTACTCCAGTCGCGGCTACTTCTTGCTGTGGCGCTGGCGGCCTTGCCATTGTGGCGCCCGCTCGATCCGGTACCCATTCTGGTCGCGAAAGATTCCCGCAGGGGCAAGCCAGCCGGGCTCTCGGACGGGTCTGATCGTAACGAACCGAGTGGTTCCGGAGATGGGTGAGCGCCGGTCCGGGAGACGAGGCAAGTGGGCATTTGCGCATCATCTGATGCGACCACTCCAGCTCGGCGTGAGCCTGGTGCTCCTGAATGTCAGTGTGCTGTTCGTGGCCGACATGCTGAGCCTGCGCCCGGACCCGAGCCGCAGTCTGCACGATGCCAGAACGATGTTCGCCGCCGCCCTGGTCGGGCAGCTGTCGACGCTCGCCAGTTCGAACGACTTGCCAGGTATGGATCAGGCGCTCTCGGCTATGGTGGCGCAAAGCGTCGACATCGAGGCAGTGGCACTGACGCTCGGCAACGGCAACATGCTGTTCAGTCACGGTGACATGGAGCAACTGACGGATAAGCCGACTAGCGGAAGCGGCAGCCGAATGACCGTGCCAGTCCTTCGCGACGACCGGATGTGGGGTGAAGTTCGCATCGCCTATGCGCCCTTTCAAGGAGCTCAAGGCGCGCTGGGTGAGGTCGGCTGGTTGAGCTTCGTTGCCATCGCCTCTCTCGTGAGCTTTAGCGGTTTTCTCAGCAAGGCCCTGGTACAACTGGATCCGGGCAGCGCGGTACCCGAGCGAGTCGACTCCGCTTTCGATCTGTTCAGCGCCGGTGTCATGATACTCGACGAGAACCTGCGTATCGTCATGGCCAACCAGGCTGCTTCCACGATCGGCGGGTATTCCCCCGGGGCACTGTTGGGGCTGTCCATGGAAGCCGCGTTTGCCTTCGACATGGACGAGGGTCGGCAGACGCCCTGGGCAACGACTCTGCATAGCGGTCTCGTCGCTTCCGATCAACAGCTCGGAGTCCGCGATTCCCAGGGCGAGGCGCGGTTGTACTCTGTGAACTGCGCACCGGTGGGGGACGACGCCAGCGGACGGCGCGGCGTGCTGGTGACGCTCGATGATATGACGCTGATCGAGCGGAGAAATATCGAGCTCGCCACGACGCTTGAGGAACTGCGCCTCTCTCGCGATGAGATAAGGGCCCGCAGCGCGGAGCTTGAGCTGCTCGCGACGACCGATTCGATGACTGGCGTTGCCAACCGCCGAACGTTCCTCGAGCGGCTCGCCACGAGCATCGAGCACGCACATGAAGAGAGCCTGCCGCTGAGCTGCATCATGACGGACATCGATCACTTCAAGCGTGTCAACGATACTCATGGCCATCCCGCTGGCGACGCCGTGATCTGCGCCGTGGCGAAAACCCTGCGCGAGGCCTGCCGGGATGTCGACCTGGTTGCCCGCTTCGGCGGTGAGGAGTTTGTGCTGCTCCTGCCGGGGCTCGACGCAAGGGCCGCCTTCGACGTCGCCGAGCGAGTGCGCATGGCGGTCATCGCACTTGCCACTGGCGACGCGCTTCCCGTACCCAGGCTGTCGGCGAGCTTCGGTGTGGCTGAGCTCACCCCGGACATGACCGAGGCGTCGGGCATTCTCGATGCCGCCGATCAGGCGCTGTACGTCTCCAAGGAAAGCGGGCGCAATCGCGTGTCCATCTACACGGGCGACGAGCCAGTGACGTCGTCCTTACCGGCACCTGCTTCTGAGATCCTGACCGACGACAATCGCCTGCCGATGCGACTCATCGAGCTCGAGGCGGAGCTTCAGGAGCGCGAGCGCGAGGTGGCAGTGCTGCGCAAGTTCGACATGCTGACAGGCGTGCCGACGCGCGCACTCTTCCTGCAGCGCGCCGTGGTAGAGCTCGCGCGCGCCGAGCGCACCGGTGTGCTTGTCGGTATCATGTCTCTGGAGCTCCGCGAGCTCGAACAGATCGTCTCGACCTTCGGGCACGAGGGGAGCGACTCCCTCATCGTGGCCTTCGTCGAACGCCTGCACAAGGGGCTGCGATCAAGCGATCTTGTCTCACCGATTACCGCCGATCATCGTCTGTCGCGTATCAGGTCCAACGAATTTGCAGTCCTGCTTCCGGACGTCAGCGAGACGACCGGCGCGCTGACCGTTGTCGCCCGTCTGAAGCGTTTGCTCTCCGAACCTTTCGACATCGACGGCAACAAGGTTTATGTAGGGGTGAACATCGGCATCGCGTTGTCCACGCCCGGCAAAGCCGAGGAGGCTGAAGCGCTGTTCGAACAGGCGAGTAGGGCGCGCGGCAAGGGGAAAAAGTCAGACAAGGTTTCTCATGCCTTTACCACGTCCGATCTGGACGACGAGTCGCACGACTATATCCGGCTTGAATCCGATCTGCGCGACGCGCTCGAAGCCGACACGCTGATGACGTACTTCCAGCCGAAGTTCGATCTCGTCACGCGACGGGTGAACGGGGTGGAGGCACTCGTACGCTGGAATCACGCGACGCGTGGCTTCGTTGCGCCTGATGTGCTCATCGCCGTGGCCGAAGCGAACGGACTCATAGGTCAGCTCTCGGGCCAGGTGCTCGAGCGTACGCTTGCGCAGATTCTGGTGTGGCGGGCGATGGGGTTCGACGACCTGCGTGTCGCGATCAACGTCTCGCCAATGCAGCTACGGGACGAGTCGCTCGTGGACGCTACGCTTGAAGCGCTGAAGCGTAGCGGTGTTCCCGGGCGTCAGCTGGAGATCGAGTTGACCGAGACGTCCGTGCTGGATTGCCCCGAGGAGGCGCGACGCGCACTTCAGAGGTTGCGGGATGCGGGTGTCCACATCTCGATCGACGACTTCGGAACGGGCTACACCTCGCTCTCACATCTCGCAACTCTCCCACTCGACATCATCAAGATCGACCGCTCTTTCATCGTTTCGCTGGCTGACGGTAAGCGGAACCGGGCCGTGGTCGAATCGATCATATCGATGGCGCACGCGCTGGAGTTGCGCGTGGTCGGCGAGGGCATCGAGACCAACGAGCAGCTCGAAACGATGGCCCGGCTCGGTTGCGATGAAATCCAGGGCTATCTGATCAGTCGCCCTCTGCCGGTGAGTGAGGTCACCGCCTTTCTCGTGCATCAGCGCAGCGAGCGAGAACGGCTCAGGGCGTGAGTCGGGCGGTCAGCCTGACCTGTACCGCCGAGCACATCCTGATGGGCAAGGCGGGGACCGGCCGGTATTGATCGGAGACGAATCCAGCTCGATCAAGGCGAACGAGAGATCGAGAGGACCATCCATAACGGTAGCCGAATCGACAGTACAGGGTTACAGAAATGGCTCCGCGTGTCGATATGCAGCGCTACAGCAGCTACCGGGGCACGGCACTCATGGAACCTGAAATTCACACCTCCAAGGTCAGTGAGGTCGGGCTGCGTGATTACCTGCCGCGCATGTCGCGTGGCCTGGTCGACTGCCTGATCTTCGGCGCCGTGTTCCTGGTCGCAGGGCGCGTGAGCCTGGGTCGGTCGGGGGATGAGTTGCTACTGCCGCTGCCCTGGGCCGTGGCGATGATGCTGGGGTGCATGCTGCTCAGTGGCGTCTACCGTGGCACGGCACAGAGGAACTGTTCCACGATGTTGTACCGCACATCGCTGGCGTTCATGCTCGCCGCGTTTCCGGTCCTCGCGCTGGTCGAGTACACGGTATCGGGACCTGATGAGCTGCGCTTCGGCCTGTTTTTCCTGTTCCTCGCCTTCATCGTCATGAACACGCTGCAGCCGTTGATGGCTGACAGCGAAAGACGCCGCGCTGCCATGCTTGCCAATCGTGCCAGCCGTCAGGTAGGCGATACATCCGGCTCATAGACTCGGGTCCAGGCAAACGCTCGAACGGCCTGTGAGTGCCTTCACATAACATCGGGCCCATGGCCTCAGTCGGTTACAGAGCCGTTGCCTGGCCTGGATTGCCGCTGCAGCCGACCTACGATCGGCCGATTCATCCGGTATCCAGCAAGCAGTCGCACGTTTCTGACTACGCAGGAAGAAGCTGACGCTCCACCATGGGCGGGCCTTGCGTGATCGTGCTTGTTCTCTCGTCGTTCTTGTCTTGCCAGTCGGAGCACTGCCAACTCACATGTGCGGAATAGCCGGATTCACTCGATTCAAACCGATCGCGGGGGACGCGGCTGCATTGCTTGGACGCATGAACGACACCTTGCACCATCGCGGTCCGGATGCCGCGGGGCAGTATCTCAGCGAGGACGTCGGCCTTTGCCATCGGCGCCTCAGCATTCAGGATCTTTCGACTGCCGGAAATCAACCCATGACCTCGCATTCCGGTCGTCATGTGATCGTCTACAACGGCGAGATCTACAACTTTCCCGAATTGCGTGCGGATCTGACCAAGCAAGGCGTGGAATTTCGCGGAGCCTCTGATACGGAGGTGCTGCTCGAACTCTTCGAGCGTGACGGGCCGGAGTGCCTGCGGGCACTCAACGGCATGTTCGCGCTGGCGATCTGGGACACGTGGCGGAAAACCCTGTTTCTGGCGCGCGATCGTCTGGGCAAGAAGCCACTGTACTTCTATCGCAGGCACGAGCGCTTCGTGTTCGGCTCCGAGATCAGGGCGATCTTGTGCGTACCGGGCGTGGATACCGATATCCGGCTCGATGCTGTGGAAGATTACTTCACCTACCAGTACGTGCCTGATCCGAAGAGCATTTATCAGCACGTGCACAAGCTCGCACCGGGTCACTGGATGACGGTTGATGCAAGGGGGGTACGCGAGCGTCAGTACTGGGACGTCTCGTTCGCCAGGCAGGATATGCGTGCCGAGCACGACATCGAGGAAGAGCTCTACGCACTGCTGGAGGACAGCGTTCGCAGGCGACTGATCAGTGACGTACCGCTGGGTGCGTTTCTCAGCGGTGGTGTCGATTCCAGCGCCATCGTCGGCATGATGGCGGCCGCTACCCAGGGCCGGGTGATCACCTGCTCGATCGGGTTCAATTCATCGCGTTTCGACGAGGTCGACGATGCTCGCCGCCTGGCCGAGCATTTCGATACCGATCATCACGAATTCACCGTACAGGGCAACGTCGAGGAGAGCCTGCTCGATATCGCCGGTCACTTCGACGAGCCGTTCTCTGATCCCTCGTTCATCCCCACCTACTTCGTATCGCAACTGGCGCGGCGCAAGGTCACGGTGGCGCTTTCGGGTGATGGTGGCGACGAGAACTTCGCAGGCTACGCCAAGTACCTGGTGGACGCCGACGAGAACCACCTGCGACAACGCCTGCCAGCGGCGCTGCGCGGTCATGTCTTTCCCGGGGCCTCGCGCCTGCTCGAACAGTCGGGCCTGCCATTGGCACTGCGCGCCGGGGCCTTGCTCGGCAGCCTGAGCGTATCGCCCGATCAGGGCTTCGCGATCACAAACTCCTTCTTTCGCCCATCGTTGTGGAAGGCAGCGGTGGCGAACGAGCTGAAGCGGGAGTCGTGTCATTACGACCCGGCAGCACTGACACGTGATCTTTATCACAAGGCTGACACTGACGAACACCTGTCGCGTCTGCTCTATGTCGATCTGAAGAGCTACCTGCCAGGGGATATTCTGGTCAAGGTCGATCGCATGAGCATGGCCAACTCGCTGGAAACACGGGCACCGTTGCTCGACTACCGCCTGGTGGAATTCGCTGCCACCTTGCCGCCACGGCTGAAGCTCAACGGCCGGACTACCAAGCACATCCTGAAGAAGAGCGTTTCGCGGTTGCTGCCGCCCGAGGTGCTGGACCGTCGCAAGCAGGGTTTTTCCGTACCGCTGGCGCACTGGCTCCGCCACGAGATCCGCGAATTGTCGCAGCAGTACCTGCTGGCAAACGACAGCGGCCTGTCCAATTTCTTCGACCCGGCAGTGTTGCGCCGCATCTGGCAGACGCACCAGGCCGGCAAGGTCGATCATTCCGCCGAGCTATGGAGCCTGCTGATGTTCGAGCTTTGGTGGCAACGTACGCAAGTGAGCGGTGTGCGGGCTGCCGCATGAGTGGTGCCCTGCGAGTGATGCACCTGACTCACGACATGGGTATCGGGGGAACAGAACAGGTCATCAAGCAACTGATCTCGGGGCTCGATGCCGATGTGGTCGAGTGTTGCGTGCTGTGCCTGGACGGTCAGATCGGGCCGCTGGGCGTGCAACTGCAGGGGCAGGGGATCACCGTTGATCGACTGCATCGCCAGCCGGGCTTCGATACGGCGCTGATCGGGGCGATACGCACGCTCCTGCGCAAGCGCGAGATCGACATCCTGCACTGTCATCAATACACACCCTACAGCTACGGCGTGCTCGCGGCACTACTGACGGGCGTGCGTGTCATCTACACCGAGCACGGGCGCTTTCACCCGGATCGGCATTCGTGGAAGCGGCGGCTGGTGAATCCATTGCTCAACGTCGCCACCGAAGCGATCACTGCGATATCGGAGGCTACCCGTCAGGCGTTGATTCACCACGAATGGTTTCCGGCACGAGCCATCAGCGTGGTCTACAACGGTATTCGCGACAGTACGGCCGACCCTGCGACTGCTGAGGCTGATGATGCCCACGGCCCGGACTTCCCGCCGGATACCGTCGTCTTCGGCACCATCGCCAGGCTCGACATGATCAAGAACCATCGCATGATGCTCGAAGCGTTCGAGGTCGTGTGCCGGCAGTACCCGCAGGCCCGTCTGCTTCTGGTGGGCGATGGGCCGGAGCGGGCGGTTCTGGAAGAGCAGACGCGGACGCTCGGCATCGAAGCATCGGTGCTGTTCACGGGGTTCCGGACCGATACGCTACGCTACCTGACGATGATGGATGTCTTTCTGTTGTCGTCCTTCAGCGAAGGCACCTCGATGACCCTGCTCGAAGCGATGTCGCATTGCAAGCCGTGCGTGGTCACCGCCGTGGGTGGCAATGTCGAGCTGATCGCGGACGGGCACAATGGCCTGTCGAGCGCTTCGGGCGATACGGCGGCGTTCGCCGCTTCGATGCTTGCGATCCTGTCAGACCCTGCGAAGGGTGAGCGCCTGGGCAACAACGCACGGCAGGTCTTTCTCGACCGGTTCGAGCTGGGCTACATGATCGATGCCTACCAGCGACTCTACCTGGCATGATCAGCTTCCGGCACGCTGGCGCAGTGAGCATCTGGCACGAGTCGCATCCTCCATGTTGAGGTCACTGTTCGCGCTGCTCATGATCGGCACCTTCGCCCGCTACGCCGTGGGCAGCGTGTACATCGCCATGCTGATGTACTGGTGGTTCGGCATTTTCCGGCCACAGGAGTGGATGTGGTGGGATGTGAGCATGTTCCGTCTGCCATTGCTGGCGGCGGCGCTGTTCGTGGGCACGGCACTGCTCAAGGGCTACTACCCCCGTTCGACCCATCCCATCTGGATCCTGATGGTGCTGTTCCTGGTGGCGGCACTGCTGTCGACGATCAACGGCTGCCACTCCTACGAGGCAGTGACGATCACCTACATCGTGATACTCACGCTGGTGGTGCTGGTCACCGAACGCGTGCTGCAATCCACGCAGGCCCTATGGGGGCTGTTGCTCGTCGCCAGCGCCTCGCTGGCGTACTTCAACGCGGAGCTGGGTTTCGATGCCCTGCTCAAAGGGTACACCCTGTATTCCCTGCCCATCGCCAGGGGATCGTTCTCAGACGGGAACTCGAGTGCCCTGGGGGCCGGCATGGGGGTATTCATGTTGATGTTCGTGATCGGCAGCATCGGTTCCGGCACCAG
Organism: Granulosicoccaceae bacterium; assembly: GCA_965214025.1. Classification (GTDB taxonomy): domain Bacteria; phylum Pseudomonadota; class Gammaproteobacteria; order Granulosicoccales; family Granulosicoccaceae; genus Granulosicoccus. Next base: position 13,076 of record CBDCAW010000031.1, read on the forward strand.
TGGCAACACGCCCGGCTGGCTCATGCACCGATGGCCTCGATGGCTCACACGTGTCTTCCTGTACGTGTTGCTGCTCGGGTCGATCGTGTTCATCTTCAAAACCGAGTCCCGTGGTTCGGCGCTGTCGCTGCTGCTGGGCCTGGCGATCTGGACGTTACTGCACCCCAAGCGCTTTCGCGTGGCGATGCTACTGAGTGTGATCGCAGGTGCCGTGATGATGATCGGCGTGCCGCCATCGTACGAAGAGCGTATCGCCAGTGCGTTCGCCGAGTCTCACGAGCTGGAAGAATCGGCCGCCTCGCGACCGCACTTCTGGGCCACTGCGGAACGCATGGCGCAGTCGAACACCTTCGGTGTGGGTATCGGCTGCTACAAGGCACGCTACGACAGCTACGACCGGTCGGGCGGACGCTACGGCAGCACCCGCTCGGTGCACAGTAGCCATTATTCGGTACTCGCCGAAACCGGCTACCCCGGTGCGCTCGTGTGGCTACTGCTGCTGACGGCGACCTACGCGACCCTGCTGCGGGTTCGCAGCCGCGCCGCTCGCCTGCGCCTGGTCGATACCGGGCAACACTTCCATTTCAGGTTGTCGAACGCGCTCATCGCTTCCCTGACGGTGTTCGTCGCCGGCGGCAGCTTCTACGAAATGGCCTACAACGACTACACCTGGCTGATCTTCGCGATGACGATCGCCATGTCACGCCTGCAGCTACGGGGACTCCGATGACGACCAACCAAGCTTCACCACCCCGAACGTCAGCAACGGTGAGCGTGATCATCCCGTGCTACAACGCCGCGGACACCATCGCACAGGCGGTGAATTCTGCGCTGGATTCCTGCGATGTCGATGTCGAGTTGATCGTCGTCGATGACGGTTCAACCGACGGGACACGAGAGATCCTGGCCTCTTTCGGTGACCGTATTACAACCCGGAAACAAACACGCGGCGGGCCTTACCGGGCGCGTAACCTCGGCGCCTCGCTGGCGTCGACCGAGTGGCTTGCCTTCCTGGATGCCGATGACGACTGGATGCCGGACAAGCTGGCCAGGCAGCTCGCCCTGACCGGGGGCGGTGAGGGTCTGGTCTACACCGACCGGCTGAACTTCGGTGATCTTTCGCGAGTCAAGGAGCGCCAATCGGACAGCGTCGATCTGCACGAGGGTGACATCTTCGAGCCGTTGCTGCTGGACAACTTCATCACGTTCTCCAGCGTGCTGCTACGCAAGGACTGGTTCGACCGGTTGGGCGGCTTTGCCATCGATCAGCATGGTGTGCAGGACTGGGACATGTGGCTGCGCTATTCGGCCGCCGGTGGTCGGGTTCGGCTGTGCCGCGAGCCGCTGACCCGGTACCGTATTCATGCGAAACAGATGAGCAACGAATCCAGCGACCGGGCCGCGGATCGCGAAGCGGTATTGCAGCGCGCGCTGGACTCTGAACGCGGTCGGCTTGTACCCAGGGCGCGCGTGAAGCAGGCGAGGGCCGGTCTGTGCAACCTCTGCGCCGCACACGCGCAGGCAGACGGACACCGCCAGGCGGCGCTGCTACACCTGTGGCGTTCCGCCAGGCTCTGGCCGTGGAACACACGCGTGCACAAGGACATGCTCAAGTGTGTCATCGGGCGTACCTGAGAGTGCCATGCCGGCCTTCCGCGAACTTTTACCTTTCACCCCTGCTGTGGCCCGTGGCACCTCGATGAAGAACGTCTGCTCGATGAGGGGTCGCGGGCAGCGGGGATACCGCGAATGAGCCAGACCTAAGTGAGCCAGATCCATCAGCCCTCCCGGAACCTTCAAAACCCGTGAACATCGCCATACTCTCGCCGTCTGCGAATGCCTATTCCGAGACCTTCATACAGGCGCACAAGCTGCAGCTGGATGGTCATGTAAAATACTATCATGGCACCGCGACGCGCAATCGCTGGAAGGCGAGGGTCGGTTGCTCCACGGACTCTCGCGTTATACGGGTAAGGCAATCGGCAAGCTGCATCGCAAGCCCTGGCATGCCGAGGACAAGGCATTGATGGCCTCATGGCGAGCACACGGCATCGACGTGATACTGGCCGAGTACGGTACCACGGCGGCTGACTACCTCGATGTGATCAAGGCTTCGGGCCTGCCACTGGTGGTGCACTTCCATGGCTTCGACGCCTCGATGCACCAGACGCTTGCGGACTACGGTCACCGATACCGCGCCATGTTCGACTACGCCTCGTGCGTCGTCGTGGTCTCGATGGTGATGTACCGGGCGATGCTGGATCTGGGTTGCCCGCCGGAGAAGCTGGTGCGCAACACCTACGGCCCCCACCCGAACTTCTTCGAGCTCACACCCTCGTACGACAGTCGGCAGTTCGTCGCTGTCGGCAGGTTCACCGACAAGAAGGCACCTCATCACACCATCGACGCCTTCAGGCAGGTGCTTGCGCAGCACTCGGATGCCCGGTTGGTGATGGCGGGCGACGGCGCCTTGCTCGAGCGCTGCAAGGCAATGGTGAACGACTACGGCATCGCCGCCTCGGTCGAGTTCCCGGGCATCATCACTCCGCAGCAGTTCATCGCACGGCTACAGGATTCGCTGGCATTCGTGCAGCATTCGGTCACGGCGGACAACGGCGACATGGAAGGAACACCACTGACGGTGCTCGAATCGAGCGCCGCGGGCTTGCCGGTGGTGTCTACCCGGCACGCCGGTATTCCGGATGTGATCATGCATGCACACACCGGCTTCCTGGTAGAGGAGCACGATGTGGACGGCATGGCCCGCTACATGTCCAGATTGCTCGCCGAACCCGGGCTGGCAGCGCAGCTGGGCCGCAAGGGTCGCAAGAACATCGCCGAGCATTTTTCCCTGGAGCGGCATATCAACATTCTCGATGATCTGTTACGTGCAAGCGCCGGGCAGCGGGTTCGGGCTGCCTGAGCGCCGGACGATCAGATCTTCCCATCACGGCCGGCACTGTCGTGTCGGCGATGGAGACTGAACAGACGGGCGGTGGGCGGAATCTCAGTCGCCATCCGAGGCGTTGAAGCCGGGCCGCACTCGTAACGCCGGCCCGATAGTCTCAATGGCAAAGACCGACAGGCCCGCCACTGTCGTCTGCAACGCCTGCATGTTCCGCTGCGTCTCCGGCACCACGAAGCCGCCGGGATCGGCGAGAGTCTCCTGCCGGGCCAGAGCATCCAGATGCGCTGCGGCGATACGAAAGGCGAAGCCGACCTGGCGTTGCCCACCGGCGCGATCGAGCATACCGGCGATCTCGAGCAACGATTGCAGTGACGTGAGATTGTTCCGCAGATTGACCACACTCGCGCCGCTGCGCGCGAAGGGCATAGCCAACCAGCGTGCTCCGCGCTCACTCATCGGTGCAGCCTTGCGCCGGGCGATGACGTCTAGCCCTTCGATGACTTGCGAAAGCAGATCGGCGGTGACTTCCGCATCGCTTCTGAAATGCGCAGAGTCAGGAGCAGGATGCAGCAGATTGCGGGAAATGCCCGCCGGATCGGCCCACGACTCGGCGAGCTCGTTGGCCAGCGTGTCGATGTTGCCGGCGATGTCCAGGCTCAGGTCGCAGGCGACGGGGTCCAACTCGATGTCGCTCAGCTCAGCGGTGAACAACAGCATCTCCAGCGCCGCCAGGCCTTGAACTGCGGCGCTCTTGCCTTGCATCGATCGTACGCGGGGTGAAACCGTTGACTGCCGCGTCATCGTATGCAGCAGCTTGCGAAGGTGGCGCGTGGTGATACGCCGCGGATCGGGCCAGAAGAACAGCCGCTCGAAGCGGTAACCGCGCTGAATCGGGCCAACGCGCAAAAGCTCCAGCGTCGAGAACGCGGCCACGGTATCGATGAAATGCTGGCGGACCCGGCGTAACTCATCGCGCTCGACCGCTCTCGAGTCGTTTGTCGAGTCGTTTGTCGAGTCGTTTGTCGAGTCGTTTGTCGAGTCGTTTGTCGAGTCGTTTGTCGAGTCGTTTGTCGAGTCGCGGTGACATAGTTGTCTTGTCGATTCGAGCAGGGAGCCGGTCTGCCCGGCGAAGCTTTCGTAGGCTGGTCGGTAGAGTTGTTCAATCGCCAACTGTACCTTGACTACCGGGTTGTCGGCCTGAGCAAGGGGGCTTGCCATCACGGTGCCAAGCAGCAAGATGATCGCGAACGCGAAAGAAAGTTCGAACGAACGTAAAAATCCAGATGCGAGTGGACGTGCGTTCGCTCGAGTGCGTGCACGTCCGGGTAGCGGTGGAGGTATGTGTGCACACGCGCGTCTGAGTTTGCGCGAACCGGCGGGTGAAGGTGCGTCGGAGTGCTGGCTGGTTCTGAGCGTGATCATGTGAGCCGAAGTCTGCGAGAGAAAGGGTCTATGCGCTGGCTATCCCGATAGAGCCCGCCCATTGGTACGCTGCCTCATTCATGTACCCGCCCTGATCGTGCTCGGCTAGCGCTTGCGCTGCTTTATCCAGTTCACCGCCTTGTGCGGCAGCAGCTTGACGACGTAGAGCAACGACTCGCGATCCCACCGACTCGTGCGAGCCGCGATCACCAGCAAACGTAGTGAATCGAGGTAGAACCCGCGTTCACGCAGGAAATAGGCCGACATGCGGATCATCTCGACGGCCTGGGCATCGACGAACCGCCCACTGTCGGTGCCAGCGCGTCGCGTGCCATGGTAGCCGCTGATGGCACGGTCTATCGGTCGGTGCTGACCGGTCGTCGCGGGAATGGGCTGCGGTCGATGGGCAAGCGTGTCGAGGTTCTCGTACACCGCATCGAGCCGGCTGATCCAGGCGCGGCCGACGTGATGGTTCAGCACGCGTTCCCGCAGCTGCGCACCAAGCACCCCGCGCAGGTCTGGGTCAGCTACGAATGCCGAGACCTGCGATACATAGGCCACTTCATCAGCCGGGGTCTCGACGAGATCGTTCAAGGCGACATCCTGTGTCGCCAGCAGCGGCGTGCCTTGATTGATCGCGGTGACGCACGGCGTCCCTGGCATCACCGACTCGAGCAAGGCGGTCTGCGACCCGAAGGGGAAGCCTTCGATGTACACATCGGCGGCTCGCTGGTGCACCGTGGCGTCGGTGACCGGGCCGAGCAGGTGCATTCGCTCATGTGCCTGAAAGCCCGCGTGCGCAGCGTAGTCCTGCTCACCCACACCGACCACGTACAGATGTGCTGCCGGGTTGTGTTCGAGTATCTTGCAGGCCGTGCGAAAGAAATTGTGCCGGCGGCTCGGTGCGTACTTGATGCTTCGGCCGACGCTGAGCAACATCACCTGGGGATCCGGAATGCCCAGTGACGCACGAGCCTTGCGCTTGTCCAGCGTCTTCAGGGTTTCCGTCATCGGGATGGGCAGCAGCAGATCATGCCGCGTGAAGCGAACTTCAAGGCTGGTACTGACACCCACATCGCGCAGGTGAACCACCGAATCCGCAACGGTGCTGCCAAGCCAATAGCACTGGTCGGCGAGGTTGATCAAGGCCACCGCCGGGCCACCTTCGCAGGCGAAAGCAGCTACCGGTACGACATCATGTGGCACCACATGCAGGAACACCAGGTCGGCGTTGGCAGCCGACCACTGCCGTAGCCAGCAGGCCCGATCGGTCAACGGTGCATCACACGATAGGACGACCAGCTGACCGCCGCTGGCCTCGATGGCATCGCTCAGGGCCGGTGGCATGTTCACGCCGAGGCTGTCAGTGGTGACCAGCGAGTGCTCGGAATCGATGTCGCCGGCTATCCAGTTGAGTATCGTGCGGGTGTGGCCGCCGATGCTGGCGATGGTGGTTGCCACGTGCAGTACGCGGCGTGTGGCAGGCGCTGTGCGCGGTTGCCCGTGACGGCGAGACGCGATGGCGCTGTCGAGGCCCGCGCGGGTCGCGAGCCTGCGACCCACATCGAGTGCGATGTTTTCAAGGGCACCGTCGGCGAAGCGCCCAGGGTGGTGCATGGCCGCGAAATTGGCCGTCATCTGTACCCAATCGAGTGTCAGTTCCGCTGAGGCGGAACCGTGCAATGCGATCGCGGTTGCCAGCAGGGCATCGTAGCGCCGTACACAGGCCTCCAGGAAATTGTCGTCTAGATCGACACTCGCACCATCGGCTTCTGCGGTATCGGAACCGAAATTGTCGTGCCGACCGATCACCGACGCATCGATGAAATCGGAATCGGAATCGGAATCGGAATCGGAATCGGAATCGGAATCGGAATCTTCATGCCGACCGATCACCGCACTCACGCGAATGCCCAGCGGCGAATCGGCTTGACCAGAAAGCGATCGCGTTCGGCACTTGTGACTCCGATCAACAGCGCCACCAGTGCACACGTCGATACCGCAAGGGTGCCGGCCAGTATGAAATCCCACCAGCTGTCGATACTCAGGTACGGCATCAGCATGCCGAGCAACACGACATCGATGAGACCTGCGACGGCCGGGCGCAGGCAGCCCTCGATGGACCATTTCAGGATCGACAGGCCGAGCACTCGCTGCACCAGGATCGGCATCACGATCAGGTCGATGATCGCGGAGGCGATCACGACGGCCATGGCGATGCCCAGCAGCGCGTAGTGGGGGATCAGTACGATGCTGATGCCGATGCTCAGCACCGAGCCGGATATCAGTGCGATCGCGATCATGCGTATGCGTCCGGAACCCATGAGGATCTGTATGCCGATGTTGGCGGTGAAGCTGGTCACCGTGCTGAGCAGCAGCACCTGCAGCAGCAGTGCCACGGAATGGAACTCGTTGCCGGACAGGTATTGCTCGCCGATCCACAGCCGGTAGAAGTCCTCCGCCAGAACCCAGGCGGTGGACACGACCGATACCATCATGAGCATCATCAAGCGTGTGCCTTCGTGATAGAGGCGCCTGAGGCCTGCGTGATCCTGCTGAGCATCCAGCGCGGCTGCTGTCGGGTACATGACCTGACCGACCGGGCTGAGCAGGGAGGAGATCTGTTGCATCAGGCCGGTGGCCAGTGCGTACTGACCCACCGCCGGCATCTTCAGCAGGGAGGCGATGATGAGGGTCGGCGCATGCTGGTAGGCATAGGCATTGATCGCGATCAGGAAGTTCCAGATACCGAACGACAGGATGTCGCGCAGGCGTGAGAACACGATACGTGCTCGATCGAAGCGCAACTGTGGCACGATCCGGATGGACAGGCGCCAGCGCAGCACATAGTCGAACAGGTTGGCCGACAACGTAGCGGCGCTGACACCGATCAGGCCGTAGTCGAGCTTCAATGCCAGCAGGATGCCGGCGGCCCCGACCAGCCGGGTGGCTATGCCGATGTAGTTGGCGATGTCGAAGCGTTCGGCGGCGGGGAAGATGGCGGCGAACGGAAACAGGGCGAACTGGGCGGCACTGCCGAGCCCCACGATCAGGATGCACCAGAAGGCCTCGTCGACGAGCTCTGCGGGAATGTCGAACAGCTGCGGCGCGAGGAACGCACCCGATGCCGCGAGCACGGCCACCACGGCACCTAGTGCCCCCATCGCCACCAGCGAACTGCTCAGGTACTCGCTGGCGATGTCGAACTTCTTCACCGCCAGGTAGCGGGTGAGGTGCTGCGTCAGGCCGGCACGAAAGCCCAGGTCGAGCAGCCCGTAGTAGCCCACCACACTCGCGGTCAGTACCCAGACGCCGTAGCGTGCGGGCCCGAGGGCATCCAGCACCACCGGGGTCAGTAGCAGGGTGATCACCGCACTGAGCACGAAACCGAGCCAGTTCGTGATCACGTTGCGCGCGATGCGTGCGGTGCGACTCATGGGCGGCTCATGGTGGGTTGTTCAGATGCGTCTTCAGGCGTGATGGCAGGTGCGTGACCAGGTGCAGGCCGTCATCGCACTTTCCCGAGCATGCTCAGGCCGCCGCGGTATGAACGTTACGGCAGGCACTCACCAGTGCATCCACCACGCTCTGCTGTGCGGACGTGCTCAGGCCGGGGTACAGCGGCAGCAGGATGCACTGATCCTGCACCTGTTCCGACTGCGGCAGTGGCCAGCGATTGACGGATTGCGCATACGCAGGCTCGCGATGGATGCACATGACGCCGCGCCGAGTACTCACGCCGGCATCGAGCATGGCCTGCATGACCTCGCGTTGATCGCGATGATCAGGCAATCGCACACAGAAGCTCTGGTAGTTGCTGCGCGCCCACTCAGGCTCCATCGGGGCGATCACCTCGGGCAGCACTGCAAGCATGTCTCTGTAGATGTCGGCCTGATCTCGGCGGGCGACGATGAAGCCCGGCAGGCGCTTGAGCTGTTCGCGGCCCACCGCCGCCTGGATGTCGGTCATCCGGTAGTTGTAGCCCAGCTCCGGGTAGGTCTCGAAGATGACCTGGCTGGCCCCGTGGCGTACGGTGTCGGGCACGCTCATGGCATGCTGACGCAATACTCGTGCGCGGGCATCCCAGTCGGCATGGTGCGTGGTGATCATGCCGCCGTCGCCGGTGCTCATCACCTTGCGCGGGTGGAAGGAGAAGCAGGCGATGTCGCCATGCGGCTTGCCGATCTTCTCCCACTGGTCCGCGATGCGAATCTCGCTGCCGATGCCGCAGGCGGCATCCTCGATGACTGGCAGGCCGTAGCGCTTGCCGATCTCCACGATGCGAGGCATGTCGCACGGCATGCCGATTTGATGCACACACAGGATGGCGCGTGTCCTGTCGGTGATCGCCGCCTCGATCAGGGCAGGATCCATATCGAAGGTCTGCGAGTCGACGTCGACGAACACCGGAACGGCATTGCAGTACAGGATGCTGTTCGCCGTCGCGATGTAGGAATGACTGACGGTGATGACCTCGTCGCCCGCTTCCACACCTGCGACGATCAGGGCCAGGTGCAGAGCCGTGGTGCAGTTGGAGACCGCACAGGCGTGGCTGGCACCGGTGAAGCGTGCGAAGTCTTTTTCGAAGGCTGCCACTTCTGGCCCCTGCGTGGTCCAGCCGCTGAGGATGACCCGCCGTGCGGCGTCGGCTTCCGCTTCACCCATCAGCGGTTTGGCGATCGGAATCATGATGCGGCCTGTTCGCGGTTGGCCTGCCACCAGGCAACCAGACGCTCCAGGCCCTCCTCCAGCTTGACCTGGGACTCGAAGCCGAGTTCGCGACGCGCCTTGTCGGTATCGGCGAGCCGCCGCGGTACGGCGTTGACCGAACGCTCCGGGCCGTATTCCAGGCCGAGATCGGAGCCCATGACCTTCAGCAGTGCCCGGGCCAGTTCCTCGAGGCTGGTCTCGGTGCCGCTGGCGACGTTGAAAACCTCATCGGTGACGTCCGACTGGAGCGCCAGAATGTTCGAGCGAGCCACATCCTCGATGTAGATGAAGTCCATCGTGGTCTTGCCGTCGCCGAGAATCAGGGGCGGCTTGCCGGCGTCGATCCGTTCCATCCAGCGGATCAGCACTTCGGTGTACTTGCCATGAATATCCATGCGCGGCCCATAGACGTTGAAGTAACGCAGAGCGACATATGGCAACTCGTACATGTCGTTGAACGAACGCAGCAGCCCTTCGAGCATGATCTTGCTCGCGCCATACCAGGTGCGGTTGTTGTAGGGGTGATGATCCTCGCGAGTGGGGAAGGTATCGGCCAGACCGTAGATGGAGGCGCTGGAGGCGGTGACGACCTTTGCGACCTTCGACTCGACGGCCGCCTCCAGCACGTTGTAGCTGCCGTCGCACATCACTTCCAGTGCCGCACGTGGTTCGGCGGCACAGGCGGTGATGCGCAGCGTGGCCATGTGAATGACCGCGTCCATGCCGCGCGTGACGTCGCGTACCGCATCCATGTCACGAATATCACCCTTTACAAGGGTGACCCGCTTGTCCGTCAGTGCCTGCTTCACGTTCGCCTCGGTACCGCGCTCGAGATTGTCGAAGATGACGATGCTCGCCGGCTCGTGCTCACGCAGCAGGATGTCGATCGTGGTGGAGCCGATCAAACCGCAACCGCCGGTGACGAGGATGTTCTTGCCCTTGATGTCCATGGAGTGTTCCGTTTGTCAGTGTTCAGTGGTAGCGGCGGATGGCAGGGCTCTGGCCGGGTTGCCGACCACCCGGGTGCCCGCGTCGACATCGCGGATCACGTTGGCTCCGAAACCCACCAGCGCACCTTCGCCGATGCTCAGGCCATGCATCACGCTTGAGGCACTGCCGATGTAGCAGGCCCGGCCGATGCTCACGCCACCGGCGATGGTCACGTTGGCACCGACGAGGCACTCGTCGCCGAGCGTGGAATCGTGGTGCACGACCGTGTTGGGTAGCACGCAGCAGTGGTTGCCGAGGCGTGCGTTGCTGGTCAGTACCACGCCCGCCATGATCAGCGAGTTATGCCCGATGCATGCATCCGGTGAGATGCTCGCCCGCGGGTGTGCCACGTTTGCAAAACGTGTCGGTGCAAGCGCCAGAGAATCGATCACGTCGCGGCGGTTTCGATAGGTGGCAGGCCCCCCGGGTACCGCCAGTACCCGCGCTTCGGGCCAACGCGTGAGCGCCTCGCGGCCCAGCACCTGCACACCCCTGACCATCGTGCCCTGCTTCGCCGGCGTATCGTCGACGAATCCGACGCACACCCACTGCTCACCGAGGCAGTCGATGGCCTCGATCGCATTGCCATTGCACGGGAACAGGAGTAGAGGAGTCCTGGATTGCATTGAGTGTCAGGCAGCTCGAGTGAGCGAGCTAGCGTCAGCGAGCTTCTTGACACTGTCGCACACCGTCTTGCACTGTTCCGGTGTGAGCTCGCCGAACATCGGCAGCGACAGTACCTGCTCGGCCGCCAGTTCCGCGTGCGGGAAATCACCACGGCCATAGCCGAGGTCCGAATAGGCCTCCAGCAGATGCACCGGAATGGGATAGTGAATCCCGGACTGCACACCGTCGGCGAGCAGGGCTTCCTGCCAGGCGGCTCGCTGGTCGGTGCGGATCGCGTACACGTGATACACGTGGCGGTTGCCGGGCCGCTGCACGGGCTTGGCGATGCCGGTGTCGGCGAGCTGCTCGTCGTAGAGAGCTGCCGCGCTGCGGCGACCTTCCGTCCAGCTTTCCAGGTGCTTCAGTTTCACGCGAAGCACGGCGCCCTGGATGCCTTCCATCCGGTAGTTGTAGCCCTTGAGCACGTGGTGGTACTTCTTTTCCGCGCCCCAGTCGCGCAGCATGCGCAGGGTGCGTTCGTACTCCGGGTTGTCGGTGACCACCATCCCGGCCTCGCCGCAGGCGCCCAGGTTCTTGCCGGGATAGAAGCTGAAACAGGCCATGCTGCCGAGACTGCCGGCACGGCGGCCCTGGTACTCGGCACCGTGCGCCTGAGCGGCATCCTCGATCACCACCAGGCCGTGGCGCTCGGCGATCTCGACGATCGGATCCATATCGGCGGTCTGGCCGTGCAGATGCACCGGCAAGATCACCTTCGTCCTCGGTGTGATCGCCGCCTCGACGAGGGCCGGATCCATGGTGTAGGTTTCCGGGTCGATATCCACGAACACCGTCTTCGCGCCGGTGTAGTGAACTGCAGCGACCGTGGCGACGAACGTGAACGGAATCGTGATCACCTCGTCACCCGGACCCACGCCCGCGGCAAGCAGGGCCAGGTGCAGGGCGCTGGTGCCGTTGTTCACCCCTATGCCGGCGCCGGCCTGGCAGTAGGTCGCGAATTCCTTCTCGAAAGCTTCCACTTCGCTGCCGAGCGTGAACTGACAGCTGTCGAGAATGCCGTCGATGGCCGCGGAAAGCTCCGCCTTGATGGAGCTGTTCTGCGCCTTGAGATCTGCAAAGGGAATCATGAGGCCTTCCTCATCGGTATGCTTTCCATCGGTGTCGTTGTCAAAGGGGCGATAGGGACGGTTTCGCCGCGGGCACGCATCGAGTGCGTGGCCGCCTCGACGAGTTGCACCACACGCAAGCCCATCTGGCCGTCGGTCTGCGGTACGGCACCGCTCCGGATGCAGTCGATGAAGTGCCCGCTGGCCAGGCCGAGTGCCTCGGTCGTGTCCAGTCGGGGGGCCAGCATGTCGCCGGTGCGGTAGCCGACTTGCATGTTGCGTATCTGCTCCGGATCTTCGGTGAAGCTGATGCCCTTGTCGTAGAGCTTGATCTTCTCGCTGGGTTGCAGATCGTCGTAGACGATCATCCGTTCGCTGCCCCCGATCAGCGTCTGGCGCACCTTCACCGGTGCCAGCCAGCTCACGTTGACGTGGGCGATCGTGCCGGAGTCGTAGTAGAGCGTCACGTAGGCCAGGTTCTCCGGCGTGCCCGGAAAGTGATTGGTGCCGCTGGCGGTCACCGCCACCGGGTGTTCGCCCAGCAGATGATCGAGGATCGAGAAATCGTGTACCGCCAGGTCGGAGATCACGTTGACGTCGCGCTGAAACAAGCCAAGATTGACACGTACCGAATCGTAGTAGTAGACCCTGCCGAGCTCACCGGACTGGATCAGCTGTGCGGTGTACTTGATCGCACCGGTGTAGATGAACGTGTGATCGACGAACAGGATCAGCCCGCGAGCTTTCGCCTCGTTCACCAATATCAGGGCTTCCTCCGATGTCTCGCTCATCGGCTTCTCGATCCAGACGTGCTTGCCGGCTTCCAGGGCCGCCAGCGCCAGTTCGAAGTGCGTGTTCACCGGTGTGGCGATGATCACGGCATCAAGCGTCGCATCCTGCAGCAGATCATCGGCATTCGTGGTGGTCTTGATGGCCGGAAAACGGCGGGCGATGACCTCGAACTTGCTCTGATCCTGATCGGCGATCCAGACGATCTCGGCACCGCCCAGCTCGGAGAAATTCCTGACAAGGTTAGGGCCCCAGTAGCCATAACCGATCACGCCTACCCGAATTCTGCTTTCCACTAGACACCCCTGTCATACGCCGTCCGATCGACAGGCTGCTATCGGCTGTGCACCATCACTCCTGAGCGACCAGGGTGGGCACGGTGCGCGCTGATGCGTGTTTTGCGAAGCATTGAGGATTGAAAGGCAGGCACCGATGGGTCGTCGTGAATCAGGCGCGAGGACTGGAAGGCAGGCGCCGAGGCGTAGGCGGGAATGAGGCGCGAGGATTGAAAGGCAGGCACCGATGGGTGCTAGGGAATCAGGCGCCAGGATTGAAAGTCAGACAGCGATGCGTATTCGAAGAACCGGGCGCCGGACCTCATGGCAGTTCGTAGATCGGTGTGATCCAGTAGTTCGTCTTGTTGTAGGAGAACAGCGGAAAGCCTCCGTCACCGTACCGATAGAGCCCGTTGCCTCCACCGGCGGTGGATGCCGGCGCACTCAACGGTCCATTCGTGAAAGCGCGTTCGAAGTATCGACCGGTTGCCGAGTACCGTCCCTCGGGTGCAAGATACGATGCCACGTGGGTATCGCCTGCGTAGATTCTGACCGGATCGGCGAAGCGCGCCTCCTGCCAACCGGTGGATGTCTCGTTGTCGAATGTCAGCTGTGCCAGGAGCGCACCGGATACATCCCACAATGAGCCGATGTGCAGACCGGTGTTGGCAGCCGACTTGTAGAAGCGCAGGCCGACGATATCCAGGTCCCGGTCGGCGACGAAGCTCACGCCCACTTCGATCGAGTTATCGTCGCGTGTGTCGACGATGTCCGGTACGGCTGAGTAGTCCCACAGGCCAGTGCCGGCATCGGCGGGCGCCGACACTTTCTCGTACACCGGCGTCACCCAGTAACTCGTCTGGTTGAAACTGGAGGACGGGAAGCCGCTGCTGCCATATTCATAGACACCGTTGCCGCCGCTTGCCGATGAGGCCAGAGCGGTCAGCGGACCGTTCGAGCGGGCTTGCTCGAAGTAGTTGCCGGTAGCCGAATAGTGCCCTTCGGGCGCGTGGTACGACACGACATAGCGCTGCCCGCGCAGGATTCGCACCGGCGTCGCGAACATCGCCTGTTGCCATCCGGAAGCCGATTCGCCGGCGAAGGTGACCCGGCCGAGCAAGGCGCCGGTGGCATCCCACAGCGAGCCCACATGAACGCCGGTATTCGTGGCAGCCTTGTAAAATCGAATGCCGGTGATATCCAGATCCTGGTCGGCCACAAACTTGGTGCCTACCTCTATCGCGTTCGCATCACCCGAATCCTCAACGTCAGGGCGTTCCGCATCATCCCACAGGGCATTCACGGCGCCGGCCGGCTCGTGGGTGCGGAACGTGAAGCGCAGCGGTGTCGACAACGCATTGCCGGCGGTATCCGATGCGCTGATCGCGACACGGTACCGCGTGCCCGGTGCCAGGGCATCATCCGTCTCGTACAGCACTCTTCGAGCGTCGTCCTCGGAGGTGACGGACCCCGGCACCCGAGTGCCGTCACCGTCGGTCAGTGTCATGCTGATCGAGCTCGTGTTCACCGGTTCATCGAAGAGCACGGATACCTCGGTATCCAGAGCGACGCTCGAGGCCCCTCCGCCGGGTGTGGTCGCGACAGGTTCGGGTGGTGTGGTATCCGGCAGGTCCTCGTAGACAGCACTTACCCAGTAGTTGGTGCGTCGGCTGCTGCGTGAGGGAAACCCACCGTTGCCATAGGCGTATACGCCGTTGCCACCGACCGACGCTGCGGACGGTGCCGTCAATGGGCCTTTGGTCAGTGAGCGGTTGAAGAATTCCGGGGTCGCGGAATAGTGGCCCTCGGGTGCGTGGTATGACACCACGTAGGTCTGCCCGGGTTCGATCGTCACCGAAGTGGCGAACGTGCCCTGTTGCCAGCCGGCGCTGGATTCACCGGTAAAGCGCAAGCGTGCGAGCAGGGTGCCGGATGCACTCCAGAGTGAACCGGTATGTACGCCCGAATTGGCGACAGACTTGTAGAAACGCACGCCTGTGATCGCCACCGGCCGTGCCGTCACGAACTTCATGCCCAGCTCGACCGCAGCGCTGTCGCCCGCATCGGCGATGGCCGGCCGGTCGCCATCGTTCCACAGGGCCGCCACCGAGCCGTCGGGCCGGCGGGTGCGGAAGTCGAAACTGGCGGGTTCGGCCGTGGTGTTGCCGATCAGATCGGTCGCCGAGACCTCGACGCGATGGCCTGAACCGAGCGCCAGCGGTGCGGCCGGTGTGAACGTGGCCGTCGTCGATGCCGCGTCGTATTCGAGCGAGCCTGAGACTTCCGCGCCGCTGTTGCTGATCACACGGATGTCGATCGATGAGCGTTGCACCGGTTCGTCGAAGCGCACCGAGATATCGGTGTTCAGTGCCACGCTCGAGGCTCCGTCTGCCGGTACGGAGCTGAGCAGGGTGGGTCCACGGGTATCGGGTAGCCGCTCGTACACCGGTGTTACCCAATAGTTCGTTCGATTGCTGCTCTGCGTCGGGAACCCGCCGCCGCCGTAGGCGTACACACCGTTACCTCCCACCGATGCCGAGGCGGGTGCGCTCAATGGGCCACTGTCGTGGGCTCGATCGAAGTAGCCGCCGGTTGCCGAGTAGTGACCCTCAGGAGCCAGGTAGGAGATCACATAGGTGGTGCCTTGCGCGATGCGTATCGGTTCGGCGAAGCTGGCCTGCTGCCAGCCGGCCCGGGTTTCGTCGCCAAAGGTGACTCGGCCCAGCAAATCACCGGACTCACTCCACAATGACCCCTTGTGCGTGCCGGTGTTGGTGGCAGACTTGTAGAATCGAACCCCGGTGATATCCAGCTCCTCACGGGCGACGAACTTCATGCCCAGCTCGATCGAGCTGGTATCGTTGGCGGCGATGATCGTGGGAACATCGGAATCGTTCCACAGCGCGGGTACCGCGCCGTCCGGCTGGCTGGTGCGAAAGGAGGCAACGGCGGGGGTCGCCATCGTGTTGCCTGCCAGATCCGACAGCGATGCGCTCACCGTGTAGTTCTCGTTGCTTGCCAGCGGTGCCGATGGTGTGAACGTCACGCTGAGCGTTTCGGCATCGTAGGCCAGCGACCCGGCCACGGCACGGCCATCGCCCGTGACAAGCTCCACGGAGAGGTCAGTGGCATCGATGGCCTCATCGGCGGTCACGGTGATGAGAGTGTCGATCGCCACGCTGGAGGTGCCATCGAGTGGCGCGATGGCGATCACCGAGGGCGGATTCGTGTCCGGCAGGGCAACGTCGCTGAAGACCACATCGACCCAGTAGTTGGTGTCACCGAAGCTCTGGTCGGGAAAGCGCGAGTCCACCGCGAACACACCGTTGGCCGCCGCCGCCGAGCTGGCGGGTGCGCGTAGCGGCGGGCTCGATACCGGCTGTACCGCGAACCGATCGGCTTCGGCGGTATAGCCCGCGGTGGCAAGGTACGAGGCCACGTACACCGTATCGGCAGTGATCGCCACCGGCTGTGGGAATACAAGTTCCTGCCAGCCCGTCTCGCTCTCGTCAGTGAAGGTACCGGTGGCCAGACGCGTCCCGTCGGTGCTCCATAGCGAGCCTGTGTGAGTACCGGTGTCGATACCGGACTTGTAGAAGCGAACACCTGCCACGTAACCATCGATGGCGGATTCGAAGCGCACTCCCAGCTCCAGGGGCGACGTGGTACGGAAGGCATCCACCCTCGGTAGCGGTCCATCGCCGAACAGCGTGCAGGGGCACCCGATGTCTACATCGATCGATGCAGGCTCGCCGAGGTTGCCGCTGTCGTCGACGGCCCGTACCATGAAAGTCTGCGTACCGCGTGCGAGAGGCGAGCCGGTGTAGCTCCACGACCTTCTGCCGTCAGCGGGATGCCAGCGGGAACCGCCATCGAGCGATACTTCCACCGCGGCGACCACTCCGCCGCCACTGTCGATCGCCGAACCACTGAGCGTGACGCGCTCGCCGTGTCTGAACGCGGCGGACTCGCCCGGCGATTCGATCGACACCGACGGTGCACGCGCATCGGTGCTCGCACTGGCCGCGATCAGGCCGGTTGCAAGCGACGCCGGCTGCACACCCATGTCGGCGAGTACGTTCACGGTCGCCTGTTGCATGGCCGGATCGACGGGCGCCTCGAGGCCATCGTGATAGTCGTCCAGACCCCACGACCACTGCACGGTGCCCGCGCCGAACACCAGCGCCCCACTGGCCGCACGATACATCATCAGGTGGTGGGTGGCTTCCTCCACCGCGACCGTCTGGCCGTAGTCGATCAGGCGCTCCGGCACGGTCTCGGTGGTACGCGACATACGAAATGCACCGGGCGGGCGGAAGCCGTTGTCCAGGTCTTCGTCCCATTCATAGCCGAGCGTGCCCAGCGGGAAGGTGGCCTCGGTGCCCGGTATCAGCGAAGCCACCCGGGTATCGCGCCAGAATCGCAGATCGCCGTATTCCGCCGGCACCTTCAGCGAATACGTGCAGCAATTGACCGTGAAGAAAGTGCCGGTAAGTTCGTTTTCGGGGCGCCCGCCGTCCGCCGGTGGGCTGAATCGCGGATCACGCCAGGTGCCGGTCCATTCCGGGCTCGGATCGATCTTCGCGCCACTCTTGGTTTCCTTGTAGGAGACCAGCGTGCGATGGTCCGTGTCGCTGCCGTCGATCGAGGGTTCCCAGCGAGTTTTCCAGTAGACCTCGTTGCCGCTGGCGAAGATCAGGTTCACGCCGGCATCGCGAGCCGCCTCGATCGTCGCGCGCTGCCTGCCGGACCAGTATTCATCGTGCCCGACTGACAGGAAGACGTCGTGATCGAGAAACTGTGACGGCTCCGCTCGGTCGGTATCGACACCGGATACATACGAGACATCGTAGCCATTGCGCTCGAGCCAGCGGATCATCGCGTATTCGCTGCCGAAGAAGCTGTCACGCCCGTCAGGCGTGTTGCCGCGTGCGAACATGGGCCGGTTGTAGCTGGCCTTGTAGGCCCGGCCGTTCGGGCCGCCGTAGTACATCGAGCGATCGCCGTAATTGTTGTAGGCCTGCCAGGTGGTATCCGAGGTCTGGAACAGGACATCGGAGCTTCTGGCATCGTCACGCACCACGAATACGACATGGCTGTCACCACCGGTATCAGGTCTGCGCAGGCGTGCGATGTACACGCCCGATACCGCATCCGCAGGTACGTTCCACGTGGCGGACAAGCCCCAGTTGCCACAATCCAACAGGTGGCTGGCGGCTTCGGTCAGGCAGTCGGGCTGCGTTTGCGGCAAGCGGGCCGACGGGGCAAGGGTGTCAACCAGGCGGGCTCCGTCTCCGCCGTACCAGCCCATGCGATAGATGAGCAAGGCGTAGTCGCTGGCGTCGGTGTCGACCTTGAAGCCGATCGATTCGCCGACGTTGACACTCATGTCAGTGGAGAACCCCTGGATCGACAGGTCCCCGTTGCGGCCGATGTCCCACTCGTTCGAGGGTGTGCCGGGCTTCGAATTCTCGCACACGATCGGGTTCGACCCGGGTTCGCACGGGTCGGCCGCGGCCGGTGCCACCGCCGCAAAGAGCCCGGCAATGATGCACCAAAGCGCAAGCCCGGACCTGCGTAGGCTGCCGATGTCGAATCTGTACACAGGCGTGATCTCGATGATGACTTGCTCCCGGTTGAACTACACGCCCGGCGCTCTAGCCCTCGGCGCGGCGTCCTGGCCCCCAAACCAGCTGATCGGCGCCATGCCCGGGTGAGGCGAGGTTCACTGTTTGAACTTGTGATGTGTTCGGCAGAAGACACTGGAATTCCCGGGGCTTGCGAACAAATGCCCGATTGCAGCGCCACCGGTACTCAGTGATTGTCGGGACAGGGTCGCTGTACCTCTATCGGCTCTGTACCGAAGCCAGATCGACATCAGTGCCGACATGCGCCGGTTTCACGGCATACGAAGGAGAAGTGCCTGTCGAAGTCCGCCTGGTTGCGGCGGCGGATGGGCACGCTGGACAATGAATCTTCGGATGGATGCACCACTAGCCCGGCTGTTCGTCGACAACCCACACCCGTTCACCATCCGGCAGCAACCGGTATCGATCGGCGTTCCGCTCGCGCAAGGCATGCTCCGGGCTACTGACCAGCTGTGTCTGCAAGACGCTGCTCGGGAACCGGTACCGCACGCTGCGACGGTACTGTCGCGCTGGCACGATGGCAGCGTCCGCTGGGTGCTGATGGAGTGGCTCGCCGGTGCCGAACCGGCTCAACGAATCATGCTGGAGCTGACAAGGGCTGACAGACCAGGCACTGCGCACACGCCACCGCACGAGTGGCCGTCGGATCGTGCTTCCGACCAGGATTCCCCGATTCCTGCCCACTTCGATGCCGGGGAGCTGGTCTACCGTCTGGAATCTGCCGAGGGGCAGTTGCTGGCGATGGCCGGGGTGCAGGACACCATCGCGGTGGCAGGTGCGAGCAAGTCATCGCACCCGAGCCTGGAGCTGATCGACGCCGACGATCGCCAGCTGACGTTCGAGGTGGTCGAGCAGCGCTGGCTCACCGATCAATCGGGTCATCGGGCTACGCTTGTTTCGATAGCCGATGGTGGTAGCGACCCTGCGGCGCACGCGCTGCGGGCTACCGTACGGCAGACCTTTCACACCGGAAACCCCACGTGTCGGGTCGAGATCAGTCTGCACAATACGCAGGCGGCGCTGCACCCCGGGGGGCTGTGGGACCTGGGCGACCCGGGCTCGTTCCGGTTCAAGCGCTGTGCACTGATCATGCCGCTCGCCGACGACGCTACCGTCGAGTGGCAATTGAACGCCGGTGATCCCTGGCAGGCCGTCGTTTTCGGTACGTTCTCGATCACGCAGGCGAGCAGCGGTGGGGACCACTGGAACAGCCCGGTGCATGTGGATGCGAAGGGTGATCATGACCTTCCGTTTCGCGGGTACGAGGTGCATGGCGGCTCGGCCAGCGTGATTACCGGCAAGCGTTGCACACCGGCCTTGCGTTGGTGCTCCTCGGCACTGCCCGTCACGCTTCGACCGGAGAGCTTCTGGCAGAGTTTCCCCCGTGCCCTGAGCGTGGAGGCTCGAACCTGCCGCATGGAGCTGTTTCCGGCATTCGATGACGTGATGCACGAACTGCAAGGTGGAGAGACGACGACGTCGGTGTTCCATCTGGCCTTCACTGAGCAAGTCGATGCACTGGACTGGGTCGAACACCCGTTGCAGATCAGCCTTGATCCTGCCTGCGTGTTTCGCAGCGAGGCACTGGGCGATTGGCACGACAGGGCATTGGACGAGCGCTATTCGGCACTGCTCGCGCATGGCATCGAAGGTTCGCAATCGTTCTTCGCAAAACGCGAGATGATCGACGAGTACGGCTGGCGACACTTCGGCGAGCTCTACGCGGACCATGAAACCTGGCAGCGCGAGGTGGTTGGCATCTTCGTTTCACACTACAACAACCAGTATGACGCGATCGCAGGCTTTGCCCGCCAGTTTCTGCAGACGGGAGACGTGCGCTGGTTCGTGCTGATGCGTGACCTGGCACGTCATGTACTGGATATCGATCTGTATCGAACCGATGCGGATAGGCTCGAATACAACCAGGGGCTGTTCTGGCATACGGATCACTACGTGCAGGCGCACACGGCCACTCACCGTACCTATTCGCGCCTGCAGAATCCCGAGCACCCCGAATCGACCGGTGGCGGCCCGGGCGGCCAGCACTGCTACACATCGGGGCTGCGCCTGTACCACCAGCTCACCGGCGACAGCCGTGCGCGCGATGCCGTGTTCGACCTCGCACGCTGGATGGGATTCGTCTATGACGGTACCGGCTCGATGTTCGAGCAGGCGAGGCTGAGCCTGAAAGGCGAGCTGCCGACGTTCCTGAAACTGCTCCGGGGCCAGAAAGTGCTGCGGTACCGCTACCCGCTCGATCGCGGTGTGGGTAACTACATTCGCGCATTGCTGGATTGCTTCGAACTCGATGGCAGCCGGCGCCACCTCGACAAGGCTGCCGCGATCATCAAGGAAACGCTCGGGCCTGCCGATGTCATCGAGGAGCGCGGGCTGGATGATGTCGAGGGCACCTGGTTCTATACCGTGCTCCTGCAGGCGGTGGTGAGCTATCTCGACGTCAAGCGCCAGGCCGGCCAGCTGGATGCCGACTTCTGCTATGCACACGCGTCACTGTTGCATTACGCACGCTGGATGGCGCGTCATGAAAGGCCGTATCTGGAGGTGCGTGAACGCTTGGAATTTCCCAATGATACCTGGGCGGCACAGGATGCCCGCAAGGCCAGTGTGCTGCATGCGGCCTATCGGTACTCGGCGGACCACCGGGAACCGCTGCTGGCGGCCGCGAAGCGCTTCAGGGACTATGTCGTGAACGCCCTGGAGGGCTCGGACACCGTGCACTACACACGCATCCAGGCCATCCTGCTGCAAAACCATGGGCCGGTGGGCCACGTGTGGGAGACTCTGCCGGCACCGGCGATCGAGCCGAGTGGCGGGTTCGAGTACGTCGACTCGCACGCTACCTTTGGTTCGCACACCCGTCGGTGTGCGAAAACCTGGTGGCATTGCCTGCGCTCCTTTTCACCGCGTCGGGAGGCGGCCTGGCTGAAATGCCGTCTGCCCCAGCGCGGCAAAGGCGAGAGCAGCCGATGAACACGCTGTTCGTCATACCGCACCAGGGACGCACCGGGCTGTTGCGCCAGACGCTGCAGTCGGTGGCCGATCAGATCGGCCATGCCGGCGCGTTCGAGGCGGTTGTCGTCACCAAGGAGGCGGCGCTGGAAATCAATCCACTGCTGTGCGGCGGGACCGGCGAGGAGTTGCCCGTCACCGTGATGCACGTCAGCCGCGAGCTCACCATTTCCGCACAACGCAACCTGGGTGCCCGACAGGCCAAGAGCGATCATCTGGCGTTCCTGGACGCCGACATCGAACTGGCGCGCGACTGGCTGGCCACGATGCAATATCTGCTGCAGGCCGACGAGAAGCGTGTGATCGTCAGTGCCGTTCAGCGCTGCCCCGCCAGACCGACCAGGCTGGAAGTGATTCGCACGGATCAGTCGAACGTGCACGTGGATGCGGATCTACAACACCTGCCGGGCAGGAACCTGTTCATGCGGCGCCGGCACTTCGATGCACTGGAAGGCTTCCCGGAGCATCTGAGCACCTGCGAGGACTACCATTTCACCTCCCGTGCAGCCCGGCTCGGAGCGCTCCACTACAGCTCGGCTTCCAGCTATGTGCATCTGGGTGAGGACAGGCACCTGCTGCCGATGTTCATCAAGGAGATCTGGCGCGGCGCCTCGAACCTGCAGTCGACCCGAGGCCGCCCGGTAGGCTGGCTCGAATGGCCCAGCTTCATGGTGCCCGTGTGGATGGTGCTGGCTCTGCTCATCGCGTTCGGCGCTATGCTGACAGGTGCAGGCCTCGTCGTGGTGGGTGCCCTGGTGGCCTTTGTCGTACCGGCCCTGCTGTTCGCCGGCAGGCTTCGGCGCAAGACCGACAGTGAGGTCGGGCTGGTCCGGATGACGCTGTTCTACGGCCTCTATTTCACCGCCCGTGGGCTGGGCATGTTCATCGAGGCGCTGAAGGCCCTCGCGAAGCGTTCGTTCAGGCGCACCGGGAACATCCAGCGCAGCGGTGAGATCCGCTGACATGGCTTCGAGGGATGCCGGACGCATCGAACGGTCCATCAATGTGCTGCAATTCATCTGCTCCACCGGCTTCTACGGTGCGGAAGGCTGGATTCTCGCGCTGGCCAACAACACGGACCGTTCGGCGGCCAGGCACCACCTCGCGGTGACGCGTGAATGGGAAACGCACGATCTGGAACTGTCGAAGCGTTTCAGGGCGCTCGGCCTGCCGGTCCATGAACTGGCGCTGGCAGGCCGATTCGACATCCGGGTCATTCCCCGGCTGGTCAGGCTGATCCGCGAGAATGACATTCACGTGATTCACACGCACGGATACAAGTCCGACCTGCTCGGTGTGGTCGCTGCACGCATTGCCGGCATAGGCAGTGTATGCACCCCGCACGGCTTCGAGAACGCGCGCGACTGGAAGCTGCGCGCCTACATCAGACTGGGCTGTGCCGCCTTCAGATTCTTCGACCGCGTCGTGCCACTCTCGCCGGAGTTGCTGGCCGACGTGCGGCGATACAAGGTGCCCGAGGCAAAGATCAAGTACATCGCCAACGGGGTCGACCTGAAACCGGTGGGCGCCATTCGCAGGCGACGCGAAGCGGAACGCGAGCATGGTACCGACACCGCACCCGTCATGGGGTATATCGGTCAGCTGATCGATCGGAAGAACGTCAAGGATATCGTCAGTGCCTTCCAGACATTGGCGGCGACCATGCCGCGGCTGCGGCTGGTGATCGTCGGCGATGGCGACTGCCGACCCGCGCTGGAAGCCCAGGTGGCTACCTTGTCCTGTGCGGATCGGGTCGAATTCCGCGGCTTCGTGGATGATCCGCTCGAGCACCTGAGGCAATTCGATCTGTTCGTCATGTGTTCATCGCTGGAAGGCATTCCCCGGTGCCTGATGGAATCGATGGCAATGGGCGTACCCATCGTGGCCTACGATATCGCTGGAGTCGATCAGTTGATCACGCACGAGGTCACCGGCCTGCTGGCACCCCACGCCGATCTGACCGCACTGACGCGGCAGTGCCGGCGCCTGCTGTCGGACGAGGGGCTGTCGGCATCGATAGCGCAGGCGGCGAGCACGCGGGTGGATGCCGAGTTCTCCGCACAGCGTATGGCGGGTGCCTACCTTGCCATATTTCGCAAGCTGCTGAAGGACAGGTCGAAGACGCATGCACGCTGACGTCACAGGTAGCCGCATCAAGGTATCTCGTCCGGGCGTGGCGGGCCCCACCGTGCGATTGCACGGCCGGTGCGTGTGATGCGCATTCTGGTTCTGGCTCATCGCGTGCCGTATCCGCCCAACAAGGGCGAGAAGATACGCACCTATCATCAGATCGAATTCCTGCGTCGCTGTGGCCACCAGGTGACCGTCTACGCGGTAGGGAGTCAGGACGATTACGCGGACGCACTCGCACTGGCCAGTGCTCTGAACATCGAGGTCTGCGTCGATGGCGTGCTGTTCCGCTGGCTGCGCCTGCTGGCCGGGCTCATCACGAAACGGACCCTGAGCGTCTGCAACTTTCGCTCAAGCGGCTTGCAGCGGCGCTTCGATGAGCAGCTGCAGCACGAAGGCACCGATGCCATCCTGTGCACCGGCTCTGCGATGGCATCCTATGTGTTCGGCAATCGAATGCTGCGCGAGCCTATGGCCGGACAGCCGCTGTTGATCATGGACTTCATGGATCTCGATTCCGACAAATGGGATCAATACCGCAGGCACAGCCGCTTCCCGATGTCGCTGCTCTACCGGCGTGAAGCGTGGTTGCTGGAGCGCTACGAAAAGCGCATCAACGCGCGCTTCTCGAGTTGCCTGTTCGTCTCGCAGAACGAGGTGGATCTGTTTCTCGACAAGGGGCTTGCCGAACCCGGAAGGGTGAGCGTGGTGGGTAACGGTGTCGATATGGAGGCCTTCCGGCCCGCTGCGAGCACGGAGGTGTCGACAGGTTCGTCACAGGGGTCATCGTCGGGTCTGTCGGCAGGGCCACCGGACGAGGTGTCATCCAGTTCGCGGGCAGGCTCACCATGCACAGCGCTTAAGCGCAAGGCATCGGCCGCCGTGCGTATGCCGGACATGGTGTTCACCGGCGTCATGGACTACCGGCCCAACGAAGACGCGGTGTGTTGGTTCGTCGAAGACACCTGGAGGCTGCTGCGGCAGATCTGGCCAGAGGCAAGATTCACCATTGCAGGAATGTCCCCGAGCGAGAGGGTGCAACGGCTCGGCCGGGTGCCGGGCGTAGAGGTCACCGGCAAGGTCGACAGCGTTCTGCCGTACTTCCACCGCGCCAACCTGTTCGTGGCTCCGTTTCGTCTGGCCCGAGGCCTGCAGAACAAGGTGCTCCAGGCCTTCGCATCAGGGGTGCCCGTGATCACCTCGGCATCGGGCGCAGAAGGCATCGATTGCGAAGACGGCAGGCATCTGCTCATCGCGGAAACATCCGCCGACTATGTCGCGGCGATCGCTCGACTGATGAGTGAACCGGACTTGTACCATTGCCTTCGGGAAAATGCGCTGATGCTGGTCAGGCAGACGTACTCGTGGGACGCACAGAACCAGGGGTTGCTCGATATACTGCGCCCGGCTCGCATCATGAGCGAAGAGGGTGACGTCCGGGGGTGGAACGATCCGGCACCCGGTGTACACACGGTAGCGCCCGCTCGCCGCTTGCGCGGATCCGCCCCATGAGATTACGCATCAAACGCGTGTGCCACGTGTTCGCCACACTGCTGATGATGCCGGTTCTGATGTTCCATTACCTGCATTGCAAGGTGGGCGAGCGCAACGCCTGCCTCGCCGGCGTCTCGCAATTGCTGAGCCTGCTGCCGGGCACGGCCGGCAGCTATCTGCGCGCCGCCTTCTACCGCCATGCGATGCAACACTGCTCACAGGATGTGGTCATCGGTTTCGGTACGCTGTTCTCACAGGCCGATACCCGGATAGGCTCAGGTGTGTATATCGGCCCGCAATGCAACATCGGTAGCTCGAAGATCGGCGCCGATTGCCTGATCGGCAGTGGTGTACACATTCTCAGTGGCAGGCATCAACACAATCTGGATCGACTCGACGTGCCGGTCCGTGATCAGGGTGGTGTGTTCACGACCATCGCAATCGGCGAGGATACCTGGGTCGGTAACGGCGCGATCATTATGGCGAGTGTGGGCAAGCATTGCGTGGTCGCGGCCGGCGCGGTGGTGACGCACCCGGTGAACGACTACGAGATCGTCAGCGGCAACCCGGCCGTCGTGGTTCGAAGGAGAGAGGGTGCCCATGGTCAACTCAGCTGCAGGTCCAATCGATGAATTTACTGATGAAAGCTGTACGGCGCTACCGTGCGCAGGTTCCGATCCGGCTGGAATTAAATGCAAGGTCGGTACCTCGCATGCTGGTGGTGTCGTCGGCGGCTATCATGGGTCAGGCCATCTCGCTACCCTCTGTCGCTGATCCATCGATCGGTGCAACCAGCCCGGAGAAGGAGGTCAGGGCGCTGCCACTGACCTCCATCGACAAGCTGCAGTTCGTCGGTGGGTTCACGTTGCCTGCGGATACCTTCGGCGAGTCGAGCCTGAACTACGCGCTACCGGTCATCGAGAAGTTCGGCGATTCCCTGTTCATCGTCGGCAACGCGCAGGATGATGCAATCGCAGAGTTTCGCGTGCCGGAGCTGGTCGACAGCCTCCGTATCGTGGATCTCGACGATGCCGGCGCACCGGTGCAGAACTTCTCGTCGGTACTGGGGCGGGTGGCGGGTGGTAATCCCGAGTCGATCAACCAGATCAACGGGCTGGAGATATTCGACGGGCAGCTGATCGTGAACGGCATCGAGTACTACGATGGTAGCGGTGACAATCGCAGTACCACACTGGCGGTGTCGAATGGCAGTGATCTGGCTGGTGCCACCGTCAAGGGTTTTCATCGGCTTCCCGGTGCTGCGAAAGCGGCAGGGTGGATATCGGAACTCCCGCCCGAGTGGCAGTCCGCACTGGAGCGAACCCACCTGAGTGGAAGCTCAAGTGGCGATCCGATCATTTCGAGGCTTTCGGTGGGCCCTTCCGCGTATGCGGTGGACGCGCAGGAAATCGTGAATGCGGCCAGTCGTGGTGCGGCCATCGGCAGCACGAAGCTGCTCGAGTTCAGCCTCGGCAACCCTCTGGCTCGCGATCTGTACAACGACGCGGGTTCCAATGACCTGTGGACCCACACGGCCAAGGCCGTTTACGGCTTCGTGGTCCCCGGAACCCGTACCTATGCGACCTTCGGGCATGTATCGGGCACCGAGTCGGGTCTGGGCTACAAGATAACGCAGGATGATGGCACCGAGTGCGCCGGCTACTGCTCGCGCAAGGCGGACGACCGGTACAACTACTACTGGTTCTGGGACATGAACGACCTGCTGGATGTGAAGGCCGGTGCCAAGCTCGGCCACGATGTGCGGCCCTATGCGTATGGCAAATTCGATGTGCCGTTCCAGAACGGATCGTTCCAGTCGATTGCCGGAGGCAGCTTCGATAGCGGCGATGGCACCTTGTATTTCAGTGTGGACCGTGCAAATAACACGCTGGGCCAGTACGACAACCCGCCGGTGATCGCTGCCTTCCGCTTCTCCGAGCGCTAGCACGGCCGTGGAAAGGCCCGTCTTCCAAAGAATGGGCAAACACGGTGCCCGCCATGGCCTTCGCGGCACAACCAACGACTACAAAGAATCGCTGACATGAAATACTGCCTGATATCGGACGATGTCGTTCTCGGCGCGGACGTCAAGATCTTCTCCTTCGTCAACCTGTACGGCTGTACCATCGGGGATCGGACGAAGGTCGGCACCTTCGTCGAGATCCAGCGAGGTGCCAGGGTTGGCAAGGATTGCAAGATCAGCTCGCATACGTTCATCTGTGATGGTGTGACCATTGAAGATCGCGTCTTCGTCGGGCACAACGTTACCTTCATCAACGACAGGCGGCCGCGGGCGACCAACCCGGACGGTAGTCTGCAGAGCGAAGCGGACTGGATCTGCGAGCGCACCCTGGTCAGGGAATCGGCCTCCATCGGGTCCAGCGTGTCGATCCTGTGTGGCGTGACGATCGGTCGGAACGCGATCATAGGCGCCGGTGCCGTCGTCACGAAAGACGTACCTGACGACGCCGTGGTGGCAGGCGTGCCGGCGCGCCTGCTGTAATAGCGTTCTTTCATTGACCGGGTAATAGACCGGGTAAACGACCGACGGATACGGCAACCGCGTCTCAACGTTCGTTCAGATTGGCCGCTAACCCGAAGATATGTGGGTTGTATGGCTGTCGGGTCACGGCGCCGGCAGTCTTCAAGCCGGCCCACGCGGCGTCACACGATCGCGTGAGCGCTTTCATCGAAACGCGCAGACAGCCTGACCAGAGGAAGGTGCACATGCCTGATCCAGCTATCGATGCAACGCCGGTCGGCAATGCGATGTCGGTGGACGTCGAGGATTACTTCCAGGTATCGGCATTCGAACGTTATGTGGATCGGGCCAGCTGGGAGGGCATTGCCGGTCGGGTGGAGCACAACATGGACCGGATACTCGCCATGTTCGAAGCCGCTCAGGTGAAGGCAACCTTCTTCACGCTGGGCTGGATCGCTCAGCGCTACCCCGAGATGACGCGGCGGATCGTGGCGCTGGGGCATGAGCTGGCAAGCCATGGTTGGGAGCATGTTCGCGTCATTCACCACACCCGTGAGCAGTTCAGCGAGGATGTGCGACGGACCAAGGGCTATCTGGAGGAGTTGACCGGTGTACAGGTCAAGGGATATCGGGCGGCCAGCTATTCGATCAATGCCGAGAACAGCTGGGCACACGACGTGCTTGCCGAACAGGGCTATCTGTACAGTTCGAGCATCGCACCCATCAAGCATGATCTCTACGGCATTCCCGATGCGCCGAGGTTCGCGCATCGGCGCGGTGCGCATGATCTGCTGGAGGTGCCGATAAGCACTGTGGTCATCGGTGGTCGGAACATCCCTTGCGGTGGAGGCGGGTGGTTCAGGCTCTACCCCTATGCCGCGAGCCGGTGGGCTATTTCACGGGTGAATCGTGATGAGCGGCAACCGACCATTTTCTACTTTCACCCGTGGGAGCTGGATCCGGATCAGCCGCGGCCCTCCGGGCTCGATCGCACGACGCGGTTTCGTCACTACGTCAACCTCGCCCGGAACGAGGCGAAGATCGAGGCCTTGCTGAGAGATTTCAGCTGGGGCCGGATGGACGAGATCTTTCTGGACATGGCCATTGACGATCGTCCGAGTGCGAGACGGGCCGCTTGAAACACTTCGCATCAGGCAAGGGAGAACTTTCAGGTCATGTATGACGAATTCTACGAACTGAGCGGTGATCCTTTCCGGCTCAGCCCCGGTGATCAGCCGTGCTTCTCTCATGCAGGCTACGCCCGGGCGCGGGCCCATCTGGAATATGCCCTGCACAAGGGGGAGGGCATCGCACTGCTGACTGGCGGCCCCGGCCTTGGCAAGACCTCGCTGATCGGCGAGCTCGAGCACCAGCTGCAAAATTCACGCGTCAGTGTGACGCGGCTGACCTGCAGCCAGTGGAGCTCCAAGGATCTTCTGTGTGCGATCACCGAAGGTTACGGCCTGACCATCGGCAAACGCAACAAGGCCTTCCTGCTCGAAGGCATAGAGAGCATCCTGGCTGATGTGCTACTTCGCGAGCAGCGCCAGTCCATACTGATTCTGGATGAGGCACAGGCGTTGCCCGTCGAAACACTCGAACAGGTGCGTCTGCTGTCGAACCTGAACTGGAAGAACTCACCGCTGATACAGATCATGCTGGTGGGCCAGAGCGCTCTGCGCGATACGGTGCTGCTGCCCGAATTCGAGCAGTTGCATCAGCGCGTGATCGTGAGTGCCACGCTTGCGCCCTTGAACGAGCACGAGGTCACCGAGTACATCCTCCACCGACTGCACCATGCGGGTTGGGTACAGAACCCGAACCTGGCCGATGGCATCTTTCCACTCGTGCACCGGTACAGCGAAGGCATTCCGCGCTGGATCAATCTGATCTGCTCGCGCCTGCTGCTGAACGGCATGGCCGAGCAGAGTACACGCCTCACGACCCGTAACCTGAACCAGGTCATCGATGAGCTGATATCGGAAGATCTACTGCCGGAAGGGGTGCGTCATGCCGCATAGGCGCACCGTTGATATATCGGCCGGGCGGTTCTTTCTCGCACTGCAAGGGTGTGCCGGCGTGACGTCCGCTCATCGCTGTGGAGAGGGGGCATGAACAGGCCGGTGCGATGGCTTTCCTGCCTCGTGAGCTGTCTGCTGTTGCTGTTCGCCAGCGCCTGCAGTACGAGAGCCATAGAGCCTGCGCCTTCTACCGC
Organism: Granulosicoccaceae bacterium; assembly: GCA_965214025.1. Classification (GTDB taxonomy): domain Bacteria; phylum Pseudomonadota; class Gammaproteobacteria; order Granulosicoccales; family Granulosicoccaceae; genus Granulosicoccus. The sequence continues at coordinate 42,902 of CBDCAW010000031.1, forward strand.
GCTCGACGGTGCCGGAAGCTACGAATACGTCATCGGCCCCGGGGACAGCCTGTCGATCTTCGTGTGGGGCTACGAGGATCTCTCGATCACCTTGCCCGTACGCCCCGATGGCAAGATAACCACGCGGCTGGTCGAGGACATGCCGGCCAGTGGCAAGACACCGACGGCGCTGGCGCGGGATATCGAGGAAGTCTATCGGGAATTCGTCAAGAACCCCACGGTCAGCATCACCGTCAGCGGTTTCGTGGGCAGCCCCTCTCAGCAGATCAAGGTGGTCGGCGGCGGCTCCACGCCCAGGACCATTCCCTACAAGAATGGCATGACGCTGCTCGATCTGATGATCGAAGCGGGTGGCCTCAGCGAGTTCGCCAGCGGTAACAAGGCGGTGCTGGTCAGAAGCGAATCGGAAGAACGCACTTCCTACAGGGTCCGGGTTCGCGATCTGCTCACCAGCGGTGACATATCCGCCAACGTGCCGATCTATCCGGGCGACGTTCTCATCATTCCGGAAACCTGGTTCTGATGTACAACATGATCGACAAGCTTCTGTTCGGTATCTGGGGCGTCTGGCGGTTTCGCTGGCTGGCTCTTCTGGTTGCCTGGCTGATCGCATTGGCGGGCTGGACCATCGTGTACAAGATGGAACACAAGTACCTGTCCAGCGCGCGCATCTATGTCGACACCAACGAGGTGCTCGAACCCTTGCTGCAGGGGCTCGCCATTCAGCCAAACGTGAAGGACCGGGTTGCCTTGATGAGCAAGACGCTGCTGAGCCGGCCCAATCTGGAGGTGCTGATCGACAACAGCGGTCTGAGCGGGCCGACCGGGTCGGCGGCAGGCAGGCAAGCTCTGATCAGCCAGCTCGAAGGCGACATCAACATCTACGATGCAAGTGGCTCGCAGTCGCTGTATACGATCAACTACGCACACGCCGATCCGGCCATCGCCCGGCAGGTGGTCGCTTCCCTGATCGATATCTTCGTCGACAGGAACCTGGGCGAGGAACGTGAGGACGATGTCGCGGCGCAGCGCTTTCTCGATGCGAGAATCGTGGAATACGAAGGGCGACTGGAAGCCGCAGAGAAACGCCTGGCGAACTTCAAGCGCCGGAATGCAGGCTCCATGCCCGGTGAGGCGGGTGGCTACTTTCAGCGCATGGAAGCCGCTAGGGACAAGCTGCGCACCGCATCGCTGTCGCTACGTGAAGTTCGCAACCGCCGCGACGAGCTGAGGCGGCAATTGCAGAACAAGGAGCCTGTGCTCGTCAGTTCGAACCCGGACTACGTACCGCAGGATGTGGCCAGAATTCGATCTCTGCAGGACCAGCTGGACAACCTGCGCGTCAGGTATACGGACCGGCACCCGCAGGTGGCACAGCTTCGCGAGACGATTGCCGAGTTGCAGGAAGCAAGAACGCGTACCGATGATACCGGCGGTTCGGTTGGCGAACGGCGCAACACCGGGGTACCGAGCCTGGCGCATCAGCAGGTGAGTACCATGCTTGCGGAATCCGAGGCGCGGATGGCCGAACTGAGTGTTCGCGTATCGCAGTATCAGTCAGAATTCGATGAGCTGAATGCCACCATCGACAGCATCCCGCAGGTCGAGGCAAGGCTTGCACAGCTCGACAGGGACTACGCCACCGTCAGGGATCAGCACACTACATTGCTGGGGCGGCGTGAAGCTGCACGCCTGACGGAGGCGGTGAAGGAGAAATCCGACAACGTCACCTTCCGAGTGGTCGATCCGCCTTTCGTACAGGACAGGCCTGCAATACCGAACAAGAAGTTGCTCAACATTGCCGTGCTCGTGGCTGCGTTGGGTGCCGGTGCGGGTCTTGCGTTTCTTCTGGCGATGCTCAGTCCGGTGTTCTTCCACAAACGGGGGCTTTCGATGGTTGCAGGCGTCGACGTGCTTGGCGCGGTGTCCTTGAACCGATCGGCGTCGGCACGGCTGGCAGGCTTGCTCGGAACCGGCATCTATGCCGGCCTGGCACTGTTGCTGATTGCTGTCCTGCCGGGCCTCATCATGCTGGAACTGCGACAGATCGATCCGCTTCAATTCCTGCAAGGCGATCAGGTTCCCCTGCCGGATGCGATCACCGAGACGCAGACGTACCGCGAAATCATGGATTCGGCGCCGATGCGTGCGCTGACCGCCTTGCTGGTGAAACCTTAGATGAACACGATCGAGAAGGCGATGGCCGCGCTTGAAAAGGGTTTCGAACGCGCCGCCGAAGACGAGCGTACAGGCCTGCACGATACCCGGCGCACACGCCTGTCCGACGACCAGAGCGCACGTCTGCGCGACGACGAGCTCACACGACCGTGTGACGAGCAGCGCGTACAACCGCCTGTGGACCAGAGGGGGCAACCGCATCACGACACCGCGCACCGGGTATCGCTCGAAAAGGCTGCCACCTCTTCTGCTGAACCGCTGGTCGGGGTGGCAGCGAACGCGGATACCGTTCCCGCCGAGCGGGAAACGCAGCGACTCACACTGCCGATGGAACGGTTGAAGGCTGGCGGCATGATCACGCCGGATGCCCCCAGGAGCCGCATCGCAGAAGAATACCGCACCATCAAGAGGCCGTTGCTGCAGAACATACGCAGCTCCCGACCCGGAGGCGGCGAGCCGGCCAACGTCATCATGGTCACCAGTTGCCTGGAAGGTGAGGGCAAGACCTTCTCGGCCATCAACCTTGCGATGAGCCTGAGCATGGAACGTAACCGTCGGGTGCTGCTCATCGACTGCGATGTGGCAAAGGGGGCCGCGAGCAAGCTGCTGGGTATCGGTCGTGATGAAACCGGCCTGACGAACGTGCTGCTGGACAGCACGATCGATATCAACGATTGCACCTGGCACACAGATATCGACAACCTTGCCTGCGTGCCGGCGGGCTCCGCCTCCGAGATGGCCACCGAGCTGTTGGGTAGCGATCGCATGCGCGAGTTGATCCATGAGTTGTCACGCTCTGATCCCGACCGGATCATCCTCTTCGATACGCCACCGGTCCTGCAGACCAACGAGGCATTGGTACTCACGCGGCAGGTGGGCCAGATCGCGTTCGTCGTGGCCGCCGAGCGCACCACGCACGGCATGGTCTCCGACGCGCTCAACCGTATCGAAGGCACGGCGCTGATCGGACTGGTGTTGAACAGGACGCGCAAGAAGTTCGGCGCAGGCAGCTACGGTTATGGCTACGGGTATGGCCATGGCTCAGCCAACGAACCACCGCACGGGCAGGGGCCTATTCCACACAGGTTTTCGGACCGACAGGGCCGTGCATGACATCGCAAGCCGCATAGCTCGCCGAGTGGCTCGCCAAGTGGCTGACCGAAAGGCGTGCCGGATCGCCGGGCGCACGCTGGTCATCATGCTCGGGCTGCCGATGGCGTCAGCCATGACGCCTGCGAACGCTGCGCAGTGGAACCTGGATCGCAGGCTCATCGTCGGTGTGCTGCACTCGGACAATCCGGATCAGCTTGACGACGAGAGCAAGCGTGGCGAGACCGTCGGGCAGTTGAAACCGACGCTGTCGCTGTTCCGGCGTGGCAAACGCAGTGACCTGCTGCTGCTGTCGGAGCTTGAGTACCTGAGGTCCGATAGCGATGATGAGGATGCACTGCGCCCCAGGGTCTTCAGTTCATTGGCTTCCACGGTGGTGGAGAACCGTTTGTTCTTCGACACCAGCGTTGAGGTGGCCAGGGCTTCCACGGGTGCCGGCAATGTCGTGTTCGACTCGCTGAATCTGAACGGCGAACAAGATACCACCTACGACGTCAAGGTCGGACCACGGGCCGAAGTGGAGCTGAATCCGTTGACCGACCTGAGCCTGGATTACACCTTCAATGCCTTCGTCGCCGAGGGCGATGAGATCCGCGACAGCACCACCAGCCAGGCGGCACTGGACATCCGCCACGATCGGTCCGATCGTGGCTATGAGCTGGGGTCGACCCTGTCATACGAGCATTCGGATATCGACGACCAGGAGCCTCTGGTCGAGCGCTACGCGGCTACGTCGGCCAGTGTCGCACTGAGTTCGTTCTGGCAGGCTGAAGGCACACTTGGCCGTGAATGGACCCAAGTTCCACTGCAGACCGCCGCGGCCGGCGAGCCCGAGACGTTCGAAGAGAACGGTACCGTCTGGGATGTGGGCCTGACCTGGAAGCCTACCGCCCGAACCTCGTTGTCGGCAGGCTACGGCCGGCGGTTCTACGGCGAACGGCCGCGGGTGGAGCTGACGCACAGCACGCGTCATGCCCGCTTCTCACTAAGCTGGTCGCGTGATCTCAGCCGGTCCAGAGCCGTGCTGGCGGACCCTGATTTCCCCGTGGTAAGTGGCGATCCGTCCGGGTCGCTCGCGGGTGGTTCGACGGATGAAGCGCTCTCTAGCCCTCGCCTGGAGCGGGTGGTCAACGAGATAGCCGTCGAGGAGCAGGTACGGGCGGACTACCGTCTGCTGGGGCGCGTGTCGGAGTTGCGTCTCGAAGCCTTGTATACCCGGCAGGATCTGGAATTCCAGTCAGCCGATACCAACGCCTACGATTTCAGCGTGCGCACTTCGCTGACGCGGCGGCTGGGAAAGATCACCTCGGTGACAGCCTCCTACCAGCATACGAACGGGGACTCCGAATCGCGCTTCCATGAGAACCGGGTGAGACTGGCATTGACCCTCGACCTGCAATAACTGAATTCAAGCACAGCCGCATGGTGTCCGATAGCAGCTCATTGAAGGGACCGCGGGAATCAGGGGAATCGTGAAGCCGGTACGAATACGTTGTACGGCTGCGGCTGCGGCTGCGGCTGCTGGCTGCTGGTGCTGGTGCTGCTGCTGGTGCTGCTGCTGCTGCGATCGCGACCGGGGGCGAGTTGCACTGGCGGTCCTGCTGATGGCGACATCGAGAAGCCGGCTTCGGACTGCCAGCCCGGCTGTCACCGGGTCGATGGAAGGTGCCCGATCAGACGCTTTGATGAACGATCTGAAAGCCTGGCGCAAGCAGCTCGCCACCAACCCGCGCGCAGCAGTGATCGAATTGCAGGCCTGTGTCGACAAGCGCGCCGACGGTGACGAGCGGGGCGGTGAGCGGGACGAATTGTTCGAGTCGCTGGTGCCACTGCTGGCACACCAGACGCAGCTGACGGACGAACGCAGTGCCATCAGTGCCACCATCGGCAAGTTGAAACGATCGGGCCAGCCGGTTGATCAGGCGATCAGCAGCGTCAGCGATCTGAGCGCTCGACTGAAGCAGACACAGGAACGCGTCGATGACCTGATCGAACGTGCACTGAGGCAGGCCGGGCCCGGCATCGATTCGGATGCCGTAGCGATGCCAGGCACATCCGGCGTCGATGCAGTTACCCCGACGACGCTTGCGGGGCAAGTACCGGAAGGGCCCGGCCAGTTCAGGCATATCGCGAGCGTGCAGACGACGATCGAGGGCGTTCGTGTCGTACGACTCCAGGATACGGGGCCGCATGGCCGGGCAGACCATGACGATTGGAACCGCTACGTGGCGGCTCACTCTGCGGCAACGCACTATCACCAGTACGCATGGCGAGAGCTGATCGAATCGCGCTTCGCCGCCAACTGCGTCTATCTGATGGCCCGTGATGCCGACGGCAAGGTGGTCGGAGTACTGTCCGCCGTGATCATGAAGAGCCACCTGTTCGGCACGTTCGCGTTGTCGATGCCCTACCTGATCTACGGTGGGCCTCTGGCAGATGATGTGTCGGTGAGCGAAGTGCTGGCAGCACGCCTGAGCTCGTTCGCGGGTGAAGCAGGGGCCAGCCGTACCGAGCTTCGGGAGACCCAACCGCGGGCGCATTGGTCGACGGCGACCGAAAAGGTATCGATGATCAAGGTACTACCGGGCACCATCGCCGAGTTGAACGCCGGCCTGAGTGCCAAGGTACGCTCGCAGGCAAGACGCGCCGCGCGCGAGCCGTTGACCTTTCAGCTCGGCGGGTCAGAACTGGTAGAGGGCTTCTACCGGGTGTTCAGCGAAAAGATGCGTGACCTGGGAACGCCCGTGTACTCGCGAGCCTTCTTCGACGACATCCTGCAGCGCTTTTCCGACTCCGCTCGGATTGCCATGCTCGAGCGGCATGGCGAGGTAGTCGCCGCCGCACTGATCATTCGCTTTCGGGATACCCTGGAGGTGCCTTGGGCGGCTTCGAGGCGCAAGTATGACGCCAGCGCCGTCAACATGCATCTCTACCACAAGCTGTTGGAGACGGCCCAGCAGGAGGGTTGCCGGTATTTCGATTTCGGCCGTTCCACACGCGACGCACCCACGTTTCGCTTCAAGCGCCAATGGGGTGCGGAACCTTATCCTCTGTATTGGCACTCGTTGGCGGCGCCGGGCCATGAGCTGCCCGAAGGTACCGGCAGCGGCAACGTGATGAAGCTTGCGATCCGTGCCTGGCAATACCTGCCATTGCCGGTGGCGAATGTGCTGGGCCCACTGATCGCGCCCAAGCTGCCGTGGTGAGCCGCGCAGCCCAGACCAGGGCCTGTGATCAATGAGCGCATAGGCGCCCATTGATCACAGGCCCTGGAAATCAGGTGCTAATCGACGACAATCCCTAGGCATGTCGCTGCAGCCAGATTTCGGTGGTCAGCAACTGCCACAGGAAGCGAGCGCGCTGCACCGGTGTGACCCCTGCCAGGGTACCGCCTAACAGGGCTTGCAACCTGTCGCGCTCGATGTAACGCAGCACCTGTGCGTTCGGTGCGCCGAGGCGGTCGTGGATCACCGGTTTCAAGCGCCCGTCCACCCAGTCGAGCAGCGGAGTTTCGAAACCACGCTTGGGCGCGTCGCACAGTTCCGTCGGCAGGTATCGTTGTGCCAGCGAGCGCAGCAGGCTTTTCGTCTGACGGCCGTCGATCTTCAGGGAATCACTCAAGCGGGGCGCGAGCTGTAGTATCTCAGAAGACAGGAACGGGCTGCGTGCCTCGAGCGAATGGGCCATGGCACCGATATCCATCTTGGTCACCAGGCCACCCGCCAGCAGGGTGTCGAAGTCCATCATCATCAGCCTCGCCAAGTGTGAATGATCACTGGCGGCCAGGTGTTCATAGCGTCGCGACAGGGCTTCGCCGTGGCCAGGCTGGCGAAGCAGCCGTGCATCGAGCATCGTGGTGGTGGCCAGGTAACGTTGCAGGCCGTTCAACGACACCAGCGTGATGAGACGATGGATGTAGTTGTACAGGCTCTGCTTGCGTCGCGGAGCGGGCAGCGCGTTGAGCAACTGACGGGCCAGGGCATGCACCTTGCCTGAGTCCGCCCGGTCCACACCCTCCATGCCCGGGGCAAAGCTGCCTGAGCCCGGTCTGCTCGAGACCTCCCCGACTGAATCAGACTGGCCCGGCTGCGCAGGTGACCGTCCTCCGGAGGTGAACAGCGGCAGACGTGCATAAGGTACGTAGCGCCGATAGCCTGCGAACTGCTCATCGGCACCGTCACCGGTGAGCACCACGGTAACGTGCTCCCGCGCGGCTCTGCTGACGTACCAGACCGGTACGATGGAATCGTCGGCCGTGGGTGTACCGTAGTTCGCCACGATACCTTCGATTTCCAGTGGTAGTGATGTGTAGTCGACCTCGAGCACCTGGTGGCGGGTACCGTAACGTTCAGCCACTTGGCGGGCCAGCGGAGATTCATCGAACTGGCCTTCGAAGGCCACCGTGAACGTATCGAGCACGCCCACCTCGCCAGCGGCCTTGGCCACCACCAGGCCGCTGTCGATACCACCACTGAGGAAGGCACCCACCTTCAGGTCCGAGGCCAGCATCTGACGGCGTACCGCCTTCGACAGGGCCACATCGACAGCCTCCAGGGCCTCCTGCCTGTCGTGGATACGTGGCTTCGGTGACGAGAACAGGGTCTCGATGCCGAACCAGCGTCGATGCGTCAGGGTCAGGCTTTTGGTATCGACCATCAACCAGGAACCCGGTTCGAGCTCCTGCACCTGACGGAACAGAGTGCGTGAACCTGCCTTGAGCCCGGTGCCCAGCCAATCATTCAGGGCGCCGTCGTCGACGGAGGCGTCGGTGAGCTGTGCCAGTGCATTCAGTTCACTGGCGAACACCAGACGTCGGGCGTTGTCAGTCCACACATAGAGCGGCTTCTCGCCCACCCGGTCACGTGCCAGCCACAGCGAATCCGAACGGGTGTCGTGCAGGGCGAAGGCGAACATGCCATCGAGCTCGTGCAGGCAATCCGGCCCGAGCTTTGCATACAGGGCTAGCAGGGTTTCCGTATCGGAGCCGGAACGACAGTCCAATGAGTGGCGCTCACGCAGTTCCCGATGGTTGTAGATCTCGCCGTTGTAGGCGATGGTCAGGGGCCCTCGGCGCATGGGCTGTGCCCCGCCGGGTGCATCGATGATGGCCAGGCGAGTATGCAACAGGTGCACCTGGCCCTCGCGGTGTTGCCCGCAGTCGTCCGGGCCGCGATGGTGCAGCAGCTCGAGTACGTGTTCGACGGGCAGGGGCGAGTTGATCGAGCCGGCAATGCCACACATTCACAGAGGATGCCATGACCTGTTGACTGGCAATGATGGCGCGTATCGGCGCTCATTCGTGCACTGGGTATCAATCCGGTATTATTCACGATTTGTTCGGTCGCAGGCACGATCGCGATGCCGCTATCAGTCGGTGCGGCACCGTAGAATGCGAATCAGATCTCATTGCGGCTTCGCTCCCCTCCGTACGGTTTGCCTTCAGTGGCCGTTTTCCTTGCAGCTCCAGACTAGACGCCATTCTGCAATCACGCGCCTATTCACGCAGGCGCCTGTCGATAATGAAAGTGTTGCCGCTATCTGATTCATGACTGCTTTTGCCGACATCAACACCTCCGACACGCAGCTCGTGGGCGGGGCCGCGGATGGAGCCGCCGACGGGTCCGCACAGGGGGCCGGGGTGCCGTTGTGCGTGGATCTCGATGGCACCTTGACGCATACCGACATGCTGTACGAATCGCTGCTCACGCTGGTCAAGCAACAGCCCATGAGCGTGTTTCGGTTGCCGATGTGGCTGTCGCAAGGCAAGGCCAACCTGAAGACACAGATCGCCACGCGCATCAGCCTGCAGGGTGGGCGCTTTCCGATCAATGAAGAGGTGGTGGATTTCGTTCGCGAGCAACGCAAGCACCGTCGCACCCTACTCGTCACCGGCAGCCATCAGTCGTTGGCCGAAGCGGTGGCCGAGCGTGTCGATGTGTTCGACGAGGTGCAGGGCAGCGACGCCTCCGTGAACTTGACGAGCAACAACAAGCGGCGCTGGCTGGTCGAGCGTTTCGGCGAGCAAGGGTTCGATTACATCGGCAACGATGATGACGACTTGCGGGTGTGGCCGGCGGCACGCGAGGCTCTCGCTGTTTCACACCCCGGCGGTATCGCCGATCGCGCCGGCATGACCTTCAGCCGCGTGTTCCGGGTGGACAGGCCGGTACGGCGCGATTTCACGAGCCTGATGCGCGTTCATCAGTGGTCGAAGAACGCGTTGATACTGGTGCCGTATTTCCTTGACCAGCGGTTCAACGATGGTCAGGCGACTGTTGCAATACTGCTGGCGTTCCTGGCCATGAGCCTGCTGGCGTCGATGACGTACATCTTCAACGACATGCTCGATCTGCAGGCCGATCGGCGCAACGCCACCAAGTCGTTGCGCGCGTTGCCCAGCGGCCGAGTGCCCTTGCTCACAGGCTTCAAGGTGATGGCCGTGCTGGCGCTGTGCGTGCTGCTGATCTGCGTGTTCCTGCCGCTGGCGTTCAACCTTGCGCTGGCCTCCTACCTGGTGCTCACCTTGCTGTATTCCTTCTGGCTCAAACAGCACGCGATCATCGATGTCGGCATGATCGCCGGGTTGCACACCTTGCGGGTGGTCGCCGGTACGCTGGCGATCTCGGCTCAGTTCTCTTTCTGGTTGCTTGCGTTCTCCATGTTCTTCTTCTTCAGCCTGGCGCTGGCCAAGCGGGTGGCCGAACTGATCAACCTGGAGAAGGCCGGTCGCGAAGCCACGCTCGGCCGCGACTATCAGGTCGCGGACGTACCTGTGCTGCTCGCCAGCGGCGTATCCACCGGTTACCTGTCGGTGCTCGTGGTCGCGCTCTACATCAACAGTGACAAGGTGCGCGGCATCTATGGCATGCCGGAACTGCTATGGCTGGTCTGTCCGATACTCATGTACTGGGTCGGGCGCATCTGGATGAAGACCGCTCGCGGCCTCATGCACGAGGATCCGATCGTCTTCGGTATCCGTGATCGCATCAGCCGACTTACCTTCGCCATGCTCACGCTGGTGGTCGTGTTGGCCATGCTGCTATGACCTGCGTGTTCAGGAAGGCTGGCGGACTCATCTTGTCGGGTCAGCGCGAATCGGGTCAATGCGAACCACGCGCGAGATCATCGTGGGAACCAGCGGCATGAGTACCTATCGCAGCTGGGGGCACCTGCCCGAGATCGACCAGACGGCGAGGGTGCCGCAATGGTGCAGCGACACGGCGGACTTGCTCGACGAGAAGCCGTTGCGCGGTACGTCGCGGTTGCCGTTCGGTGCCGGTCGCAGCTATGGCGATAGTTGCCTGAACAGCCGGGGTGAGCTGATCGACACACGCTCGCTGAACCGATTCATCCGCTTCGATCGTGAGCACGGTGTGCTGTGTGCCGAACCCGGGGTCAGCCTGTCGCAGATCCTGGCGTTGATCGTGCCGGCGGGCTGGTTTCTGCCAGTGTCTCCCGGTACCAGCCATGCCACGCTTGGCGGGGCGATCGCCAACGATGTCCATGGCAAGAACCATCATCGCGATGGCACCTTCGGCCGTTTCGTGAAGAGCTTGCGGCTGGCGCGTTCCGACGGCGGCGTCGTGACCTGCAGTAGCGAAGAGAACAGCGAGCTGTTCGCCGCCACCATCGGTGGGCTGGGGCTGACCGGGTTGGTCACCCAGGCCACGATTCAGCTCATCCCGATCACAAGCAGCGACATGGACGTGCAGGTACGCCTGTTTCGCGGGCTCGACGAATTCCTTGCACTCTCGGAGCAGTTCAAGGCCGAATGCCGGTACACGGTGGCGTGGCTCGATTGTGCGGCCAGCGGGACGGAGTTCGCCCGCGGCGTTTTCCTGGCAGCGAATCACGCGCAGGGCGGGGTGAAAGAGGCCGCCGACGCAGGCTCGAAACTCGGCATTCCGGTGGCCCTGCCGAATTGGACGCTCAACCGTTGGTCGGTATCCGCATTCAACAAGCTGTATTTCAATCGCCATCGCCTGCTCGACGGCAAGCGCATGCGTCAGCATTACCAGGGCTTCTTCTACCCGCTCGATGCGATCCATCAGTGGAACCGGATCTACGGGTCCGGTGGTTTCTATCAGTACCAGTTCGTGGTGCCACTTGCCGCACGCGATGCGCTCGAGTCGATACTGTCGCGCATCGTGGCCAGCGGCATGGGCTCGTTTCTCGCGGTGCTCAAGCAGTTCGGCGATATCACTTCACCCGGCATGTTGTCCTTTCCCAGGCCGGGGCTGTGCCTGGCGTTGGACTTTGCCAACCGTGGCCCCCGTACCGAGACCTTGCTACGCGAGCTTGACGACACCGTCATGGCCGCCGGCGGTGCCGCCTACCCGGCCAAGGATCGCCTGATGCGAGCCGAGGCCTTCACACGATATTTCCCGCGTCAGGCCGAGTTCAGTGCTTGGGTGGACCCGCGATTCTCATCAGATTTCTGGAGACGGGTACATGGATGAGCCGTCGGACGCTACCGTTGATTGCCGGAGACGAGTGCATGGATAAGAGTCAGGACGCAGCCCATGGCGGGGCCGCCGTGATCGTCGGTGCCACCTCGGCGCTCGGTCAGGCCGTGGCCCGGCAGCTGGCCGACCGGGGCCAGGCACTGATCCTCGTCGCGCGTGACGCGGCGAAGCTTGCGGTGGTCGAGGCCGACCTGACGGCGCGTGGCGTTCAGGCCAGCAGCGTGGTTGCCGACCTGGACGATACGGCTCGGCATGCCGATCTGATCGGCAGTTGGACCAGCGCGACCGACTTCTACCTGTTCTACGGGACCTTGCCGGATCAGAAGGCCAGCGAGGCCGATTGGGCGGTGGCGGCGCAGGCGTTGCACACCAACTTCCTGAGTGCTGCCTCCCTGCTCACGCGAATCGCCAACCTGTGCGAATCGCGACGCAGCGGCAGCATCGTGGTGGTGACGTCGGTGGCAGGCGATCGAGGCCGCCAGAGCAACTACGTGTACGGCACTGCCAAGGGTGCGTTGTCGATCTTCTGCCAGGGTCTGCGCAACCGATTGTCGAAGGTGAACGTGCCGGTCACCACCATCAAGCCCGGCTTCATCGACACGCCGATGACCGCGGATGTGCCGAAGAAACCGGCCGTGCTGTGGGCTACACCCGAGAAGGTGGCGGCCGATATCGTCAAGGCGCACGCCAAGGGCAGCGATATCGTCTACAGCCCATGGTTCTGGCGTTTCATCCTGCTCATCGTGTGCGCCGTTCCCGAACGAATCTTCAAGAAGATGTCGATGTAGCATCGCTGCACCGACAGGCCTGTCGAGAAGCCGCGGCCTCTCGACGATCCATTGACTAACATCGACGACGCGCATGGTCCACTACATCCCGCTCATCCTGTTCACGGTACTGACCAATTTTCTGTCCCAGATCATGCTCAAGAAGGGCATGACCAGCATCCCCACGTTCGAGATGACGCCCGGTGGCGTTGCCGGTGCCGGGTTCACCATCCTGTTCAGCCCGTTCGTGTTCTTCGGGCTGGTGATGATGGTAGTCAGCATGGGAAGTCATCTGGTGGTGCTCTCCCGGGTCGACATCAGCTTCGCGTACCCGTTCCTGGGGCTCTCGTTCGTATTGATCACGCTCTACGGTCACTTCGTGCTGAGCGAAAGCGTCAACCTCTACCGGATCGCCGGGGTGCTGCTGATCTGCAGCGGGGTGGCTCTGGTGGCACGCAGCGCCTGAATACCCTGCGCGGGTGCGATCCCCTACCCATCAACAGCAAGACGAAGCTTCCAAACGAGACAAGGCATGAGACACATAATATTCGGCGGTGACGGATTCCTCGGCACGGAACTCACCCGCAAGCTGGTGAAGCGAGGAGAGCAGGTGCTGGTCTGTGACGAGAAGCAGTCGAAGCAGTTCGGCAACTACGAGCTGCCAGGGGTCACCTACCTGAAGATGGACGTTCGCGACATGGCAACATTCGCACCGATCGAGGTGGGCCCTGAAGATGTGGTCTACCACTTCGCCGCTCGCCTGCTGGTGCCGATCCTGCCGCGAGCCGAACGCCATGACTACTTCTGGCAGGCGCTGTACGTGGGAACCGAGAACGTCCTGCAATGGATGGAGGCGCAGGGTCTGAAGCGCATGGTGTACTACACCACCGACATGGTCTACGGCCACACGAAGATCCATCCGCGTACCGAAGAGCATCCCTGCGAGCCGATCGGCCCCTATGGGGAGGCGAAGTACCAGACCGAAAAACTGGTGGACACTTATCGTGGCAAGGGTTTCAACATCACCCTGTTCCGACCGCGCCTGATCATCGGCCACGGCAGGTTGGGGATTCTCGGCAAGCTGTTCAAGCTGATCGACATGAACCTGCCGGTTCCCACGATCGGCAACGGCAAGAACTTCTACCAGTTCATCTCGGTCAGCGACTGTGCAGAGGCCTGTCTGGCAGCAGGGGCGGCAGGCTTTCCCAACGAAAACTACAACCTTGGATCGAGTAACCCGCCCACGGTGAACGAGCTGCTTAAGGGCCTGATCAAGCAAGCCAACAGCAAGTCCATCTTGATTCCCACGCCGGCCTCGGCGGTCAAGGCGGTGCTTGCCGGGCTCGACAAGATCAACAAGCCATTGATGGACCCCGAGCAATACCTGATCGCCGACGAAACCTGCGTGCTCGATTGCAGCAAGGCGCAGCGGGATCTGGGCTGGACACCGAAGGACGATGACGCCAGCATGCTGTTGGTCGCGTACCGGGATTATCGGGAAGGCAAGTCGCGCGAGGTCTGATAGCGCGCATCGTGTACGCCGGGGAAGCTGCGGTACGGCTTCCTCGGCTCACCCCAGGTCTCGAACTTCGGCCGGGAGCACGGCCCGGGGACGTCATCTTTCTGAATTCCACAGCCCTTCAAGGCCCATTGCCGGTTTCAGGAGCCGGACCCGAATGCCCTTCGAACATCGACGTCAGGCATCGGTTTCAGGCGGCCTTCAGCTTGTCCAGATAAGGGGCCGTCAGCACGCCCAGCACCAGGGTGACGTTCGGCGGCGGATTCACAGCCTCGCTCCTGTCGTCATCGACGAAGTAACGATGTAGCGTGGGCACGATGCCCAGTTCCTCGCTCATCACACCCGCCGGGAACACATAGAGCGAGTCGTCCTTCATGTCGAGCTTGTGCCAGCTTTCGCCGTCATGCACTTCGGTGGTGATGCGATCGCGATCGCCGCCCAGGCAGGTGAACAACCGTGTGCCGTCGACATGCGGCTTGCCGATGGTGAAGCCACCTTCGGGTTGCTTGAAGCGGTCGTGGCGTGACAGATAGCGATTGATGCCGACCAGCGCCTGTCGGACACCGGGAACCAGCGAACCGAAGGCATAGACGTCGCGCAACAGGCGTACGTCGAGTTTCTCGCAACATTCCGAGCGATACTTGTCCAGCTGTTGGCCGAAGGCCATCCAGCCACCGGAAGAATCGGCGAACAGATCGAACATGCGTTGCAGATCGTTGACGCTGTCGGGGTACTTGAGCAACTGCAGGGTCACACCGTAGTTGGCCAGCTTCTGATCGGCCGGCAGCATGGAAACGAGAATGTCCGAGGTGACCTCCCACGCGTGGCGCAGGATATCCTGATCGATCTCCTCACTCGAACCCTCGGTGCTGTACTTCTCCGGCAGGGTCCACATGCGTTGCCCGTCGTCGGCCGGGTAGACGACCATCTTGCGGGCGATGTGGCCGAAGCTGCCGGGCAGGAACCGCAGCATGTCGCCGGCGTTGGTATTGCCCTTGTGGTGATGCTTCGCGAACTCGAGAATGCCATTCTCCCAGAACGGTCTGGAGCTGCCGGTGTTGCCGACGCAGGCATCCCAGATCAGTTTTATGCGCCAGTCTCCCGAGAGCTCCACGGCCCGCGTACCCTGGCGAAGGATCTCGCCGATACGCCCCGGGGTCAGCTGTTGCTTGTCGAGGCTGACGATCGGCGCCGGAGCTGCCGTCTGCAACGCAGGTGCCGGCGCACGATGGTTCGATACCCGATCATCGAGCGTGTCGCTGGCCGCCGGATCGGCGTGGGTCTCGAAACCTGCCTGGCCTGGGTTACTCGATACTCGGTTCATGAAACTTCCCTGTGGCTTGCCCGTGCGTGTACAGCGGCCGCGTGTGTGTCTTAATGTAGGTCTACTGATATCAGATGCGTCTCAGCCCACGTGCGCGGTGGTAACTGCGCACAAAGGCGTTGAGTCGTCGGGTGGGTGGCTCACCACTGATGGCCGGGAACCTGCGGTACGGCAGATTCAGTGAGTTTTTTTTGGCGTTTGCGTGGCATCAGCCTCGCGATCAGATCGCGATAGATGACCCGTTCGATCAACCAGGAAACGAACAGCGTGACCAGCAGATACCCGACCCATTCCACGTAGGCATTGCCGATGAAATCCAGGTATGCGGCCTTGGTGAAAAGAAAGTGGTGGCTGATGTAGACGGTATATGAAATCGGTGCGAGCCATATGAACGGGCTGATCAATGCATTGAAGCCCGGCCAGCCAGCGCGACGCCAGGCCCAGCCACCCACGATCGCCAGCATCGCGAATGCGAAATGGCGCAACTCGAGCCACGGATGAAAACCCGGTGATTGCGGGCCGACCTGGGGCAGCACGAGGACCACATTGATCGCCATGATCGCACTGATGGTGGCCAGTGCGGCCACCGGCAGGGCTATCGATGAAAACTCATCGATACGCCCGTCCATGTAAGCCTGCGCCATGCAGACACCACTCCACCAGATGCCGATGTACATCAGGATGCGAACCGGAAAATAGGGTAGTGCGATGTACGCAACGGCCGCCGCGATCGCGATGCCGAACACCACACGGTCGCGTACCTCGCGCTCGCGGATGAACATGGTCAACGGCCAGAATAACATGTAGAACCACCATTCGTAGGCGAGCGACCATAGCGGGTCGTTCAACAGCCAGGTGGGTACGATGATATTGGGTTTGACATCGCCGTAGTCCTGCAGCATCGCCAGATTGCCCAGCAGCACGCGCAGCTCCGGGTCGATCCACCGCCCCTCGGCGTGGCTCATCAGGAAATAGCCCATGAAAAGCACGATGACCAATGGGATGTAGATGCGATAGAAGCGTTTCAGGAAATACGTACGGAAGCTCTTGTCGCTCGTTTTCTCGAAGGCGAACTTGATCACGAAGCCGGAGATCAGGAAGAACAGGATGACGGCTTCCTGACCGAGACGGTTCAAATTGCCCACGTTGAAGCCGCCCACGTAATACCAGTGGGTAACCGTGTGGTGGATGACCACATAGAGGGCGGCCAGGCCACGTAGTGCTTCCAGCTTGTCAATCCGTTGCTGCATGAAGGGCCTCCACGTCTCGGGTTGAGGGCAGCAAACCAGGATGGTGAGCTGAACGAAGGAACTGCATCGGAGTCCTCGCTGCAGAATGACCGCGGCGAGGCACTGCCATGGACAGGCCCGCTACCCGCATTCCGTCGCGGATAGAAGGCCGGCCTGTCCGGGTTGGCTACCGGTTCGTGTGAAACAGCGTTTGCGACCCGTAGAAACCGTCGGGAAGGATGTCCAATACCTTTCCGTCAGCGTAGGTGAACAACTCCGGTACAGCGGTGATGATGATGTCCGGTTGGTACAGTTCCAGTACCCGTCGAAGCCCCGCTTCAGTCATCACCTGTGGCTCCACCGGCATCACCGGTCTCGGACTCAAGGCCGTGATCAACGGTATATAACGTTCGGTGGCGTGATGGTCGACCAATGCGATACGCACATCGACAGGCAGATGTTCGAGCTGATCCATCAATACATCGGTCGATTCGCTCTCTATCTGAACGGTATCTTTTACATATTGCACCATCCGATAATCGGCGATCGCGAAGGCGAGCAGGCCGATCGCGATGGCGGCCGTACGCAATACCGGCCAGCCAGACCAGCGCACGGGCAGGAATGCCAGCCCGAGCGTCATGCACAACGTGGCCGCCGGCGCCATGATCAATTGATAGCGCGGTGCGTTTTGCATGAGGACGATCATGCCCGCAACCACCCCATACAAGAGAAAGCTCGCTACCAGCAACGCGCGGTATTGCTGCCGACGATGGATAAGCAGTACGACAAAACCGACCAGGCCCAGGTTGCTCACGATCATCAACGGTACGTAGTTGAGGTTCAGGAACTGGTGCCGGGCCCCCTGGATCACCTTGTGATAAGTCTCCTTGAGGCTCAGTTCAACCGGAAAGTCGCTCAGATGCCACATCATGTTCGTCGCGTGCTCGATCGATGAAGAGGTGATGATCGTCATCAGATCGGGCTGGAACGAACTGGGAAACAGGTACGGCTGCAGGACCTTGGCGATCACGAACGCCGCGCTGATCAGAAGGATGCGAACGATGCGCGTGCGCTCGTGGATGAGCCATGCGAGAAAGCAGATCGCGAGGCATAGATAGGCCGGGTGGCACAGAATGCCGATGAACAACAGCACGGCCGCCGCTTCGCGCGTCGCGGCGTGGCGCCTGGCCAGGGTGAGCAGGTACAACAGGCCGGCGGTCAGAAAGGCGAGAAAGGATTCCTGGAAGAGGTTGGCGGTCTGCCAGATCGCCAGTGGGGAAAGCAGATAGATCAGATAGGCGCAATAACCCCATCGAGGGCTTGCCAGCCGGGCAGCCGTCGCACCGACGAGCGTTGCCGTGATCACCAGTAATACCAGGTTGCTGAGCTTCCAGGCATTAAAGGCCCCGGTATACTCGCCGATCAGTGCGTTGATGTGCAGTATCGGGCCGTTATGCAGGAAATGGGTGGTGATATCTTCACCGCCGCGGCGTAGCACCATGCCCGGAAAAACAGTGTTGGTCAGCGGCTCACCGCCGTCGATCAGGGTCTGGGTGTCGCTGAGGTACCAGTATTGATCCACGCCGCGAACACCGGTGACCTCGCTCCAGATGATCATCGACATGACAATCGTGATCAGAATGATGAAGGCCGGCATGAGTCTGACACCGGACAGCCCGAACGCCTGCTGATTACCGATTGCAAATGTATCCAGATGTCGAGCCACTATCCTAACTCCATGTCACGTTTATTGCTGGTAACGAACGACTCTTGGTTTCTGGTCTCACATCGGCTGAGAATTGCCACCCTTGCGATTGCTGCAGGCCACGAAGTTCACGTCGCTGCGCTCGAAGATCGAACCACGAACCAGATTCGCGATGCAGGTTGCAACTTTCACGCGTGGAGAGTCGACCCACGCGGCCGGTCAATCGTGGGTGAAGTGCGAGCGGTGCTGTCGTTGGCGACGATCATACGGCGTACCAAACCGGATGTTATTCATCTGATCACCATCAAGCCCGTGCTCTACGGTGGCCTGTTGGCGCGAGTATCGAAGGTTCCCGCGGTGGTGTATGCCGTCAATGGCCTCGGCGCCATGTTCGTGGGCGAGGGTGCGAAGGTGAGGTGGTTGCGCCGATGGGTACTCAGGCCGATGTATCGGCTGGCGATCGGACATCGCAACTCGTGCGTGATCTTCCAGAATGCCGATGATCGCTCCGCGCTGCTGGAGCAACTGCGTCTGCCCGATTTGCCAAGCACCTTGATGCGTGGCTCCGGAGTCGACCTCGAGCGCTTCAGCAACGTGCCTGAGCCCGAGGGCGTTCCGGTAGTCACGATGAGCGCACGGTTGCTGCGCGACAAGGGCATCTTCGAATTTGCAGAGGCAGCGCGCCTGCTGGCGGCACGCGGTATCTCCGCCCGATTTCAACTCGCTGGCGGGCGTGTGGCAACCGGTAATCCGGCGGCACTGAGCGATACCGACATCGCGCGCCTCGAGGCCATCGACAGCCTGGAGCTGCTCGGTCACCACGAAGACATGCCCAGCTTGCTGGCAGCAGCCAACATCGTCGTGCTGCCGTCGTGGCGCGAAGGTCTGCCGAAATCCTTGATCGAAGCGGCGGCGACGGGCCGCGCCGTGATCACGACGGATGTGCCAGGTTGCCGCGATGCCATCGACCCGAACGTTACCGGCCTGCTGGTGCCGGTGCGCGACGCTGTACGTCTGGCGGATGCCATCGCGCTGTTGATCGAAGAACCGCAGAGGCGCCATGCGATGGCGCGTGCGGGTAGGGAACTTGCCGAGCGGGCCTTCGATGTGCAGCAGGTGGCGGCGCGCCACCTTGCCCTCTACGAGCAGCTGCAGGCCAGCTCGTGAATCTCTGCTAACGGCCGGCAGTCGCATGCACACGCGCCGATACCCGCCCAAGCAGTTTCGGGGTGATGTAGTGATGAACGACCACCAGCAATACGAAACCCCAGAACAGCAACGGCTCCAGGGTGGCATCACCGTTGCCGAACACCCCGATCAGAACCAGCAGGCCGTGCATCGCAGCCATGGTCAGCACCGTGGCGTTGACTGAAAGACCGCTGTCGAGCAGGCGGTGATGCAGGTGATCGCGTCCGGCATGGAACGGAGATCTGCCGTCGAGCAGGCGACCGACCATCACCGACACGGTATCGATCAGGGGCAGGCCGAACACCCAGCCTGCGGTAACCGCCGACATAGCCGGCTGTTCACCCTGGGTCAGGTTGATGAAGAACCAGGCCAGGATGAAACCCATCAGCATGCTGCCCGAGTCGCCCATGAAGATTCGGGCACGGGCGACGAACACACGAGCGTTGAAACACAGGAAGCCCAGGATGGCACCGCCGAAGATGGTCAGCATCTCGGCGCCGAGCACGTTGCCGCCGCTCAATGACAGCCAGGTCATGCCGGTGAAGCTCATCAGCAGTATCGAACCTGCCAGTCCATCGACACCGTCGATCATGTTGACCGCGTTGATGACGCCGATGGTACAGATGATGGTGAAGATGACCGAAGCGGTACCGGCCATGACGACGGTACCGGTGCCGAACAGGTCGCCGATCTGCGAGATTTGCACGCCGCCGACCTGCACCATGACGCCGGCGACCATCGCCTGTACCAGCAGGCGCCATACCGGCGGTATGTCGTAGCGGTCGTCGACGATGCCCAACACGATCAGCACCAGCCCGAGCGCCAGGAAGATCAGTACCGAGAAGTGGAAGTTGAGCAGGATCGAGGCGGAGGCGATGGCCACGTACATGGCCGGCCCACCGATCAGCGGCACCATGCCATGGTGCTGCTTGCGCTCGTCCGGCCGATCGAGCAGGCCCAGGTGAGGCGCCAGCCGGTCGAGCAGCATGACCACGTTCAGGCACACGAAGAACGGCAACAGTACGTATACCGAGCGTTGTAGCGTGTCCTGTATGAAGGCTAGATTTTCCATTGCAACATTATCCCGCTTGTCGTCTTTTTGATTTCGGGCAGAATACCGTCGACGCTGTAGTGGACGACCACGACTGCTATCAACTTTCCAATCACTTCATGTGACGCAGTGCTCATAAGCGTAGGATACGTGCGCAGGCTTCACCGGCATGGATGCTTCCACAGACTACCCGGACGACCAGCCCCGTGTTCCTCTACGTCAAGAACCGCTTCAACCCCAGCCCCCGCCTGACGCTTCTGCCGGAGCAGGGTAACGCCAGCCAGGCCACCCGGGTGGCCTACATCGATGCGCCGATGATGGTGCTGCCGCGTACCGCGGATGCGTTTCGCGGTCTCAGAAAGAGCAAGTACTGGCGTGAGCAGGGGCGTTCCGCCCGCAAGTTCGACAAGGAGATCGCGCCGGCACGATTTTCCATGCTCACAGCGGAGGCAGACCTGCAGCGCTGGCTGCCGGAGGCGCACGCGCTGTTCCTGCAACGCTGGGAGGCCGGTACCACGCGCTCAGCCTGGGCCACCGCCGAGGGTTTCCAGCCATACCAGGACGCCATGATCGAACTGGCGCGCACCGGCGAAGCGGCACTGGCGGTGCTGCTAAGTGATGCCACCGGCTCCGATGACGGGCCCGAGCTGCTCGCCTACGGTTATCTGCTGGAACAGGATCGCACCGCGTACTTCTACCAGCACGCCGCCACGGTGCGGGAGGAGTACCGTAGTTTCAGCCTCGGCACCCGTTTCCTGATCGAACTGCTCGAGCACTGCATTGCCAGCGAGCGCTTCGACGCGTTCGATTTCATGGTCGGCGTAATGCCGTACAAGCTGCAGTGGGCGACCTGCATACAACGGGTTTACGAAGAGATACCCCGCGACGCCTACGATTCCTCGTTGGCCTGGCGACGGGCCGTGGCACGAGCACGTGCTACCTCGCTGATGCGCGCAAATCCGGCTGCCATGCGTCTGGCGCGGCGCTTTCTGCGCTAGCATCGGTCGCGTCGAAGACACTGGGCTGCATGAAGTCTTGCCGTGGCACGCCGAAATGCTGCAGCAGCGTGGGCAGGATACGACGGCTATCGATCTCGCGACGGTCCTGGTCGAGCGACGGAAGCTCTGTGCCGGCGGGCGATCGGTCTTCGGCTGACCTGGCTTCCGCCTTGCCACGCACGGTGGCAGGCGTCGCGCCGGTACGCTGCCAGATGAAGACGCCATTCGGCTGATGATAGCCCGTTCCGATGTCCCGCGTGATGAGTTCGAGCCCGTACTCGCCGAGATCCGTGCAGGTTTCCTCGCCGACCTTCATCACCCCGTCGCCCGCGAGCACCGGGCTGCGCGCCATGGCCATGCTCAGGGTGCGGCCGACCGGCTCGTAGCGTACGCGGAACAGTTCGTCGCCGGCGGTATCGCGTAGCGTACCCACCAGGGCGCGAAAAGCGTCGCGATCGGCTATCGACGTGAACTCGAAGGCGATATCCGGTTGCATGGCCAGGTTCATCGTCACCGGATAACCGGGGTCCAGACGGGCGATGAAACGCTCGAAATCCTTCATGCGCAGCTCAGGCACGTACTCGCCACGATCGATGGCCTCCTGGCCCATGCTGGACAGGATCACGATATCGTAGTCGTTGGCTGCCGAGAACGCTTGCAGCTCGGCGAGCTGCGCATCGAAGATATCCATCGCAACCAGAATGGATTCGGCATGAAAGCGATCGGTTTCCGTGTCCTGCAGCGTGTAGTCGAAGTCTTCGGGAAAGCTGTACTTCCAGTAGCGGTGCATGATGCCGGCCACGTGGTTCGAGAAGAAGGTGACGAACTGCGGCTTCTCGTTCTTGAGGCAATCGAGAAAGACGTCGAAGGCGAGTGCGGGCTGCAGCAGTGCACGACGCTTCTTGTACAACGGATTGCGCCGCTCGTCGAACAGGTGCTTTGCCACCTTCAGCCAGGTGGTGGGCCGGATGCCGGTGTTGAACAACCCGAGCGCCTCCTTGAGATCGCCGAAGCCGACCCGTGAGGCAACGGCCTTGTTGTCCCCGGTCTGTTTCAGATTGAAGCTCTGAAAGGGGACGTAGCGTGGCGGTACGGTCTCGCTGCCGGCAGCAAAGGTGTCGGGAACATGGAAGCGCATCTGTGGATGATGCACGGCGGGATAGCTCTGCAGGCTGCCGAAGATTCCGGTGCTGACACCAGCCGCGTTGAGGTGCTGCCAGACGGGAGGCCATGCCTCGGCGTTGGATAGATCCTGATTCAGGAAGTTGATCTTGTGCACCTCGTTCGACACACCGCGGTGCAGGGTCGGCCAGGTAGACCAGGGTTGTAGTTCTCCCAGATCCACGCAATGCGAGCTGAACTGGTCTGCGTTACCGAGCAACGAAGCCAGTGCGCTATGCGGGCGACGTTGCAGGTAGAAGTCGATCACCGGCCACGGCACTTCGTTCAACTCGTAGCACAGCAGCTTGCGTGGCGCGGCCTTCACACCTTGTTCGACAGCGGTTGTTTCGATGGTCATGGTAATACTCCTTGAGACCCAGGGCGGCGTGTTCAGAAAACTACGTCTGAACTGACACTTTATATGGCGCTTAGTGTAAACGCGCACCTGTCGAGGTAGGTCGCCCGAACTGTGGATTGGTTGGAATACCGAAGCATTCGGTCACGCGTGCGAGCGGAAAAACTGTGTGTCGAGGCGCACGGATCACCGGTTGGCTGGTCTTTTGCGCTTCACTGGTTGCATCAGGGCACGCGAAGCAACCCTGTACGTTTGGGCATTACAGAGCACTGGAGCAGCTGATCGGCGCATCGGCGTTCTGGGCAACGAATTCCAGCGGTCCGATCCTCGCGTCGTCGTTCACGATGCTGAAGTCATGCAATACCTCGAAGCCCTGGCCGCCTTCGGCTGCCATGAACAGCAGGTCGTCATCGAAATACCAGGTGAATGAACCCTTCTCACCGACGCCGGTGCCTTCCACCGAATAGGTGAAGACCGGTGTCGTGACGCTGCCGTCAGCCTGGCTGACACTGCACGACCAGTCCCTCGAGCCGGTGCTGCCTGCGAGCACGGCGGGCAGGCCACCGACATCGTCGAACTGGATGCCCAGGTCGCTGTAGCGCGATGGTCCGCCCCAGCGGCAGTCGAGGCGTTCACCTCCATCACGCACCGCGAGGAATCGATCGAACGGTACTGCCTCGTCGATGAAGAGAATGTCGCTCAGCACCGTGGCATCGCCCGCCATGGAAAGGCTGACGGTGGTGGCCGACGAGGTCTTCCAGCGAAATTCGCTTTCGCGCAGGTAGCCGTTGCCGCCACTCCAGTAACGTGCGAAGAACCCCTGGCCTTCGATATCGGATCCGCATTCCCAGAAGCTCTCCGAATCGTCGCTGCTCGTACCGGTCGTCAACAGGTTCGCCAGCATCTCGCCGTCCTGCACGGCAGATTGATTGTCGGAGGCATTCGGTGCAGACGTCGCGCCCGATGATTCGCCCGCCGGTGCGCCTGATGAAGCCCCCGCCGGCGTACGCGATGCGCTCGATGGTTCGGTGGCGACGGCCATGGCGTGTCCGCAGGCGAACAGGGCCAGCGTCAGCGTTGCCAGCGATGCTCTGACAACGATTTTCCGTGAACGGTTGATCATGACACTCCAATCTCGAGACCAGCTTCTGCCTGAGGTTTCGGACGCGATCGCCATCGACTTGAATGCGACATGCGATTCATGCGACCGATCTCCATACCGGCGATTTTTCTCGCAAGTTTCGTCTGCGCGTGCCCGATATCCGGCGTATTCAGTTATCGCGCTCGTTCGACGAGCTCACTCATTGCGCGGGTACCGTATGCGAATCATCAAGAAGCCGACCCCTCTGACCATGCTCATGTTCGCCGGGGTCTGTATCGTGCTGTCCGGTTGTGGTGGGGGTGACTCCGCAGAGCCGGTACCGGCTGCAGCCACGCCGGAGGCCACGTCGGGAACTCGGAAGAGCGAGACAACGTCCCCGACGTCTACCGGGGAGGAGAGTGCGCCGAGCACAGGCAGAGGCGTCGGGACGAGTGCCCAGGACGAAGGCGATGCGCCCGATTCATCCGTTGCATCTTCGCCTCGGGAGAGCGACCGGGATGATGTCGATGACTCGGAGCTGACCGCTGACAGCGACAAGACGATCACGTACCTCAATGGTGAACAGGGTCCGGGCAGCGGCACCGAGTCCAATGCCAATGCCTCCTCACCGAACGGCAAGCGCGTCGCGACGACAACACCTGCGCCTGAACCCGAGACAGAGCCTGACCTGCAAGCAGCGACGCCGGACGATTACCGCTACCCGCCCTCCCAGTCGGCAATCGGCGGAACCGACTCCGATGGCAATGCCGTTCCGGGCTACAAGAGCAGGCAAGGCACGCATATCAGCGGCATGACCCGTACGCGGGTGAGCAGCAACAGTGCGTTCGGGGTCTCCAATGGCAAGGCGCGTCACCAGTACTCGAAGCGTCAGGTGTGGAACCGCGACGAAACGCTGCTGATGGTCGGTGGTGCGTTGCTAGATGCCAGCGACTTCTCGATAAAGCGCAAGTATGTCCCGCTGAGCTCCGAACGCAACTGGTCGAATCGAGATCCGGACAAGCTGTTCGGCATCAAGCATCCCAACAGTTTCGCAAGCTATCGCCCAAGCACCGACAAGGTCACGACACTGCGCACCTTCGATCAGTATTCGAAATGCACGATCGGTGATCACGAAGGCAACCTCTCGAACGACGATGGCTTCGTGATGCTGGCCTGCAGCGGCAACGGCGGCAAGACTCTCGTGTCCTACGATATTGCCAATGACCGAATCCTCGGCACGATGAAGGCGCGGGGCGACTACAACTGGGGCTCGTTCACGCCCTCGGGCAAGTACATCGTGGTCGAGAACAACAGCGTCAACGGCAAAGACAACGAGGAGCTGCTGCGTTTCAGCCCTACATTCGGCCAACAGTACAAGCTTACCGATGATCGCCACCATGGCGACTTCGGTACCGACGAGAACGGTGATGACGTGTATGTGATGATCAGCTGGGATGTGATGTCGTACATTCGCATCCGCGACGGTGCACGGGTCACCCTGGGTGCGTCGAACAAGAACAACGGCATCGGCCACGGCCACGTATCGTGTCGCAACATCGATCGTCCGGGCTGGTGCTACTTCTCCGCCGGGCGTTACCGGATCGGCTCGATACGCCTCGGCATCTCCGACCCGAAACCCACCGGCACCCATTACAACGGACAACCGCGCTATCGCGGTGTGGCCCAGTGGGAGCCTTGGGGTTATCACCGTTCCTCATGGCGTGACTATGCGGTGCAGCCCAAGGCGTCGGTGAGTTGGTCGGGTACGAAGATGATCGTCACCTCCGACTGGTATGGCAAGGGCGAGGTGAACGACTACGTGTTCGAATTCACGCAGTAGCGCCGTGCGAGAGCCTTCCGGACAAGGGATAGTGATGCTTGACCTGTCATTGCCCTGTGAGAGAGCCACCGGAGGTCTATATTCGAGGGTCTGGCCTGACTGAGTGACCACTCGATGGATCTGCACATCTGTTGGAACGGCAGGACCGGCGCGTCATGAACAAGGTCGAACTGCTGTCGACGACAGCTTTGCTGGCAAGCCTGCTGCCCCTGCCGACGGCCCTTGCGGCGATACCGTGCGCGGATGGTTTCGAATCTACCGTGTGTTCGCGCCATGCGGACAACGATGCAGGCAAGCCGCCATCCTACCCCGATGTGGGCGACGAGCTGGCCTTTACCAGGTTCGGCACCTCGGCGGTACGCCTGACCGAGCCCGGCATGTTCGGCGATGAGTCACTGCGTCATCGTCATCAGTATTCGCGCCGTCAGGCTTGGAATGCCGATGAGACGCTACTCGACCTGAACGGCGGTATCGTGGATGCCGATGACGCTTCCGTCGTACTGGTGAATCCGCCGATATCATCGGAACGGAACTGGTCGAACCTCGACCCTCGCCTCATCTATGCAATCCGGTACAACCCTGATCCGAACGAATTCGGTGTCTTCAGTGTGGAGACGGGTGAATTCGAGACGCTGCACCGCTTCGAGCAGTACGAGAAATGCACCATCGGAGAGGGGGAGGGGAACCTGAGCAACGACGATCGCTATGTGGTGCTCGTGTGCCTCGATGCACAGCAGGTGCGCACGATGATCTCGTTCGACATCGAGAAGGGCAAGGTGCTCGGGCGGCTCAAGGCTCGCAAGGATCTCAACTGGGCTTCATTCACGCAGACCGGCGAGTTCATCGTAGTCGAGAACAACCAGCCCGACACAGGCCTGAAGGAGCAGCTGCTTCGTTACACGCCGGATTTTCGCAAGGAGACGTTGCTGACCGACGAGCGCTCCCACGGCGATCTGGGTATCGATCAGGACGGCGACGATGTGTTCGTCATGATTCACTGGAAGCGCTTGTCGTACCTGGTGATCGCCACCGGCAAGACTGTCGTGCTGGGGGTCGCCGACCGCCAAAACCCCATTGGCCACGGGCATGTGTCCTGTCGCAGTATCCGACGTCCCGGCTGGTGCTTCCTTTCGTCGTACGATGGTGCCCTCGGTGCATTTCGGCTCGGTGAGCAGCGCTCGTTGTGGGACAGGACGAAGCATCTGATGAAGCTTCAGACCGACTCCTCACCCGGCTCGGCAGAGTTCGAGCAATGGGGGTTTCATTACTCGACCAGTGACAGCTACGACGCCCAGCCGAAGGCATCGGTCAGCCCCAGCGGTGAGCAGGCCATCTTCACGACCGACTGGGGTGGTACACAGGAAATCAACGACTTCGTGATCAGTCCGGACAAGCTCTGATCAACCCGCCATCAACCCGCCATCAACCCGCCATCAACTCAAACCGCCATCAACGCTGCCTGAGCAGAGCCGAGATAATGCTGCCCGTGGGTATGGGGACGGCGTGCGCGAACCGCATCGGCGATCTCTGTCATCGTCTGGCTGGTGAAGCCGTACTTCGTCTCAAGCTTGCCGTAGTGGGTGAGAATGTCGTCGAGCTGGGCCAGATTCTGACCCAGGTGCGTGCCGAAGTTGTGCGGGTGCCACCACAGATGATAGATGCCACCGGTGCGAGCGGCCTGCGTCATAGAACGCTTGATCCGATACAGACGCAAGCGATCGAGCATTGCAAGCTTCGGGGAGAACGGTCGCAGGAACCGGCTGTCGGGCAGGCAGATGATGTCGCCTTGATCGATCGTCGACGCATCGATCACATTGCTGCCACTGAGTGGCAGATAGCTGTCGAGCAGCCGCAACAGACGAATACCGGCGTTTTCCTGCGATCGGTTGCGAGGCTTGTAGAGCCAGTGATCCCGCTGGCAGCGAACTACCTTGAAACCCAGCTGCATGGCCACGGCGACATGATCCGGTGAATACTGGTTGCGCGGAAAGATCAACGATTCGAGTGCAATTCCCTGACGGGCGGCCACTGCCACCGCTTGTCGCAGATCGGCCTCGAAGGCCGCCAGGCTCTGCCCGGGTTCCAGGCAGTAGTAGTGGCTGTAGGTGTGCGACCCGACCTCCTGGTTCGCGGTGGCACGAATCTGCCGGATCAACGAGCGAGCGAGCAGGCACGGTGCCTGGCTTTCATCCTGGTCGGCCGACAACAGCTCGTCTCGCTCGTACGGTGAGAGCCCGGTCGTGGTGTAGTGTGGCAATAGTGCCGGAACGCTGGCGCGAGCCTGTTGCGTAGTCTCGTGGAACAGCATGCCGACCGTGGCCCAGGTAGCGTGAACACCGGCGCCGGCGAAGCGCTCCAGCATGTGCGGTATGGCACGTCGGGTGCCGAGCAGGCGCTGTTCGCACGATTCCAGCGTGGAATGATCGTGCATGCCCCAATAAAGTTCGAAGTCGAGCGAGATGGTAAAGATGCCCGGCGCGGCCTTCGGTGTCTCGGCCGTCGGGTACGCCTGCCGGTCGGCTGGCATGGGTCGCGGTACGGTCGGTCCGAGTGATAGCCTGCCGACGGCGATGTCGCCTGCCGCGGCAGGCTTTCTATATGGCGTAACAGTCATGGGTAAGCCCTCCGACCCGTAAATCTTTCCAAATAGTATACGTGGCGGGTGTCGGCCGACTTGCCCCCGACGTGCAGGAAAGGGCATCTAAATTTGGGTATTGATACCCAATCAACAGTTACGGAATTTTAAGCAGGCCCACCTTCAGATCGACCGCGACTTGGCTCAACGCACCGGCTCGTCCCGACCCATGGGGTCGTCGTGACGCAGTACCCGAGTGCTGAGGTGCCACAGCGCGATCAGCATCAGCAGGTAGCACAGCGAATACACCGCGATCGATAACGGGTGCAACTGGTTAAAATCCAGACCCAGTGCATCGACCACCGGCTGCAATACCCGGTTGCGTGTGCCTGACTTGGAAGAATTGTTGATGCCGATGTTCTTGAAGCCGAACATCAGGTTCGGCAACCACGCCATCGCTACCACGGCGGTGTACAGCAGTGCTGGCCAGACGCGTGGCACCGCCAGCAACATCACGGGCCAGAAGCACAGCAGGTATTCGGGATTCTGCTGATAGAAGGTAAAGAAGAACAACGCCAGCGGTAACGTGATCAGGATCCAGGGGTTCAGCGGTTCGCGCAGGTAGCGCGATGCGATGAAGAACCACACGCACAGCAGTGCCTGGAAGGCGACCGACAACAGCAGGCTGACACGCTTGAACAGCTCGATATTCTGCGGGTATTCCTCCACAAACAACGTCCAGTAATGTGAACCATAATTGGGTTCCGGAGAAAAGCCGACAAATGGCACATTACCTTCGTTCGACAATGCCCAGAATACGTTCAAGCCGTAAACCCCCAGCACCAGTACCCAGGCGTAGGCATCGGTCCAGGCAACGCGGCTGAAGAACGGGCGGTGGAAAACGGTGAGGTAGAACATCGGCAGAATCAGAAATATCTTGCCGGTCAATACACCCAGACCCAGCATCACCAGCGCCATTGACTTACGGCCCTGAACCAGGTACCAGGCCGCCAGAACGACAAAAAGCTGACAGATGACCTCATCCTGCACGAATACGCTGCTGGTGAGTAGCTGATGCGGACCGATGATGAACAGAGCGACGATCAGCAGCCTGATTCCCCTGGGCAGCTCCACGCGGTCGAGTACCGCCAACATGACGATGAACGCGACGAGCTCGATCAGCGAGAACATGAGCCTGAAAGCGACGAACTCGGGCATGACCAGAGTGAACGCGTGGAACAGGGGCCATTCGAGTACTCCCTGCAACGGGGGATAGCTTGATACGGTTAGATCTGCCAAACCCTGAAGAACCGCGAAGGGTTGGTCGAAAACCATATGGTGGAACCGCACATCGCTCGCCACCTCCTCACCTGACGTGAGTACGAACAGAACCCCGGTGATCACGGCCCTGGCCACGATAAACAGTAGAATGGCGCCGCGGTGAGACGAGATCGTGTGCATGGCGAATTTGGATTGAAGTGAACTAGTCAAAGGGTTACCAGCAAGATGCGTACAGCGAGAGTGTCCGGAAGAATGGCCGGCTGGTCCTACCAGAATCTGGTTGCGTTTTATATCACGCTGGTGGTCTACACCAACTTCGCGCTCTCTTTCGATTACAAGTTTGGTACCGGACACGCGCCTTTCTTCGATCTTGCGGTAATGGGACTCGTGGTACCTCTGGCCATCACGAACACGGACAAATGGGTGTCGTTCATGCGCACTCCATTCTTCAAATGGTCGTTGTTCCTCGGTTTCGTGTACTTCATGAACCTCATGATCATGCAGTACGGTGGCTACCATGCCGCCGAGGTCGATCTTGTCGAGGAAACCAATCGTGTTCAACGGGTGCTGCTGTGGCCCTCTATCGGCTTCATCGTCTACGTCATCGACCCACGCTATTTTCGAACCGGTTTCTATATCGCACTGATCGCGATGCCGGCGCTGGTGTTCGTCGACTTCCTGAACCCTTTCGTGCTGGGTCCGCCCGACGAGGTCATGGATGCGCGGGCACAGGGTACCTACATGAATGCGAACGTGGCCTGCGAGGGAATTATCCTGCTGGGCATCCTGAACATGTGGCGCTTCAAGGGAATGCGGGGTGTCGTCCTGTGCACGATCATGAGTGTGGGCATATTGGTGACGTTCTCGCGCTCGGGAATCGTCGCGATGGTGTTGTTCGGTGCCTACCTCTACCTGCGGGGTCGGCTGCCCAAGACGGTGATCATCCTGCCGATCGTGCTGGTGATCTCGCTGAGTACGATCCTGGTGTACGCCGAGGATATCCTGTTGAACCTCGGCTACGATTCAAGCGTCACGAATGTGCTGCAGCGTCTCGCCTTTTTCGATGCGGGAGATGGCGGCGTCGGTTCCGCCGAAGATGACAGCGCGGAGGGCCGCACCCTGGTGGCCATCGAAGTGTTCACCCAAATGCTGTCCAGCCCGATCAAAGGCAACATCTATACTGCGGAAGCCCGTTACGGCGTCGATCCGCACAATCAGCCGCTGCACTTCTGGTATCAGTTCGGCATCGTCGGTCTGATCGTCTGGATGTCGATGGTGTACCTGCTGTTTCGCAAGGGCTACCAGACCGGTCTGTGGGTCGTCAGCCCGGCTGCGGTGGCTTTCCTGTGGTTCTCGATGTTCTCCCACAACATTCTCGATTTCCGTTTCTGGATCGTGTTCTTCGCCTTCGTGTTGCTCAATCCGGCCGAAGTGTGGCACGGCAAGCTCGGTGTCACGGCACAATTCACGGGTTTCAAGGGAGGCGCAC
This sequence comes from Granulosicoccaceae bacterium, assembly GCA_965214025.1. Classification (GTDB taxonomy): domain Bacteria; phylum Pseudomonadota; class Gammaproteobacteria; order Granulosicoccales; family Granulosicoccaceae; genus Granulosicoccus. Next base: position 74,218 of record CBDCAW010000031.1, read on the forward strand.
GAAAGCGTCGGCGCAAGGGTCAGCCGCCGCCGCCGAAGACACCCTTCCGAAGACGGACGGACGCACGTGTACCCAAGCCGCAGCCCAGCGGCGCCTACGCGCGGGATGCCCGGCGCAAGCGGGCGGTTCGTTTCTAGTGGTCCAACCACATGACAACGACGGGTTCGGCGTCATTGTCATATGTGGAAAGACCACTGATGTCCCCGCCTCTGATCTCTCGCTTCGGAACCTTCACCTGACCCCATGCCCAATGTCCTGTTTGTCGTCCCCTCGCTGATCGGCGGTGGAGCCGAGCGCAATCTTGTCTGGCTGGCCAATCGCTGGGCCCGTAGCGGGGCACGTTCCACAGTGGTCACCGTCTCCGGTGATGAGCGTGACGTGTACTCGCTCGATGCTTCCGTACAGCGGGTGGCCCTGGCGCTCGACGAGGAGAGCCGGCATCTGCCGGGTGCGCTCCTGGCCAACCTGGGCCGGGTGCGGGCGTTGCGACGCATCTTCAAACGTGAGCGGGCCACCGCCCGTGCCGACGGCGAGGAACTGGTGATCATCAGCTTCATCGTCTCGGCCAACGTTCTCAGCGCCCTGGCGGCAGTCGGGCTCGGTATTCCGCTGGTGGTATCGGAACGCAATCATCCTCCGCGCATGAAGTTGGCCGCACACTGGCGCGCGTTGCGCACCCGTACCTACGGGCTGGCCGACCGGGTGGTCGCACTGACCACGCGTAGCTCGGACTGGCTCGGGCAGCACACGAATGCGAGGCGCATCGATATCCTTCCCAATCCGGTGGTCTTTCCAATTCCCGCGACAGAACCGCACGTGGCGCCCGATTCGGTGCTCGAGGCAGGGATTCCGATCTTTCTCGCCGCCGGCAAGCTGATGCCTCAGAAGGGTTTCGACCTGCTGATCGAGGCGTTCGTCAGCGTCGACTCTGCGCACCGCGAGGGCATACCGTGGCATCTGGTCATCCTGGGCGCCGGCGATACCGAGCCCTTCGAGCAACAGGCCAGAGAGCTGGGCATCGCCGATCGGGTGCACATGGTCGGTCGGGTTGGCAACCTCGGCGACTGGTATGCGCGTGCGTCCGTGTTCGTGCTGAGTTCGCGTTTCGAAGGCTTTCCCAACGTACTGGTGGAAGCGATGGCCAGTGGCCTGCCGGTGGTCAGTGCCGATTGTGAAACCGGTCCGGCCGACATCATCACCCATGGGCAGGACGGATGGCTGGTCGAGGCGCATTCGGCACCGGCCCTGGCGGCAGGCATGCAGACCCTGTTGAACGATTCAGATCTGCGCGATGCACTGAAGACGCACGCTTGCCGGCTGCGTATCCGGCTCGATCCGGAGCGGCTGTTCGCCAGCTGGCAGACGCTGGTGAACGAACTGCTGGAGCGGCCGGCCAGAGTGAAGCCCTCATGTGCGGAATAGCCGGCTTCTGGAGCAACGACGGCTCGCGACGTTCAGCGGACGCGCTGGGTGGCAGGCCGGAACGCAGTGCGGTGTTGCAGGCGATGACCGATGCGCTGCTGCATCGCGGGCCGGATGGCAGCGGACAATGGCTGGATGATCATGCAGGCGTTGCGCTGGGCCATCGTCGGCTGGCCATCGTGGAGCTCTCGGATGCCGGCGCACAGCCGATGGCCTCTGCCAGCGGACGCTATCAAGTGGTGTACAACGGCGAACTCTACAATCATCTGCAGCTGCGCGCCGACATTGAACAGGCGGGCGGGCGGCCGCAGTGGCGCGGCCATTCCGACACGGAAACCCTGCTCGCGGCGTTCGAACACTGGGGCTTCGAAGCGGGCCTGTCCCGACTGAACGGCATGTTCGCCATCGCACTGTGGGATCGCGAGGAACAGGCCCTGTACCTGGTGCGTGATCGTCTGGGCGAAAAGCCGCTCTACTACGCGTCCATCGGCGGCAGCCTGCTGTTCGGTTCCGAGTTGCGAGCGCTGCGGGCACACCCGCACTTCGTGGGTGAGATCGATCGGCTGGCGAGCGCCCGTTTCCTGCGCTACTGCAGCGTGCCGGCGCCGCAGACGATCTATACCGGGGTGCTGAAGCTGCCGGCGGCTCACTGGGTCTGCGTGCGATCACCCGGCACGCTCGCCACACCGACGCCCTACTGGTCTTCGCAAGCGGCGGCACCGGGCGCCGACGCGCCGGTGCCTGCAGCCGGTGCATCGCTGATCGATACGCTCGGGAAGCGACTTGCCGGCACGGTCGAATCGCGCATGATGTCGGACGTGCCGTTCGGTGCCTTTCTCTCCGGCGGTATCGATTCAAGCCTGGTGGTGGCGCTGATGCAGCAGGCCACGGGCACGCCGGTGCGCACGTTCTCCATCGGGTTCGAAGAGGCGTCGCACAACGAGGCGCCGTATGCCGCTGCCGTGGCCCAGCATCTCGGCACCAGTCACACCGAGCACTACGTGAGCAGTCGTGAAGCGCTCGATGTGGTACCCGAGCTGCCGCGCATCTGGGATGAGCCGTTTGCCGACTCCTCGCAGATTCCCACCTATCTGGTGTCGCGGATGGCGCGCGAGCATGTCACGGTCTGCCTGACGGGCGACGGCGGCGACGAACTGTTCGGTGGCTACAGCCGATACGCCAAGGCGCTGGCCCTGCGCTCGCGCCTGGCCCGTCTGCCGGCACCGCTGCGCCGATCGATGGCCGTGGCGGCGGCCCGCTGGGCGCCGCACCTGGCTGACTGGCTGGCGGGCCGCTCCGGCGATTCTTCCGGCATCGCAGGGCGCGGCGGGCTGGCGCTCGACCGGATCGTGGCGCTGGCGGAACCGTTCGGTGCGCGTGACGATGATGCTCTCTATGAAACCTTGGTCGCGCAGCGTGCCGGCCCGCGAAGTCTGGTGCCCGGTATCGATCCGGCTGCCATTCCGCTGCGCGTCGCACTCGATTCGGCATTGCCCTTCGAGGAGCGCATGTTGCAGCGCGATATCCTGAACTACCTGCCGGATGTAATCCTCGCCAAGGTGGATCGTGCCAGTATGGCTGTGAGCCTCGAGACCCGTGCGCCGCTGCTCGATCACGATCTGGCCGAGTTCGCCGCAAGCCTGCCATGGTCGGTCAAGCGCCACGAGGGTGCGGGCAAATGGCCGCTGGTGACGCTGCTCAGGCGCCATCTGCCCGATTCGATGATCGATCGGCCGAAGCAGGGTTTCGGTGTGCCGATCAATGAGTGGCTGCGTGGCCCGCTGCGCGAATGGGCCGGTGATCTGCTCTCGCCGCAGGCGCTGGCGCGCCACGATCTGCTCGATGCGGCGGCGGTGACGCGCCTGTGGGAGCAGCATCAGAGCCATCGCTTCGATTGGCCGCACACCTTGTGGAACGTGTTGATGCTTCAGGCCTGGCTGGCTGAACATGGCTGATCGTGCCCGAGGGCTCCGAGGTCGATGCGACCGAGAAAGTGATAGACGACCATGCCCAGGTACTCACGCACCACACGCGTGCTGCCGGCGAACGAGATCGCCTGGGGCAGCCAGTTGTTCCAGCCGATGTCGTTGGCACCGCTCAGCCAATGGTTGGCGGTGACCGCCACGGTATCCAGCCCGGCGGCACAGAACAGGGCGCGGGCCCTTGGCATGTGAAACGCACTGGTGACGAGCAGCACGACTGGCTCTTCGGTCGAGGTGCCGGCCTTGCTTATCTTTTCCATCGACTCACGGGCGTTCTCGTAGGTATTGCCACTCGCCGTTTCCAGCACCATTGCCTCGCGTGGCACGCCCCAGCTCTCGAGCATGTCGGCGGTGTAGACCGCCTCGGCCGACAGACCGGCGGGTGTGACCAGATTACCCGCACTGATCAGTATCTTCGGTGCCTTGCCGGCATGCCACAACGCGGTGGCGAGCGCGAGCCGGTCGCCGCTGGGGCCGAGTTCCGGTCGGGTCAGGCCGCCATGGGGAAGGTTCACCGCGCCGCCCAGCAGGATGATCACGTCGGCTTCAGGCACCGCTTCCATCTCGAGAGCCGGGTAGCGATCCTCCAGGCTTGCAATGAGCGTCTTGCTCGTCAGTGGCAGGCTGAACACGATCAGTACCGTCACGCCTGCCACCAGGCAGATACCGCGCAGCCGCGCCCGGCGCCCGGCGAGCACCGCGACCAGCAGCAATGCCAGCACCAGTCCGATCGGCGAGGCAAGATCCGGCAGCAGGCGCGAAAGATGATTGAAGAGGGTCACGTCGGCTCCGGACGAAACGGCACACGATAACAATGAAAGAGTTGCATCAGGGAACACGTCGATGAGTGAAAATACCCGGCCGTTGCATGTCGGCCTTTTCGTACCTTCCTTTCGCGGTGGCGGTGCCGAGCGCGTCATGGTGACGCTTGCCAACGCCTTGGCAGGGCGCGGTCACCGCGTGGATCTGCTGGTGGCCGAGGCGAGCGGGCCGTATGCCTCGGAGGTAGAGGCCGATGTCAACCTGATCGATCTGGACTGCGGCCGGGTGGTCAAGGCGTTGTGGCCCCTGCGCTGCTATTTCCGCGCCAGTCGTCCCGATGCGGTGATGTCGACGATGACTCACACCAACGCGATAACCTCGTTCGCCATGCGCCTGTCCGGCCATGGTGCCAGGCTGATATTGCGCGAGGCGAACGAGCCCACCCCCAATGCCGGACGCTATGAGCGCATCATCCACCGTCTTGGTCGTTGGCCCTACCTGCGGGCCGATGCGGTGCTGTCGGTGTCGCCTGCGGTGCGCGATTCGGTACGTGCCGACATGCATCTGCCGGCATCCATGCCGATGCCGGTCATCGATAATCCGGCGGTCACACCGAAGCTGCTCGAACTGATGCAGGCGCCGCCGGCGCCTGCCTGGCCCGGCGATTCGCCGGTATTCCTGGCGGTGGGCAGGTTGACCCGGGCCAAGGGCTTCACCCATCTGCTGGATGCCTTCGCCAGGGTCCGTGCACAACGTCCGGCGCGGTTGCTGATTCTCGGCGAGGGCGAGCAGCGTGAGGCATTGGAACGCCAGCTGGCGCAGCTCGGCTGTGGGGATGACGTGCACATGCCCGGTTTCAACGACAACCCTTTCGCCTGGATGGCCGCGTGCGATGTGTTCGTGCTCAGTTCGATCTTCGAGGGCTCACCGAACTCGCTGATCCAGGCGGTGGCATGCGGGGCCGAAGTGGTTTCGACGCTGATTCCGGGCTCCACCGATGTGCTGTTGGAGAACGGAGTGCACGGACGGCTCGTGCCGATGGCCGACAGCGATGCTTTGGCAGAGGCCATGCTGGCCGCTCTCGATGAACCCCGTGCGCCGGACGTGGAAGCCTGGCGTCAACGTTTCGACAGCGAGGCGATCATCGACCAGTATGAGGCATTGCTGCGCGGCGACCGACCCGAGCCTCGTACTGTCGGTCCATGAAGAAGGCAGCGCTCCTGCCTCGCTGCCTGACAGGACGGGAGGGGCGCTGGTTCATGTAAGCTGATCGGCATACAGCGCCTTGTACTGTTCCGCAATCCGCTCGATGGCATAGTTGCCGACAATGGAGTGCCCGCGCCGGGCCACCGCGTCGAGCTGTGGCGGGTCTCGCATCAGGCCGGTAAGGGCATCGGCCAGTGCCTGCGGGTTCTTCGGTGGCACCACCAGGCCGCCTTCCGCGGATATAGGCCCGAGCCCCGGTGAATCGGTGCCGACGAATGCCGTACCGGCGGCGAACGCTTCGAGAACCGCCAACGACAAGCCTTCGTAATGCGACGACATGACAGCGACATCGACGGCTTTCAGCAGATTCGGAATATCGCTGCGGATACCGAGAAACTGCACACGCCCGGCAACGCCGAGAGCGTTTGCCAGTGCCTTCATTTCCGCAAGCTTGGCACCTTCACCGACAAGCAGAAGCTTCATGTTCGCAGGCGTCAATGCCATGGCACGGATGAGCGTTTCATGATCCTTCTGCGCGGTGAAGCTCGACACCTGCATGATCAGGAAGTCGCCCGGCCGGCAGCCTTCGATGGTACCGGGGTCGGTGGGCAGCACCTGCTCGAAACGACGCAGGTCGATGGCGTTCGGAATGGTCATCACTCGGGTGCGCTCGCTGGCGATGTAGCCTTCGAGAAACTCTTCGGCTATCGGCGAGACCGTGACCACTGCGCTGTAGCGACGGTAAACGTACTTGTCGAACCACACGAAGAAGGCGATGGAGCGCCGCCGATTGGTGGTGTTCTGCTCGGTGGTGATCAACGGTGTGCGGGGCGTGCGTACCATGGCAGCGGCGGCCACCCAGTATTGGGTCGGAAACAGGTGGGTATGAATGACATCGTAGCCGCCCAGATGACTCAGCATCCGCACCATGGCCCAGGGGTTGTAGTACTTGTCGAGCCCCAGGTGCCGGGTGTCTTGTACGCCGGCGGCTTCAAGCTCATCGTGATAGATGCTGCGATGCCTGTCGATGACGAGAACCGATGTATCCACACCCAGTTGCCGCAGGGCAGGGACCAGTTGCACGACAAATTTCTCGGCACCGCCAGTGCCGAGCGAACTGATGACCTGCAGAACTTTCATTGAGCCAGAACGATGAAGTTGAGGGAACGTACGGTACGTTTCTAGTGTGGCATCACATCCTTCGTGATACCTGTCCCGGGGGTTAGCTGACGGATCTGCTCGTACAGCTCGAGATATTGCTGCGCACAGTGACGAATGCTGTGCAGTTTGGCGACCTCCAGACCACGACGAGCCACCTGTTGCCGTTCCTGGCGATCATTGGCCAGGCGCGTCAGTACACTCGCCAGTGCAGTGGCATCAGCAGGCGGTACGGTCAGCCCGCCGCTGCCTGCGATCTTGCCGAGGCCAGGTGCATCGGTGCCGATGAACGCGGTACCGGCTGCAAAGGCCTCGAGGACGGACAACGACAGCCCCTCATAGTTCGATGACATGACGGCCACGTCTGCAGCCTTGAGCAACGCCGGGATGTCGCCGCGAACACCCAGGAAATGAACCCGGTGCGAAATGCCGAGCTCGCTGGTCAGTGCCTGCAGCTGCGACTTCAACGGGCCATCGCCCGCCAGCAGCAACTTGAGGTGAGGCGGGCAGGCGGCGATTGCCCGGATCAGAGTCGCGTGATCCTTCTGTGGCGTAAGTGTCGAGACCTGCAGAACGTGACAGTCGGCATCGTCGTGGTCTGGCAAGCTGTGCAGGTCCGCAGGCACCACGTTCTCGAAGCGCTGCAGATCGATTCCGTTGGAGATGGTGAGCAGGCGCGTTCGATGCGCGTTTACGTACCCCGAGAGCTGCCGCTGCGCTTCCTCCGAAACCGTTACCACCGCGCGGTAGCGCTTGTAGGCTTGCCGGTCGAGCCAGTGAAACAGCTTGATCGACCGACGCCGGTTGCTCGTGTTGTGCTCGGTGGTGACAAGTGGAGTGCCGGCGGCGCTGACCGCCGCCGCGGCCGCCACCCAGTATTGCGTGGGAAACAGGTGCGGGTGTATGACATCGAAGCGGCGCAATTCCGGCAACAGTCGCTTCATGGCCCAAGGATTGTAGTAATACTCCAGCCCGAGCGAGCGGGTGTCGTGAACGCCTGCGGCTTCCAGTTCCTCATGAAATATGCTGCGGTGGCGATCGAGCACCAGCAGCCTGGCATCGACGCCCAGCTCGCGCAGGGCCGGCACCAGTTGTATGACGAACTTTTCAGCGCCACCGGCACCCAGCGAGCTGATGACCTGAAGTACCTTCATGGCTGGCATTCAGTCACTGTACCTCATACCTGAACGGGCGAGCGGTAAACACATGGGAACGACATGGCATTGATTCCTCGCAAGCTGCGAAATCGGCTGGGCAAGAGTCACACACGGATACTGCGCGGCATGATGCTGGTCAGTGGGTTTGTATTTATCGGCAAGTTTGCCGGCGCCGGCAAGGAAATGGCCGTTGCGTGGCGTTACGGCGTCGGCAATGTGGTCGACGTCTATGTTTTCGCCCTGGTACTGGTCAGCTGGCTGCCCAGCGTGGTCACCAGCGTACTCAATGCGGTGTTGGTACCGTTGACCAACCGCCTGGAGATCGAGCAGCGGGATCAGTTCGGCGCTCAGCTTGCCGGTGCTACCGTACTGCTGGGGCTGGTGCTCACGCTGCTGCTGCTGTTCGTGGCTCCACCGCTGGGCGCCTATCTGGCCAGCGGCTTCACCGATCAGGCAATCGCCGACCTTTCCGGGGTGATCAGGGCGCTGGCGCCGGCAGGCGTCCTGATGTTGCTGGCCGCCCTGTTCTCGGCCCAGTTGCTGGCGCGGGAGCGGCACGCCAATACCTTGCTGGAGGCGGCTCCCGCACTGGCAATCCTTCTGGCCGTGCTGGCGTGGCCTGCATCGAACACCACCTATGCACCGTTGATCTGGGGCACGCTCGTCGGGCTGCTGATACAGGTGCTGGCGCTGGCGTGGTTGATGGATCGCGGGGGTTTCCGGCCCGGCTTCTCGTGGCGTGTCGATCACCCCGCCTGGCGAGACTTCTACCGCTCGGTGTCCACGCTGGTGGTGGGAACGCTCATCATGAGTGTGGTACCGCCTATAGACCAGCTGATCGCCGCGCGACTGGGCGAAGGGTCGATCGCGAGCCTGAGCTATGCCATGCGGCTGCTGGCGCTGGGTCTCGGTCTCGGTGCGACTGCCGTGGCGCGTGCGATCCTGCCGGTACTCAGCGAGCACGGAGAATCCATCGCGGCCCGCGCCAGGTTGGCTCGGCAGTGGTTCGTGTGGTTGCTGGCAGGGGGCGTGGTGGCCGCGGCCATCGGGTGGTTCCTGACGCCGTTGGCGGTCAGGTTGATCTTCGAACGCGGCGCGTTCACCGCCGAGGATACGCTGCGTGTCACGGGCGTGGTGCGTTTCGGGCTGTCGCAACTGCCCTTCTACTTCTCCGGCATCGTACTGGTGCAGCTGTGTGCAAGCCTCGGGCTGTATCGCATGATCGTCTACAGCAGCGTGCTGGCAGTGGCCGTGAAGCTGGCCACCGGCTTCGCCCTGGGTGCCGCACTGGGCGTACGTGGAATTACACTTTCGACCGGTATCATGTTTCTGGCTACGGCTGTCTATTTCTTCTGGAGGACGAAGAGGCTCGCGCACGACGGTTCCGACGTGCCGAATTAACGGGTACGTTGCCTGTGTGCCACCTCGGCAACGCCTGCCGACGCTGTAACATTGGCCGCCGTTACAGCACGGACGACAGGCTTTGGGCCGGTGGAGCAAGCACCACAGCCAGCTGACGATGGCGCTATACTCGGTGGTCGCCACCAACGACTGGACCCACCATGTCTCGTGCCCGTTTTTCTGTTCCCACCTCGTTGTCAGCCCGTGCGCCGCTGCCCGCGCCGTTGCTCGGGTTGCCACCTGGTCGGAGTGCCGGCCTCGGCATTGCACTGGCACTGGGTTCCGCCGCATCACTCTGGTGCTCGCTCGCGACGGCACAGCAGGGCGAGTATAGCGATCGGCCTTCTGTCAAGGTGGGTGATTCAGACTTGTATCCGAGCCTGCGAATCGGGTACGAGCGTAACAACAATGCATTTTTGACCCCCGATGACGAGACTTCCGCCAATGATCTGCGAATTACACCAGAGGTGCTCTGGCGAGCGGATCAACGCACGGTGCTACTGGAAGGTCGGTATCGAGGCGACTATCGCACCAGTTCGGAAGGCGCGCTCGATCGCACCGACCACCTGCTCGGGCTGTCGGCGAATGCCGTACTCGGAACACGGCAACGCGTGGAGGGCGGGCTGAGCTTCCTGCAAGGCAGCGAGGATGTCGGTACCGAGCTGACCCGGGGTGACGGCACGGATTTCGACAAGCCGGCCGTGTTCAACGAACTGAACGCGGATGGCAGCTTTACCTACGGCGCCGACGGCGCGCGCGGTAATTTCGAGTTCGGGTTGCGTCTGACCGATTTCGACTACGATGCGCTGAGACGGCTCAGTGACGATGTCGACGTGACCGATGGCCGTGGGTACTCACTGGTCGAACCCTTCGGTGTCTTCTCGCTGCGCCTGTCGGAAGACACCCGAGCTCTGCTGGGGCTGGAAGTCGGGCAGTACAGCTATGAAAATGATGCTCAGGATCGTCAGGATCTCACCGTGTACACGGGCCTGAACTTCTCGGCTACCGGTGCGCTGTCCGGCAACTTGCAGCTCGGCTCCACCACGGCGAGTTTCGATAACATCGACCGCGATGACCAGACCACCTTCTCGGCCCGCATCGGCGTCGTCTACAGTCCGGTCGATTACTCGAGCGTCACGCTGACGTTCAATCGCGAGTTCGACAATCGGACGAGTGAGGGTTTCGTCGATGAGAACACAGGCCAACAGACCGACGAAGGCGACGTGCTGACGGTCGAGGACCTGTTGCGTCTGGACTGGAACTACGACTGGTCTTCACGGTTCTATCACAATGCGTTCTTTCAGCTGACGCAACGAGATCGCGAGTGCCCCGAGATCGATGACGATGTTCTCAGTGCCGGGCTCGAATTGAACCTCATGGTCCGCCGTTGGGTTGAAGTTGGGGTCGGGTTCACTACCGGAAGTCGTTCGGGTGACGCTAAGGATTGTGGTGACGCGGTGGACGAACAGGCAGTCGATAATCTCGATTACGATCGTCAGGTGATCGGCGCTCACGTACGCTTCACGTTGTAAGGTCGGGCCGGGGCGGGACCGAACGATTACCCGGCCATTTGAATGTCCGGTGAGTCGATCGGGGCGGTGAGTGATGGCGAGACTCTGCAATTGCATCGCTGGACGCCAGGGGTGCGTATTATTACCTTGTGAAACGGGTACGAACGTGCCGTACGGCTTTTAGCCGCGAACGGGTTTTGTGTACCATAGTCAATTGGCAGCGGGCGTGGCAGGTCGGCAACCTCGCCGCGGTGATTTTCTGAGACGTAGATCCCCTGCGATCGCTGTCGGGTCGCGTAGGCTTGCGCCCTTCAATACATTCCTGTGAGGTGAAGAAATGTCTACTCGGTCGATGTGTGGCTTGCGCGCCATTGGAGCCGTTTTTGCCCTGTTCATTCTGACTGGCTCGGTGCATGCCCAGAACGAAGCTGCGGCCGGTACCCAGGCTCCGGCCGGCTACACGCTCGATGAAGGCGACCTGATCTCCATTCAGGTATTCGACGAAGGTGATCTGACGATGGAGGCAAGGGTCGGGGCCAGCGGGATCATCAATTATTCCTACCTCGGCAACGTGCGAGTCAAGGGCAAGACCACGGAGCAGCTGGAACGGGATATCACCGGGCGCCTGCAGGATGGGTACCTGGTCAACCCGTCGGTCAACGTATCGATCGTCGAATACCGGCCGTTCTACATCAATGGCGAGGTACAGGCACCCGGCAGCTATCCGTATCAACCCGGCCTGACGCTGGGCAAGGCCGTCGCGCTCGCCGGCGGTCTCACCGATCGTGCCTCGACACGCAAGATGTACGTGTTGAAGGCAGTGAGCGAGCAGCAGAAGCAGGAGCGGATCTCCATGAGTGCGAGGATCCAGCCTGGCGATATCATCTCGATCAAAGAAGGGTTTTTCTAAATGGCACGCGTAGCAAACGACAACTACGACGACGATTTCGTCGATTACCGCGACGAAGAGGGTGGCGGCGGTCGCTCCTTCGCGGAACAGCTCGATCTGCAGCACTATCTGCGGATCCTGCGAAAACACAAGTGGCCCATCACGTTGTTCACGGCGGCCGTGACATCGCTGGCTGCCTACTACGCGTTTACCGCAACACCTGTCTACAGCGCCTCATCGACCCTGCTCATCGAACAGCAGAACGCGAACGTCGTTTCCGTGGAAGATCTCTACGGTGTGGAAACCGAGAACGCGGACTACTACCAGACGCAGTTCGAGCTGCTGAAATCTCGAGGGCTCGCGAAGCGGGTCATCGAGCGGCTCGACATGTGGGACAACCCCGAGCTGTCGCCCTTCGCCCGTGATGCGGAAGCGCGTAAGGACTCCGCCCAGGCGGACGCGATCGGCGAGCCCGACGAGGATGAGAAAGAGGAGTCCGTGGTCGGGAACATACTGGCGATGATCGGTCTTGGCGGCGGCAGCAAGGGGGACGAAATGACCGTTCCCACCGCTGACGTGCTGCCACCTCCGTCCGATCCGGTGGATCGCAACGAAAGTTCGGTGATGGAGAGCAACGGGTTGCCCGGGCAGCGTCCGTCACTGGCCGACATGCCCGGTGCCAACCAACAGATCATGTCTTTCGACGTCGACGACGAGGAAGGCGGCGAGCGTGGTGTCGTTCAGACGCAGAAGGAGCGTGAGCAGGAGTTGGTGATCAACGCCTTCATGCAGAAAATGAGCATATCGCCGGTGCGCAAGACCAAGCTGGTGAACATCTCCTACGAATCCGAAGACCCGATTCTCGCGGCACGGGTGGCCAACACCGTGGGCGAGCAGTACATCACGAGCTATCTCGATGCCAAGCTGGAGATGACCACGAAGGCGTCCCAGTGGCTGAACATCCGTCTCACGGACCTGAAGAAGACGCTGGACGAATCGGAAGACCGGCTGCTCGCGTTCAAGCAGGAAAACAACCTGGTCGACGTCGATGGCAGTGTCGGGCGGCTGAACGAGCAGGAGCTGTTGCTGGCCACCACCGAGCTGGCGGCGGCACGTAGCGAACTGGCGAGCACGGCAGACCTGAACCGTGCGATCGAGTCGGCGAACGGCGATCAGGATGTACTGCAATCCATTCCGGCCGTGCAGAGCGACGGTCTGGTACAGGGCGTGAAGATAGAGCAGGGTCAGGCACAGCGCCAGCTGGACGAGCTGTCGAACCGCTACGGCGCCCGGCACCCCCGGGTGGTGGATGCCCAGTCGCAGCTGAACACGCTCAACAACACGTTGGAGAGGAACGTCAACCGCGTGGTATCCGGTATTCAGCGTGACTATCAGCTGCAGCAGCAGCGGGTGGCAACGATTCAGTCGAAGTTGTCTGCCGGCAAGGAAAATATCCAGTCTCTGGGTGACAAGACGTTCGAGCTGAAGTCGCTCGAGCGCGAGCTGGCGACGAACCAGGAAATTTACGACACCTTCTTCAATCGCATCTCGGAAGCACGCTCGGCGGATGGCCTGGAAACGGCGAATGCCCGTGTGTCCGATTTCGCGGTGGCACCGATCAACCCGGTCAAGCCGAAGAAGCAGTTGATCATTGCGCTGGCGGCACTCGCCTCGTTGGTGCTGTCCATGCTGATGGCGTTCCTGTACGAACAGATGGACGACACCATCAAGAGCACCAACGACATCGAAGGCAAGCTGGGAATGAAGCTGCTGGGTATCCTGCCGATGATCAAAAGTGGCCTGTTCCGCAAGAACACCGAATTACCGCTGAACCCATCCGAGATCCCGGACAAGAAGGGCACGTTCACCGAGGCGGTGAACACGGTACGTACGGCCTTGTGCATGAACGAGGGTGATCGCCAGCGCAAGGTGATCGTGGTGACCTCCTCGGTACCGGGTGAGGGCAAGTCCACGGCGGCGATAAACCTGGCTTATTCCCTGGCACAGCTGGAACGGGTACTGCTGATCGATTGCGATCTGCGGCGTCCCACGGTGGCCAAGGCAGCGGGTCTCGACAAGAGTGTGTCTGGCTTGAGCAACCTCATCACGAACACGGCACCTGCTCGGGAGTGCATTCGACGAGGGGTGTTCGAAGGTTCGGTGGATATCCTGCCGTCCGGTCCGATTCCCGATCAGCCGTTGGAGCTGCTCTCCTCACGTCGCTTCGAGAAGATCATCGAACAGCTGTCTCAGCACTACGATCGAATCGTGATCGACAGCGCACCCACGCAGGCCGTTTCGGATGCGTTGGTATTGAGCAAGCTGTGTGATGCTCTGGTTTACGTGGTGAAGTCTCACGATACCTCGATCGATCTGGTCAAGCGTGGTATCCAGCGGCTGGAGCAGGTCAAGGCACCGATCGCAGGCGTGTTGATCACCCAGGTGGATATCGACAAGATCACCTCCTACGGCGGTGACTACTACTACCAGGGCTACTACGACTACTACGGCTATACCGAGAAGGGTGCTACCAAGCGACCGGGCAAGTTGCGTCTCAGCCAGGAAGAGCTGATCAGCATCAAGACTGACGAAAGCGATGTGAACCTCGATCTCGACTACGGCATGAACGGCCGGGGTGCGACTGCTCGTCCTCGTCCGATGAACAGCCGGGTCAACAAGCGAAGTGCATCGGCCGGGGATTTCGACTCTCCGGATAATTATGCCGACGAATTCGACATGACCACGCAGATCGAGGCACCGCCTGATCGCGAGTCTCGCCAGCGCAGCATCGACAGTCGTCAGCGCCAGCGCTACAGCGACGATCTGGATATCATCTAGGCAGGAAACGCTTCAACGACCACCCGGAGGTACGCTCCGGGTGGTCTGACCAACCGATTCCAACCGGGTGACTACACCAGGGGCCCCGCATCCATCGTTCGATGGGTGGCGGGGCTTTTTTGTGCATGTGTGCTCAGGCGACTACCACCGGTTCGATCTCCAGTGCCACCCCGAATCGCCCCTGCACCGCACCGCTCACCTCCTCGGCGAGAGCCAGCAGCTCGTCGCCGGTGCCCTCTCCCAGGTTCACGAGCACCAGTGCCTGATCACGATGGACGCCGACGCCGTCGCGACGATAACCCTTGAATCCCAGTGAATCGATCAGCCAGCCGGCAGCCAGCTTTACCCGGCCGTCCACTTGTGCGTGGCCTATGATGTCTGGGTGACTGGTCCTCAGTTTTTCGAATAGGGAGCGGTCGATCAGTGGATTCTTGAAGAAGCTGCCCGCATTGCCGGTACGTGCCGGATCAGGCAATTTCTTCCCGCGGATGTCGATGACACAGTTGCTGATCGCGCGGGCGTCGATGTCGCCGGAACTTCGGCTGGCCAAGCACCGGTGCAGGCTGGTGTAGTCATGCACCAGCGGCAGGTGCCGACCCACCTCCAGGGTCACCTCAGTGATGGCGTACTCGCCAGCGAAGGCCTTGAATACACTGTGTCGGTAGTCGAAATCGCAGTCGTCACGCTCGAACACGCGCCAGTTGCCGCTGGGAAGATGCAGGGCCCGGCAGCGGATGAAGCGCTCGGCGAGTTCGACGCCATAGGCACCGATGTTCTGCACTGGAGCGGCACCGGTCGAACCTGGGATCAGGCTCAGGTTCTCCAGGCCCGGCCGGTCATGGGCGAGTGTGTCCAGCACGAGCGAATGCCAGCCGACCCCGGCACCGGCCGTCACGCTGTGAGTGGCATCGTCGTAGGTGACGCTGGAGTGCCGGAGCTGTATGACCAGGCCTGGAATATCTCGCGCCAGCACCAGATTGGTACCGCCGCCAAGCACGAATATCGGCCACCGACGAGCACGTGCGTATGCGCTCGCCGCTTCCAGCTCGGCGTTGGTACGTACGCTGATGAAGCGCTCGGCGCGCTGCTCGAAACCGAAGCTGTTCAGCCCGGATCAGCGATCTGTCAGTGTCGAATAGCATCGTCGGTTTTCGTGATGGCGGGCCGGTCGGCCGATGCCAGTACACGTGGATACCAGGCGCCGAGCGTGCAGGCCCTGGTCAACAGCAGCACATGGTACGACAACCATAGACCATGGTTGCCCAGCACAGGCACCAGCAACTGGGCGGCGGCCATGAACACGAGCAGTGAGATCAGCATGCCATTGCGCATCTCGCGGGTATGTGTGGTGCCGATGAATATGCCGTCGAGCAGGAAGCTCCACACACCGGTCAGCGGCGCCAGCACGATCCAGGGCAACCAGATCCGGGCGGCCTCGCGAATGGCCGGCTGAGTGGTCAGTGTATCGATGATCCAGCCGCCGAGGGCCACATAGGCGAGCGCGAACAGGGTCGACACGATCAGTGCCCAGACGGTCGCAGCCTTCACAGCTCTGACCAATGCGTATCGATCGCGCCGACCCAAAGCGTGTCCGGCCAGGGTTTCCGCGGCGTGCGAGAAGCCATCGAGGGCATGCGACATGAAGTGGGTCATCTGCAGGAGAATCGCATTGGCCGCGAGAACCACATCGCCCTGGCGTGAACCGATGACCGTGAGCCAGTACAGGGCAAAGGTCAGGCACAGGGTACGAATGAAGATATTGCCGCTGATCGCGAAGAACTGACGCAGGCTCGCCGGGTCGAGCAGCTTGCCGGCGACGATGGCCGTCGGCAGGCGCCAGAGCGTATCCCGCAACAACCAGAAGCCGGCAGCGAGCGTGACGTATTCACTGATCACGGTGGCCAGGGCAACACCTCGGATGTTCCAGTCGGTGAGGTTGAAGAGCGCCAGGTTCAGTGTGATGTTCAGTAGGTTCAACAGCAGCTGCAGTGACAACACGGCCGCCATGCGTTGCTGCCCGATCAGCGTGCCGAGCATCCCCATCAACATCAGCGTGGCGGGCGCCGCCAGGATACGGATGTGGAAGTAATCGGCGGTGAGCCGATGCAGCTCGGCGGAGCCTGCCATGGCCCATAGACCAAGGCTCAGCACAGGGGTGGCAAGCAGCAGTATCAGCAGGCCAAAGAATGCACCGACAATCAGCGCTCGACGGCAGCTTTGCTGGATGGCAGCCGGGTCATCCGCACCGAGTGCCTGTGCCACCAGGCCACCGGTGCCCATGCGCAGGAAGCCGAAAATCCAGAAGACCGAACTGAAGATGATGGCACCGACCGCGGTCGCCGACAGGTACGCCGGCGAATCCATGCGTCCCATCACCGCCGTGTCGACCAGGCCGACCAGCGGTACGGTCACGTTCGACAGCATGATCGGCAGGGCCAGCCGTATCACCTGCCGGAATGGCTGTGGCGAATGCACCACCCGCCTGCCCGACGAAGCCGGGCAGGCTCAAGACTCGGCAGTCAAGCGTCAGGCTTGCACCGCGGGCCGTCCGATGCAGTCGTAGGTAAAGCCTTCTGCCTTCATCTGCTCCGGGTCGTACAGGTTACGGCCGTCGATTACCAGCGGTTGCTTCAGCACCTTGCTGATCGCCGCCCAGTTGGGTGCGCGGAACTCGCGCCACTCGGTGTTGATCAGCAGGGCATCGGCGCCCCTGACCGTATCCTGCGCGGTGCCGACGAGGTCCAGCCGCGATTCCTCGGGATAGAAATGGCGCATCTCGTTCATCGCCACCGGATCGTAGGCACGTACCGAACCGCCGTGTTCAAAGATGGATTCGATCAGCACGCGGCTCGGCGCCTCGCGCAAGTCGTCGGTATTGGGCTTGAACGACAGGCCCCAGACCGCGAAGGTGCGCCCCTTGATGTCGTTGTCGAAGTGTTTCATCAGCTTCTCGAACAGCACATGCTTCTGCCGATCGTTCACGCTGTCTACCGATTGCAGCAGCTCGGCCCTGTAGTCGACGCCGCGGGCGGTGGCAATCAGCGCCTTGACGTCCTTGGGGAAGCAGGAACCGCCGTAGCCGCAACCCGGGTAGATGAAATGGTAGCCGATGCGCGGGTCGGAACCGATTCCTACACGGACGTCTTCGATGTCGGCGCCGACGCGATCGGCAATGTTGGACAGCTCGTTCATGAAGCTGATCTTGGTGGCCAGCAGCGAGTTGGCTGCGTACTTGGTCAGCTCCGAGGAACGGCGCGACATGAACACGATGCGGTCGCGGCGATTGCGAACGAACGGTGCGTACAGCTCGCGCATGATCTCGATGGAATACTCGTCGTCGGTACCGATGACGATCCTGTCGGGCTTCATGAAGTCCTGGATGGCGGCACCTTCCTTGAGAAACTCGGGATTCGAGATCACACTGGAGCTCAGGCCGACATTGCGGGCTGCCAAACCTTCGGCGAGTACCTTTTCCACCATGTCGCCGGTTCCGACCGGCACGGTTGACTTGTTTACCACCAGCTTGCGCTCCTGCATGCGCTCGGCGATGGTCTTCGCCACGGCGGCTACGTACTGCATGTCGGCCGAACCGTCTTCACCCGGTGGTGTGCCCACTGCAATGAACTGCACTTCGCTGTGTGCCACTGCTGCATCCATATCGGTCGTGAAGTCCAGGCGCTCGGCCTCCACGTTGCGCTTGATCACGTCGTCCAGCCCGGGCTCGAAGATCGGAATGATGCCCTTCTTCAGGTTGGCCACCTTCTTTTCGTCCACATCGACGCACAACACATTGTTGCCGACGTCGGCCAGCAGTGAACCTGTAACCAGGCCAACGTAACCGGAGCCGTAGATCGTTACTTTCATGAAAAATGATCCTGTTGAATTCGCTTGCTGCCTGGCGGCATCAGCACCGGCCTGCCACCCACGAGTGCCTACTGCTCGTCGTTGGTCGACTGGCCCTGACACCGAAAACGGAATTCGGGTTGGGGTCGGGGTTTGAATCCGTGCGAGAGTCGTGCCAGTGAGCGGGCACGACGGGGATGGGGTTAGGTCTGCTTCGGTGAATTATAGGTGAATACGTGAGGCCCGCAACATTTCGCGCTTGCCAGGCGGGCCGGGACATTTACCGACGTCGAATCCGACCGCCTGAAGCGTCCGGCGCACCTCGCCTTTCACGCTGTAGGTGGTGAGCTTGCCGCCAGGCTTCAACGCCTGGTGGACGCGTGCGAGAAAGTCCTGTGACCAGCACTCGGGATTCACATTTGGGCTGAACGGGTCGAGGTAGACGGCATCGTAACGCTGATCGTCGAAGGCAACCCCCGTGGCATCGGCATGCGTCAAGCGTAGCGTGATCCGGGGCGAGAGAGTGACGGTTTGCTCTTCGCAGGTGCCTGCCGCGCTGTTACGGGCCAGATGGTCCAGTATCGGATCAGCACCTTCGCCGTTGCTTTTCCACGGGGCTTGCGCACTGTCGCGAAGCTTCGGGGCCAGGCCCTGCTCGAGTGTGTCTGCAAGTGTTGCGTTATTCAGCCAGCGACGGTAGCCAAGCCGGCTCAGCATCGTGGCACTGACAGGATCGTTCTCGATGGCATGATAATGCAGGCGCGTTCCGGCTGTCGTCGCGCAGTCTGCCGTCACCAGGGCGTTCAGGCCAAGGCCGAAGCCGATCTCCAGCACCGCGCTCGGTTGCCTGGCGCGTAACCGGGCGCCGACCCCGGACGCTTCCAGATAAACCCACCGGGCCTGCGTCAGTGCACCGAAGCGCGAATGGTAACCTTGTTGGTATCGCTCTGACCAGGCACTGCCGGAATCATCGTCTGTAGTCAGGAAGTGCATCTATCCGATAATCTCGGGCCTTTCGACTGATGAGGTGGATAGCTCGTCCGGTGTTCCATCTTCAGCAGGCAACCATCCGCTGTTGCAGTGCCTGGCAGCGACCCTTGAAGGCACGCGTGCTTTGCGGCATCGGTACCCGCGCGCGCGCGATCCAGTTGATCAGGTCGCGCCCTGCGATCAACGTTTGCACGGCATGCTCCATGACGTACAGGCATTCCTGCGGGCACTCCTCAGCCAGCGCTGGCGAAAACTGTTGCAGCCTTTCACCGGCAGCGACGAATCGGGGCCACACGGCAAAGATATCGACATCGCTTTTCATGGTCTCGCATTCGTTGCGCGCACACGTGGCGTAGTCGTCGATCAGCTCGGCGATACCTGCAAATTCGTGACGACCGGCGAACGTGGTCTTCAGAACGCTCGCGAGGCGATCGATGTTCGCCATCGTCTGGGCCACCTTGATGAAGCGTGATTCGTAATACGCGCGGATCGGAATGGTGAAGGCGCGGAACGGCTCGCCCCAAAGTTCATCGATGCCTTCCTCGCCACTGAAATGACGCACATCGGTGCCCAGCTCCAGGGCTTCCTTGAAGCATTGCCCGCAGGCCTTCATCAGTTCGTTGTCACGACTGACGCGAACGCCTTTCTCCTCCAGTTCCACCACGGCGGTGAAGATATCGGTGGCGCGGTTGAACAGGGCACCTGCCAGCATCGCCCCGTTCACGCGCCGCAGCCGCGGATCTGTCTGGTTCAGGTAGGCATCGCGCGCCATGTCGAGCCGCTCGCCCGGCGTATTGATGCCTGGCTCCGTGTGGTGAAAGGCGCGGCGGGTAAGGCTGTCGATAAGACGTTTGCGGGAGGCGAGGGAGTCGTCGAGTGCGCAGTAGTAGCGAACCCAGTAACCGTTGTAGTACACATACTCGGTACCGCTCACGCAGCGACGGGCGCCGTTGTCGGGCTCGCGGGTCTCGACGATGACCGGGCGAACGGGTGAGGGTCTGACGCTGTTTTCGTCAGTGGCTTGAAGAATGGCCATGCAGAACCGATGTAACGACGTGATGGCGCGAAGTATAGCGAACCGGAAATAAAAGTCATGACGCATGTCGCGCCACGCCGATTCTCTGTCCGGTCCGGTGCAGACCCGGGCGAGAGTGGCTGGCACCCGAGTCGTGATTTATCTCACAAACTAGCAGAAAGCGTGCCAGCTCAGAAGTCGTGCTCCACGACAACGATTTTGAACCTGGTATCGTCCCACGGCCCTGGTGACGAGCGTCCCTAGCGCCGCGCCAGCACGATGGCCCTGCAAGGTCGCGGATAGCCTTCGATCGTGACGCTCGGATCGGTTGAATCGAGCGCATCGGTCAAGGATCCGAACGGCATCCAGCGCGTGGTGCGCTGTTCTTCCACCTGGGTATCGCCGAGCGACACCGACCGGATATCCCGAAACCCCGCCTGCTCGACCCAGCGCTCGAGGCAGGGCGGTCCCGGCAGCTCCCACAGGTTGCGCATTCGCGCGTAACGGCCATCGATCGGCAGTGAGCCGCTGCCCGCAGATGGGGCGACCAGTGTTTCGAGAACCATCTCGCCACCGGGCCGCAGACACTCCCTGAGGTGCCGCAGGTGCGATATGGGGTCACGCCTGTGATAGAGCACGCCCATGGAGAACACGGTATCGAAAGCTGCAAGGCCGGTCGGCAGGGCCTCCAGCGGCAGGGGCAGATACTGCACGCGTGGGTCGCGGGCGTAACGCTGTATTGCATGGAACTGGTGAAAGAAAAGCAATCCCGGATCGATGCCCAGGACGGCGGTGGCACCCGCCGCCTGCATTCGCCACAGATGGTAACCACTGCCACAGCCGACATCCAGTACCCGGCGTTCCGTCAGGGGCTGGATGTGCGGAACAAGCCGCGTCCACTTCCAGTCGGATCGCCACTCTGTGTCGATGAAGATGCCGGCCACGTCGAATGGCCCCTTGCGCCAGGGTATCAATTCGGCCAGGGCCATACCGAGTCGTTGTCTGGCCGGGCTGTCCGTTCCAGGCGAGCGTATGGCGACGGTACCGTCATCGACATGCAATGATGTGCCATCCAGCGTCGGCAGGTCCGCCAGTGCTTGCTGCCACTGTGGCGCGTTGCCATGCGTGAACGCTGACGGGTTTTCTTCCACCGCGCAGCTCAGCGCTTCGTGCAGTGTGCCTGCAAGGGGCTGGCCGAAGATCCGTGCCAGCGTTGCGAGTATGGTTTCGAGGCGCGGCAGTAGCTGACGCGAGTCTTCTGCTGACAGGTACCAGCCGGGTATAGGGTCCGATGAAATCATGCTGCCAGCTCAATCTTGCTTATTCCATGAGCTCCAAACGGTACTCGATGCGCCGCCTTCACGGCAGGCCAAACCAAGCCTTGCATTCTTGTCATGTTTCAACGGGTCATGGCGGTTCTGTAAAATGGGCTAATCGCAAAGTTTGCGGGGGCCGGACGTACGGCCTGTGGTGTTAACATTGTCAGCGTATTATTGAAATTCGCTTGTCGGTGGCATTACCGGAATGTCGATGATGACAACCAAAAGGCGGTGAAAAGTGCGTTTCACGCTATATTTCGGGTTCGCGCTTCTTTCGTCAGCTATCAATTTGCTTTCGCAGGCTGCTGTGATGGTGCTCCTGGCCGGCGCCGGAGCCTATGTTCTTGCATTATTCTGCGGAACCGCAATGGGCTGGATCGTCAAATACACGCTCGACAAGCATTACGTATTCAAGCACGAAACCCATTCGCGTGTGCAGCTGGCCGGCAACATGGCAACCCATGCGAGTACCGGAGTCATCTTCACTCTTGTGTTCTGGACTATCGAAACGCTATTCCTTCTGTTCGTCGATATTCCGGGTGCGATGTACCTCGGTGCCATTGTCGGATTGAGCTTGAGCTACTTACTGCGTTATCAGGTCGACAGGCTGATCGTATTTCGGTCGCATCCGGAGCCGATCTGACGCGCGCACCGGTTTTCTTTCGGTTGTTGGCGTTGCCGGTTTTCTTTCAGTTGTATACGTTGATTGACCATCGGGCCTGAATGAAGATCGCCAGAGCATCCGGCGTAATGCACTTCGGACCCATTGGATACCTGCCGGCGATGGTGGCGTGTTCCTTGTTGCCGATACTCGCCTACGTGGCCTATGCGCCTATTCTCGGCTACCCGCTGTCGACCGGGGACACGCTGCCGTTGCTGTCGGGTTTGCGATTGGAAGAGTGGCGGGACCTGGGGCTGCTGTTCACCACGCGGCTGCTCGAAGGTACGGACTTTCACGGCAATTTCTATCGCCCGGTCGCCTTGCTCTCTCTCGCTGTCGATCAGTGGTTCCACGGAGCCGAGCCTCAGGGCTACTACATCACCAACGTGGTGATTCATGCCGGGTGCGGCTTGCTCGTGTACCGCTGCGGGTATGAATTGTTCCACGACCGGGCAATCGCGGTTCTGGCTGCCGCCCTGTTCGTGATCCATCCGCTGGGGGTCGAGCTGGTACCTTCAATCGCTCGGCGTCAGGATCTGCTGGCGTGTTTCTTCACCTTGTGCTCGGTTGCTCTGATCGTTCGATGGCGCGACGGTCGGCAACTTCGCTGGCTGATGCTCGCAGGCATCGCGTATTTCGCTGCGCTATCGAGCAAGGAAGTGGCTGTCTACATCCCGGCACTCCTCGGCTCGATTCTGCTAGTGCCCAAGGCTGCGGTAGGGGGTGAGCCTCGCCCGGCACGGCAGAATAGAGGTGCCTGGATCAGGTTCGCCCTGTGGTTCACGGCAGTGCTCGCCTTCTATCTTCTGGTCAGGGAACACGTGGTCGGCGGGGTCGAAGGCTACGGCGATCCGTTCAGCCTGATGCGTTCGGTGAACATGGTGCTGTCGGCGGCTGACCATCTGTTCTTGCCCGGCGTCTGGCAGGCGTTGCTCGGTTCGCCACCGGATTGGAGCGACGGTCGTGTGTTTCTGGCCTCGTCGGCCATTCCGGTCGGTGTGTTCCTGTTGGCGTGGGTCTGGCAAGGCACCGCTTCGGGTGAACACCGTACCCGTCTGGCGATCGTCCTCTGGGCCTTGCTGCCGCTGGCCGTGTGCATAGCCACCAGCACGTTCGCCCTTCGAAGCCTTTACTCCGCGCTGCCTCCTGCTTGCCTGTTGCTGGCCTGTGCGCTCGTGCGGATGTGCACCGGGCTGCGTGTCGAAGGGCAGGTCGAAGCAGGCGGAGTGCGTTGGGGACGTACGGCACTCGGGGTATCGGCAGCGGCGTTCATCACGCTACAGGGTATGTTCTCGCCGCTGTTCCATCGCTACGACCACTGGCGCTTCAGCAGTGAAGCCTTCGCCGAGCTCGAGACCTTACTCGAGCGTGAGTTGCCCTGCGAGGCATTGGCCGGTATCGAATCGTTGAACTTGCGCGGCGTAGCCTCGTTCAAGCAGTTCTACCGGACGAAAGTGCCTTCGGCGCGATCCGTTTCCTATTTCCGCAAGTACGTGCTGGTGGCCTGGTTCGAGGAACACGGGTGTCCGGTAGCGATCGGCGATCTGCAGTTCGAAGAGCGTGATCCGACGAGCGGGCAGACGACACTCGCCGGGCTGCGGCGTGCGGGAAGCACGCTCGAGGTAGACCTGGGCTGGACCCGTGCCCTTCGGTGACGATCTGCTCGGGCCGGTCGCCCGGTCGGGTCAGGTACAGGGGTAGAGCAGGCGAATGGATGACAGGCCCCAGCCAGTCAGGGTCAGTTCAATCAGGGTCGGGTCGGCAATCCAAGGCGTCGGGTTCGAAGAAATTCTCTGCCAGGTGTATCGCGCTGGTGATGACGCTGTTCCTGTCATCGTCGAACACCATGTGGCGCTCCCACACAAGCCTGCCATCTCGCGTGACCTCGAAGACCCGGCCCCTTTCGGCTTCTGCGATCAGGATGTTGCCGTTGTCGAGTATCTGATGCTTGCCGCGACGCCAGCTGTAAAAGGGTACCTGGGGCGTATGACTGAAAAGCTCGGTCACCACATCGGTCTGTGGATCGATGGACACGATACGTGAGGCGTCCAGGCCCATTCGGTTGTCGAAGACACTGATGGTGCCATCGAGTTGAAAATCCGGATCGTGCTGCTTGAACCATGGGCCGTGGCGATACCATTTGAACTGTCTTGTCTGCGGGTCCAGTACGCCGACGAAGTTCAACTCGCGCAAGCTGATGAGCAGGTCACCGGCTTCGAAGTCGTCGAAGGCGTCGGCCATCTCGGCACTGAGTTCCTCGACATCGTTGGGATGAAAGGGATCCCGCCCCCAGGTGAAGCCGCTGGTGGTCGCGATGCTGCGCATAGCGAGGATGCCGTGCAGGCCTTCATCGTCCACTACATCGGAGAGCAGGTCGATACTGGCAAGCTCTTCGCCGTTGGCTACATCGACCTTTGAGAGTTTTTCCTGGCGCCATGACCACACGCTCTGGTCATCGTTGGCACTGACCGCATGGTGGTATTGCTTCTGCTGAACCCAGAGAAGCTCCCCGCACGCGTCCACTCGAGCCAACGCCTGCCCGTTGTCGAACGCCACGACCAGCGAGCCGTCCGGATACACCGCCACGCCATGCTGCATCACGTTGAATTCACCTGACCCTTCGGGATCCATCGCATCATAGTCGAGTGGCCAATGATGCAACTCTCCTGCCCCTTGGGACCGTACAGCAAGGCTCCCTGCAGGGTATCGCGACCAGGGGTCACCCCCGGCAATCAACACCTGACCCGGTGTCATCGCTCCGGGCAGATGGACTGTGAACATC
>CBDCAW010000032.1:0-17309 GCA_965214025.1 Granulosicoccaceae bacterium
TCAGCGTCGGGCCATTGATGGGTAAACTGCGTGGACGGACCACAGCGACGCTCCGCACCACCGGGGAACGTTGAGTGCGGGTGGCACTGGCCATCGAGTACGATGGGCACGGCTTCTGTGGTTGGCAACGTCAGAAGCACTGTCACTCGGTGCAGGCCGAGGTAGAGGCGGCATTGGCGCGGATCATCGATGATGAGGTGACCGTGCACTGCGCCGGGCGCACGGATGCCGGTGTGCATGCGGCGGCACAGGTCGTTCATTTCGATACCCGAGTGAAGCGGCCGTTGCGTGCCTGGACGTTCGGTGTGAACAGCCACATGGGGCGTAGCGTGGCGGTGCACTGGGCTGCGGAGGTGCCGGACGATTTCCATGCTCGCTTCCAGGCCCTCGATCGCAGCTATCGCTACAGCATTCTGAACCGGCCGACACGGCCTGGGCTCGCCAGCGGCAAACTTGGCTGGGAGAGGTTGCCGCTGGACGCCGCCGCCATGCACCGCGCGGCCCAGCTGCTGGTCGGCGAGCATGATTTCCAGAGCTTTCGGGCGGCGCAATGCCAGGCGCACCATGCCGTGCGAGAGATCAAGGCGATCACCGTACGTCGCGAGGGTGCCCGAATAGACATCGACATCACCGCCAACGGGTTCCTGCACAACATGGTGCGCATCATCACCGGTTGCCTGATTCGCATCGGACGCGGCGAGGCGGCAGCCGGCTGGCTGGCCAGTGTGCTGGCGATGCGCGATCGCACACTGGCGGCAAAGACCGCCGCACCCACGGGTCTTTGCTTCCTGCAGCCACGCTATCCGGAGCGTTTTGCGATCCCTGATTTTCTTTCCGCCGGTTCCGTTCAGGTCTGACCGAGGGCAGGTCGGTTTTCTGTTATCGTTGGCGGTCACTCGCTGAAGATGACGGGCGTGTCGCACTGTCCAGAACCTGATATTCCGGTAGTCGGCTCGCCGGCCGGCGCAACCCCTCTTCGAGGCATGGCGCACTATCCTGAAAATCGCCGTACCCGTATCAAGGTCTGCGGTATCACACGTCTTGCCGATGCACAGTGCGCTGCCGAACTCGGTGTCGACGCGGTAGGTTTCGTGTTCGTGGCGGCCAGTGGGCGGCATGTCGAACCGGCCACCGCCAGGAAGATCGCTGCGCGATTGCCGCCGTTCATGGTTCCAGTGGGGCTTTTCCTGAACGCGGAAGCCCGGTTCGTGCAGGAAGTGCTGGATGCCATACCGTCGCTGGTGCCGCAGTTTCACGGTAACGAGCACGCCGAATGGTGTGAGGCCTTCAAGCGGCCATACCTGAAGGCAGTGGGCGTGGCCGACGGTCTACCGGCGTACGACCAGCTGGCAGCTTTCAAAGGTGCACAGGCGTTCCTGCTCGACAGCCATGCACCTGGTGAGCTCGGGGGCACCGGGCATACGTTCGACTGGAGCGTGCTTGGCGTCGGCCTGCCGCGCCCGCTGGTGCTCGCCGGCGGCCTGAGCCCGGCGAACGTTGCCGGTGCCGTGCATCAGGTGCGCCCGTACGCGGTCGATGTCAGTTCGGGCGTCGAACAGGCGCGGGGTGTGAAGGATCACGAAGCGATGCGCGAGTTCGTATCGGCAGTGCGTGGCGCCGATACCGCAGCCGCTCAACATAGACAAGCCCTGCAGGGCGAAGCCGCAGGTTCACAGGAGTAGACATGAATACCGCAACACAGCCTTTCGAAGGCAAGGTCACTGAACAGTACCCCGATGCCAGCGGGCACTTCGGCATCTACGGAGGCAGCTTCATCGCCGAGACGCTGATGGAACCGGTGCGTGAGCTACAGGTGGCTTACGAACGGTACCGTCTCGACAACGAGTTCATCACCGAGTTCAACTGGGAGCTGAAGAACTTCGTCGGCAGGCCGAACCCGCTGTACCACGCGAGGCGCTGGTCGGAGGAATTCGGCGGTGCCCAGATCTACCTCAAGCGCGAAGATCTCAATCACACCGGGGCGCACAAGATCAACAACACGGTGGGCCAGGCACTACTGGCCAGGCGCATGGGCAAGAAGCGCATCATCGCCGAAACCGGCGCCGGGCAGCATGGCGTGGCCACCGCCACGGTCTGCGCTCGCTGGGGCATGGAATGTATCGTGTACATGGGCGAGGAAGACATCCAACGCCAGGCACCGAACGTGTTCCGCATGAAGCTGTTGGGTGCCACGGTGGTGCCGGTGAACTCCGGTACGCGCACACTGAAAGATGCCCTGAACGAGGCCATGCGCGATTGGGTCGGCAATGTCGACGATACCTTCTACATCATCGGCACTGCGGCCGGTCCGCACCCTTACCCCACCATGGTGCGCGACTTCAACAGCGTTATCGGGCGCGAAATCAAGGAGCAGAGCATCGAGCATACGGGCCGCCTCCCGGATGCGGTCCTTGCCTGTGTTGGTGGTGGTTCGAACGCGATCGGCGCTTTCTACCCGTTTCTCGACGATACCGAGGTGGCGCTTTACGGCATAGAGGCAGGTGGCGACGGTATCGAGACCGGCCGGCACGCAGCGCCGCTCAGCACCGGACGGCCGGGAGTGCTGCACGGCAATCGTACCTACCTGATGGAAGACGATGCCGGCCAGATCAGTGCCACCCATTCCGTTTCGGCCGGGCTCGACTACCCCGGCGTGGGCCCCGAGCATGCGTGGCTGAAGGATATCGGCCGTGTGAAATACGACTCCGCCACCGACACCGAGGCACTGGAAGCGACGCACAAGCTGTGCCGTCTCGAGGGGATCATTCCGGCACTCGAATCTGCCCATGCACTGGCTCATGCGATCAAGCTTGCGCCGACGATGCGCAAGGATCAGAACATCGTGGTGAACCTGTCCGGTCGCGGTGACAAAGACATCAATACGCTGGCCAACCTGGAAGGCATGACGCTGTGAGCGACCCGCACGCCCCGCACGCCTCCGCCAACGAGACTTCGCTGCAACACGATGCACGGCCCGCTGCCGGGCAGGCCGACCAGCCGGGCAGTGAACGACGCATCGCTGCGTGCTTCGCCAAGGCTGCGGCGGCACGGCGGAAGGTGCTGATCCCGTTCATCACCGCGGGCGATCCCACGGTAGATACCACGCTTGCGTTGATGAAGACACTCGTGGAGGCCGGTGCCGACATCATCGAGTTGGGTGTACCGTTCTCGGACCCGATGGCCGACGGGCCGGTGATCCAGGCGGCGGGCGATCGCGCACTGCTCAACGGCACCAGTCTGCGCGACGTGATCGCCCTCGTTGCCCGTTTCCGTGCCGACGATGTCGTCACGCCCGTCGTACTCATGGGCTACATGAACCCGGTGGAACGGCTCGGCTTCCCCGAATTTGCACGTCTGGCAGCCGATGCAGGCGTGGATGGGGTGCTCACGGTGGATCTGCCGCCGGAGGAGGCTGGACCGTTGGCCTCTGAACTGCAGGAATGCAACCTTGACACGGTGCTGTTGCTGTCGCCGACATCACCCGATGAACGCATCCGTCAGGTATGCCAGTCGGTCAGCGGCTATGTGTATTACGTGTCGTTGAAGGGTGTGACCGGTGCCGCCACGATCGATACCGGCGAGGTGGCGGCCAAGGTACGACACATCCAGACGTTGAGCAACACACCGGTGGCCGTCGGTTTCGGGATCCGTGATGCCGAATCGGCCGCGGCGATCTCGCGAACCGCCGATGCGGTGGTGGTCGGCAGCGTGCTGGTCGCATTGGTCGGCGAGCACGGGCATGACCTGGAGAAGGTGCGCTCGGTGCTCTTCGAGCACGTTCACGCCATGCGCCAGGCAATGGATGTGGCCTCGGTCGAGAGCTTGGGAGAGCACGCTTGAGCGAAGACGACAACAAGAGCAAGCCTGGCTCCAGCCCTACGCGCAGCTGGTTTCAGCGCCTGTTGCCGGCGCGCATCCTCACCTCGAACCAGGAAAAGGGCAACGTACCTGAAGGTGTATGGGTGAAGTGCACCAACTGTGGCAACGTGCTGTACCGCGCCGAGCTGGACCGGGCCATGGATGTGTGCATCAAGTGTGCGCACCACATGCGCATCGGCGCGCGAGTGCGGCTCGATCGCTTTCTCGACCCGGGTGAACGCGAGGAGATCGGAGGCAACGTGGAGCCGCTCGACGCACTCAAGTTCAAGGATTCCAAACGCTACCGCGATCGGCTTACTCAGGCGGCCAAGGATTCAGGCGAAAAGGACGCTCTGGTCGCCATGCGCGGTCAGTTGAGGGGGCTGCCCGTGGTGGTGGCGGTCTTCGATTTCAACTTCATTGCAGGCTCGATGGGTTCGGTCGTGGGTGAGCGTTTCTGCCAGGCGGCAGAACGCTCGATCGCGGATCATGCACCGCTGATCTGCTTCAGCGCCAGCGGCGGGGCACGCATGCAGGAAGCCCTGTTCTCCCTGTTGCAGATGGGCAAGACCAGCTCGATGATCGCGCAGCTGGCCGAGCGTCGCATTCCGTATATTTCCGTGCTCACGGACCCGACCATGGGCGGTGTGTCGGCAAGCCTCGCCATGCTCGGCGACATCAACGTGGCCGAACCCGGTGCCGAGATCGGTTTCGCCGGCAAGCGCGTGATCGAGCAGACGGTGCGCGAGAAGCTGCCGGAAGGTTTTCAGAGTAGCGAATTCCTGCTCGCCCACGGGGCCATCGACATGATCGTGGACCGCCGCCAGATGCGCGATCGCCTGGCCAGCCTGCTGAAGAAGCTGATGCACGTGCCGGCCGATCCGATCTTTCCTGCGCTCGAGGCCCCGGCCGTGGCGGTGGCCGGAGCACAGCCTTCCTCGGTGGCTGCCGCGGCATCGTCTGCCACCGGCGAACAGGTCGGTGGAGGCGATTCCAGGGCCTGAGTAACATGAGTCTGAACGCTTCGAAACCATCGGCGGACGTCGATGCGATGGCGGTACCGTCAGCTGTAGCGCCGCTCGACAGCTGGCTGAGCTGGCTGGAGCAACTGCACCCGGTCGAGATCGAACTCGGCCTGGAGCGTGTCGGCGAGGTGGCTCGGCGCGCCGGCCTGCTCGACATCCGCATGCCGCTGATCACGGTCGCCGGTACCAATGGCAAGGGCTCGACGGTTGCCATGCTCGCCGCCATCTACCGGCAGGCAGGCTACCGGGTCGGCGACTACACCTCACCCCATATCGAGGCGTTCAACGAGCGCATCCGGGTGGGCGGCGAACCGGTGGGCGAGGCGACCATCGTGGCAGCGCTGGCGCAGGTGGAGGCCGTGCGCGATGGCGGGTCGCTGACTTACTACGAATACACGACCCTGGCCGCGATGCGGATCTTTCAAGAGGCCCGCTGCGAGGTGGTGGTGCTCGAAGTCGGGCTGGGGGGCAGGCTGGACGCCACGAACCTGTGGTCGGCAGACTGCGCCATCGTCACCAGCATCGCGCTCGACCATCAGGCCTGGCTGGGTGACGATCGTGCTGCCATCAGCCTGGAGAAAGTGGCCATCGGGCGTGTCGATCGGCCGATGATCATCGGTGATCCTGACCCGCCGCCTGCGATGCTCGAGCACGCCCGGCAGGTGGGCATGCAAGTGCTCAGACCCGTGGCGTCCGACTTCACCAGCGTGCATTCCACTTTGAAGGGTGAGCATCAACGACGCAATCTCGCGTGCGTACTGACGGCCGTGGCTGAGATGCGCCCGTGCCTGCCGGTGGATGAATCCGCGATCGCGACATCGCTGCGCGAGGTAGAGGTGCGAGGGCGCATGGAAGTGCGCCGATGGCAGGGGCGGCAGGTGGTGCTGGATGTGGCGCACAACCCGGCAGCGGCGCTCGCGCTTGCGAGCATGCTGGCCACCGATCACGCCGGGCGAACCATCGACGTGATCTTCGCCTCTCTTGCCGACAAGGATGTCGGCGGCATCGTCAGGGCATTGGCCCCGTGCATTCGGCACTGGCATTGCATGCAGCTGGACGTGCCGCGTGCTTTACCGGTAGCGACACTGACGGAGATCGTGCGAGTCACCCGGGGTGTCGCCTTTGCTCACGCAGATGCAGCCTCCGCCTGGCGCGCGGTAGCCGGCGACGCAAGCGCCGATCTGATACTCGTCACCGGATCCTTCCACACCGTAGGTGCGGTATCTGGCAGCTGGAGCACCGATGCGGAATGAAAGAAAGACGCACAGACCGGTGTCGTCGGGCCGTCTGCTTCGGCAGCGGCTGTGGGGTGCGGCCGTACTGATCGCACTGGCGGTGATCGTGCTGCCGCTGCTGCTCGATGGGGCCGGTACTGAAAGTCGCTTCCTTGAACTGGAGGCCATGCGTGAGGCGCCGCCCATCACGCTGGCGGATGACGAGCGTGGCAGCACCCCAACCGACAACGATGCCGAACCGGAGCTGGCACCTGCGCAGCCCGCCATCGAGGCACCGAGCGCCTGGGTCGTTCAGGCGGGAAGCTTTCGCAAGGAAGCCAATGCGGTATCGTTGCGTGACCGCCTGCGGGCCGCCGGGTTCGCCTCGTTCGTCAACCAGAAAGCCACCGGTGACGGTGTGTACCGAGTCAACGTGGGGCCGATGATCAGTCGCGAGCGGGCCGAGACGTCACGCGGCCGGGTAGATGAACTGCTGGGGCGCGAATCGTTCGTCGGCAAGTATCCCTGAGACGGGCCTCGCCTGACAGGGTTTGCTAGAATGCGCCGCTTGTCCGAAAGTGTGTCGAAAGCATAGTGTCAGAGGTCGACTGGGTCATTCTGGCCATCATCGTCATTTCCGCGCTGGTCAGCTTCATGCGCGGCTTCCTGAAGGAGGCTGTCAGCCTGGTCACCTGGATGAGTGCGATCTTCATCACGCTGATGTTCACCTCACGTTTCGCAAGCCTGCTGCCGAGCGATACCTTCGAGAGTCCCACCGCGCGGTATTCGATCAGCGTCGTTATTCTCTTCTTCGGCACCATGTTCATCGGGGGGCTGATCAACTGGCTGTTCCACAAGGCCGTCGGCCCCACCTCGCTTGGCCCCATCGATCGCCTGCTGGGCATCGCTTTCGGTCTGGCACGTGGCGCGCTCATCGTGGCGACGATCGTGCTGCTGTCGAATCTGGTACCCACCATGAAGCAGGAAGTCTGGTGGCGCGAGTCGTCACTGCTGCCGAAGTTCCAGCTGGCAGCCGTCTTCATTCATGCGCGGTTGCCTACAGAGCTGGCCGCCTACTTCGATTTCTCGACGGCCGGGGCCTGAGGCATTGCCCATCCACCGATCGTCGGCAGGCTTCTTACCCCCAGGATGGATCGTTGAATGTGCGGCATCATCGGTATAGTCGGTTACGAACCCGTCAGCCCCCGGCTGTACGACGGGCTGAGCCTGTTGCAGCACCGCGGGCAGGATGCGGGCGGTATCGCCACCAGCCACAAGGGCCGGTTGATACTGCGGCGCGGGGCAGGGCTGGTGCGAGATGTGTTCACTACCGACGACATCCAGCGCCTGCAGGGCCAGATGGGCATCGGCCACGTGCGCTACCCCACCGCCGGTACTTCTGCGAGTGCCGAATCCCAGCCGTTCTACGTGAATTCGCCGTACGGCATCGTGATGGGTCATAACGGCAATCTCACCAATGCCGACACCTTGCAGCGCGAACTGTTCGAGGCTGATCTGCGCCATATCAACACGAGTTCGGATTCGGAAGTGCTGCTCAACGTGTTCGCCCATGAACTACAGGCATTGCGCCCGAGCACACACCTGGAGCCCGCTCAGATCTTCGACACGGTGGCAGCCGTTCACCGGCGTTGCCGCGGTGCCTATGCAGTGATCGGCATGATCGTGGGGCGTGGCGTGTTCGCGTTCCGCGATCCGCTCGGCATTCGCCCGGCGGTGATCGGCGAGCGGATCACCGACAACGGCATCGAGCATGCCATCGCCTCCGAGAGCGTTGCCCTGCAGGGGCTCGGTTTCACCTTGCTGCGCGATATCGAACCCGGTGAGGCGGTGTACATCGATGCCAACGGCGGCCTTCATACCCGGCAATGCGCCGATCATCCGAAGCTGACGCCCTGCATCTTCGAATACGTCTATTTCGCGAGGCCCGACAGCATCATCGACAACGTGTCGGTGTACAAGGCACGGCTGCGCATGGGTGAGAAGCTGGCGCGCAAGATACTCATCGAACGGCCCGACCACGATATCGACGTGGTCATCCCGATACCCGACACGAGCCGGACGTCGGCGCTCGAAGTTGCCTTCCACCTGGGCCTGAAATACCGCGAAGGCTTCATCAAGAACCGTTACATCGGGCGCACCTTCATCATGCCCGGCCAACAGCTGCGCAAGAAATCAGTGCGCCAGAAGCTCAGCCCCATCGACCTGGAATTCAACGGCAAGAACGTGCTGCTGGTCGACGATTCCATCGTACGTGGCACCACCTCCGGGCAGATCGTGCAGATGGCCCGCGATGCCGGGGCGAAGCGGGTATACCTGGCATCGGCTGCACCGCCGGTGCGCTTCCCGAATGTGTACGGCATCGACATGCCCACCTCACCGGAGCTGATCGCCAACCACCGTGACGTGCGGCAGATCGAACGCATCATCGGTGCCGACTGGCTCGTCTATCAGGACATCGAAGATCTGGTGGAAGCGGTGCAGTTCGACAAACGCCCGATCGAGGCATTCGAGTCCAGCTGCTTCACCGGCTGCTACGTCACCGGGGATGTGGACGAGGCTTACCTGGAACTGCTGCAGCAACGCCGCTCGGAGGGGGCGAAGGTGAAGGCCGACATGGCTGATGACCTGATAGTGCTGTAGGTAGCTCCTACCCCAACCGCAAGCCCGCTCGCTGAAAGTCGCCCACGTCGATCCCGAAGCTGCCGTCGGGGTGGGTGCTCTTGATCTGGTACACGTTGCCCTCGCTGTCGGTATCCATCTGCGACAGGTCGAGTACGCGCTGTGCAATGGCCTCCTTCGAGGCATCGAGTATCACGATCATGCGAGGGCGCAGCTTGTCGGCGGTGTTCGACAGTACGATGCCGATCTCGCCGTTGAGCATTTCGACGATGCTTCCTGGCGGAAAGATGCCCACCGAGTCGATGAACTTGATCACCAGGTCTTCATCGAACTGCTTGCCGCGCAGCGCGTAGAGCTCCTGCAACGCGTCGGACGGGGAGCGCGCCTCGCGGTAGGGCTGGCGCGTGGTCATCGTATCGTAGGCTTCGGCGATCGATACGATCTTGGCGAACAACGGAATGTTGTCGGCAGTGAGCTGGCGCGGGTAACCGGTGCCGTCCACGCGCTCGTGGTGTGCATGGGCCACATCGGCGGCACCGGACATCACGCTCTTGGTCGAGATCAGTATGTCGCGGCCGTAGGTGGTGTGCTTGCGCATCTCGTTCATCTGTTCGCGAGTCAGCGGGCCGGTCTCGGCCATCACCTCGTTGGAGACGCCAGTCTTGCCCACGTCGTGCAGCATGCCGCAGACGCCTACATCCTCGAGCTCGCGCGGGCTCATGCCGAGCGACTTGGCGACCACGATCGAGAGTGCTGCCACGTTCAGGGAGTGTTGTGCGGTGCCCTCGTGCTTGGCCTGGATGCGCGTCAGCCAGATCGAAGCGTCGGGGTTGCGCAGTATGCTGTCGACGCAGCCGCTCACCGCCTGCTTGACCTTCGCCCCATCGATCTCGGCACCGAGGCGAATGTCCTTGAACAGACTGGCCATCGTCTTGCTGGCCATGGCGTGTACCGCGCGGGCCTCGTCAAACTCCTCTTCCACCGTGTGACTGTCGAGCGTGGCACCTGCTCCGGCCGCGCCCGCCAGGCCCTTGCCCTTCACCGGCTTCTGCAGCGAGAACTCGTTGAAGTCGACGTACACGTGCTTGCACTCGCGCTGCACGGCGGCAATGTCGGCCGTGGTCTCGATGTGCAAGCCCTGCAACATGAAGCCTGACTCTTCCCACGGCTTGTCGAGCTCGGCGACGAACATGCCCACGCGCAGGTCCGCTACGTCGATTTTCTGATTCAGCTTGCGCGTCTCCACCGTCCGCGCACTCTTGGCTGCGGGTGCGTCACGGCGGCGCGGTTCGGGGCGCTTTTCCTCCGTCCTGAACAACCTGTCTAGAAACATGACGTCGATCTCCGTGACACCGGCACAGCGGCCGACCCGTTGCATCCTTCCGCTTTTCGAATGCCTGGGGCGTTACAGTGCACTAGCTCGGCACTACCGACTATGAGCGGCACGCGGGCTCATCACTGAAGGGCAGATGACGTTACCATAGTGCTCTCCAGCGACTCTGCCCGAGGTGACTCTCTTGCCTGCCGACCCCCAGTACCCTGCGTGGAGCGATGAAACCCTGGCCGTGCGGGCCGGTTTCGAGCGCAGCAATTTCGGCGAACACGCCGAACCGATCATGACCACCTCGAGCTTCGTGTTCGGCAGCGCAGCAGAGGCGGCAGCCCGCTTCGGTGGCGACGACCCTGGCCTGATCTACTCGCGCTTCACCAACCCCACGGTGCAGGTGTTCGAGAAAAGGCTGGCGGCGCTGGAGCGCACCGAGGCCTGTATCGCGACGGCCTCGGGCATGGCCGCCACCGCGATGATGATCTTCGGGCTCCTGCGCAAGGGCGATCACGTGATCGCCACGCGCAACATGTTCGGCAGCACGGTGAACCTGTTCAAGAATTTCCTGCCGCGCTTCGGCGTCGAGATAAGCTGGGCCGACAGCTTCGCCGCGGAAGACTGGGCCCGGCTGGTCACGCCGGCCACGCGGCTGCTGTATCTGGAAACCCCGACCAACCCGCTGACCGAGATCGCCGACATTCAGGCGCTGGCCGACGTAGCGCACAATGCCGACGCCCGGCTCGCGGTAGACAACTGTTTCTGCACACCCGCGCTGCAGCGACCGATCGAGTTCGGTGCCGACATCATCATCCACTCGGCCACCAAGTACCTCGACGGGCAGGGGCGCTGCGTGGGCGGCGCCGTGGCGGGTACCCAGGCGGTAGTGGACGAGCTCACCTCCTACATGCGCAGCGCCGGGCCATGCATGAGCCCGTTCAACGCCTGGGTATTTCTGAAGGGCCTGGAAACACTTTCGCTGCGTATGCGGCAGCACTGTGCAAACACGCTGCAGATCGCTCGCTGGCTGGAACAACAGCCACGTGTGTCACACGTTTATTATCCCGGTCTCGAATCCCACCCTCAGCATGCTCTGGCCAGCCGGCAACAGACTGGCTTCGGCGGCGTGCTCTCGTTTACCGTGAACGGAGGCAAGAGCGCAGCCTGGAAGCTGATCGACAGCACGCGGCTGTGTTCGATCACCGGCAACCTGGGCGATTCGCGCACCACCATCACGCACCCTGCCACCACCACGCACGGCCGCATGACGGCTGAAGACCGGGCCGCCGTGGGCATCAACGATGACCTGGTGCGCATCGCGGTCGGGCTCGAGTCGGCCGATGATGTGCAGGCTGACCTGGAACAGGCGCTTCGTGTGTGACTCCGGTGGTCACTGACTCATGACGCTGATGGACCACTGATGGAAACTGACGCCGAGCAGCCTGCAAAGCCTGCCGAACAGAAAAGCGTACACACTGCGTTGTCCGACAAACCCTTGCTGCTGCGGGAGCTGTTCAACGCAGCCGTAGATGCCGTGGCCGGTGAGCCTGCCACACGGCGTGCCTTGCAGGATCAGGAAACCGCAGGCCGGTTGGCCGGCCATCCGATCCACCTGGTGGCCGTCGGCAAGGCGGCGGATGCGATGACACAGGGTGCGCTGGCAGTACTGGGTGATCGATTGCAGCAGGGCCTGGTGATCACCAAGCACGGCCATCTCGGCACTGCGCTGATCAGCGACGAGCGGCTGCAATGTCACGAGGCGGGGCACCCACGACCGGATCAGGCCTCGTTGCAGGCCGGTGCGGCACTGGTGGAATTCATCAGCGAGCTGCCCGAAGGCGCCAGGCTTGTTTTTCTGGTGTCCGGAGGCGCCTCGTCGCTGGTGGAGCATCTGATCAGCGGGGCCACACTTGATGATCTGCAGGCTGTCACATCGCGTCTGTTGGCGGAGGGCCATCCGATCGGGCAGATGAACCAGGTGCGCCGCCACCTGTCGCGTATCAAGGGCGGGCGGCTGGCAGCGTTCCTGCCGAAGGTGGAGGTGGTGCAGCTGCTGATCAGCGACGTACCCGGCGATGTACCGGGCGATATCGGTTCGGGGTTGCTGATACCGCCCGAGCCTGCGACCAAGGCTACCTTGAGCCTGTGCGAGTCACTGCTGGAGAGAAGCTGGCTCGAACAGCAGTTCGCGGCGCCATCGGCTGAAGATCCCTGCTGGCTGCGGATGCAAACGCGTATCATCGCATCGTCCGATATCGCACAGCAGGCGGTGGTCGATGCCGCTCGCGAGCGTTCCCTGCACGTGGTACGCAGCAACGGCCTGCTCGACGGCGACATGCCAACCGTGGTCGATCGCCTCGCCGCCGAACTGTCGGCACCCGATGCCGCTGCCGGCCTGTATGTCTGGGGTGGAGAGCCGACGGTGCGCCTGCCGAGTGATCCCGGGCGTGGCGGGCGCAACCAGCACCTTGCGCTGGCGCTGGCGGAACGGCTGGCGTTGGCGGATGGGCAGGTGAGTGGGAGGTGGGTGGGCAGGTGAGTGGGCAGGTGGGTGGGCAGCGCGAGGTGTCGGTGCTGGTGTGTGGCACCGATGGCACCGATGGCCCTACGAAGGACGCTGGTGGGCTGGTGGATGTGGACACTCTGGCTCGCGGTCGTGTCGCAGGGCTGGACGCTGGAGATTTCCTCGATCGTGCCGACGCCGGAAACTATCTGGCCCGCGTGGATGCCCTGGTAACCACCGGACCTACCGGGACCAATGTGATGGATCTGGCGGTGGCGTGGGTGGGGTAGTAGTGCATCAACCTCATGAATTAAGATCCAGCGTTCCTGTCTGACTTTACACCAAGGCGGACTTCTTTCAACCGGACGGGGCCGGCACGCGGCGGTTCTGGCGTTCGCGGCCCTGCTGAACAACGCTGAAGGGCTGGAGGTACTTCTCGCCTACTGGACTTCCCCCAGTTACATAGACACCGGGATCTGATTAGTTGACCAGACTTGTATTTTCTCTTCTTACCTGAATGGGTGTTTTGTAGCCCAGAGTAGAGTGTAACCGGATGCGGTTGTAGAACACTTCAATGTACTCAAAGATGGCTGCAGCAGCCTGTCGGCGGGTGGCGAATCGCTGTCGATGAACCAGCTCTTTCTTGAGCGTAGCGAAGAAGCTTTCGGCAACACTGTTATCCCAGCAATCGCCCTTGCGGCTCATGCGGAGCTTGATGCCGTTTTCGGCCAATGCATCCCGGTAGTCGCCGGCCGTGTAGGTACTGCCACGGTCAGAGTGATGGAGTAGTCCTTCCGGCGGTTTATGTGTCTGTAGCGTCCTGTCCAAAGCTCGCTTGGTGAGCAGCTGGTCATGGGTGTCACCCATGGCCCAGCTAACGATCTCACGGTTGTACAGATCGAGCAGGCTGGCCAGATATAGCCACCCTTCGTCGGTCGGCACAAACGTAACGTCAATTACCCACTTCTCGTTGGGCGCTGTCGCCTGGAAATCTCGATCGAGTGTGTTCGGTGCGACGGCGTGCGCCGGGTCGCGTACGGTCGTCGTGCACCGAAATCCTCGGCGTGGTCGCACGCACAGCCCGTTCTGGTGCATCAGACGAGCGACGCGGTTGATCCCGGCACCGACACCGGCTGCGGCGAGGGCGGCATGGATGCGAGGGCTACCGTAGGTGCCACGACTGGCCTTGAAGGCCACCTGGATCTGCACCAGTAGCTGCTCGTCGGCCAGCTGCCTCAGGCTCTTGTCTCGGAGCCGCCAGGCGTAGTACGTCTTGGGTGAGAACTTCAGCATCTTGCACATCCTGACAACCGGCCACTGCGCCTTCTTCACATCGACAAACTCGCACTTCATGTCGATTCCTTGGCGAAGAAGGCTGTGGCCTTTGCCAGTATGTCCCGCTCCTGACGAAGCCGTGACAAAACTAACTGACCCACCATCGGACAAAAACAATGACCCACCGGTGGTTGAGGGTATTCGACCTATCGGTCCTTGCTACCCCCTAGCAAGCCACTTTGTCGTGCCTGACGAAGCCGGTAACTTTCACCCTGGATCTGGATGACATGGGCGTGGTGGAGCAGCCGATCCAGCATGGCACTGGTCAACGCTGCATTGCCGGCGAAGGTTTCTTCCCAGTCGCCGAACGACAGGTTCGAGGTCAGGATGATGGAACCCTGCTCGTAGCGTTTGGCCACGACATGGAAGAACAGGTCGGCCTGACCCTTCTCCATGGGCAGGTACCCAATCTCATCCAGAACGAGCAATGACGGACCAAGGATCGCTCGCTTCATGTATTGGTCAAAGCGGTCTTCACGCCGAGCTTTCTCCAACTGCAGCATCAAGTCAGCGGCCGTGATGAACCGGGCCTTCCAGTTTCGCTGCGTCGCCCGGACCGCCAGACTGATGGCAATGTGCGTTTTCCCGCACCCCGAAGGGCCGAGCAGAATCACATTCTCCTTGCGCTCCACGAACGCCAGCCCCGCCAGTTCCTGGATCTTCGCCTTGGGCAGACCGGGAGCGGCCTCGAAGTCGATCTGCTCGACCGTCTTGATCGAAGGCAATGTCGCCAGCTTGATCATCATTTGCCGGCTACGTTCCTGGCGCAACGTATATTCTGCTTCGAGAACATTGCACAGGTAGTCGGTAAACGAGTGCTCCTTACTGGCGGCGTCATCCGCGAGGTTGACGAACTGTTCGCTGATAGCAGTCAAAGACATGGCCGCGCAGAGCTCACCAACGCGCTCCAGGCTTTCCTTGTTTGAGGCTGAGGCGCTCATGCATCCACCTGCGCAAGTACAGCGTCATACTCTTTGGGCGAGCGTTGCAACTGCACACGCGGCCATCGCTGTGGCCTGGTCTCGGCCGTTTCCACCCTGGGTACGGGCGGTGGCTGTAGACCCAGAGCTTTGAGGTGCTCCCGTTCTTCGATCAGGCGCATGGCCGGGATTTCGCCTGTGGTGGCGTGAATGCGAACATTGGCAACCCCGTCGCGCCAGAGCCTGGCTTCCGCATTCAGTCGTGCCAGGTCTGGCACGATGTCATCCATGGCCAGACGAGTGATGAGCGGCACTAGAAAGCTGTGGCGGATGTAGCTGACGCTGCGCTCCACCTTGCCTTTGGTTTGTGGTCGATAGGGGCGGCATAGTCGAGGGATAAATCGGTGCCGTCCAGCCAGCTCCAGTAGCGGCGTCTGAAAACGATGTTTCGACTTTCCATAGGCATCACGAGAACACACGACCGTTTTCATGTTGTCGTACAGAATCTCGTTCGGCACACCACCGAACTCGGTAAGCATGTTCTCGTGACACGCGATCAGAACGTCGCTTTTCATCGAGTCGACGAACTCGAAATACAGCGTTCGGCTATAGCCTAGCAACCCGACGAAACAGTAGATCTTCTGCCCGTTGAGCCGATCCTCTGCCCAGTCCATCTGAATCTGATGTCCAGGCGCTGTCTCAAAGCGCACGAGGGGTTCAGGCTCCCGGGCGTGATCGTACAGCGGCGCCACAAAACGGCGAACCGTCCGTTCTGTGCCTGCGAATCCCATCGCCGCAATCTCACGGGTGAGTACGGTGGCAGGGATCCGATGAGGCCGAGCCTTCTCGATTCGATCGGTTAGATACTGTTCGTACTGCTCGAGCGACCGAGGTCGACCCGGGCTTCGCCCGAGTGGAACCGGTGTCGGACCTTCACCTCGCAGGTAGCGTCTGACCGTGTTGCGTGAAATGCCCAGTTCCGAGGCAATCGCTCGAATGCTCATGCCCTGACGTGTCGACAGGATTTTGATCTCCATGATGCTTTCCTCTGGCAGCATGCGGGCCTCCCTCAAGCGAGGCCCTAGGGTTGCAGAGGTGGGTCAATAATATTGTCCGTAGTGGGTCATTTTCCAGTGTCCTCGTGGGACCTACGGTAGCCCTCGAATCCATGCCGCCCTCACGGCAGCCGGTGTGGGTGCCGGGCTCAACCGCGTCGCTCGTTTGATGCGCCAGAACGGGCTGTGGTGTGCGGCCACGTCGCGGATTCCGATGCACGACGACCGCGCGTGACCCGGCGCACGCCGTCGCACCGAACACACTCGATCGAGATTTCCAGGCGACAGCGCCCAACGAGAAGTGGGTAACTGACGTTACGTTTGTGCCGACCGACGAAGGGTGGCTATATCTGGCCAGCCTGCTCGATCTGTACAATCGTGAGATCGTTGGCTGGGCCATGGGTGACACCCATGATCAGTTGCTCACCAAACGCGCCTTGGACATGGCGCTGCAGGCACACGAACCGCCGGAAGGACTACTCCATCACTCTGATCGTGGCAGTACCTACACGGCCGGCGACTACCGGGATGCATTGGCCAAGAACGGCATCAAAGTCAGCATGAGCCGCAAAGGCGACTGCTGGGATAACAGTGTTGCTGAAAGCTTTTTCGCCACACTCAAGAAAGAGCTGGTTCATCGACAGCGATTCGAAACCCGTCGACAGGCTGCTGCGGCCATCTTTGAGTACATTGAGGTGTTCTACAACCGCATCAGGTTACACTCGACTCTGGGCTACCGAACGCCCATTCAGGCGAGAAGAGAAAAAGCAAGTCTGGTGAATTAATCAGATCCCGGTGTCTATGTAACTGGGGGAAGTCCAGTCACCCAGAGCTTCACTACGCGCGAGAATGAAGCTCACCTACTTTCAATTGTCTTAGTATCAGCACTGGTGAGAGCTAAGCCAAGTCCTTCAGTGATGAGCTGGCTGAACAGCCAGCCATCGGAATCGGTCTGGACCACCAGCATAAGCGCGTTCGAGGTCAGTTTCGGTTGGCAAGTACTGCCGAGCCGCAAGCGGCGTCGCTCTCTGCAGGAACATTGTCAGTCGATGTTTGATGTGGATCTGGCCAATCGAATACTGGATTTTGATCGAGCGGCAGCCCGGACTGCCGCCGAGATCTCGGCTCGCCTCAAGAGTCTTGGCCGACCTATCGACATACGTAATGTACAGATAGCCGGGATCGTCGCAGCCAGACGAGGATGTCTGGCGACACGGAACATCCACCATTTCGCAGACACCGGCCTGAATCTATGCAATCCGTGGGAACAACCACATGACAACCTTGCATAAACTCTCACCCACTCACGCCAAAAACCCCATGCTCTCCAGCTTCAACACGATCCGGTGCGCGGCCAAGTCTGGCGTCAGCTCCGTGGTGTCGATGGTCTCCTCGGGCTGTTCCGGTACTTCGTAGGGATCGCTGATACCGGTGA
>CBDCAW010000033.1:0-89428 GCA_965214025.1 Granulosicoccaceae bacterium
GAGCGTCAGCTGGCAAGGCAAGCGGTGGATAGCGATGCGGGTAAGCGAGCGCTCGA
Source organism: Granulosicoccaceae bacterium (assembly GCA_965214025.1). Classification (GTDB taxonomy): domain Bacteria; phylum Pseudomonadota; class Gammaproteobacteria; order Granulosicoccales; family Granulosicoccaceae; genus Granulosicoccus. The sequence goes on from CBDCAW010000033.1 coordinate 57, forward strand.
GCAGGCTGACCAGGCCGTGAATTCGGCAACCCAGGAGGCTGAAAAGCGCATGGACGAAATGGGTGCCAAGGCGAAAAGAAAGGTCGATGAAGCTGAATCGGAAGCCAAGGCTGACAGCTGAGTGGCTTCGAGGTTTTGCAACAGGGCAGGCGAGTTGGCGCGATGCGCTAACTCGCCGATGTCTTGGGCCATGACCCGCCGTGCCTTGATTCAAGACGCGCAATCACTTCATGGGAAGCGCATTTCCTGCGCTTTGACGTCGGATCAAGTGCCTGACAGCTCTGAATCGACGGGCAGAAAACAGCTTTTGGAAAACGCAAACGTGCACATCTGAAAGCGCTTTTTCTACCAGCATCTGCGCGAATTTACACCCAGTACCGATGACGCATGTACAGCGTACAGGCTGAGCTGTCCTGAAGTATCATTCAGCCCTTTTTATAACAACCAACAGAGGTTTCCAACGATGAACGAGCGCAGTGTGCCCGCCCAAAAGGTAGATACGCATATCGATCGTACAGTTGATCGAAACGTAGATTCACGTAATGTAGATACACGTGTGGAAAGACATGTCGATTACAACGAGCGTAACTCCACGCCCTACCCGAACGCGACGGCTTCCACCAGAGTGTCCTGGGGAGCCATCCTGGCGGGTTCTGCCATAGCATTGGCGGTGGTCTTCATGCTCAGCCTCCTGGCCATCGGCATAGGCTCCGCTGTCATCGATCCTGCGCAGGATGCCAACCCGTTGGGTGGCGTCGGTGTCGGGTCTGGCATCTTCCTGATCGGGGCGCAACTGATTGCCCTTGCCATCGGCGGTTACGTGGCGGCCAAGCTGGCAGGCAACCCGATCGGCATCAACAGTGCCCTGCACGGTGCAGCCGTATGGGCACTGGCAACGTTCGGCATGCTGTTCCTCGCCACCACCGCATTCAGCGGTTTGATGGGTGGTGTCAGTACGCTGGTATCCAAGGCGGGTTCGGGGGCAACATCGGCAGTTCAGGCGGCAGTTCCTGAAAATCTCGGCATAGGCAGTATCGACATGTCGTCGTTGCCACAGAGCATGCAAAGCACGATGAGGGAGAAGAACATAACGCCTGAAGACCTTCAGAAGAATGTTCAGGGCGTCTTCAAGGACACCATCAATACGGAGGAGCGGCAGAAGGCCATGTCCGAAATGCAGAGCACTGCCTCGGCGATCGCGAGCAACCCAGGTTCAGCGACTCAGGAAATCGACAAGCTGATCAACAATCTGTTCGGTGCGAACGGTGGTGTGTTGTCCAGCGAAGATCGAGATCAGGCCGTTACCAGTCTCAGCGAACGTCTTGATATCAGCAAGCAGGAAGCGGAGCAGACTATCGATCAGGCGCAGACTCAGGTTGAGCAGAGTGCCAAAGACGTGCGCGCAGCGGCGAACACTGCTGTAGAGGAGACGACCGTGGCGGCGCAAAAGACTTCCGAGGCTGTATCGAAGGCGGCATTGGCAGGGTTTGCTGCCTCGTTGCTCGGTCTCATCGTTGCCATGGTATGTGGTTTCTTCGGTCGACAGAAAGAAGTCACGGCCTGATCGCGGCATTCGTGCGAGTCTGAAACGAGGTAGTTCGATGCCTTGGGGCTGTTACCGTGTTCCGGTTGCAGCCTCTGGCTCTTGTTGCCCGCTGGCCTGACGCCGGTCATCCATCAGTCTGCAAGCGCTCCACGGGCTGATGGATGTCAGGCACCCGGAATGGCCGATAAGTAATCAGGGGAATGGAGTCTATGGCAACGCTCTTGTTGCTGGCAGGGATCGGGTTGATATTTCTCATTGCCTTCGATTTCCTGTCGACGGTACTCACAGTAGCCGGTGGCGGGCCTGTTTCCAGGCGTCTGCATGCATGGGCCTGGCAGCTCATGCTGAAGCTACACAGGCGCAGGCGGCGCCATACCCTGCTCTCGTGGGTCGGTCCTGTATTCACCATTCTCTCCATTCTGTTCTGGGGCCTGGGAGTCTGGCTGGGTTGGGTGCTGGTATTCAGCAGCGAAAGCGGCTCCATCGTCGACGCAACGACGGGTGCCTATGCAACCCTGTCCGAACGTTTCTACTTCGTTGGCTACAGCTTGACCACGTTGGGTTTGGGGGACTTCAAGCCATCAGGTTCCACCTGGCAGATCGCGACAGTGCTGACCGCCGCCAGCGGGCTGTTCCTGTTCACGATGGCAATCACTTACATCGTTCCGATCATCGAGGCACTGGCGCAGGCTCGAAGCCTGGCTGCCTACATAGGGCATCTCGGCGAAACCCCGGTCGATATCGTCGAGAATTCATGGTATGCCTCGTCCTTCGATTCGGTAGATGCACACCTCACTGCCCTGGCTCCCATGGTTGATTCCATGGGTCAGCTTTTCCTGGCCTATCCCATTCTTCATTATTTTCATAGTCCTCAGTCCTCTACATCCCTGCCGGTACGCCTGGCCAGTCTCGATGAAGCACTGACACTGCTGAATAATGGAGTGACATCCGACAGAATTCCGGCTCCCCAGACCATCAATCCGCTACGGCACTCGATCACGGAATACCTGGAAGTATTGCACAGTGCCCATATCAACCCGGAACCCGAAGCTCCGGCGATCCTGAAATTGAACCAGTTTAGATCGAGCGATCTGCCGCTCGTCTCGCAGGCTGATTTCGACGCGGCCAACGAGAGTTTGTCTAAACGCCGGTGTCGGCTGCTGGCCTTGACTGTCGGCAATGGCTGGACGTGGAATGACGTGCAGGTCGGAGCCGCGAGCGAGTCGGGATGGAAACACTGACGCTTCTGAATGCCGGAACCACTCCGAGACGTTCGTTTACTGCTGCAGGCATCTCACCGTAGCCAGTCGAGCTCCAGGCTTGCAAATCGGTCGTTGAACCCGATGCGTTCGATGGCTCGATCGACATCGAGAATCGTGACGGTTCCCTGAGCTCTGCAAACCAGCTTCTCCCGTTCCAGTTCGCTCATCGACTTGCTCACGGTCACGTTGGTCAGCCCGAGCAGGTCGCCCATGAGCGCCTGTGTCACAGGAAGCCTGAACGTCGTATCCATGCTCGGATTGTTGATACGCAGGCGATGCAACAGATGCAGCAGAAGGTGCAATACCCTGTCACTGGCGGACGATCTCGAGACCGCTTGCATCAGATCGAAAAGCAATACGTGATCCAGCGCGATCAATGCGTTGATCAGTAAGGTCACCCGAGGTGCGGTACTCATGAGCGTCGCCAGGCTGGTGAAGGGCAAAGGGCAGATGACGGTATCTTCCAGCGCCATCAGTGAATCGCTTCTGGCCTTCAGAATTTGGTCGTGCATGCCACACAGGTCACCAGGGTGACGTAGTTGCACGATCTGGCGCTGCCCGGTACCCGTATATCTGAGACTGCATGCCCAGCCAGATTTGACTACGAAGAAGTCAGTGGCTGCATCCCCCTCGCGATACGCTACCTCGGTGGCGACCAGCACCCGCTGGTTCTTCTCGAAGTCGATCAATGCTTCCTTTTCGTCTGCCGTGAGATCGAGAAAATACTCGAGTTTGCTGACGAAACAGCTTGGTCCGGAGCTACTCACTACCGGCTCCACCAGACACTTGCCTTGCCTGCAGGAAGGTAAACTTCCGAAGGAATTCCGCTGATCAGTATTTCCCGGGTCATCAGTCGTACCTCTGTACGAACTTGCAGCACCTGATGACGGCGAAGAGGGGCGCCGATGAAGCAAAGCCGCGTGTCAGATACGCTTACGCCAAGTTGCTACTCCAGATGGAAAGCAGAAGATGGTTGACTCTGACCATGGCAGAACGGCCTCTGGCAACAAAGGCTGCATTCCGATAGTAACTCAGTTAGCCAATGCTAACATTACAATCGTGGGTAGATACGGTCAAGTAACGATTTTACCGAGAGGCTGCGCAACCGTGCTTGCCACGTTTGCTCGCACATCCCTCCGGTCGCGGTTCTATCCTGATGTGACGGGAGACTGATGACGGTGCGGGTTGCCTGCCCGATCGCACGGTCTGGGCCCGGAGTCGATCTTCGTGCCAAGCCCTACACGCAGCATCAAGCAAACCCTCGCTCATGCTTTCGCGCTACGCCTGAACGACCTCACCGAACAGGCAATGCGCTCGGTAACGATGTTCGGTGACTTCGTGATGCCCAACGGGTGAAACAGGGGCCGGCGCGCAGTTGCAATGGCCAGGTTGGCAGAGCTCGATGGTCTGCGACTCCACTTCTCGCTTTTACTCACATATTTTCGGTGCCCCCTCTTTAACACGAAGAATTGGAAGGAACGATTTACTTGCTCCGTGCAGTAATTGCACCGCCAGCACGACAAGAACACTTGTGTGGTTCTCTAGCCTCTGGATCAACTGAAACGAGGCGAATCACCATGTTCTACCATGATGGTGGGAAACTGCAGTACCAAGTGAAAGTCGATAAGCCGAATCCAGTGTTTGCGAACGCGCTACAGCAAGCGATCGGTGGAGTGCAGGGTGAAATCCGTGTGTGCCTCCAGTACATGTTTCAGGCATGGGGTGCGCGTGGACCGACCAAGTATCGCGATATGCTGCTGGAGACCGGCACCGAAGAGATGGGGCACATCGAAATGTTGGCAACCGCCGTCGCATTGAATCTCGATGGCGCTCCGTTGGAACAGGACAAGGCGGCGAAGGATCCGATGATCATGGCGGCCATGGGCGGGATGAACGTCCAGCACGTGATCAGCTCGTGCATGGCTGCCATGCCGATCGATGCTAACGGCGTACCGTTCAATTGCTCTCACGTTTACGCCAGTGGCAACGTGGCTGCAGACATGCTGGCCAATGCGACGGCTGAGTCAACGGGTCGGATGTTGGCGTGTCAGCTGTGGAAGATGACGGATGATGCCGGCATGAAAGACATGCTTGCCTACATGATCGCGCGCGACACGATGCATCAGAATCAATGGTTGGCGGCTTGGGAAGAGCTCGGGGGGCGAGAGAACCATCCTATTCCCGATAATTTTCCTCAGGCCAAGGAGATGGCCGAACATGCCTACTCGTTCATGACGTTCGGTAAGGATGATCAGGTGCCTGTGCCAGAAGGTAACTGGACGACCGGCAAAAGCTTTGATGGAAAGGGCGAATTCCACACCAGACGCATGGAACCTCTGGGTGAGAAGCCGGACCTCGGCCCGGGCGACCCTGCCGCGTCGGTTCAACGAGGGCAGGAAGGCTGATCGGCCTGATGGATCAACCGACCGTCCCGTGACAGCGGTCGATCCGAAGCGACCATCCAGTGAAAGCGGACGATGTTAGCCAGTACGGTGCATGGATTATCCATGGCTACTCGACTGTTCGATTGGAGATAGTCCGTGATCGATCAGATGCGACTGTGGTTTTAAAATTAGACAAAGCCTGCAAAACCAATTCCTAATAACGTCGTCGATGCGATCGGGAAAAGTCTTTTTTAATTCAGTTCAGGGCGTAAGCGATGGCCCTGGCATATCGATCGATATCGAAGACGGAGAGCACGAATAGTCGAGAGTAAATGGCCGGAAGCCAGTCAGACCTTTTCGTGCGTAATAGAGGCGCTTGAATGCCAGGATCGTAAATCCACCTGCCGATGTAGCCACCTCTCGAGTGGTGGTCGATAGAGGTTTTTCCATCTTGGGCAATCACTCTTGAATCGGGGCGTTTTCAGGTACTTGCCAAACCCATTCTCGAACGCCTCAATATGGACGGTATGAGATCATGAGAGTACACGCTGGTACCAGTTCCAGAGCATGTTTCCGAGGTCGATCTACTGATGGATCTCCTTCGGAAGTCGGCTGCGGAAGCCCAGGGCTGTGGCGCAACCTGGTGCGATTGATGAATACGCCGCCGTGGGCAGGAAAGATAAAACGGTGGACTTGCCGCTCAAGCTCCGAAGGTCATCGTGTAGAGGCGGTTTTGGTGGTGCCTGCATGCAATGAGCAGACGCGGATCGCTACCTGCCTGGAGGCCTGTGCGCACTCAGCCGATCTGTCCGGAATGCGAGTACGTCTTCTGGTGCTGATCAATGGCACTACCGACGAGACTATTGATCGTGCCTTGGCCTGGTCTGCTCGGCGTCGCTTTCCGCTTACCGTGGTGGATGTGGATTTCGTACCCGGTTTGGCTCACGCCGGCGCTGCTCGCCGATTGGCCATGGAACTGGCAGGTCTCTCAGCCGAACCGGGCACGCTGCTGATGACGACAGATGCTGACGCGTTACCTGCTCCCGGGTGGGTGACGACCAATGCCGAGCGCCTCAACGGTGGCGCGAACCTGGTGTGTGGCCGGATTTCAATCGTTCCCGTCGAATTGGATCGACTGCCTGACCAGGTCGAGGTGATCGGCCAGGTCGAGGGGCGCTACAAGGAAGCAACCCTGGAGCTTGAAAGCCTCATCGATCCGGACCCGTGGAACCCGTGGCCACACCATGGCATGGCATCCGGTGCAAGTCTTGCCATTCGCGCAGACGAACTACGCCGGGTCGGTGGCATTCCGCTTCTGCAGTGCGGCGAAGATCGTGCATTGGCGCAGGCGGTACGGGAGCACGGGCTTTCCGTCGTGCACGCAAACGAGGTCGAGGTGGAGGTGTCCTGCCGGATGGTCGGTCGCGCCAGGGGTGGAATGGCGGACGCGTTGCTGGAACGGGCGCAGTGCCTCAACCCCCACTGTGATGAAGCGCTCGAACCGGCGGCGGTACTGCACGCCCGATTATCTTCGCGCCTCTGGCTTCGTACGATCTGGCCCCTGCCCGGAGATCGCCGAAAAGAACTGTTGCAGCTGGGCGGAGGCGAGCTACTTGCCGCCGAGCTCGCACGAGTGGACAATTTTTCCGTGGCATGGGCCAGGTTCGAACAAGCCGTCTACGGTTCGGTTCGCCGCCGCCTTCGGGTTGCGGACCTGCGTCCGGAACTACCCGTGCTTCTTGCCTTGCTCAAGGACATCAGGAAGCAGGAACCTCATGAACAAGCGCGCATCGAGCATGCCCGGCGATTGCTGACCAGGGGTCTGACAACGTTCGACATGACTCGGCTCGGCAGGTTGAAGCCCTCCGCGCATATCGATGCATCGGGTCTCGGGGAAGTGTCGTGAGTGCAGCCGTCATGCGGGTGGAATCACGATGTACGTCAGCGCCTGTCGCTTCGTTGGAGACACCCGACCTGGGAAACCGCGGGGATGAGGAATGCGATCTCAGGCATGCGATCGATCAACTCTCCGGCGCCGGTTGGTTGAGCGCCTGTCTTCCCCTGTCCAACGGTGGCCAGGGTCTGGCCACGTCGATTGAACCGGCTGCTGTCCTGTCAACCTCGGATGCCTTGCGTGCGCTCGGACGATCCGATCTTGCAGTGGCACGTCTCTACGAAGGGCATCTCAACGCTGTCAAGCTGGTCGAGCTGTACGCCGAAGACTCCGTGCGCGAGTGGGTTCGGGAACGAATACGCGCCGGTGCACTGCTCGGTGTCTGGGGAGCGACCGGTGCTGATCCATTGCGTGTCCTGGCAACCGATGATGAGCACTGGACGCTTGCCGGTGCCAAGATCTTCGCGTCCGGTCTCGGATTGGTGGAATTGGCGGTCGTACCCGTTCCGGATCCGCACGCCGTCGAAACCTCTCGCCTGTTGTTGATCGACGTCGACGATGTGACGCGTCAGGTACCGGGTGACTGGCGGGCAAGCGGAATGAGAGCGACCCGATCGGGAAGCTATCACTTCGATGGTCTGTACCTGCCGCCCGAGCGCGTACTGGGTGCACCCGGTGCGTACGAACGCGAGCCCTGGTTCGAAGGTGGTGTCTGGCGCTACATCGCTGCCCATGTCGGTGGAATGGAGGCCCTCGTCGACGAGCTGGTGGCGACGCTGCGGGCTCGCGGGCGCGACGGTGATCCTCATCAAGGCGCCCGCATCGGGCAGGCGGCGGCCTTGACGTTGGCCGCACGTTCACTGATCGAGCGAGTCGCGCTCGAAGTCGAGACAGTGGACCCTGAAGATTCGCAGGCCACCGACCGCGCGGTGGCGTTGGCCTTGTTGGCCCGCGAGTCGGTTGAGGCCAGTGCGATCTCGCTACTGGCCTTGGTTGAGCGGTCACTCGGCATGGGGGCGTTTGAGCGTGGGCAGAGAATCGAGCGCGTCAGACGTGATCTCGGTTTGTATTTGCGCCAGGCCGGCCCCGACGCCAAGTTGGCTCGCGCAGCTGCTACGGTGGTAGCGAGCGAGCGCCCGATCGGAAGCTGGTGGTGACGGTGACGATGCTGTCGAACGATTCCGCTGTGCACGGATGATATTCGGGTGACCCCCTTCGCCGAAGGCGCTTTGCTGCATGCTGCACAGGATGCCCTGCCAGTGGAGCTCGATGAGCTCGTCTCCCACGGTGCTCTGGTGCTCGTGCCGCACCCCGATGATGAAACGCTGGCCTGTGGGGCCGCACTGTCGGCATTGGTAGCGTCGAGACGGTCCGCGCACGTCGTGGTCGTTACCGATGGGGGTCGCTCGCATCCGAAGTCTCCATCATGGTCACCGGCACGTATCGCGGCACGCCGCAAGCACGAGCTTGCCGATGCGCTGTCCGTGCTCGGGGGTGGCGGTATCACACACGAATGTCTCGGCTATCCGGACCAGGGTTCACCGGTTCTCGACGTCGCGGGTATCGGGCAGGTTCTCGGCCGGCTGGCCACCACGATGAAAGCCCGTGATCTCGATACGATCTGGACGACCTGGGAGGGGGATCCGCACTCGGACCACCAGCAGTGTGCATTGCTGGCAGAAGCGCTCGCGGCCGGCTTTTCCGAGCTCACCGGTTCACGGCCACGGTTGCTTCGTTGTCCGGTATGGGGTCGCTTCATCGGTACGCCGCTGATCACGCCGGAAGACGAGCTCTTGTGCTACCGGCCCGATGAATCCCAGCGTCGCATCAAGCGGCGGGCCGTCGCGAAGCATGCGTCGCAGATGAGTGGACTGATCGATGACGATCCCGATGGCTTCATCATGCCAGCTGAGATGCAGGCGCATTTCATCGATCACGACGAGCTCTTCATCCGGCGGTGTCCATCATGAGAATCCCATTCAAATCGGATCGGGCACAGCGGTTCGATGCGCTCTACGAAGAAGAGGTGGATCCGTGGAATTTTCGAACGTCGGCCTACGAACAGGGCAAGTACCGCGCAACTGTGAAGGCCCTTCCACGTCATCGATATCGCCGTGCGCTGGAGGTCGGCTGTTCGATCGGCGAGCTGGCCGCGCGATTGAGCGAGCGGGCAGACGCTGTGTTGGCTCTGGATGTATCGCAATTGGCAATTGAAGAGGCTCGCCATGCTCATCGCAAGATCGCCTCCGTACGCTTCGAAGTCGGTGAAGTGCCCCGCGAATGGCCGGCGGGGCCGTTTGATCTTATCGTGTTGTCCGAAGTGCTTTACTTCCTTTCCCTTCAGGAAATAGATGCACTTGCCAGTCTGGTGGCCACCACCCTCGAGCCCGGTGGGCATTGCGTCACCGTCTGCTGGCTGGGCGATACGGACGATGAATGCGATCTTGGCGGTGACGAAGCTGCTGAGCGCTTCTCCATGGCTCTCACGGCAGCAAGTGGCCAAATGACCAGACTGCCAGTCCAAGCCCTGGCGGAGGGTGTGTGCTATCGACTCGATCTGTTCGAATGTGCACAGCCATGAACCGATAACCGATGCGCTGCTGCCGTCACCCCCAAAGGGCAGTGGCGGGTAATCGGGCTGCGTCTATCTCGGATTCGGTTGGTTGACGCAGCACATTCAACGTTTTTTCTTCAGTGCTCCATTCGATCAAGTTCATTTCGGCGAACTGGCCCAACCAGTATTCCATGCACCAGCTTCCCCAGATATCGAAAAACAACCGGGCATTGCGAACGATATCGTCGAAGAAGATCAATGGTGGTGCATGCAGGGCATGGTGCTGATGCAAGGCCATGGCCTCGGCGCACCACGCAAGTGGCACCTGCGCGACGCCGAGTCGTTCGGCAAAGTCGGTTTCCTCACCTCCGTAGCCGATGAATCGTTCGTCGAAACCTCCGGCCATGAAGAAACTGTGGCGTGGCAGGGCAAACGACAGGCCCCAGAGATTCCTGACCTCAGGCTCCATTCTGAATCCCGAAGACGGCGGGGGTGGCCGTGCAGGATGCCGCCGGGCTTCACGGACCAGTTCATCAAAGGAGGTGTCCTTGGAGATAGGCAGCTCTGGCAGGTATCTCACTTCGCCCATCAGACAGACATCCGCCACGGCAAGACCATCGCTGTAGCTTTGCAGCAGCGTGGGTGACGGAATGCAGTCGACATCGAGAAAGACGAGATCCTGCCCCCGCGCCTTGTAGGCGGCGAAGTTCCTGGCTGCCGCGAGGGGCAGGTCCGCTCCGCCGATATCGACCACGACAATCGGGAACTCCAGATCCTCGGGTAGTACCGGAGCGTTCGTTTGCATGTTGGCGATCACCAATTCCAACGGCTTCACGGATTGCCGGCGTAACCCGTCGATCAGGTTGTCGAGATGCGTCTGCCGACCTCTGACAAGCGTCAGCACGCTGAGTGGACGAATCACCAGTGAACCTTGCACATGATGATGCCGCCGGTGGCCCCCCTCCCGAACCCATCACTGTCACGGGGAAGGAGCACTAGACCGCCCTGGCCAGGATTTCATCATGCTGTGCGTCTGGCCTGCACGAGTGGCTGACCACCGGCGGGTCTGAGGGTTCGACGAACGATCGCAGCCCTTGCAGCACGCCGGCAGGCCCGGCCAGAGTGGCGAAGTGAACGTGTTCCAGATCGCGCAAGGATTCGAGCTCTCCCGTATGGTTGCTGACGATGATTCCTCTACCGAGCCTCGCCAGCATGTCGAGATCATTACCTGAGTCGCCGGCGGCGATCATTCGCGACGGAGCGATACCGCGCTTCGTACAGTAGTGGATGGCGGCAGCGGCCTTGCCGCCACCCGCGGGGAGAACATCGATCAATCGTTCGTGCGACAGCACCACAGTCGCATCGAGCCGATGGCTGCCGAGCCTTCTCTTGATGCTGCGTACCGCTTCGACACCATCGTTTGCCTGATAGCTCAACTTCAGTGCATTTTGCTCGGATACCGATTGCAGCCACAAACCGGCGACATCGGTCAGCGCTTCGGCACAGGCCGCTCGATCCCAACGGCATGCGTTGTGGCTTACCCAGTCGGTATCGTGGTTCGCCAGTTCGCCGGCTTCCACAGGGGCGATGATTGAACCCATGGAGCCTATGATCGCCTCCGGAAGCAGGCAGCCTGCCTTCTTCAACATCGTGAGTGCCACCGATGGGCGCCGGCCTGTGGCAACGACGAAGCCGATGTCGGAGCGCTGGCTCAACCACCCGGACAGGGCCGACAATTCTTCGTACCCGCTGCCGAGTAGAGTTCCGTCCATGTCGGAGACGAGATAGTACCGAGTAGCGGAGGGTCGGATTTCACAGACCCGTTGGCTCAATGGCAAAGGCGCGCTCAGATGTCGTAGATCATCGACATATTGCTCGGCATGGCGCGACCAGCTGAAATGACGAACACCACGGGGACCGGCCGACGCATATCGGTTCCAAAGGGTCGGGTTGTCCAATATGCGGCATGCCGAGTTCGCGAAACCGATGAGGTCTTCGGGGTCGACCGTCTCTCCGTGACCGCACCGGTGCAAGGTATCCGAACAGCCACCTCGAGAAGTCGCGATGGTCGGTAGCCCGCTGGCGGCAGCCTCCAGAACGGTCAGCCCGAAAGGTTCGTTGCCGGCGATGTTCACGAACAGGCCGCGGCGCCACCTTGCGTATCGATACATCGCTGGAACCTGCTCAGCGGTATGACTCGCCGGCAACGCCACCTTGCCTTCCAGATCGTGATCCCGAATGAGCTGAAACAAGCGGTTCAACACAGCGTGCGCCTCGTCATCGAGCCCGGTGCCGATGTCGCGGCATCCCGCGAAGATGACGAGATTGGCCTGCTGCTGAAGCTTGTGGCAATTCGCATACGCCTTGACAAGCCCGTGCAGGTTCTTTCTCCATACAGGCCTGGCCAACGCCAGCAGGAAAGGTTTTCGCGGCTCACGCAGCAAAGGGTCGATCAGGTATCGTGCCGGAGCCAGGTCCTTTGTGGTTCGAGAAGGATGAAAACGTTCCAGTTGGCACCCTGGTGAATTGATCAGAATGCGAGTTTGTCCGATATCGTACAGGTCCAGTTGCCGCGTTGCTTCGTCATCGGAACTGACCGCCACCGCATCTGCCGCCTGCATGACTTCCTGTTCATCTCTGATTCGCTGTGCCAGGTGTGCGATGTCCTGGCCCTGTCTTTTCAACATGTCGGCCTTGACCGCCCCCAATGAATGAGGCGTGAACAGATACGGAATGCCAAACTCGCGCTTCAGGGCCTTCGCGAGAATGCCGGCATCCGAATAGTGTGCATGAATTAGTTGCGGGCGGTTCTGCAGAGATTCGAACCAGGTGATCAGGTTGGCGATCATCGCGTCATGTTCGGTGTACAGCAATTCCTTCGGCAGGTAGCGCTCGGACGCACCTGCGATCCGGTGCAAACCTATCGATTCGCTGATCGATTCGTCAGCTCTGCTATAGGCCGTGCCGAGCCTTTGGCTTGCGAACTTTCGAGTCACGATAGTCTGGTCGTAGCCGATGCGTTCGAGTTGCCGGGCAAGCTCGAGCAGATAACGGATATGCCCACCGGTATCCGGTGTTATTCCGTAATCTGTTGCACCGGTCTTCAAACACCCCTGAAGTGCAATGTGAACGATGTGTTCGACGCGCCCCGTGTTCATCGGTATCCGGTTTCATTGGCCATTCCATTGGCCATGGTGTCGATGCTTCCAGGCCGTATCCCGAATTTTTCTGCCAAGCTTGCCGTTGTGCGGCTACATGTTCTATCCATTGTGCTCATACGATCCGAACGTGCGCGTACTACAGGTTGAATCAACGGCAAGACGCTTAAATTGGAATAATACCGGTAACTTTTGCAACCCTGCTGTTGGAGCAATTGATCGCGCGAGTTTGCCGGATATCGTACCGAATGCGAAAACTCGGGGCAGGTGGGCGATAGTGGTTCAGTGCGGCGAATTCAGGGGCGAGCAGGTAGCCAACATCCATAGACGTGACAGCGCACTGTGCGTGCCACGGCCTATTGGCTTCTTCGTTCACCATCAGGGGCACGGTCACATTGCGAGGTGCAATGCAATTATCGAGCAGCTGGGGCATCTGCAGCCGGAACGCGAAGTGGTCGTGTTCTGCGCAAAGACCGACAGCTTCATGACCGACCATCCTGCTTGCCGGCTGGTGACATTGCCCGATTTTCACGGAAAGAGCTCGGCCACGGAGGTGTTGCACCATCAGCCCCTGTCCTGCACGCTCGACTGTGCGCCGCTCGGAGTCGCCGCGTTGCGTATCGGCATGAGCCGTTTGTCAAGGTGGCTTGGCGAGGCCGACCCGGCGCTGTTGGTGGTCGATGTGTCGTCAGAGGTGGCGACGCTGGCGCGAATCTGCAGTGTACCTGTCGTGATCGTGAGGTTGCACGGAGACAGGGCAGACGTGGCACACGAAAGCGCCCATTCGGGCGCCGTGGGAATCCTGGCGCCGTTCGATGAGCGTTTGGAACAGCCCGATTGGCCTCTGCAGTATCGTGCCCGAACCTTTTATAGCGGTGGTCTGGTGGCGTCCCGTGTGCCGCCAGTGGGTGACGTTCGGGCGCAGGAACTGGTAAGGGCGGCCGAGGGCAGGAAGCTGATCGTCGTCATCAGCGGAAGCGGCGGCGGCGGTGCCAACCTCGCATCATTGACGATGGGTGCGAGAGCGATCGACGACAGTTACTGGCTCGTGCTTGGCAAGGTGCGTCGCGAGGGGCATGAAACCGATTTCCACAATTTGCATGTGGAAGGCTGGGTCGCGGACGTCAAGCCTTACCTGATGGCAGCGGATGTGGTCATCATCAGCCCGGGTGATTCCCTGGTGCATGAAGTGGCGAAAGTCGGTAAGCCGCTGATCTGCATTCCCGAGTGGTGCTACTTCAACGAGCAACGCCGCAAGGCGCAGGCGTTGCAGGCTATCGGTGTGGCGATCCATGCGCCCTATTGGCCGGGATCGTTCGGTGAGTGGGTCGCCCTCGTGGAAAGTGTCTCTGGATGTGATCTGACCCTCCAGCAGTCCCTGGTTGCAGAGGATGCTGCGAGCCGTTCGGCTCAGTACCTTCTGCGCCATGCGGAAAAGCTGTGGACCGAGCTGCCGGCACAGGTGGTCAAGGCGTGATTTCACCGCATCCGGTGATCGACAGATTCCAGGTCTATGGAGAGCGTTGCAGCGGCACCAATTTCGTGATCCGCCTGATGGAGCGAAATATCCTGTCGGCTCGCTTCACCGAAGAGTTCGGGCACAAGCACTGGTATGCAGAACATCCCGAATGCATTCCGGCAAGTTGTCTGGTCGTCGTCGTAGCTCGCGACCCGTACGACTGGGTTCGAAGCCTGCACCGCAAGCCCTGGCACGTTGCACCGGCACTCAAAGAGCTCGGCTTCAGCGATTTCATACGGGCACAATGGGTCGGGGGAATCGAGGAGGACGGTATCTGGCGTGAGCATGAGCGCGAACGTCATCCGCTGTCCGGGTGTAGATTCAGGGATGTGATGCAGTTGAGACAGGTAAAATTGCATCATTGGGCATCGCTGCGATGGCGCTTCGGATGCCGCGTGCTGCCGGTTGCCTACGAGGCGGTGAGTCGTGACCCGAGAGCCTATCTTGCCGACCTGAACCGGCGGCTGCACATCCGGCTCAGGGCAGACTATCAGCCCGTGAATACGTACAAGGGTGAGATCACCAGCCACTACGTACCGCGCCGGTACCCGCCCTTGTGTGCAGATGATCGCGCCCATATCGGCAGGCATCTTGATCCTTCGATCGAACGTCTCTGGTATCGATCGGCTGATACGTCGGGGTATGGCGCAACTGCACCGGTATACCTCGAAGCTCTGGTCGGCAAGGATCGTCCTGCCCCGAATCGGCGCACGGAATGAAAATAGCGCAGATCGCACCCTTGCAGTATTCGGTGCCACCGGTCCACGAAGGGGGGACCGAACGGGTCATTGCCTGGCTATGCGACGCACTGACGGCACTGGGCCATGATGTCACACTGTTCGCGGCTCAGGGCTCTTCGACGACTGCCAGGCTTGCGGCCCAGGGGATGCCGGCATCCTGCACCGGGGGGAACGCCGGCACGCGGGCGGTCGAGGAAGCCGCAATGCTGGCGATGGTCGCCCGTGATGCCGATAAGTTTGACGTGCTGCATTGCCACACCGAGTATTACCATGCGGCGGTTCTTGCGCCTTTCAACGATCGCCTGTTCACAACCTTGCATTGGCGAACAGACGAGCCTGATCGTCAGCAGCTCTTCCACCATTTCCCTTCACTACGCTGCATCTGCATCAGTGAGAGCCAGCAGCGCTGCGTGCCGCTGTCCAACCGCAGTGGTGTCATCCATCATGGTCTGCCGGCCGACGCATGGTGTCCCGGCGATGGCAACGGTGGCTATCTGGCTTTCCTGGGCCGGCTCACCGATCAGAAGCGACCGGATCTGGCCATCGAGGTGGCGAGACGCGCGAACACCCCATTGAAGCTCGCTGGCAATGTCGATCTGGGAAACCCGGATTACTTTACCCGGGCAATAGCGCCCCTGCTGGGAGCGCCCATCGAGTTCGTCGGTGAGGTCGATGACGTTGGCAAGGTGCCGTTTCTCGGGGACGCGCTTGCGCTGCTCATGCCATTGGACTGGCCTGAACCATTCGGGCTCGTCACGATCGAGGCCATGGCCTGCGGTACCCCGGTGATAGCGTGGGACCGCGGTAGCATGCGCGAACTGATCAGTGAAGGGGTGAACGGCTACCTGGTAGGCAGCGTTACCGAGGCGCTCGACGCCGTAGAACGGTGCAAGTCCCTGAGCCGCCGGCGGGTGAGGCATCATTTCGAAACCCATTTCAGCAGCGAGACGATGGCCAGAAATCATCTGCAATTATATGGCGAATAATGCCCGGCAAGCCGGAGCACGGGCATATCCTGGTATCAGGAGCATCCGAACCGGAATCTCTGACGTAGTCATCAGGTTGATCAATTGGAGAACCAGACATGGGCGCTACACCGAAAGACAAGGTCGCGAGCAATCGCGCCGAGAGCGATTCCGAGCCGAGCGAAAGCGGCTACCAGCGAGACGATTACTGGCAGGCCGCGCAGGAAGAGCGCGCTAGCGATGAGGGGCCGAAGACCGGCCAAGGGCTTGCCTTCCAGGATGATGACGAGAAGGCGAAGGCTGCGGAGTCACCAGGCGATGCCGATGCCGATGCCGATGCGAACAAGGGCAATGGCTGAAGAAGGTGTGACGAGTGTACAAGCCTTAAAGTGAGTTAAAACGCCCCTGTGGCTGTTCGGATAGAACCGGTGCGTAGTTGCATGAAATCGTCAGGCAATCGCCTGTCGATATCGATGATCATTCGAGAGGGTACGTCAGATGGCTGGGGATTCGGACAAGGCAGAAGGCAAGGCCGATCAGGCAAGTGGTACCGTCAAGGAGAAGACGGGTAAATTACTGGACGACCAGGAGATGGAGAGCGAAGGCAAGGTCAAGCAGAGTAAGGGTGACCTGAAGGAGGGCAAGGGCAAGCTGAAGGATGCCTTCGATGACGCTGTAAAGTAGTACATCAGAGGGCTGATGCGGTTGAAACCAACCGCGGTATCAGATGATCCTGTCGCATGCTGAGGCAGGTGTGATGATCCTCGCATTGCACCCGATGTTCTCGGTGCGTGGGTCAGCCGAACCGGCGCAGCAGTTTGTGGCGCCAGCGCTCGTAAGGCGGGTAGCGTACCGGCAGCTCGAAGCTTGCAGGCTTTATCAACACACTTTTCTGATGGCTGAACGTGTCGAACCCGGCACGCCCATGATAGGCACCGTGACCGCTGTCGCCCACGCCACCGAAAGGCAGGCTGGTGCCGGCCAGTTGCATCACGACATCATTGATGCAGGCGCCCCCGGAGCTGGTGGCATCGAGAATGCGCCGTTGATTCGAGCGGTTTCGGGTGAACAGATACACTGCCAGTGGCTTGGGTAGCGATCTCATGCGACTGATGGCCTCGTCGATGCCAGCGACCGGGATGATCGGCAGCAGGGGCCCGAAGATCTCTTCCTGCATCAAAGCGGAGTTTTCCGCCGCATCGCATATCAGTGTCGGCGCTATCTTCATCGAGGCCTCATCGGTCTGCCCGCCATGCACGATCGTTCCTCTGCCCAGAGAGTCACGCAACCGGTCGAAATGACGTCGGTTCACGATGCGCTGGTAATCCGGGTTCTCCAGGGGTGTGTCGCCGTACGAGTTGAGGATGGCCGCGTACAACCGGTCGATCAAATTATCGCGAACCGATCGGTCCACCAGCAGGTGATCGGGTGCAACGCACGTCTGACCTGCGTTGATGAGCTTGCCCCACATGATGCGTCTTGCCGCGACGTCCAGATCCGCGGAAGCGTCCACGTAGCACGGGTTCTTGCCACCCAGCTCCAGGGTGACGGGGGTCAGTTGCCTGGCTGCCGCTGCCGCGATATCGGGGGCGTGCTTCGAACTTCCGGTGTAGAACACATGATCCAACGGTTGGTCCAGCAATTCATCGACTCGTGAGGCATCGCCGGTGACCACCTGCAACACTTGTGGGTCCACATACGTCGACAGACGTCTGTGTAGTAGCTCCGCGACTGCCGGAGCCTGTTCGGATGGCTTGAGTACCACGACATTGCCGGCGGCCATCGCGCTCACCGCCGGTACCAGCGACAGGCACAGCGGATAATTCCACGGTGCGATGATCAGTACCACGCCAAGCGGTTCCGTACGCCTCTGGCTGGTTCCCGGCATGTTGAAGAGATCGGTTCTCGTTCGTCGAGGGCGGGCCCAGGCTTTCAGGGAGCGTTGCGCGCAGCTCAGCTCATTGCGAACCGCGTTGATTTCAGTCAGCCAGGATTCGAAGGGTGGCTTGCCCAGATCGTTGCTCAGCGCTGCAACGATTGCCGACTGCTCATCGGCCAGGAACCTACCCAGCCCGTCGAGTTGCTGCCGTCGGCTGGCCAGGGGCAGGGTGATACCCGCGTCGAAACCGGCCCGCAGCCTGGCACAGATCGTGGTTGCCGTCGTGGACAGGTCGGTGCATCTGCCACCGGCATCGTTGTTAGAACTCATTTGCTGGCCCGGTTGCAGGGTACCTTCCCGGCCCGAAAAGTAGCACGCAACCGGACCATCGGCTTACCTGTTTCACCCCGGTAGCGTGCCGATGAAGATTATGCCGACGGGTCTGAAATCTCGTCCGCGTGCGCCCGAAGAGCGTTCTTTCCGTGATCCAGGCAATTTCGGTATGATGCCGCCACAGGCCGCCTCGGGCCTGACGATTCCCTCGGCCCGCCAGCTCTGATTACATGCAAGCAAACCTGTTGCTTCAGTTGTCTTCGCCATGAAGATCATCGTGCTAGGGGCCGGGCAGGTGGGCTCCACGGTGGCGATCAACCTGGCCTCGGAAGACAACGATGTCACTGTCGTCGACGATGACGAGAGCAAGCTGATCCCGCTGGAAGACCAGGTGGAGGTACGCACCGTCGTCGGCAAGGGTTCACACCCGGAGGTGCTGCGCCGTGCAGGCGCGGAAGATGCCGACATGCTGATCGCGGCTACCGATTCGGACGAGGCGAACATCGTCGCCTGCCAGATCGCCTACACGATGTACCGTACGCCCGCCAAGATCGCGCGCATGCGCGCACAGGAGTACATGCGCGAGCGGCAACTGTTCGATAACGACAACATCCCCATCGACGTGCTGATCAGCCCCGAGCAGCTGGTCACGGACCACATCCATCGCATCATCGAGCACCCGGGCGCCTTGCAGGTCGTGGATTTCGCCGATGGCAGCGTGCGGCTGGTCGGCGTCGAGGTGATCAGCGGAGCACCGATGGATCACTCACGCATCAGGCGCTTGCGCGAGTTGCTCGGCGAGAAGATAGAAACGCGTGTGGTCGCGCTGTATCGTGGAGAAACGGTGATCATTCCCAAGGGTGACACGCTGGTCATGCCGGGCGATATCATCTTCTTCCTCGGCATGCGCAAGTACACCTCCCGGGTGATGGCTCAGTTCCATGGCGAGGTGGAGCCCTGTCGGCGCGTCATGATCGCGGGGGGTGGCAACATCGGCCAGCTGCTCGCGATCAAGCTGGAGCGCTTCTTCCGGGTGAAGATCATTCGAGGCCGACGAGGCCCGCGCGGAGCATCTTTCCTCGGTGCTATCCAGCGCCATGGTGTTGTACGGCGATGCCGCGAATCACGACATGCTGGTGCAGGAGAACATCGAGGACATGGATGTGTTCTGCGCACTGACCAACGACGACGAGGCCAATATTCTCTCGGCGATGCTGGCCAAGCGCATGGGCGCACGCAAGATCATGTCGCTGATCAACCGCTCGGCCTACGTCGACCTGGTCGAACGTGGCATCATCGATGTGGCGATCTCGCCGCAGCAGATCACCATCGGTGCCTTGCTGACTCACATCAGGCGCGGCGATGTCGTCGCGGTGCATTCGTTGCGCAAGGGCATGGCCGAGGCGCTCGAGGGAGTGGTTCACGGTGATCGTGAAACCTCACAGCTGGTCGGCCGCACCATCGGTGAATTGAAGCTGCCCGAGAGCGCTTCGCTCGGTGCGCTGGTCAGAGGCAAGCAGGTGCTGATCGCGCATCACGATGTGGTGATCGAGCCGGAAGATCACATGATCGTGCTGGTTACCGACAAACGCCAGATCGCCGCCGTCGAGAAGCTGTTTCAGGTCAGTGTCACGTTCGTCTGATGATGCTCACCGTTCAGGTTCGGGTCGTTCAGCGGGTCGTCGGTATCCTTCTGTGCCTGTTCAGCATCACCATGCTCACACCTGTACTGGTCGCACTGATCTATGCCGACGGTGCCATCGTGCCGTTCTTCGGGGCCTTCCTGGTCACACTGGGTACGGGGTTGCTGATGTTCCTGCCGGTTCGCAAGCGCAAGCAACAATTGCGATTGCGCGACGGTTTCTTGGTGGTGGTGATGTTCTGGGTGGTACTGGGTATCTTCGGTGCACTGCCGTTGTATCTGTACGGTCCGTTGGAACTGTCGGTGGCAAGCGCGATCTTCGAATCCCTGTCGGGGTTGACCACCACCGGTGCCACGCTGATCATCGGTCTCGACAGCCTGCCGCATGCGATCCTGTTCTATCGCCAGCAGATGCAGTGGCTCGGTGGCATGGGCATCATCGTGCTGGCGGTTGCCATATTGCCCATGCTGGGTATCGGTGGCACGCAGCTTTACCGAGCGGAGATGCCGGGGCTGGCGAAGGACAAGCTCACGCCGCGTATCGCCGGTACGGCCAAGGCACTGTGGTACATCTATCTGGGGCTGACGGTGAGCTGTGCCTTCTGCTACTGGATCGTCGGCATGAATCTGTTCGATGCGATCACCCACAGCTTCTCGACGGTCGCCATCGGTGGTTTCTCCACCCACGACAACAGCATCGGCTTCTTCGATCACACCGGCATCGAGTTGGTGGCGGTGGTGTTCATGCTGATCTCGGGCGTGAACTTCTCGTTGCACTACGCGGCGGCCCGAGGCCTGCACCTCGGTCACTACCTCGCAGATGAAGAATTCCTGACCTTCATCAAGATCATGGCCGCGCTCACGTTGATCACCAGTGGCTACCTGTACTACACGGATACCGAAGGCCTGAAGGATTCCTTCATCGACGGTCTGTTCCATGTGGTGTCCATCGGAACCACCACGGGCTACACCTCGGCGGAGTATTTCAACTGGCCGGGCTTCCTGCCGGTTCTCCTGCTGTTCGCGAGCATGTCCGGTGGTTGCAGCGGCTCGACGGGTGGCGGCATGAAGGTGATCCGTATCCTGCTGCTGTTCAAGCAGGGCCAGCGGGAGCTGCGTCGACTGTTGCATCCGAATGCGAAGATCGCGGTAAAGGTGAACGGGCGCACCATGTCGAACAAGCTCATCGATGTGGTCTGGGGGTTCTTTGCCACCTATCTGGCGTTGACCGCGGTGATGCTGCTGCTGTTGATGGCCAACGGGCTTGATCAGGAAACCGCGTTCTCGGCCGTTATCGCCTGCCTGAACAATCTGGGGCCGGGCCTGGGTCTGGTAGCAGCGAACTATGCGAGCATCAGCGATTTCTCCCTCTCGGTGCTGAGCGTGGCGATGGTGTTCGGCAGGCTCGAAATCTTTACCTTGCTGGTGATCTTCACGCCGGCCTTCTGGCAGAAGTGATGAACGGTTCTTCCGGTGATTCTCCGGCATGCCGATGATGCTGAACCCGCCATCGTCATGTGGAAGGCCCACGGGCCGGATGTGGCGCCTGACTTCGTGAACGCACGCGCTCCGTTGGGTCCGGCCACCTGGATCACCTGGCTGTCGGTGGCACTGCTGTGCCTGCTGTGCATCCTGCCGGCCAGGGTCAGGCGTGCATTGTCGATCATGCTCGCCCGGGTGCGCGTGCACATCGAGACAGGTGGCCGCCACCGCCGACGCACGCGTAACTGGCACACTGTAGACGTGAACCTTCGGGCCTGTCTGCCGCACCTCGATGCCGCCGGCAGGCGCGCCCTCTACGAAGCACACCTGAGCGCCCTGATCGGTACCGTCATGCTCACCCCCACGCTGTGGTTCGGCAGTGCCGATCGAATCGTGCGGCAGACGCGTTTCCATGGGCTCGAGCACCTGCGCTCCGCGAAGGCGTCGGGGCGTGCCACCGTGCTGTCGATCAGCCATACGGTAGCGCTCGACATGGGAATCATGTCGCTGTCGCCTGCCCACGCCATGCATGGTATCTACAAGCCATTCAACAACCCGGTGATCGACTGGCTGGTGAACCGTTCGCGGCGCCGCTTCGGTGGCGAACCGGTGGCCCGCGGCGTGGGAATGCGTGGATTGATCAAGTCGCTGCGAGCCGGCAGCATACTGTGTTATCTCAGCGATGAAGATTTCGGGGCTGCAGGTTCAGTGTTCGCACCGTTCTTCGGGCATCAGAAGGCGACGCTTGCCATGCTGCCCCGCATCACGCGTCTGACCGATGCCGTCGTCATTCCGATGGGTGCGTGGCTGAGCGATGATCACAAGCACATCGACGTGCGCCTGTTCGAGCCGCTGGCGAATTTTCCCGTCGACGACGAGATCGAGAACGCGCGGCTCACCAATGCAGCGATCGAGGCCACGGTCCTTGTCGAGCCGGCTCAGTACCTGTGGAAGATACGGCTGTTCCGCACCTCACCCGATGGCGGTGCTTCGCGCTACGGCCGGATCGAGCGCGGCGAGATGACACCGGAGGAGCTGTGACGGCCGGCAAGCCCGAACACGCACGGATCCCGGATGCCCGAACCTCGACGGGGTCACCCCTGCGCCTGTCCGTGATCTTCACTACCTACAACGCGCCGCGCTGGCTGGAGAAGGTCTTCTGGGGCTTCGTCGAGCAGAGCTATCGACACTTCGACATCATCGTTGCGGACGACGGATCGACCGGTGAAACGCGACGACTGATCGATCGCTATCGGCCTGAGTTCGAGAGCCTGGGTGTGGAACTTGTGCATCTGTGGCAACCCGACGAAGGCTTTCGCAAGTGTCGCATCCTGAACCAGGCGATCGTTCAGGCGCCTAATGACTACATCGTCTTCACCGATGGCGACTGCATTCCGCGTCGCGACTTTCTCGGCGTGCATGCCGGCCGTGCGGAATCCGGCTACTTTCTCTCCGGCAGTTACTACAAGCTGCCGATGTCGACCAGCGAGCGGATCACACGCGAAGACGTGCAGGCCGGGCGTTGCTTCGATCGGCGCTGGTTGCGAATGCACGGCCTGCCTGCCAAGGCCAGCCGGCTCAAGCTGCTGGCGCCGTCGGGGCTGTCGCAGGTCCTGAATCATCTCACACCGGCGACCTGTAACCTGAAAGGTGCCAACGCATCCGCCTGGCGCGATGACCTGGTGCGTGTGGGTGGATTCGACGAACGCATGCAGTGGGGCGGGCTTGATCGGGAGCTCGGGGTACGGCTGGGCAATGCGGGTATCCAGGCACGGCATGTGCGCTACGACGCCGTTTGCGTGCATCTGGACCATGCGCGAGGCTATCGGCAGGCAGACCAGGTCGCCGCCAACCTGGCCTTGCGCCGGCAGGTGGCACGCGAACGGATAAATCGTACTGCCCATGGTATCGATCGATTGGGGGCCGAGCGACGATAGGCTGTCGCTTTCGGTCGTTCAGGCGCCCGTCCGGTCGACAGTGAGGGTTCATTGCTGCGTGGATCTCATGGTTGAAGGACTTCACAGATCATCGATGGAACCTATCGAGTACATCGCGCATTCGCGGGCGAATGGCCCGGCGATGAGTCAAGGAAGGCGTTGATCGGCCACTAGTTCCGGAGGTGAGCAGCCATCCTGAACAATCCGCACCCCAGGTCGTGACTCCTTCCGTACCTCAGGGGGGGGCCCAGGCCGAAGTCCGATCGTTGGCAGCCGCTGCCGACGAATCGGTCGTGGACGGTGAGGAGTCATCGACCATCAATGTGTTGATGATCGATGATGACGGCGCCTATCGTGCGCTTTGCCAGCGTTTCCTGTCGCGAGATCGCAATGTTCGGTTCAAGCTCACCGGTGCGGACAGCGCTGCGATGGCCCTCGAGCTTTGCGTACCGGGTCAGTTCGATTGCCTGCTCATCGATTACCGACTGCCCGATGCCACCGGTACGGAAGTGCTCGACATGCTCAAGCAACGTCTGGGCGAGGCACTGCCGCCGGCCATCATACTCACTGCCCTGGGCGGGGAAGCCGCGGCCACCGAAGCCGTGCGTGCCGGTGCTTCCGACTTTCTCGCCAAGCGCAATGCCTCGTCGGAGTCGCTTGGCAGGGCGCTGCGAAACGCCGCCGAGAAGGGTCGCCTGCTGGCCTACAACCGGGACAAGCAGATAGAGCTGCGACGGGTGAATGCCGAGCTTCGCCGTAGCAGTGAGGAAATCCAGCGCTTCTATCACACTGTCGCACACGAGGTGAAGACACCACTGACCGCCATTCGTGAGTTTCTCGCCATCATCGACGACGAACTCATCGGGCCGGTCACCGCGGAACAACGGGAAATCCTCGGTTACGCGATACAGAGTTGCGACCAGCTGACCGGACATTTCGACGATCTGGTGTCGTTGACACGGCTCGAGACCGGCAAGCTGACCGTGGAGCGTGTTCCCGGGTCGCTCGAAAGCGTACTCGCGCGTTGCCTGACGGCCGCCTCAGTGGCAGCCACGGCCAAATCCATCGCTCTCGTCAACAACATGGGGTCGCCCTTGCCCGTGGTGCTCATCGACGGCAACCGTATTTATCAGGTGTTGGCCAACCTGCTGAACAACGCGATCAAGTTCACCGACAACGGAGGCGAGGTGGAGCTGTCATCGCACCATGATCGCGACGCGGGGTTCCTTGAAGTCAATGTGCGCGATTCGGGCCCGGGCATCGACGTCGATCACCTGGAGGGGGTATTCGAGCGCCTGTATCAGGTGAACCCGAATGTTCACGGCGACAACAGTGGGGGTCTCGGACTGGGGTTGAGCATCGCGCAGGAAATCATGCAGCGCCACGATAGCCGCATCAGCGTGTCCAGTACACCCGGTGTGGGAAGCACGTTCAGTTTTCGGTTGCAGACCGTGGATGAGCCGCCTGAACCTTACAGTTTGGATAGCTCTGCCGATAAGAAGAGTACGCCTTCCACCGCGTCAGGTGCCGGGCATGCAGAAGCGGAAGCCATGGTCTCGGGTGTGAACGCACTGGCCCTGGCGATCAAACAACAAGAGGCAGACCACAAGCCATGAAAACCATATTGCTCGTCGAGGATGACAGCCGCATACAGATGGCGATGGGCATTCGATTGAAATCCATGGGCTACGATGTCGTGTCTGCCGTCGATGCGGTGTATGCCATGGACCAGGCCGTCAAGTCACGTCCCGATGTCGTATTGCTGGATATCAACCTGCCGGGTGGTGACGGCTTTCTGGTCGCCGAGCGGTTGCGCAATCGCAGCGAGACGTCAGAGATACCCATCATCTTCATCACCGCCAGCAAGCGCGAGGAATTTCGTGTGCGAGCGGCGATGGTCGGGGCGTCGGGGTTTCTTGAAAAGCCGTTCGATGCGAATCAGCTTTCCGACGCCATCGAGCGTTCGCTGGAAGATGTGTCCAGCGATTCCTGGAACTGAAATCCAGCCTTCGGGTGAGCCATAGGCCCTTCTTCTTTCCGGGAAGCTTCGATGGAACCGATGAACAGCCAGTTGCGCCACGATCTCAGAGGCGCGGCAGTCAACATAGAAGGGTTTCATGGCGAATGCGTACTGGCTGCCACCGAGCTGCGCCAATCGCTTGCGCCGCACCTCGACGTGCTGCCGGCGGCGGTACGCGTGAACCTGCTGCAGTTGATCGACGACGACCTGCTGGCCTGCCTGGGTTTTCTGGGCAGCTCCATCCATCAGTTGGAGGGCGTGATCGAAGGCAGTGGTGCATCGTCGGTTGACGCCGATGCGGGCTGATTCGCTTCCGTTCGATTCTCTCATCGATAGCGAACGGGCGGCAGTCGAGCGCTCCGGTCGCCTGGGCACCGGCCACTGGTTGATCGTCGGTACCTCGTTCGTCATCACCCTGCTGGCCTGGTACGGCTCCCTGTATGTGGTTACCGAGCGCGCCGAGCAACGTTTCCAGCGCGAAGCGGATCAGGTCGTGGAACTGGTCATAGAGCGATTGCAGCGCTATGAGGACGCCTTATGGGGAGCGGCGGCTGCCATCGAGGCCAATGAAAGCGTGGATACCGTGCAGGGTTGGCGCGATTACACTCAACGTCTGAATCTGGCCAGCCGCTACCCGAACGTCACGGCACTCAATATCGTCCACAACATCGACTCCGCCGAGCTGTCGAATTTTGTGGCCGCCCAGCGCATGCAAAGACCGGATTTCAATATCCGATCTCAGAACGAAGGCGATATGCACCTGGTGATCACCCATGTGTCGCCCGAGCGCGGAAACGAGGCAGCCGTAGGCTACGACATCGCCCATGATCCTGGCCGTCGTTCCGCGTTCATGGAGGCAGCACAGCTCAACGAGGCTCGGCTGACGCAACCGCTGGTACTCGTACAGGATACGGAGAAGGACACCAGCTTCGTGCTTGCCGTGCCATTCTATCGCGACTGGCAGAACCCGGGATTGGGCAATCGCGCTCAGTTACTTGAAGGATTCGTTGCGATGCCATTGATGATGAGCCGGGTAGTGAACGGGCTGATCGGGATCGAGGGGCAGTCCCTTTCATCGCGGATCACCGACGGCGACGTGGTGATTCAGGACAATCATCATTCGCAGAGCAATACCGTAATGGATGGCCTGGGCGGAATCGATAGCGACGACAAACTGCAATCGGCCTCGCCGACCGATGCCACGTTGGAGCAACGCGGGTTGTTCCGCTCCGAACAGGTCCTCGACGTGTACGGTCGCCAGTGGAAGTTCGATATCAGCAGCAATTCCCGGTTTAATCGCGACGCCGGCTACCTGTTTCCGTCTGTGGTGCTGATTGGCGGCTTGTTCGTCGATCTGCTACTGCTGGGCATGTTCGTGTTGTTGGTGCGCGCCAACCGGCGCGCTTTGAACCTGGCCCGGAGAACCGCCACCAAGCTTGGCGAGAAGGCCGATGCGCTGGTCGCCACCAACCGCGAGCTCGAGAGTTTCGCCTACGTCGTGTCACACGATCTGAAAACGCCACTGCGAGGCATTCAGGATCTAACCGACTACATCGAGGAAGATCTGCAGGATGCCTTCGAGATCGACGATGCGCATCGTGAAGCGCGGCGCAACCTCGGCCGGATCGGGCAGCAGGTAAAGCGATCAAATGCGCTGATCGAAGGCATTCTCGACTATTCCGGCGTCGGCATGCGCAAGGAACAGATCATCGAGGTAAATGTCGTGCACATGGTCGACATGATAGTCGATGCGATGCCGATACGCCCGGAACAGCTGGTAATGCGAGGCGAGTTCCCGGTGTTCGAGACGTACGGTGTGCGCCTGGCGCAGGTACTGGGAAATTTGATCTGTAATGCGTTCAAGTACCATCATGACAGTGAGAAAGCGACGGTAGTGGTGGAGGTCAAGGAGCTTGTCGGTTGGTACCGTTTCTCGGTCAGCGACGATGGGCCGGGTATCGACCCCAGATTTCACGATCGCATCTTCGAGGTCTTCAAGACCTTGCAATCGAAGGACGCTATAGAAAGTACGGGGGTCGGTCTGTCGATCGTCAAGAAGTCGGTCGAGTTGATCGGTGGACGGGTATGGATCAAGTCGGAGCCTGGAGAGGGCACGACGATGCTGTTCGACTGGCCGAAGAACCTGGAAGAAGACGCTGAGAAAGCGCGTAGGGCAGCCTGATGACATTCAAACCTATAAGAGTACTTGTGGTCGATGACAACGATCTCGACGTCGAAAAGGTCGAGCGTTCTCTCAGAAACCTGCGTATAGCCTGCGATTACGTGCGGGCACACGACGGCGAGGAGGCGCTGGATACCATCAAGAACTGGCACGAGGTGCACGGTGGTTACCCCAGCCTGATTCTGCTCGATATCAACATGCCGAGGATGAGCGGTCTTGAATTGCTGGCTACACTCAAGCAGGAGATCCCCGACTACAAGGTGCCGATCTTCATGACCACCACATCCAGCCTGCCGAGCGATATCTCTGAAGCGTTCGGCCATGCGATCAGTGGTTACATCGTCAAGCCGGTTTCCCCGAGCGAATCCGTGAAGATGATGTCCACCGCCGAAGCCTTCTGGCAGCGATTGGGCAGCTCGGGTGGCGACGGGGTGCATGCAACGTGACCGCCGGCGAGGTACCGAACGTCAATGCTTCTCCTGACCCCGGAACACCGTCCACCGCGAAGCCTGCCGGCGCCATGCCAAGCGTCGATACAGTGGTGGTGGACGACGATTCCCTGGTGCTGGAGTACTTCCGTCGGGCGTTTCGCAAATCGAATGCTTCGGTGCGTACGTTCATCGATGGCGAGGAAGCTCTGGCGGAACTGTTGGACAAGCCGACGACACTCCTGTTCGTCGATTCACGCATGCCCCTGATCGATGGCATCGAGGTACTTGAACGATTGCATGCTGCAGGTGCGTTGCGAAACACGTCTGCGTACCTGTGTTCCGCGGCCCGCCCGCCGGATGACATCTATGCGCGTGCCGAGGCGCTGGACGTGGCCGTTTTGCTCAAGGAGATGCAGACCGACAAGGCCTTTCTTGCGGTGCTGATGAAAAAAGCCGAACGCCGGCATGCGCCGGGTAGCGATGATCGCGATGGTGCATTGGCCGCCTGATCTGTGGCGTTCCGAGCAGTCGTGGTCTTTCCACATGATGAGGCTGAAGCCGTCACGGTTCCGGCAGGAGGACCGTTTACAGACCTGGCTTGGAGCCGGTTGTGCGGTGGTTGCCGTACCTCAGCGCCGTGCCGTGCGCCATGCCTGTTGCCAACGACGGATGCGCCGCCGCCACCGTGACCCGGCGGTACCCGCGACATACCGACCCTTGTCGGCATGCTGCACACGGCATGCGCCCGGGATGTCGATCGGCGTACCCTGTGTCCCCAGCAGCCAGCGAAATACCCTGTCTTCGGTGGCTTTCTGCCAGTGGCTGCACGGTTGCTGGTAGTAGCTCACGGCATTGCAGTAGCCGACACGGCGCGCAACGTCACCGTGAGTGATCTGCAGAGGGCCGGTCGCACGCGTCACCGGCCAGGCGCGCCAGGCGGTGGCGGGCAACTCGAGCAGGGCGGGTTCGTCCAGCGCCAGTGCCGATACGGTGTTGCCTTCCACCGCATCGTTGCCGGTGTACACATCACTCTTCGCTTCGACCGCGGGGTACACCAGGCTTTCGCGGCTGCCCTGCAGTACGGTGTTCAGTGCGTCCAGGCAGCCGGCCTGGAAGGTCAGGTCACAGTCGGTGAACCAGACCCAGTCGGCCTGCGTTTCAAGTGCTGCCAGGTTACGGCCGATCGCCCGTCGGAACAGTTGTTCCTTCGGCAGGAGCCGGAACTGCCAGGTGACGTTGGCGGGTGCATGTTCACCGATAAAGCTCAGTAACCTGCAGGTGTCGTGGTCTTCGCTCGCGTGGAAGATCGTCATGGTGATGCGTGCATCGGCCACCGGGTAGAGTATCAGGGAGCTGAGCTGGTAGGCGAGCAGGCGCGAATACTGCCAGCAGTGCGAGACGATCTCGATATGCAAGGGCCCGATGCGAGCGGTGCGCTCGCTCGGCGACGGAGCCGCAGGGTAGAACCAGTGCGCCGGTATCGGGCTGCCGGCGAGCAGTTTGAGTGCGAGTGCTGCGGGCACTAGTAAGCTTCGCGCTTGATGCCGGCGCTGAACCCGTCGTTGTCATGTGGGCAGACCATTAGTGGTTGGACCACTAGATGCCCTCGCGGTCGAAGATCACGAGCTTGTCCAGATTCAGCCGTACGCCGAACTGCTCGCCGACACCGTGATCATGATGCGAAGGTGCCAGGCACAGTAGCCGGGTATTACCCGGCATGCGCAGGGTATAAAGGTGATCCGCACCCCGGAAATCGCGTGCGATGACGGTGGCACGGGCCTCGCTGTTGTCGTCGTGCACGATATGGTCGGGACGCACCAGCAGCTCGATCAGTGTTCCAGGCTTGTAATCTTGTGAAAGTTCGCCTTCGATGATGCCGAGCTCGGTCTGAATGGTGCGATCGGCCAGTGTGTTGCCGCACAGCAGCACGCCTTCGCCGATGAAGTTCGCCACGAAGCGGTTGGCGGGCTGGTGATAGAGCTCGGCGGCGCTGGCCCATTGATGCAGGCGGCCATCGGCCACCACGCCGATATGATCGGCGATCGCGAACGCCTCCTGCTGGTCGTGAGTCACCAGAATCGCCGTGATGCCATCACGCTTCAGAATCTCGCGTACCTCGTGAGCCAGCTGTACGCGCAGCTCGGTATCCTGACTGCTGAAGGGCTCATCGAGCAGCAGCACCGGCGGGCGCGGTGCCATGGCCCGGATCAGCGCGACGCGCTGCTGCTGGCCACCGGACAACTGATGCGGATAGCTGTCGGCGTAGCGCCGCATGGCCACCAGATCGAGCAATTCCTGAACACGCGCATCGATATCCCTGCGCGATCGTGCGCTCAGCCCAAAGGCGACATTGCGCGCCACGCTCATGTGCGGGAACAGTGCCAGATCCTGAAATACCATGCCGACACGGCGCACTTCGGCGTTGAGCTGGCGGGTGGCGGTGGCAACCTCCTGGCCCGCCAGCACGATGCTGCCGGCGCAGGGCGCCTCGAAACCTGCGATGGGGGGGGGGGGGGGGGGGGGGGGGGGGGGGGGGGGGGGGGGGGGCACGCAGCAGCGTGGTCTTGCCGCAGCCGCTGGGCCCGAGCAGGCAGCCGATGTCACCGGCCTGCAACGAAAAGGAGACGTCGTCGATGATCGGCTGACGCCCCAGCTCGACGCAGAGCCGGTTCACTTCGAGCTGATTGGTCATGCGTACATGATACCGCGAGTCGTCTCTTCACCTATCGATCAGGAGTAGACTCGCGAACATGGCGATACGTATCGATGCCGATCTGCACGGCGAGCAGCTCGATGAGGCGATGCGGCTGTTGCACGAGCACGCTGCCTTGCGAACGCCCGCCGTGGCCGACGATGGCATACCGCCCTGTCACCTTCGTGCCTTCCTGTCTGTCAGCCCCTACCTGCTGCAGCTCAGCCGTCGCCAGCCGGATACCTTCACGACACTACAGAGCCCGTCGAGCGCCACGGATGCGTTGCCCGAACCGACGATCGAGGCGCCGGAGCTGACCGATGAGGTGCTGCAACAGGCCTGGTTGCGGCGCCATCGTCATGATCAGCTGGCGCGCATCCTGTGGCGAGATCTGCAGGAAGGCGCGTCGTTGTGGGCAACACTCGCAAGCCTGAGTGCGCTGGCCGAGACCTGCCTCGGAATCGCCCTCGACTGGGCCCATGCAGCGATGGCGGCTCGCTACGGTGAGCCGAGGGATGCGGACGGCCAGCAGCAGCACCTGGTGATACTGGGCATGGGCAAGCTCGGTGGCGGCGAGCTCAATGTCTCTTCCGATATCGACCTTATTTATCTGTTTAGGGAGAACGGCACCACCGATGGCCGCCGTGCCGTCGATAACGGTGAATTCTTTCGCCGCGTCGGGCAGCGTCTGTCGAGGCTGCTCAGCGCGGTGACAGAGGACGGTTTTGCCTACCGGATCGATACGCGTCTGCGGCCGTTTGGCGAAAGCGGTCCGTTGGCAATCTCATTCGACGCGCTGGAGCACTACCTGCTTACCCAGGCGCGGACCTGGGAGCGGTACGCGATGGTCAAGGCGCGTGCGCTGACCGGTGATGAGCCCGATGTGGAAGCGCTCCATGCGCTGTTGCGGCCGTTCGTCTACCGCCGTTATCTCGACTACAGCGTGATCGATGCCTTGCGCGAGCTCAAGCGCAAGATCGTGCAGAGCGTGCGTGAGAAAGGCATGCAAGACAACATCAAGCTCGGCGCCGGTGGCATTCGCGAGGTCGAGTTCATCGTGCAATCCTTTCAGCTGGTGCGTGGTGGGCGCGAGCCGCGGTTGCGCGAACGCAGTATCGCCAGGGCAATGCCGGTGCTCGCCGAGCTGGGGCTGCTCAGCGAGGCTGAAGTCGTCGGCCTGCGCGATGCCTACGTGTTCCTGAGGCGAGTCGAGAACGCGATGCAGACGTTGCATGACCAACAGGTGCATAGCTTGCCCGACGACCCGCTCGACCGATCGCGTCTGGTGGCAATGCTCGGCTACAAGGATTGGAACACCCTGTACGAGGCGGTCAATGGTGTACGGGCCGACGTCTCGGACCAGTTCGCCCGCCTGTTCGCGAAGGACGCCGATGCTTCCGAACAGTCTGTCGCATCGAACGACACCGCACGCGACGCTTGGGAACGCTATGCTTCCGGTGTCGCCAGTGACGGCGATGCCTGGCTCGAATCGTTGGGCATCGAACCGGCCGAGGGGCTGCTGGATGCACTTGCCGGCCTGTGTCGCGGTGCGTTCTATCAGCGCTTGCACGCCAACGCGCAGCGGCGTGTGGAGCGGGTGCTGCCGCAGCTGCTGGTGGCCGTACCGCCGGCGGCCGACAAGGCCTGCGTCTCTGCGGGTACCGTACTGTTGCGTTGCGTGCGGTTCGTGCGAGCGGTAGCCGGTCGCAGTGGGTATCTGCAAGTGTTGGCCGATCACCCCGTGGCGCTGCAGCGGCTGGTCGAACTGTTCGCGCACAGCGCCTGGATCGCGGAGTTCGTCACAGGTCATCCGATCGTGCTCGATGAGCTTGTCGGACCGACGGCGAACCGGCCGCTGCCCGACAAGGCAGCACTTACCGCGGCCGTCACCGCCGAGGCGGGTCGCGTGACCGCGGCCGATATCGAGCAACAGATGGATGCCCTGCGGCATTACCGCAATGCCCACGTGCTGCACGTCGCCTGTGCCGAGATCGATGGTCGCCTTGGCATCATGCAGGTCAGCGATCAGCTGAGCTGGCTCGCAGAGGCCATGGTGGGTGCGGTTCTGACACTCGTCGGGCCAGCTCTGGCGGCGCGTTTCGGCACACCGGTCTGCGTGGTCGATGGCGCGCCCTACCATCCGCAGATCGGTATCGTCGCCTACGGCAAGCTGGGCGGCATCGAACTCGGCTACGGTTCGGATCTCGATCTGGTCTTCCTGCACGACAGTTCCGGGTCTTCACAGCAGACCGACGGGGCGAACTCCATCGATAACTCGGTGTTCTACGCACGCCTCGCGAAGGCCTTCGCCAGCTTCATGGGTACCCGCACACAGGCCGGCACCCTGTACGAGATCGACACGCGCCTGCGACCCAACGGCCGCTCGGGTCTGCTGGTGAGTGCGGTGGATGCCTTCGCCAGCTATCAGGTCAACGAGGCCTGGACCTGGGAGCATCAGGCGTTGGTGAGGGCTCGCATCGTGGCAGGTTCAGGCACTCTGCGAGACACGTTCGATCAGATTCGCGGCGCGGTGCTCGGCCAGCCTCGCGATGGCCGGGCATTGCTGACGGACGTGGTCGCGATGCGTCGGCGCATGCGCGCGGAGCTTGCAAGTCGCAAGAGGGGCTCGATGGATCTGAAGCACGATTCCGGTGGTCTCGTGGATATCGAATTCCTGGTTCAGTTTCTCGTATTGGCGCATGCCGGTGAAAACCCGGCGCTTCTCGCATTCACTGACAACATCCGTCTGCTCGAAGTGCTCGAAGAGGCGAACCTGCTAGTGCCGGCCAGGTCCATGTCCCTGCGCGAATGCTATAGAGATCTTCGGGCGCGACTGCACCGTCAGGCATTGCGCGGGCAATCCGGGCCGGTGCCGCTCGATGACGATCTGCTCGCCCTGCGCGAGCGGGTCCAGGCACTTTGCAGCGAGATGAGCGGGCAAGGCCCGATGGTGCGCTAGACTTGCTCCGCAAGCTCGACTTGCAGCGCAGGCCCGATTCCCTCACTGGATAACCGATCGATGAAACAATCCAACGCGCAGAATTTCGTGGAAGTCACGGCCGATGAATTGCCGATCACTTGCCCGATGCCCGACGCTCCGTTGTGGAACAGCCACCCGAAGGTGTTCATTCCCCTCGATGATTCGCCGGTGGCGAAGTGCAACTACTGTGGAACCGAATTCCGGTTGGTGGAGGCCCGCTCACCCTCGATACCCGGTCCCGAAGCCGGTGAAGGTAAAGTGACCTGACCGGGCTGCATCACCAGACGCGTCTCGGGCCGGAAGGTGTCGTCTGGCGTCATGCCTCCGATCTACCGGTGGAGTTCTCGCCCGAGTGGTTCGACCACGACGCTCTGCGCGCAGCCGATCGGGTGCTGGGTGCCACGGGTACCGGGCGTTCGCGAGCCCTGTTGCTGCATATAGAGCCACTGGCACTCGTGCTGCGACGCTTCCGTCGTGGCGGGCTGATTTCGCGTTTCGTCACAGACAGCTATCTCTTCATCGGTCTGGAGCGTACGCGAGCCTTTCGCGAATTCAATCTGCTTGCTCAGATGAAGCAGGTCGGCTTGCCGGTACCCGCACCGGTAGCCGCTGAGGTGCGCCGCAGCGGCACGCGCTACCGGGCCTCACTGCTGATGGAACGGCTCCCTGGCTGCACGCTTGGATCTATGCTGGGCGACTCGATGTCGTTGGCTACATGGCAGCGTGTGGGTGCCTGCATTCGCCAGTTTCACGATGGCGGTTTCTGGCACGCTGATCTGAACGTGCATAACATCCTGGTCACCGCCGATGCCGACGGTCATGCAGGTACCTGCCATCTGATCGATTTCGATCGTGCCCGTAAGCGCAACCCCCACGACAACCGGTGGCGGCAGCGAAACCTGCAGCGTCTGCAGCGCTCGGTGTACAAGGTCTGGCCGGAGCACGACATCGCGCGGGTGCCGGGCCTTGCAGCAGAAGGCTGGCAAGCCCTGCTCGACGGTTATGCCTCACCGGCCCGTGAGGACGGGAGCCAGTAGTGCATCGATCTGATGAATCATGAACCATGGCTCATCACACTGATTCACGGTGAGGAGTGCTCACCAGACGATGCAGATACTGGTCGATGATGCCGACCTGCTCGCAAGCGACGGCCCGTGCGCGCCGGCCCTGTGCGTTGGCGCAGGACGCATTCCCTGCCAGACGAACCAGTTGCGACACCGCATCGGCGGCATCGGTGGCAGACGTCAATGCCGCATGCGCTTCGAGCAGGTCGACGACTTCGACGAAATTACCGGTATGTGGTCCGGTGATGATGGCGCAGCCCTGACGCGCGGGTTCCAGCAGGTTGTGCCCGCCGCGTGGCACCAGGGAGCCGCCCATGAAAACCGCGCTGGCAATGCTGAACCAGGCTTGCAGTTCTCCCAGTGTATCCGCCAGGTAGAGACGATCACCGGTACCGGGCAGCTCATCGTGCGAGCGTCGGGCGCAGGCCGGAGCGCCGGCCTGCCGGCAGATCGCGTTCAACTGAGCGTGCAGCCTGGCACCGCGCTCTGGATGGCGTGGCACGATCACCAGCAAGCCCTGTGGGCGGCGCAACCAGTGTTCGGCCAGTTGCCGCTCTTCGTCTTCGTGAGTAGACGCGGCAATGCAGCAGGGTAGGGAGATCGGCGGGCTGACTTCCTCGGTCACGGCAGCCCCGCCGAATTTGAGGTTACCCACCACACTGATCCGCTCGCGCAGGGCACCCAGCGATCGGTATCGCCTGGCATCCTCTTCGCTGCGTGCGAGTACGGTCGCGGTGGTGAGGGCCTGACGGTAGCTTGGCTGCAGCCAGCCTGTCGAGGCACGCATCGTTCGGGATGACAATCTTGCATTGATAATCTGTGGGCCGAGCCCGTCACGTTGGCAAAACGCATAGAGCCAGGGCCAGATCTCGGTTTCCACGATCCATGCCGACACGGGTTTCGAGTGTTCCAGGAAGCGGCGGCAGGCACCCGCTCCATCGATCGGCAGATAGCAGTGATGAAAGGCCGGTGCTCGCTGTGCCAGCACAGCAGCACCTGTCGGCGTGGTGGTGGTCACCAGGATTCGGGTGTGCGGTTCCCGCTGTTGCAGTGCCTCCAACAGCGGCAGTACGGTCAGTACCTCACCGACCGATGCGGCGTGAACCCAGCGGCAACCCTTCGGTAGCGCCGTGAACAGGCCCAGCCGCTCGGCGATGTAGCGCCAGCCACCACCGCGTGAGCCGCGCAGCAGCAAATGTATCAGCAGCAGTGGGGTGACGAGCCGAAGTAGCAGCCGGTAGCGCCAGGGAGGGCGAACCAGCCTCGTCACGGCGACGGGCAACGGGTACTGGTGGATACCCCTGCCGGCGATGACTGGTTCGGCATCATCGGTTGGGAGGGCCACTAGTGGTTGGATCACTAGGATGCACGGTCGGCGTCCTGCCGGTAAGGATCGGGCAGATCGGGCCGTGGGGGCTTGAAGCGCTTGTGTGCCCACAGGTATTGCTCGGGTGTCTGTCGCACCTGGGCTTCGAACAGATCGTTCACCTGCTGTGTGGCCGTGGCGAGATCGTCTTTCGCAAGAGTCAGCGGGGCTGAAAATCGCAAGGTGTAGCGGCCTTGATCGAGGTGCCGAATCGGTTGATAGGGGACCACTGCGGCGCCGGTCATCGCTGCGATGCGCGCGGTGCCCACCGTGGTCAGTACCGGTTGGCCGAAATAGCGGGTGGCGATACCGCCACGCTCACGTTTCACTGTCTGGTCCGGGGAATACCAGACGATGCCTCCGCGGCGCAAACGGCGCACCATGCTGCGTATGTCTCGGTTGTCGATCAGGTCGTCCATGTAAGTGAGACGCTGGTGTGTGATATAGGCGGCGTAGAGTGCGTTCTTCGGGTTATCGTACACGGCGGCCATTGGCCAGCGGGCATTCACCACGCCATTGGCTATGTCTATGGCGGTGAAGTGCGCTTGTAGCAGAATGACGCCATGACCGCGACGGTACGCGTCGGTGAGGTGTTGCTCGCCTTCGAGGTCTAG
Source organism: Granulosicoccaceae bacterium (assembly GCA_965214025.1). Taxonomy (GTDB): domain Bacteria; phylum Pseudomonadota; class Gammaproteobacteria; order Granulosicoccales; family Granulosicoccaceae; genus Granulosicoccus. The sequence goes on from CBDCAW010000033.1 coordinate 36,701, forward strand.
ACGGTCGCCGTAGAAAGCCAGGGGGCGATACCAGGTGCAGGCGGTTTCGGCAGCCACGACACCGGCGTGCTCGAAGGCCATGACGGCGATACGACGATGTTCCGTCACCGGCGCATCGGGAAACGCCAGTGCGATGTTTGTCAGGCTGACGCGCCGGCGAGCCGGCAACAGATGATAGAGGGCCCGGCCGAGCCGTCGCCCGAGCCAGAGCTGACCCATGAATGGCAGGAGTGCGACGAGACGGAAGAAACCGAAGGCAGCCCAGGTGGGCCATTGTCTAAGACCAAGCCATGACCGGTAGTCGAAGGGTGGCCGTGACTGCACCATCGTTCAGCCTTGGAAAGGCACTACCGGCACCTGTTTCGCGCTTGTCTACCCGAGCGATGCATCACGAACTGGTACCTGTTCCGTGCTTGTCTACCCGAGCGATGCATCACGAACTGGTACCTGTTCCGTGCTTGTCTACCCGAGCGATGCATTACGAGTTGTCGGTGCCTGCGCCGTCCCCGTTCTCATCCGCGTCGATTTCGGTTTCGGCGAGAAAGCGATTCACGTTGCTCAGATCTTCGGGGGTGAGTGTACCGGCGGCCAGCCGCAGGTTCAGGGAGTTGATGATGTAGTCGTAACGGGCATTGGCGTATTCCGACTTGGCACTGAAGGTGTCGCGCAGTGCCTGCAGCACATCGACAGAGGTGCGGGTGCCGGCACGAAAGCCTGCGTCGGTGGCGTCGTAGGATTGCTGAGTGGACTCCAGCGCTCTGTTCAGGGCACGCACCTGGCTGATCGCCGCGATGACGGCGCGATACGAGTCTCGTGTCTGTTGGGCCGTGGTGCGTTCCTGGTCGACGAGACGCTGGCCCGCGGCCAGTGAATCCGCACGTGCCTGAGACACCAGCGAGCTGGTGCTCCCGCCGGTGTACAGAGGCAGGTTGAGCTGGAGCCGCAGTTCAGCGGTATCGCCATCCTGGCCCTGCGGGCTGTCGGAGTCGGCTGAAGACACCACGCCTTGCAGGTCGACCGTCGGGTATCGCCCACCACGCGCCACGCTGATCTGCTGGCGCGCGGATTCGGACGTGAACCGGGCGATCAGCAACTGCAGGTTCTGCTCACTGGCGGTGGCAACCCAGGCTTCCGCATTCTCGGGCTTCGGTCGCCTCAACGGCAGATCCTCGGCCAGGGTCTCGAGATCGGTATCGGCCTCGATGCCACTGACCAGGCGCAATGCCTCGCGCGCGGTGGACAACTGGTTGGAGGCGACGATTTCACGCGACCGGGCCAGGTCGAACTGCGCCTGTGCCTCGCGCACATCGGTGACCGGTACCAGACCGACATCGAACCGGCGTTCGGCCTGTTCACGTTGCCGGCCGATCGCCTTCAGCTCGGACTGGCTGAATTCCACGTTGGCCTGCCCGCGCAGTACATCGAAATAGGCCGTCGCCACCCGCAGGATGAGCTCCTGCTCGGCCGAGCGAAACTGTGCCTCGGCCTGCATCACGCCGGTTTCGGCCTGATCGAGGGTTGCCTTGCTCGCGACGTTGAACAGCGTCTGGCCGAGAATCAGCGACAGCGCGGAACCGGTAAAATCATTGTCGCCGTCAATGTCCGAGTCCAGCAGCTTCGAGTAGCTGGCTTCCGCACCGGCTGACAATTGCGGCAGCAGGGCGGAACGCGCCTGCGGAACTGCCTCGCGGGCCGACTGAAAATCGAATTCGGCGGCTTGCAGGGTTGCATCGTAGCTCCGGGCCATTTCATAGACCGCAGCGAGGTCGGCAGCCTGTGCCTGGCACACCTGGTGTGTGCCGAACAGCAATACGGCGAGAATCAGGCGTGTGGGCATTCGTGGAGTTCCTGGCGACGATGACATGGTGGGTGCTGTGGTGCGGTGTGCTGGACGGCAACCTACCGGGACGATCCGAATGCCACCCGGGTATGGGTAAGTGCCGGTCCTCGCACTTCAGAACGTGAAGGTCGGGCGTGCCAGGGCGAAGTGAAGCAGGGGCTCGACAGTGGTTTCGAACAGGCTTTCCCTGTTCCATTCTGTGTCGCTGACTCGCATTGTCAATACCGCTTCCATGGTCGGGTGCTCGGTATCACCGATGATGGCGAACAGCCGACCACCGATCGTCATGCGTTCCAGCCATGCCTGGGGCACGGCACCCACCGCGCCGCCGAAGGCGATGGCGTCGTAGTGATCACGTGACCCGTGGTGCTGGGAACCGTCCTGCCGATGGATGGTGACGTTCTCGATACCCTGTTGCTTCAGGCGTGCCTCGGCGGCATCTGCCAGCGAGGGTTCTATTTCCAGCGACTCGCAGTGGCCTCCGAGCTTCGCCATGCACCCGGTGAGGTAGCCGCTGCCGGTGCCGATCTCGATGGTATGGTCGTCGGGCTCGATCGCGAGGGCTTGCAGCAACCGACCGTCGACGATCGGCTTGAGCATGTGCCGGCCCTGGCCGATCGGCAGCTGGAAGTCGCTGTACGCGACACCCTTGTGCTGTTCGCTGACGAAGGCTTCACGAGGGACCAGGGCGAGTATGTCCAGAACCCGCTGGTCAAGCACGTCCCAGGGGCGAACCTGCTGTTCGATCATGTTGCTACGGGCGGTATCGAGATTCATTGACACTGGATTCTTGACATAGCTCTACATTATAGGCCAAGCGCCACGGTAGGGCCTGCCCGATTGTCGACGGACGGCGCGCCGGCAGACGACTGGCTGCGGTACGGCTCGATGGCGTGTTGATCGCTCTCGATCAGGCGGAGCCGGCATCACCGGGATCGCCCTGGCGCTTGCCGTCGGCAGCGGCCACGACCTTGCCGGAGTCTTGCCCATCGGCACTGCCGGACTGGCTGGCCGACGTATCGGCGGGCTTGCGCCGTCGTCTGCGGCGCTTGCGCGGCGCTTCGGCTACAGCCGTCGTCGGCGATGGCGCTTCACCGTTCGATGAGCCACCTGATGAACTTCGCGTTCCCCGCGCGTTGCGGCCGCCACCCTTGCCCGCTCTTTTCGCGCCCGGCTTGCCACGTGGTTCCACACGGTCGCGTTCGATATGCGCCGGGCGTTCGGGTTTGACCAGCAGTTCGTCGGTGATCGGCGAGAGCGGGATACGAGCGCCGATGTAGGCCTCGATCTCCGGCAACGAGAAGGAATACTGCTCGCAGCCGAAGCTCAAGGCGACCCCGTCGGTGCCTGCGCGTGCGGTGCGACCGATCCGATGCACGTAGTCCTCAGCCTGCTGGGGCAGATCGTAATTGAACACATGACTCACGTCATCGATATGCAGGCCGCGCGCCGCGACATCGGTGGCGATCAGCACCGGTAGCTTGCCCGCGGTGAAATCGGCCAGGATCTTCTGCCGCTTGTTCTGCCGTACATCGCCCGAAAGCGTGCCACAGGCCACCGAATTTCCGACCAGGTAACCTTCGACGCGTTCGGCGGTGCGCTTGGTATTGACGAAGACGATGCTGCGTGCCGGCTGCAGATCACGAAACAGGCCCAGCAGCAGCGGAATCTTCTCCTCCGCGGCCGGATGGTAGAGTTCCTGACGAACGCCGGCGGCAGTGACGCCGGTGCTCTCCGTCTTGATGGCGAGCGGGTTGTTCATGTGCTCGTAGGCAAGTTCCATCACCCGGTGCGACAGGGTTGCGGAGAACAGCATGCTCAGCCGGTTCTCGGGGCTCGGCATGCGCCGCAGCAGAAATCGGATATCGGTGATGAACCCCAGATCGAACATGCGATCGGCCTCGTCGAGCACGCAGATCTCGAGACGTTTCAGATCGAACACCTTCTGCTTGAAATAGTCGATCAGGCGCCCCGGCGTGCCGATCAGCACATCGACGCCTGCGGCGAGCTCGTTGCGTTGCTTTTCGTAGTCGATACCACCGTAGACGACAGCGCAACGCAGGTCGGTGTGCCTGCCCAGATCATCCGCATCCTTCTTGATCTGCATGGCCAGTTCGCGAGTGGGGGCGATGACCAGCATGCGGGGTTGATTTAACGCACGCGCTCCTCCATCGTCATTGATCAGACGCGCGAAGCTGCCGAGCAGAAAAGCGGCCGTCTTGCCGGTGCCTGTCTGGGCCTGGGCCGCGACATCGGTCCCCGCGAGCACGTGTGGCAATGTGAGTGCCTGAATTTCGGTGCACTGCCTGAAGCCCAGGTCGTCGGTGGCCTGTAACAACGGCAGGGGCAGGTCGAAGGTGGCGAACGCCGGTGTGGCGTCGGAGTCTGATGTCATGCGCAGCGTCTTCGTTGCCGTAGAATATGGCCGGGATGGCCTTGAACCCGGATCACGACGCAGTTGCCGGCCCGCGCCCTGACTGAAAGGTGGTGGTGTCGGCTATCGATGAATTCCCTAGTTAACTGAGTCTTCGTCATTGAGGCTCGAGAGATGATCACATGAGCGAACATATCACACAGATTACCGACGATACCTTTGAACAGGAGGTATTGCAGTGCGATACACCCGTACTGGTGGACTACTGGGCGGAGTGGTGTGGTCCCTGCAAGGCCATCGGCCCGGTGCTCGAGGATGTCGCCCCCGAGTATGCCGGCAAGGTGAAGATCGTGAAGTTGAACATCGACGAGAACCCCGCCACACCACCCAAGTACGGCATTCGCAGCATTCCCACCCTGATGATCTTCAAGAACGGTACGGTGGAGTCGACCAAGCTGGGCGCCCTGTCCAGGGCACAGCTTACCGAGTTCCTCGACCAGAGCGCCTGAGCGCTCATTTGGCTTACTGCAATACGCGGTGTTTGACCGGTATCATTGCAATTGTCACGCTGTCGGAGCCTGCCATGCAGGCGCCCGGCTACCAACGATATTGCAGCATGAACACCGGCATCGTTTCCGATTCGCCGTACACGACCTGCGGTAGCTTGCACGTCGGCGCGGGTGGTACCATTCCGACGTCAAAAAGGGTAGACGCGCCACGGGTGGCGTGCTAACTTTTCCTTCATCCTGCTCATGGCGGGCCGTTCCTTCGGCCTTCGTCCACGCGAAAATTGCGTTTCCAAACCGCTTACTCGACTTGACGTCGCCTGCGTGCGCGGCGTTTTCCATTCCGGCGTCTGCCGACCATTGCCTTGCTCACGCGTATGAATCTTACCGATCTCAAAAAGAAGAACCCCACCGAGCTGATTGAACTGGCGCAATCGATCGGAATCGATAATGTTGCCCGCCAGCGCAAGCAGGAAATCATCTTTTCGGTTCTCAAGGCGCATTCGAAGAAGGGGGAAGACATCTTCGGTGGCGGTGTGGTCGAAATCCTGCAGGATGGCTTCGGTTTCCTGCGCTCCGGCGACAGCTCCTACCTTGCCGGCCCTGACGATATCTATGTGTCGCCCAGCCAGATTCGAAGGTTTGCGCTGCGCACCGGCGATACCATTTCCGGGAAGATCCGGCCGCCGAAGGAAGGCGAGCGTTATTTCGCCTTGCTCAAGGTCGACGAGATCAATCATGGTTCTCCGGAGCAGGCGAAGAACAAGGTACTGTTCGAAAACCTCACGCCGCTGCACCCCGACACGCGCATGACCATGGAGCGCGGCAACGGCAGTACCGAAGACATCACCGCCCGAATCATCGATATCGCGGCACCCATCGGCATGGGGCAGCGCGGTTTGCTGGTCTCGCCACCGAAGGCGGGCAAGACGCTCATGCTGCAGAACATCGCACAGAGCATAGCGGCCAACAGCCCCGACTCCTACCTGATCGTGCTGTTGATCGATGAGCGGCCGGAAGAGGTCACCGAAATGGAGCGCATGGTTCAGGGCGAAGTCATTTCCAGCACGTTCGACGAACCGGCGAGCCGCCATGTGCAGGTGGCTGAAATGGTCATCGAGAAAGCCAAGCGGCTGGTCGAGCACAAGATGGACGTGGTCATCCTGCTTGATTCGATCACACGTCTGGCCCGTGCCTACAACACGGTGGTGCCCTCGTCGGGCAAGGTGCTCACAGGCGGTGTCGATGCCAATGCGCTGCACCGCCCGAAACGTTTCTTCGGTGCCGCACGCAACATCGAGGAGGGCGGTAGCCTCACGATCATCGCGACCACTCTGGTGGATACCGGATCGAAGATGGACGAGGTCATCTACGAGGAATTCAAGGGAACCGGTAACATGGAGCTGCACCTCGACCGGCGCATTGCCGAAAAGCGTGTGTTTCCCGCCATCAACATCAATCGTTCCGGCACGCGCCGCGAGGAATTGCTGATGGGTCAGGAAGAGCTGCAGAAAGTCTGGATACTGCGCAAGTTCATCCATTCAATGGACGAAATAGAAGCCGTCGAGTTTCTGCTGGGCCGGTTGCAGCAGACCAAGACCAATAACGATTTCTTCGATTCGATGAAGCGTTGATGTCCGTCGGATCATGCCGCGCTCCTCGCATCGTGGCAGGCGTTCTCAGCACCCGGCAATTCAGTCACCGAGGTCTTCCGACCTGACGATGGCGTGTTCAGCCTTCGCGATCAGGCGGGAGCAACGCGCAGTGCCCGCCCGCCGATATCACGTCGGCGGTGTACGCCCGGCCAGGTGATGGCCGCGGCCCCTCGGTCGGCGGTTGCCTTCGCGGCGGCCACATCGTCACCCAGTGCCGTGACGCACAGCACGCGCCCACCGTTGGTTTCCAGAGCACCATCCGCGCCGCGTCGGGTACCGGCATGAAATACCTTGCAGCCTGTCGATTCGGCATCGGCAATGCCGTGAATGGTTTCACCCCGGCTGCCACCGTCAGGGTATTCGCCGGCGGCAAGCACCACTCCCAGCGCTACCCTCTTCGACCAGGCGACCCCGCCGGCGGCTGACCGGCCGGCGAGCCTGCCATCGATGGCGTCCTCGAGCAATTCGGCAAGATCACTTTCCAGTCGCATCATCAGAGGCTGGGTTTCCGGATCACCCAGGCGCACGTTGAATTCCACTACCCGGGCCTGCTTGTGCGCGTCGATCATCAGGCCGATGTACAGAAAACCCGTGAACGGTGTTCCCTCGGCAGCAAGTGCCTGGACCATCGGTTCGAGAATTTGCCGAACCACCTGCGAATGGACCGCGGAATCGACCACCGGCGCGGGTGAGTAGGCACCCATGCCGCCGGTATTCGGGCCGGTGTCGCCATCGTTGCGGGGCTTGTGATCCTGGCTACTGGCCAGGGGCAGGCTGGTGACGCCATCGACCAATGCGATGAAGCTGGCTTCCTCACCACGGAGGAATTCCTCGATCACGACCCTGGCGCCGGCATCACCGAAGCGATTGTCGTCGAGCATGGAGCGCAGGGCCGCACGCGCCTCGTCGCGTGTGTGTGCCACGACCACCCCCTTGCCGGCGGCCAGCCCGTCCGCCTTGATGACGATCGGCACGGATCTGGATTCGACGTGGGCGATGGCCTCATCGACATCGCTGAAGGTCTCGAAGTGCGCGGTTGGAATGCCGTGGCGTTGCATGAAGCGCTTGGCGAAGTCCTTGCTTCCCTCCAGCCGTGCCGCGGCCGCTGTCGGTCCGAAGATACGCTGGTCAGCACCGCGAAAGGTATCGACGATGCCGGCGACCAGCGGTACTTCGGGGCCGACCACAGTGAACGCGACCGAATACTCGATTGCGTAGGCGAGCAATGCGGCCTGATCGTTCACCGCAATATCGACGCAGTCGACCCGGCTCTCGCCGGCCATGCCCACGTTGCCCGGTGCCACGCTGACCCGGGTGACCCCCGATGACTGAGCCAGCTTCCAGGCAAGGGCGTGTTCACGGCCGCCGCTGCCGATCAGGAGTATGTGCATGGTGTTCGCGTCGGTTCGCAGTTTGAATGGCGGTGCATCCCACTCATGATTTCACGGTTCTCGAGTCAGGTGGCTGCACCGGCGGTGGTCATCGACCTCATCGGCCGGAATCCTGGCCGATGAGGTCGACGGACCACGGGATGAATCCCGTAGTTTAGCGGAGTACCATGGACGGCTGGGCTTCACCGATCGCTCACGACGTTCATGCTCTCATGCAGGTCCGACAGGGCAGATGGCCGGGGTTGCCGGTGGCTCATGGGCGAACGGTCGAAGCCGCTTTCGGCCCCGTGGCCCCGCACCCTTCGGGCCGGTGCCTTGCTGCATGCGGTCAGCTTCTGAATGAACGGAGAGCATGAATCAGTACGCTGGATCAAATCTGAACACCGAGGCTGTCATCTACTGGCCCACGGGCATCCATGGGTAAATTGACGACGGGCCGCGGTGAAACGCCGGCTGGCATCACGCGCTCGCTGCTGTTCCTGCTGATCGGAATCTCGGGGCTCGGGCCGATCGCCCTGAACGGTGTGCTGCCGGCGACCACTGCCATCATGGAAGATCTGCACACGCGTTACGGCATGGCGCAGCTGGTGCTGACGGTGTTCCTGCTAGCCAACTTCGTGGCCCAACTGATTCTCGGGCCGGCGGCCGATCGGTACGGGCGCCGTCCGGTCATGATCCTGAGCCTGGCGATCTTCAGTCTCGGGGGTTTCCTGTGTGCTCTGGCACCGTCCATCGAATCGCTGCTGGCGGCTCGCTTCATCCAGGGGTTCGGCGGGGCCGCCTGTGTATTTCTGCCGCGTACCATCGTGCGCGATCTGTATGAACGCGATCGGGCGGCCAGCGTCATCGGCTACATGACCACCGCCATGATGGTGGCGCCCCTGTTCGGGCCAGCCCTGGGCGGTTGGGCCACCGACCAGGCGAGCTGGCGCTGGATGTATGCCGGGCTCGGTTTCGGTGGGGCGATGTTCGTGCTGTTGAGCCTGCGCTTTCAGCCCGAAACCCGGGCTGCAACGTCCGATGAGGCAGTTCGAGTGTCTCTGATGTCGGCGGCCCGGGTACTGCTGCGAGAGCCTGCCTTCCTGTCGTACGCCGGCATGCTGACCGGTTCGGTCGGCATGTATTACAGTTTTCTTGCCGGCGCGCCCTATGTGGTCATGGAAAGCCGGGGCTACAGCGCCTCGGTCTACGGTGCCTGGTTTGCCCTCGTGGCCATCGGCTACCTCAGTGGCAATCTGGTGGCCGGGCGCTTCACCGAACGCGTCGGTGTCGATCGCATGATCCGGCTCGCCGTAGTGCCCGGGGGGCTTGCGGTCATGCTCTACTGGGCATTGTCCGGCTGGCATCATCCGCTGGGCCTGTTCCTGCCGATGCAACTCGCCGCCTTCTGCAACGGCATGGCGATTCCGAGCATGACGTCCGGTGCGATGAGCGTTCGGCACGATCTGGCCGCATCGGCCTCGGGTGTGGCCGGCAGCCTGCAGGTGGGATTCGGTATCCTGATCACCCTGGCACTGGGCTGGCTCTTGCCGTTCGGTGACTACTGGCTGTACGTGACCGTCACCCTTTCGGCAACGCTGTGCGTGGCAGCGTGGTGCGCACCCCACCTCACCTCCCTGACTCCGAGCGAAACATGAGCAAACCATCCGGTACTGGCTTCTGGTCTGTCGTGCAAAGTGTGCTGGCCGCCGGTATCGGTGTGCAGTCGAAGGCCAACAAGGAGCGTGATTTCCAGCAGGGAAACCCGGTGCATTTCATCATCGGCGGAATTATCGGTACTCTGGTGCTGGTCGGCGGCATCGTGCTGGTGGTTCGCTACCTGATCGCCACCGGATGATTAGGTGCGCACCGCACATGCGGTACGCTGGCTGAACAGGTATACGGGAACGCTGATGAACAACAAGAAAACCTCGAACGGCCGGGAGAGCGCAAGTCGGAAGCGCTCCGGTATCGGCGCACGTGCCACGAGTCGCAAGAAGCAGGCAAAGCGCTCCGGTACCGGTGCACGTGCCACGAGTCGCAAGAAGCAGGCAAAGCGCTCCGGCACCGGCGCCGTGCCACGAGTCGCGAGAAGTCGGCATCGGGTGCGAAAGCCAGAGGCGGCCCGGTGGAGACGGCCGTCGGCAGGGAGATGAGCGGCATGGTCGATATGTACACCGACCTGGCACTCGACATGTCTCGCTCGGCCTGTGTGATGCGACCGATTCAGTACACCGGCTACCAGAGGCGGCTACATGTTCGCAATACCATTCTCGAGGACCATGCCACCCGCATCGACGAGAAGGCCGAGGGAGCCAAGGCCAAGTTCGACAAGCTCGCGGGGTCACTCTTTTCATTCTTTCGGGGTACCAACCTGCTTTTCCATCGTGACATGGCGGGTGAAGACGGGCGCATGCCCACCGTGCTGGCTCTCGGTGATGTCCATCCCGAGAATTTCGGTGTAACTCCGAATGCCAACAACGTACCCATCTTCGCGAACGATGATTTCGACGATGTTGCGTACGCACCCTTCACCTGGGATCTGAAGCGGGGCGCTACCGGTTTCATGGTGGCCGCACAGGAGAAGGGTGGCCACGGTACGGGCAAGCAACGCAAGATTGCCCGGCAGTTCGTCAAGGGCTACGCAGAAGGCATCGATTTCTACGCACGTAGCGAAACCGAATCGAAGCAGGAATTTCGTCACGGCAACAGCCCCCGGATCATCCGCAAGTTACTCAAGGATTCCAGCAAGAGCCGCAAGTCGTGGCTCTGGAAACGCTACCTCGACGAGACCGGGCAGGGCTTTCGTGCCAACGAGGAGTTCACGCCGATCTCGGGTCGTCGTGACGAGTTTCAGGAACTGATCGATCAGTTGGCGGAGCGCAATTCGATCGACAAGGGGGACCGTGCCGGCGACCTGGTCGTCAAGGACGTCACCATTCGTCACGGTCAGGGCACCGCGTCACTGGGCCTGCCCCGATATTATGTACTGCTCGAAGGGCCGCTCAAGGACGCCAGTGACGACCTGATCATCGAGTTCAAACGGGCGCGTCGTTCAGCCTTGCACGGCTTGATGCCCAGCCATCAGTTCAACGCTGGCGAGGCGGGTGAGCGCATCGCCCACGGTCAATCGGTGCACCTGGCGCAGGGTGATGTCTTCTACGGTGACGTGCAGCTGGATGGCATGAGCTTCATGACACGCGAACGCGCCCCGTTTCGCGACGAGATCGACCTGGAAGACCTCAAGATGAAACACTGGAAGCAGTATGCACATGCCTGCGGCACGGTACTGGCCAAGGCCCATGCGCGCTCCGATGACGCCGGGCAACTCGACTACGACATCGAACCCGCCATCCTGGAAGCGATGCAGCCGGTGGAGTTGTTCATCGATGATGTGTTGTGTTTCGCCGCAGAAGCGGCGGAACGCCTGGCTCGGGATCATGCTGCCTATCGACGTGACCATGAGCTGGGCGCTTTCGAAAACATGCTGAAGAGCTACCGTTGATCGGGTGGCTCCTGATCTCGCACTGTAGCTTCACGGCCTCGTCCGGTAGCCTGGAGCCACTGCGTGACGCGTTCCACAGGGGCCGGATGCTGTAGCACATCGGTAACCACGCAGGCGCTGTCGGCACCGTGTGCGAACACTCCGGCAGCCCGCTCCGGCGTCAGCCCGCCGATCGCCACCAGTGGCACCTCGCCGATGCGGGTTCGCCATCGCCGTAGTTTATCGAGCCCCTGCGGGCGCCACGGCATCTTCTTCAGCAGCGTCTGGTAGATCGGCCCGAGCGCGATGTAGTCCGGCGAATACGAGAGCGCCCGGTCGAGCTCGGTGCGATCGTGCGTGCTGATGCCGAAGCGCAGGCCGGCCTGCCGAATGACATCGATATCGGCGGTATCGAGATCCTCCTGACCGAGATGTACGGCCCTGCAGTTTTCCTCTATCGCCAGTGCCCAGTGATCGTTGATGATCAGCGCGCAGCCATGCGTATCGCACGATCGCTGCGCCTCGCGCAGGCACCGACGCAATTGCGCCTCGGGCATGTGCTTGATACGCAATTGCACGCAGCGTACGCCTGCCTGCAGGAACTCATCGAGGTTGTCGAGAGAATCGATGATGAGGTAGAAGGGTGCGAGCAGGTCGGCTTGGACGGGTCGGGCCATAGGTCAGGAATTCCAGAAAGGCGTGCCCAGCACGGGTGTGGATGGCGCCGCCATGTCGCGCGCTTCGATGGGGCTGGCACCCTGTGCGAGAGCTCCGGCGTTCACCGACATCGCGAATGCCTGCGCCATCTGCACCGGATTGCCGGCGCGCGCCACGGCCGTGTTCAGTAGGATCGCGTCGTATCCCATCTGCATGGCCTCGCAGGCATGCGACGGCAATCCGATCCCGGCATCCACGATCAGTGGCACGCTGGGGAAGTGCGCCCGCAGGGTGCGCAGTGCGTACGGATCGTTCAAGCCACGGCCGCTGCCGATCGGAGCACCCCAGGGCATCAGCACCTCACAGCCGGCATCCAGCAGCTGAGCAGCCACGCTCAGGTCGTCGGTGGTGTACGGAAATACCTTGAACCCGTCGGCGCACAGCACCCTCGCGGCCTCTACCAGGCCGAATACATCGGGCTGCAAGGTGTCGTCCTCCCCGATCACTTCCAGCTTGATCCAGGGGGTGTCGAACAGCTCGCGCGCCATGCACGCGGTACTGACGGCCTCCTTGACGCTTCGGCAGCCGGCCGTGTTGGGTAGCACCCGCACATCGAGACCTTTGAGCAAGGACCAGAAGGCCTGTCCCGATTTCTCCGCGCTGCTCTCGCGACGCAGCGACACGGTCACGATATCGGCCTCGGACGCCGTGATGGCATCCAGCATGATCTGCGGTGAAGGATAGAGGGCTGTTCCCAGCAGCAGCCGCGAACGGACGGTCACGCCGTAAAGTGAAAGATCATCCATCGCGATCAGCCGCCTGACATAGGGGCAATGATCTCGACCTCGTCGAGCGGCTCGAGCGTCTGCGCGCAGCGGGCGCCGATCGGCACGAACTGTTGATTGACGGCCGTGGCAACGCTGTCGGCCGCATGGTCGAGGGAGCTGAGAAGGTCTTCGAGGTTGTCGCAATCCGTCTCGCACGGCTCGCCGTTGATCATGATGTTCATTGCTTGTATCTTCTACGAAGGCAGACAGGCATCCTCGGCTCGCAAAGATGGATCTGGAGGATCACGGGCTTGCCGGTCCGGGTTGATTCTCGTCGACGACCCGTGCATCGGTTCGACCGTCGAGCACGAGGGTCACGGCACTTTGACTCACCGCCGGGCTGCACAGGAAACCGTGCCTGAACAGGCCGTTGACGAACACGGTACGGCCGTGCCGACGTACACGTGGCAAATTGTCGACGAACGCCGGCCGCGCATCGGTACCGATCTCCAGTACCGAAGCCTCGCCGAAGGCCGGGTGCAGCGCATAGGCGGCCGACAGCAGCTCCATGACCGAACGTGCACTGGCCTCGTTGCGATCATCCGTTTCGAGCATCGTGGCACCGACCATGTACACATGGTTCTCCCGTGGCACGACATACAGCGGGTAGCGAGGGTGCAGCAGCCGCACCGGTCGGGTCAGGTTCAGCTCCGGCTGGCGTAGCAGCAGCATTTCACCTTTCACGCCACGCAGGTCCGGGAGCCTGTCACGGGCCGCCAGGCCCCGGCAGTCGATGCGCCAGTCGCCTTCGGGTTCCGCATTCAGGGCCTGTGCCGGCAGTGCCCGGCCGAATCGCAGCTCCACATCGGGCATCGCCTGCAAGCTCTCCACCAGGGCCGTCAAGGCCCGCCGTGGATCGAGATGGCATTCGCTCTCGAAATACAAGCCGTGTGAGAAACGCCCGGCCAGTTCGGGCTCCAGCCCGCCGATGGCGTCGCGTTCCACACGTTCGCAGTGTTCGGTACGATTGGCGAACTGTTTCAGGTCTGGCAGGTCGCGGGTGTTCGCGACCACCAGAGAGCCTCGGGAGGTCACGCAGTCTGTGGTGCGCTTCCAGAATGCCTGGCTTTCAACCCCGAGTTCCGCGATCAGGGCATCGGTACTCTCCCGCTCGCACCAGGGTGCGAGCATGCCACCGGCCCACCAGGAGCAGCATGTCGCGTCCGGCCCGTCGCTCGCTGCCGTGAGCGTGACACGACAACCACGCTCGGCAAACAGCAACGCGCAGCACAGGCCCGTGACGCCCGCACCGACGATCTCGACATGGGGTTGGCTGACGCTCATGGGTTTCGAGGCACGAGCCCCATTTGCCAGAAATCGATCTCGAGGCGCGTGGCCGAGCCGAACGTGCCTGCCAGCTGATCGACGCGCTGCGCAGGCAGCGATTCCACCGCCGTGCGGTTCACTGCAGCCAGGTGCGCGGCGGCCACATCGCGATACTCGGTACTGGCGTACATCTCGATCCAGTCAAGATACGGGTTGCCCTGTTGCTTCAGGAACGGCTGCTGTTGCAGCCAGCGAGCGACATGAGCATAGCCGATGATGCAGGGTGCGAGGGCCACGTTCAGCTCGAGCAGATCACCTGCCAGGCCACGTTCCAGCACGAACCGGGTGTAGGCCATGTTCGGGGTGGCCTCCACCGTTTTCCGCAGCTCCTCTTCGGTGATTCCGCGCTCCGCGCAGTAGTTCACATGCAGCCCGAGCTCCACGTCGACGATGCCGTGCAGGGAGTGCATCGCATGCCGGAGTTCGTCGAGGCCGGTGCTCTTGAAGGCCGCCAGGCCGAAGGCTCGTGCAAAGTGAAACAGGAAGATGTAGTCCTGCTTCAGGTAGTGCTCGAAACAGGCGAGCGGCAGCGTGCCGGCGCCCAGCTGCCGCACGAAATCGTGCTGTACATAGCGTTGCCAGTCGGCTTCGTTACGTGCCAGCAGCGTATCGAACAAGGTGCTCATTTCACTTCTATCGCGTAGTCGTCGAGCTTTGTCGTCTCCTCGATCAGGCCTTGCTCCTTCATGAAGTTGCCGAAGCCTTCGTAACGCCGCCGGTCGAGGGCGGCCGGGCGCAGGGCGAAGCGTGGCAGGGTATCGACCCAGGCCAGTTCGTTGAGTTCGTTGTCCAGTTTCGCCGCATCACTGTCGCGGAAACGCTCCCAAGCCTCGTCCGGGTGGTTGACGATCCAGGTGGTCGCCCGCTCGATGGCACGCACGAAACGGCCGATGGCCGGCCTGTCACGCGCATCGTTCCTGGTGACCGCGATCAGCTCATCGTACAACGGCACACCCTCCTCCTCGGGATAGAATGCGGTGCCAGGCTTGCCTTCCAGGTCCATCTGGTTGAGCTCGAAGTTCCGGTATGCACCGATCACGGCATCGACCTGGCCGGTGATCAGCGAGGGTGATAGCGAAAAGTTCACATTGACCAGTTCGATATCATCGAGACTCAGCTCGTGGGTTTTCAGCATCGTGCCGAGCAACGCGTCCTCGAAGCCACCGACCGAGAAACCGACCTTGGCACCTTTCAGGTCCGCGATCGACTTGATCGGCCCGTCCTGCAGCACGACCAGGGAGTTCAGCGGCGTTGCCACCAGCGTGGCTATGCGCGACAAGGGCAGCCCTTCTGCCACCTGCAAATGCAGCTGCGGTTGATAGGTAATCGCGATATCCGCCTTGCCCGCGGCTACCATCTTCGGCGGTAGGCTCGGGTCGGCCGGCTCGATCATCTCCACATCGAGCTCCGCGTCCTCGAAGTAGCCGAGCTCCTGTGCCAGCACCAGTTGTGCATGATCGGGGTTGGTGAACCAGTCCAGCAGCACGGTCAGCTGGTCGGCACCACGGGCCGGAAGTGGCGCGACGGCCAGCACCCACAGCATGACGGAGGCTGCCATCGACCACTGGCCCTTCGTGATCGACAGCCGTGTGGCACCTTCGAGTGTCGCGCACGATAGCGTCTGGACCGGCTCGCGCGACTCCTCGCGCGATGGCTCCTGCAGTGGCTCATGAGACGGTAGACGCGGCAACTCATGCGGCGGCCGGCACGAAGGCGCAGGGCTGAAGGTTCTGAAACGAAAGCTCATGTGGGTAGCGACGGGTTATCGGTTGACGTGGTGGAGTCGGCTTGCCAGTACAGGCAGTGGTCGAGCAATCGGTTGACACCGACATACAGTGCGAGCGCCAGCACGCACAGGCAGAACAGGGCGGCGAACATCAGATCGGTCTGCATGCGGCCATTGGCGTTCAGCATCAGGTAGCCCAGTCCCTGGCTGGAGCCCACCCACTCGCCGATCACCGCGCCGATCGGTGCGACTGAGGTGGCGACACGAATGCCCGAAGCCATGGAGGGCAGGGCTGCGGGCAGGCGGATGTGATAGAGGATGGACCAACGCGGCGCGTTCATCGACCGGGCCAGGTCAAGCATGGCCCCGGGCGTATGCCGCAGGCCGTCGAAGGTCGCGGCAACGACCGGAAAGTAGATGATCAGCGTGGCCATGACGATCTTCGAGGCCATGCCATAGCCGAACCAGAGGGTCAGCAAGGGCGCCAGCGCGAATACCGGTAACGATTGGCTGACCACCATCAGCGGCAATGCCCAGTGCCGGGCTTGCCGAAATGTGCTGAGCAGTATGGCGCTGACCACGCCGAGCACACTGCCGATGGCAAGCCCTGCGATGATCTCCAGCCCGGTGATGCCGGTATGGTGCAGCAGCGAAGCACGGTGCTCGATCAGCGCAGTGAAAACATCGAGCGGTGCGGGAAAGATGAATGCCGGTACGCCGGTGATCATCACTATCAGGTGCCAGGCGGCCAGGATGCCGGCAGCGGCGAACAGGGGGGTGATCATGCGCATCGGCCCGTGTGCCTGTTCACCGGTGCCGCGTTGTCCTGCAACGCCGCCCACAGCTCGGGCAGGCGTGCCATCACGAACGGGCTGTCACCGGCTCGTGGCGTCGGCGATTCCAGTGCGAAGCTGGCGAGCCGTGCCGGATCGCCCGACTGCAGAACGGTGACCCTGTTGCACAACTGCAGCGCTTCAACGGGATCGTGTGTCACGAGGATGACGGTGTGTTGCGCGAGTAGCCGCAGCGCCATCGACTGCAACTCGCTGCGGGTGATGGCATCGAGCCGCGAGAAGGGTTCGTCCATCAGCACTACGGGGCGGTTCTCCAGCAGCGTGCGGGCCAGCGCCACGCGCTGACGCATGCCACCCGACAGGCTGGCGGGCAGGGCCGCCTGCCACTGCGAGAGGCCGACTACATCGAGTAGCGCCTGAGCCCGCTCTCGAGTGGCCGGGTTGCATTGCCGGCGCAGCCGAGGCCCGAGTTGCACATTGTCGAGCACCGTTGCCCAGGGCAGAAGCCCGTCGTCTTGCGACATGTAGGCGACCTGACGGGCCAGAGAGCCGCCCTGGCCGGTGGTGATCGTGCCCCGATCGGGCGTTTGCAGACCGCTGAGCAGACGCATCAGGCTCGATTTGCCGACGCCACTTCGGCCAAGGATGCCATGCCAGTGGCCGCCTTCCACCTGCAGAGACAGATCATCGAATACCCGGTGCGCACCGAGCTGCAGGGATACGGATCGAACGTGAATGTGGGGCACCGCGGGTAGTGGCAAGGATCTACCCGCCCAGGCCGTCCACGACAGGCCACGACGCATGGAAATGATTGACCGGACCGTGCCCGGTGCCGATGCTCAATCGATCGGCCGTCGTGATCGCATCGTGCACGTACCGTTCGGCCTCGGTAACCGCCTGCACCAGCGGCAAACCCCTGGCGATGCCTGCGGCAATCGCCGCCGAGAGAGTGCACCCGGTACCGTGTGTATTTCGCGTGTCGACACGCGGCCATCGGAAGTGGTGGAGTTCGCCGTCGGCATCGAGCAATACATCGGTACTCTGCGCGCCGGCCAGATGCCCTCCCTTGAGCAATACCGCCCCCCTGTTCACGAGGCTCAGGGCACGAGCCTGCGCCACCAGCCCGGCTTCATCGACCACCTCGGGCATGCCGGTGAGCAACGCCGCTTCCGGCACGTTGGGTGTGATCAGGTGCGCCAGCGGGCACAGCATGCCGAACAGGGCATCCAGGGCTTCGGGTTGCAGCAGGCGATCACCACTCTTCGCGACCATGACCGGGTCGAGCACCACCGGCACATCCGGCCACTCCTCCAGTACATCGCGGACCGCCTCGATGACGGGTACCGTGGAGAGCATGCCGATCTTGATCGCGTTGACATTCAGGTCGCCCAACACGCAGCGCAGCTGCTCGCTGACGAACTTTGCCGGCACGTCGTGAATGGCGGCAACCTCGCGGGTGTTCTGCGCTGTCAGTGCGGTGATTGCCGATGCACCGTACACGCCCAGTGCGCTGAACGCCTTCAGATCTGCCTGAATGCCTGCGCCGCCCCCGCTGTCGGAGCCCGCAATGGTCAGCGCGATGGGGGTGGGAGGGGTCACTCGATCGCTCATCGCCGCTCTGCTCATCCACGAAGTTCGCGGATGAGCCGGCGAGTGGCGGAGCAAACCGATGGAGGGATCTTGCACCCCCGCAGCTTGATCCCTTCGTCGGCATTACCCGCATCAGGTTCAGCGGGATCGCACCGGCAACCGTGCCCGGCGACATCTCAGCCGGAACGAACCACTCGCTCCTGGCACCCCGTCAAGAGCTTTCAGCCTAGCACAGCACAGCCGGAGCCTGTCAGAAGATCGTTCCTTCGCACGGGTTGAGGTCAATCGGATCGATGCCTACCACGGGCGGAATCACGATGACCTCGCCTTCGCCTTCCGAACCGGAGGCAAACAGGCTTCCGTTGCCCGTCTGAAGCGTGATCTGGGTATCTCCGAATTCATACTGATCATCGCCGAGCGCCGTGATCGAGTCCTCTTGAATGTAGTAGCAGTTCTGCCCTTCGCCTGCAGGATCCTGGTCGTAGTCGTAGGAAACGATACGCCCTTCGTTCGTAATTTCCTGGTACACGACATCGCTGCCATCTTCAAGGGAGAAGTCCCAGAAACCGGCGATGGCCGACGTGTTCGACCGGACGGGTTCCGGCGTCTCTTGCAGCAGGCCGCCTTCGAGGCCATTGCCGACAGTCGCTTCGGTGTCGTCCGCGGGTACGTCGAGGTCATTGGGCACCTCGGAGCCCTCTGCCCCACTGGTCTGGGAATCGGTGCCGTCATCCAGCATCAGACCGGAGGAGTCGCTGTCATCATCCGAGCTGCTGCAGCCAATCATCAACAACAGTGGTAGCAGCAGTAGCAGTCGGGTGCGAATCTTCATCGTGTATGTTGTTTCCGGTTACCTGTGTGCGCTCAAGGCGTATCGACGGCTGCTCGGCCGCCCTTGGCTTATCAGTTTATCAGGCGTAGCTCTGCCGTACGGCGTGCTGTCCGCGGATGACTTATTGACAATTTGACAATCAGGAAACTTTTACGCGACAGAGCAGGGGTGATCGGAACCGTTGGCGCAGCACCGTCTGCAGAGAGATCCACATCGGTCTCGGGTACGCTACCATCGTTCGCGACCGTGCCGCTGCGGAATGCGCTACCGGACCAGTCGTCGACCCGACGAGTGAAGGAGTGTCGTGGTGGCTCCGCGACGACCCATTGGCGACTGTCAATGAATTCAGGAGGCTAAGAGCAGGAAGCCGTAGTCTTCCGTCAAAATTGCGAGCGTCGTGATGTCCGCTGTCTACCCCAGTTTGAAAGGTCGCGGTGTACTCGTTACCGGGGGTGCCAGTGGGATCGGCGCCGGTCTTGTCGTCCGCTTCGGTGCTCAGGGCGCCCGCGTCGCCTACGTCGACCTGCAACGCGAAGCAGGTACGGCCTTGGCGGAGCACCTCACGCGGGCCGGCATGAACGTACGATTCGATGTGCTTGACGTCACCGATGTGCCGCAACTGCAGCGCTGCCTGGAAAACATCGAAGAAACCTTCGGTACCATCGATGTGTTGGTCAATAATGTTACCGGGGATGAAGCTCGCGACCGGTCTCACGACTGGCGTAGTACCACAGAGCTGCAATGGCGCTCGGCACTGGCCGTGAATCTGGACGCGGCCTTCTTCAGCATTCAGAAACTGCTGCCCGGCATGCTGCAGCGACGGCAGGGGTCGATCATCAACGTTGCATCCAGCGCTTCGAAAGCCAAACCTGATGAGCAACTGCACGACCACGCGGCGGCTAACGGTGCCATCCACGGCCTTACCCGTGCCTTCAGGAGCGAGTGTGCCGCCAATGGCGTGCGTATCAATACCGTCCAGACGACATCGGCAGAGGTAGTCGATCTGGTGCTATTCCTGGCGGCGGACGACAGCCGCCTGTGCAACGGGCAGAAATTCGAGTGGTCACCGAGCCAGCACGGATGACACGTCGAGCTCACTGCCGCAGCAGGGCTGCACCGTCATGACGTGCGCTCAGGAACTCAGCGCTGCCCGCCGTTGATCTCGATCACCTGCCCGGTGATGTACCCGGACAGCTCGTTGGCAGCGAGAAACAGGAACGTCGGAGCGCAGTCGGCAGGCGTGCCCAGCCGTCCCAGTGGTATCTGCCGGCGGGTCTTCTCGAGTTTTTCGGGGCTGGAATAGCGCCGGTGAAATTCGGTGTCGATGACACCCGGTGAGATTGCGTTGGCGCGAATGCCGGCAGGTGCCAGCTCACGTGCCAACGCCCGGGTGTAGGTAGAGACGAACGCCTTGCTGGCCGAATAGATCGAGGAGCCCGGGCTGCCACCGGTTGACGCGGAGATGGAAACCGTGTTGATGATCGCACCGGAAGCCGACTGGCGAAGCGACGGAATCAGCCCCCGCGTAATGCGCACCACCGCACCTTGATTCAGTTCCACCACCGACGCGTACTCTTCATCGGTCAGCTCATCGGCGGGAAATCGCCCGAACATGGTACCGGCGTTGTTGACGAGCACGTCCACACAAGTGGTGTGATCCTGAACGAACTCGACGAAGCGCTGCTGCTCTGCAGGGCGGGTGAAGTCTCCCGGCAGCGCGTCGATGTCGTCGGGCAGCGTCTGCAGATGGCGTTCGTTCCGCCCCGGATGCGCGATGATCCTGGCGCCCGCGGCGTGAAACGCCAGCAACGCAGCCTTGCCGATGCCATCACCGGCGCCGGTGATGACGACACACTTGTCGTCGAAAATGGTCTCGAAGTTAGTCAACGTCGGATCAGCCGTCGCCCTGGGGGTATCGCAGTTCCTGACCGACACGAATCACGGTGCCCGAGAGTTGGTTGAGTGCCTGCAATTCACTGACGCTCGTGTCGTAACGGTTTGCGATCAACTGGAGATAGTCGCCGGATTTCACCGTGTACACGCCGTAACGAGGTGCGTCCCGCTTCGGGGCTACCTGTTTGGCGGATGCGTTCGTCGTTGCGCCCGATTGCTCGGCGACCTTGTCGGGAGCCTTGTACGAAGCGACTTTCTCGCGAGCGTCGGTAGTGGCGGCAGGCTGGCGACCGGCCCGATCCCTTTCTCCCACGACGTGGACGAAACCGGTGTACTTGTTTCTGCCATCCCTCGCGTCACGGTCGGCTTCTATCGATGAGCGGGCGCTGGCCGGAATGGTCACGGCACTGACCGACTGAGTATTGGAGTACCAACGACCGACGCCGATGGTCAGAGCAACGGTGGCGACGCCGAGAATGATCAGATCCGATTTGCCTATCACTATCCAGAGCTCCTGTTGCGGAAAATGGTGTTCGGGGAAAGATACGCACCCACCTGCTCAAAGAACACGTACGCATCGACACCCGGTCCAGGATTCACCGCGTTTGGACAATTATAGGCGAGATTTGTGACACAAATCACATGCGCGGACCCGATCTGGATGTTCTGCCAGACCAAGGGTATTCCTACCTGGAAAGTCGGGTAGCGGCCTACGCCCACCTATTCATTTATCTAAAGAATCCGAAACCTGACCTGTAAGCGGTATTCACCCGGTCACGACGTGAAACGCCCGCCGGTTTTCTGTTCAGCCATTGCTTTCATACCCTGTCCAGCCAGGAGCTGACCGTCATGGCTCCGGCCAGCAGGAGCGGTCGGGCGCGCACACCACCCGGAAAGGGCCGCGCCGGAATGCTCGACAGCCAGCCCAGGCGCTCCTCGTTGCCCAACACTGCCTCGGCCATCACACGTCCGGTAATCAGTGCAAGCGCCACACCGTGGCCGGAGTAGCCGCCGCTTGCCATCATGCTGGCCGACAGACGACGTACCACTGGCAGCCGGCTTCGGCTTATGGCGAGCGTGCCGCCCCATGAGTGGTCGAGGCGAACCCCTTCGAGTTTCGGAAATACTTCAAGCATGGCCCGGTATGCGCGACGTTCGAGGTCAGCCGGAAAACAGTAGCCGTAGCTTTCGCCACCACCAAAGAGCAATCGCTCGCCGGGCAGTCGGCGGAAGTAGTTCACTACGAAGCGCGAATCGGCCACCGCGTGGTTGCCCGGCAGCAGCTGCTGCGCGAGCGATTCGAGCGGCCGGGTGACGACGATGAAATTGTTGATCGGCATGATCAGGCCGTCGAATGCCGGCAGCAGCCGGTCCAGGTAGCCGTTGCAGGCGACGATGACTCGCTTGGCCCGTACCCGTGCCAGTGATGTGGTCAATTCCACTGCCACCCCGGTGGCAGGCCTCGCTGCCTGCTGAATGCTCAATACTTCGCTACGTTCGAAGATGCTCGCCCCGGATCCCCTGGCAGCGTCGGCCAGGCCGCCTGCCAGTGCCAATGCGTTCAGGTGCCCGGCGCCGCGATCGAGTACACCTGCGTGGTAGCCATCACTGCCGGTCAGCGCCTGAACGCGTTGCCGATCCAGCCACTCCAGGTGCGGATAGTCGTAGTGCTGGCCCAGCCAGTCTGCCTCCGCGCGTGCGTGCTTGACGAATCGGCGCCGGTGCAGCGCATGGATGACGCCGGGCTGATAGCGGAGCTCCACCCCCGGGCGGGCACCGATCTCGTGCACCATGGCCTTGCCTTCTTCCGCCAGCGCCCACAATTGCCGCGCCCGCGTGTCGCCGAACTGCGCCGTGAGCGTCTGTTGAGTCTGATTGAAGCCTGTGCCCAGCTGCCCGCCGTTGCGACCGGATGCACCCCAGCCAACCCGATGGGCTTCGAGCAGCACCACCGAATGCCCGGCCGCGGCCAGTTCGCGCGCTGCCGCCAGCCCCGTGTAGCCACCGCCGACGATGCAGGTCTCGGTGTCGATCGGTGTGTCGAGTTGCTCGAAGCGCGGCATCTCCGTGTGCGCGCTGTACCAGGAGGGCGCATGGATTCCAGGCTGGTCGTTGCTGTAGAGCAATTTCATGCGGGCGCCTCGAGCCACGGGGCGTTCCTACAAACGCTTGACACCGGAGCGCTCAGACGTTGAGCAACAGGTGTTCGCGCTCCCAGGGGCTGATCACCTGGTGGAAGGCTTCGCTCTCGGCCAGCTTGATGGCCCGGTACAGTGAACAGAATTCTTCGCTCAACATCTGCTGCAGGGGGGTGCTCTGGGCGAACAGGTCGAGCGCGTCGTGCAGGCCGCGCGGGAGCGCATGTGGCAGGGAGTAGGCATCACCCCTGACCGCATCACGTGGGCGGGCATCCGATTGCATGCCCAGAAAGCCGCAAGCCAGGCTTGCGGCAATTGCCAGATAGGGATTGCAGTCCATGCCCACCACTCGGTTCTCGATACGCCGACTGTGTGCTGACGATACCGGGATGCGCAGGCCGGTGGTACGGTTGTCGGTACCCCATTCGAGATTGATCGGCGCGGCATCGTCGCGTACGAAGCGCCGGTAGCTGTTCACATAGGGTGCCAGTATGCACATGGCTGCCGGAAGGTACACCTGCTGGCCCGCGAGAAAGCCGTAGAACAGATCGCTGGGTTGGTCGTCCTCGGTATTGAAGATGTTGCGGCCGGTATCGATCGAGACCACGCTCTGATGGATGTGCATGGCGCTGCCGGGCTGATTTTCCATCGGTTTGGCCATGAACGTGGCGAAGCAGCCGTTCTTCAATGCCGCCTCGCGAATCGAGCGCTTGTAGAAGAAGACCTGGTCGGCCAGCTTCACCGGGTCGCCGTGTTGCAGATTGATCTCGATCTGCCCCGCCCCCCCTTCCTGGATTATGGTGTCGATCTCGAAGCCCTGAGCTTCGGCGTAGTCGTAGATGTCGTCGATCACGGGCCCGTACTCTTCCACGGCCGTCATGCTGTAAGCCTGGCGCGCCATGGCCTGACGGCCACTACGGCCGAGCGGCGGCTCGATGGGGTAATCCGGGTCCGGGTTCGGCTTTGTCAGGTAGAACTCGAGTTCCGGTGCGATCACGGGCCGCCAGCCGAACTCAGCGTATTGCTGCACCACCTTGCGTAGCACATTGCGCGGCGCCACCGGCACCGGCGTGCCGTTCTGGTCGTGCACGTCGTGAACCACCTGCAGGGTCACGTCGCCCGACCAGGGAACCGCAGTGGCCGCTCCGAAATCCGGCGTGAGCACGAGATCCGATTCCACCCACTGATCCGGCATGTCTTCCAGGTCGGCATACTCGCCGGTGATGGTCTGCTGGAAGATGGAGGTGGGCAGAAAGAGGCGGTCTTCGCGTGCGAACTTCTTCGCCGGCATCGCCTTGCCGCGCGACATGCCGGCGATGTCCGGCACGATGCACTCCACGTCGTCCACGCGACGGCCGTCCAGCCACTGATGCAGTGCAGCGGGCAGGCGAGCGGTCCAGTCGGTTTCGCTCACGGCCGGGTCGGCGCAGGGTTCGTGGAGGTTCGTGCCTGCCCGTACAGGAAGTCTCTCAGGGCCGCGCCGATATGCGTGGTGGCCAGTGGTTGGCCGAGACCATCGAGTGCATCGCGCTGCAGGTTGCCCGGCAGGGCCATGCCGCGGGTTTCGAGCAGCCCGCGCATGAAAGGGTCTTCGAACTCGGGGTGTGGCTGCAGTGTAAGCGCCCGATCGCCGTAGGCGAGCGCGGCGTAGCGGCAGAACGATGACGAACCCACCGGGGTGGCATCGGCCGGCAGCTCCAGCACCTGATCCTGGTGGTACGCCAGCAGCGGTGCCTGAGTGATCCCGAATCGCTCATCGAGCTTGTAGGTTACCAGGCCCACCGACCAGCCGGCGTCGTGCTTGACGACCTTGCCGCCCAACGCCTGGGCGATGATCTGATGACCGAAGCAGATGCCGACCATCGGAACGGCCGCGCTGTAGGTCCGCCTTATGAAATTCTCCAGCGGCGGTATCCAGGCATGATCCTCGTAGGCGCCATGGCGGGAGCCTGTGATCAGCCAGCTATCGGCGTCGGCCGGGTCGGTGGGGTACACGCCATCGACCACCGCGTAGTAGCGGTAGTCGAAGGCATCGACACCGAGCAGCTGTTCGAACATGCGCCCGTAGTTGCCATGCCCGCTCTTCAGCCCTTCGGGTATGTGCCCGCAGATGAGGATGCCCAGGCTGCGACGGGGCTCGCTGACGCCTGCGCCCACATCCGTTGGCTGCGCCGTGATGTCAGCCGCCCGATCATCCTTTGCCTGACCATCGTTGAAGGAAGCGACCACTGGTGGTTGGACCATCTAGAGTCCCACCGCATCGCGCATCGCGTACCACCACGAACCCACGGTGGAATAGGGCGCGCGCAGGCGCTGCCCGCCTGGAAAGGGGTACCAGGGCAAGGCGGCGAAGGTGTCGAAGCGGGAGCGCTCGCCGTCGATGGCCTCGGCCAGGATGCGGCCGAACAGGTGGCTGCCGGTGACGCCATGACCACTGTAGCCCATGGCGAACCACGTATTGCGGCCCAGCTGGCCCAGTTGCGGTACCCGCGAGAACGATAATGCGAAGTTGCCGCTCCAGGCGTGGTCGATGGCAATCCCGCGCAACTGCGGAAACACCTTTTCAAGATGTGGTCTCAACTTGGCGCGCACGTCGTGTGGGTCCGTACCCCCATAGACCGTGCCGCCACCGAACAGCAGCCGCCGGTCGGCGCTGAGGCGGTAGTAGTCGAGGATGTAGCGCACATCTTCCACGCAGCTGTCGCTCGGCAGCAATTCGCTGGCCATGGATTCGCTCAGCGGCTCGGTGGCCACCATCTGTGTCGATACCGGCATGATGCGGATTTCGAGCTCCGGCACCACTCCGCCCAGGTAGGCGTTGCCGCACAGCACCAGCTGCCGCGGGCGCACCGTGCCCCCGGCGGTATGGACCACGGGCTCGCCGTCGATGTTCTCGATGTGGGTGACCGGCGACTGTTCATGCACGATGCCACCGAGGCTCTCGAGCGCCGCCGCCTCGCCCAATGCAAGGTTCAGCGGATGCAGGTGACCACCCGAATGGTCGAGCATGCCGCCGCAGTACAGGCGTGAATCCACATGCCGCCGCAGTGCCTCGGCATCGAGCATTTCGTGGTCGTCCATGCCGTGCTCGCGCCACTGGCGCTGCTTGGTTTCCAGCACTTTCATCTGCGAGGCGTTGAAGGCCACGTAGAGGTTGCGAGGCTTCAGATCGCAGGCGATGTTGTAATCGCTGATCAGCCGGCGAATGATGCCCGCGCCCTCCTGCACCATGGAGCCTACGAACCGGGCCTTGTCGGTGCCGTAACGGCTCTCGATGGTATCGAGACTGGCGTTCAGGCCGTTGACGATCTGGCCACCGTTGCGGCCCGAGGCGCCCCAGCCCACCCGAGCGGCCTCCAGCATGACGACGGAATGCCCTTGTTCCGCCAGGTGAACAGCGGTGGAAAGACCGCTGAAGCCTGCTCCGACCACGCAAATATCCACATCGATGGCGTCGTTGAGCGGTGAGCGTACCGGGCTGCCATTGGCGCTGGCGGCATAGTAGCTGTCGACGTGGTCGACCGTGCCTGCATTCGACCCGATCGATGATTCGGGCGTTGCCCGGCGGTTGGTCCAGCCGGCGCCTCGGCCGTCGACCCCGCCGTCGATGATGTGCTCTTGGAGCGAAATGAAAAATCGACAGGGAAGGTGCGGAAACTGACCATAAATTACGCGCGAACGGGGCTGCCTTGCCACTGATGGGGGATGCGTGGATACTAACATTCTTCCGTACGCAATCACTTTGCGGCGTGCCACTGAAGAAGGTTCCATGTCCTCAAACGGCTATCACATCTGCCTGCTCAGCATCCACGGTCTGATCCGTGGGCAAAACCTCGAACTGGGGCGCGACGCGGATACCGGCGGTCAGGTTCTCTACGTGGTGGAACTGGCCCGGGCACTGGCCGGTGCCGACGAGGTGCGCCAGGTCGATCTGGTCACCCGGCTTATCGACACCGATGCCCTGCGTGAGAGTTACGGTCAGGAAGAAGAACCTATCGGCGACAAAGCGCGCATCTTGAGGATTCGATGCGGGGGGGACGGCTATCTGCCCAAGGAGCGCCTCTGGGATCACGTGGATGTCATGGCCGACAACCTCATCGAGCACTACGCCGAGGAAGACAGCCGTCCGGATCTGATCCACACCCACTACGCCGACGGCGGATACGTGGGCACGCGCCTGGCGCATCTGCTGGGTATACCTCTGGTGCATACCGGGCATTCGCTGGGGCGGGTGAAACGGCGGCGGCTGTTGTCCACCGGTCTGTCGAGCAACGAGATCGAGAAGCGCTACAACATGGCGCGCCGCATCGAGGCCGAAGAGAACACGCTGGCCACGGCGGTACGCGTCATCACCAGTACGCACCAGGAGATCGAGCAGCAGTACCAGCTGTACGACTTCTACCGCAAGGAGGCGATGAGCGTCATTCCGCCGGGTACCAATCTCGAACGCTTCGTGCCGCCCCAGGGCGGGGAGCAGGAGAGTGAGATCGCAGCGGCCGTGCAGCGCTTCCTGAAGGAGCCGAAGAAGCCGATGATACTGGCGCTGTCGCGAGCCGATGCACGCAAGAACATCGCAGCACTGGTGCACGCCTACGGCAACAGCGAGGCACTGCAGCAGAAGGCAAATCTGGTGCTGGTAATGGGTAATCGCGACGATGTTGCGGAGCTCGAAGAGGGCGCACGCGACGTACTCACCGAGATCCTTCAGCTGATCGACCGGTACGATCTCTATGGCAAGGTTGCCGTGCCCAAGCACCATGCGTCAGACGACGTACCGGTGCTGTACCGCCTGGCCACGCTCAGCGGCGGCGTGTTCGTGAATCCGGCGCTCACCGAGCCCTTCGGCCTGACGCTCATCGAGGCGGCCGCCTGTGGCCTGCCGATCGTGGCCACCGAGGATGGCGGCCCCATAGACATCGTGGAAAACTGCAAGAACGGCATCCTGATCGATCCGCTGGAAACCGACTCCATCCGCGATGCCATCGAGTCGGTGCTGGGCGATTGGGAGCGGTGGCAGGAGCGCTCGGTGGAGGGGCTCAAGGGTGTGCGTGAATTCTATTCCTGGAACGCTCACGTGAGCAGCTACCTGGAAATGATCGAACCGATCATCGCCAAGGCCGAGAAGGCACCGCAGCCGTCCCTGTCGCCCGAGCGTGAAACCCTGTATGCGGATCGTGCCCTGTTCACCGACCTGAACCTGGCTCTGCTGGGCGATGAAGAAGCGCTGGCGAAGCTGCTCGAGGTCATCCGCGACAATCGCCCGAAGTTCCTGTTCGGCATCTGCACGGGGCTGCGGTTCGATTCCGCCCTGCGCCTGCTGCGCAAGCACGACATACCCGAGCCGGACGTCTTGATCTCCAGCGCCGGCACATCGATCACCATCGCACCCAAGCTGAACGAGGACAATTCCTGGAAGCGCTACATCGAACGCCAGTGGACACCGCAGGTGGTTCGGCGGGTGCTCGATGAGATACCCGGCCTGGAAATGCGCGATCGCGATCAGCAGAGCGAATTCAAGGTCAGCTACCAGTACGATCCCGATGAGGCACCGCCGATCGACGACATCCGCGCGAAGCTCTACGAGGAAGATCAGGCGGTAAACGTGTTCTATTCACACGGCAAGTATCTCAACGTGATTCCGATTCGTGCATCGAAGGGGCTCGCCTTGCGGTACGTGGTCGGCCAGTTCAACCTGCCGCTGGAAAAGGTGCTCGCCATCGGCGCCTCCGGTGCCGACATAGACATGATGCGCGGCAATACGCTGGCAGGCGTCGTCGCCAACGCGGCGCTCGACGAACTGTCGGAAATTCACGAGGGCGAGCGCATCTTCGTGGCCGAGTCGAACAACGCCGCCGGTATCCTCGAGGCCATGGACTACTACGATTTCCTGGGTGCCTGCGAGGCGCCGGAAAAAGACGGCGACGAGGACGGAACAGGTGCTGAAACGCCGGAAGCCATCGCCGAAGAGGCTGCGAAAGAAACCTCCGAATGATTCGCCTGCTGTGTACCGACATGGACCGCACGCTGTTGCCGAACGGCGAGCAGGCGGTCTCGCCCGAGGCCCTGGGTTGTCTGCGATCATTGATCGCCGCTGCCGGGTTGAAGCTCGCCTACGTCACCGGCCGCGACCTGCAGCGAGTGCTCGACGCCATCGATGAATTTGAGGTTCCGGTACCCGACTTCATCGTCGGCGACGTGGGTAGCTCGGTGTATCGGCACGACGGCGAACGCTGGGTACCGTTCGACGAATGGCGGTCGCGTATCAGCCAGGACTGGCAAGGTCGGGCCGCGACCGACGTGCACGCGCTCATCGGTGACGATGCCAGGCTCATCGCTCAGGAGGCCGATCGTCAGCATGCCTGCAAGCAGAGCTACTACCTGGCGCGCGACGAAGACCAGCCGACCCTGCAGGCCGAGCTTGCCGAGAAGCTCGAAGCCGCGGGTTTTCACAGTGCGCTGATCATGAGCGACGACCCGGAAGCCAACTGTGGGCTTCTCGACGTGTTGCCGGCGACAGCTACCAAACGTCACGGCATCGAGTTCCTGCGCGACATGCTCACGCTTGACGATGCACAAGTGATGTTCGCAGGCGACAGCGGCAACGACCTGGATGCCCTGTCCAGCCACATACCGGCGGTGCTGGTGGCCAACGCGGAAGAAAGCGTCCGCAAGGCGGCGGTGCGCGATGCATCGGCATTGGGGAACGAGCGCAGCCTGTACCTGGCCACGGGCAATCTGTCACTGCCGGGCGGTGGGGTCTTGAACGGGTGTTACAGTGCGGGCATCGTCGAGGGCCTGCTGCATTTTCACCCCTCATTGCAGGAGCATCTCGGCCCCACTGTACAATAGGAGCCTGCACGGCAGAAACCATCGGCGGAGCCGTCGGCAGGTGGGGCCGCCCAGGTGGGGCCGCCGAGGCTGCCCGGGCCTCGGCCCGCGCACGCGGGCCTATCAGATAAGCGGGGTTATACTGTTACCTTACTGTTTTGAAGACTCCCCCAAGCGCAATGACTTCGCCCGTTGATCGCGACTATCCCGATGTCGCCCTGCACGATCTGACCTGTCTGAGTGCCGATGAACGGCGAGCGTTGCTGAGTCGTGCCGAAGACGATCTGGCACCTTTCCTCGAAGGGGTCGCGCCGATCATCGAAGCGGTGCGACTGGAAGGCGACGAGGCCCTGGCACGGTTTGCCCGCCGGTTCGACAAGGCAGATCTCGATGCCGATGCGATCGCCGCCACGCCCGCCGACATCGACCGGGCATTCGATGCGCTCGAACCGGCGATGATCGAAACGCTCGAATACGCGGCCGACAATATCCGGTGCTTCCACGAAGCGCAGCTGCCCGGTGAGATGTGGATGAAGGAGATTCGGCCCGGCGTGCTGGTCGGCGAGCGCGTCACGCCGATCGATTCGGTGGCCTGCTATTCCCCGCGCGGCAAGGGTTCATTCCCGGTCGTCACGCTGATGACGGCCATACCGGCGGTAGTGGCTGGTGTGCCTCGGCCCATCATCATCACCCCGCCAGGGCAGGATGGGCAGGTAGATCCGGCCACACTGGTCGCGGCGCGCCTGTCCGGAGTGGAGTCGGTGTTCAAGGTCGGTGGTGCGCAAGCAGTCGCTGCGGTCGCCTACGGCACCGCGACCGTACCGCGATGCCGCAAGATCGTCGGCCCCGGCAGCCCCTGGCTGGTAGCCGCCAAGCGGCTTTTGGCCGGGCGTATCGATCCGGGTCTGCCCGCCGGCCCGAGCGAGACCATCCTGCTCGCCGATCCGAGCGCCAACCCGCTGATCGCCGCACTCGACCTGTGCATCGAATCCGAGCACGGTACCGACAGCAGCGCCTTCCTCGTCACCTGGAGCGCAGAGCTTGCGGCGCGGGTGCGCTCGGCGGTTCCCGGTTACTGGGACCACATGAGCGACACGCTGGCAGGGTATTCATCAAGTGTGCTCAGCGGCACCCGTGGTGGCGTCGTGCTGGCACCGGATGCGCAGGCGGCCTACGATTTCATCAACGATTACGCACCCGAGCATCTGCAGGTTCTGTCGGCGGCGCCTTACGAGCATCTGTCATCGATTCGCAACGCGTCCGAGATACTGCTCGGCGAACACGCGGCCGGCACGCTGGCGAACTACATGATGGGCATCAACTGTGTGCTGCCCACCTCTGGCGCCGCCCATACGCATTCCCCGCTGGGCGTACACGATTTCATGAAACGAGCGTCGGTCGGTCATGTCACCGCGAGTGGCTATGCAGCCCTGGCACCCAGAACGGAGCGCTTCGCGCATTACGAAGGCTTCGACGGGCATGCGAATGCCGTGGGGCCCTTGCGGGTCGATGCACAAGCCGGCCGTGACGGCCGTGGTAAAGACGTCTAGAGGAGCCCGTTACACATGCGCGCATTCGATCTACCCGGACGTTCCGCCGTCTATTCCCGCGAGGGCATGGCCTGCACCTCGCATCCGCTGTCCACTCAGCTGGCCATCGAGGTGTTGCAGGCCGGCGGCAGCGCGATGGATGCCGCGATTGCGGCCTGTGCCCTGCAGTGCGTGGTGGAACCGGGCTCGACCGGCATCGGGGGTGACTGTTTCGCGATGTACGCACCGGGAGGTACCGGGACGCCGCTCGCGTTCAACGGTTCCGGCCGTGCGCCGGCGGGGGCAACGCTCGAGGCACTGGCGGCGCTGGGCGTAACCTCGCTCGAACGTGGCTCCGCGCACTCGGTGATCGTACCCGGTGCCATCGACGCATGGACCCGTCTGCATGCGGATCATGGCCGTGTGCCATTCGCCGAATTGCTGGCACCCGCCATCGATGCGGCGCGCAACGGCTATCCACTGTCGCCGCGCGTGCAGTCGGACATCGCCGGCCAGGCCGAACATCTACGTGATATTCCGAACGCCGCGGCACTGTATCTCGTCGATGGCGAAGCGCCACCGGTGGGTAGTATCCGCACGCTCGCGCCGCTGGCGGATTCCCTGGAAGCCATCGCCCGCGAAGGTCGCGATGCCTTCTACCGTGGCGCGCTCGCTGACGACATGGTCGACACCCTGCGCTCTTTGGGTGGCCTGCATACGCATGAAGATTTCGCCACGGCTGCCGGCGAGTACGTGACGCCGATCAGTGAGGAGTTCCGCGGCCGTCGCATCTGGCAATGCCCGCCGAACGGGCAGGGTGTGATCGCGCTGCTGCTGCTGAACATCATGGATGAATCCACGATCGGCAATGCCGGACCGCTGAGCCTTGCCCGAATTCACACCGAGATAGAAGCCTGTCGGCAGGCGTATCGCGCACGCGATCTGTACCTGTGCGATCCCGATCACGCCGACGTGCCAGTGGCGACACTGCTCGATGCCGCCTATGCACGCGTAGTGCGAGAATCGATCCACCCGGACCGGGCTACCGTGCCGCCTGCCGATGTGTCGCTGTCAGCCCACCGCGACACGGTCTACATTTCGGTGGTCGACCGGGATCGCAACGTGTGCAGTTTCATCAATACGCTGTACTGGCCGTTCGGTGGCGGGATCACCACCGACAGCGGTATCACGCTGACCAACCGCGGCCAGGGCTTCGTGCTCGACTCGGCCAGCCCGAACTGCATCGCCCCCGGCAAGCGGCCGCTGCACACGATCATTCCGGCCATGGCGTCACGCGATGACCGGATCGAGCTGTGTTTCGGTGTGATGGGCGGAGAATACCAGGCCATGGGGCATCTGCAGTTCCTGTCGCGATACTACGACTACGGCTGCGATATCCAGGAAGCGATGGACCTGCCCCGCTTCATGGTCGACCCGTTCACCGGCGAGGTGGATATGGAGTCCGGCATCAGTCCCGAGCTGCGCGAAGCGCTGAGTACTCGTGGTCATACGCTCACCGCACCGGGGAACCACATCGGCGGTTCCCAGGCGATTGCCATCGATTGGGAGAACAGGGTACTGGCGGGCGGCTCAGACCCGCGCAAGGATGGTTGCTCGATCGGCTATTGACGACGACGAAGGCTTGCCGGAGCGCCGATCGGCCCTACGTTGCGTACAGTAGGAACATCCATCTCGTGCCGGCCAGTGAACGACCACCGTTCACCTGATGGCAGGTTCCGACAAGCCGACGATGCTCAGCCGACGACTCATTGCCTCATGAAATCCCTGTTACTCGTTGCACACGGCAGCCGCCGTACGGAATCCAACGAAGAAATCGAACGCCTGACCGCTCGCATCACGGCTCGTGCCGGTGATGAGTTCGGTATCGTCGAGCACGCCTTTCTGGAGCTTGCCGAGCCTTCCATCCCCGATGGCATCCAACGCTGCCTCGATCGGGGAGCAAGTGTGGTGAACGTGCTGCCGTACTTTCTCGCCCGTGGCACGCATGTGGTGGAAGACATTCCCGAACAGGTGGCCATCAAGCAGGTGGAACATCCGGAGGCGGATATCCGCATCACCGACTACCTCGGCACCGCTGACGAGATGGCCGACCTGCTGTTGCGTCTGGCCCGGTGACCGAAGCGGTGGATCTTGAACAACGAAGAGGACGGTATGCCAGCATCGATTGAAACGGATGAATCGTTGGCGATGCCGGCTGTTGCCGATGGCCCGGAGACTGACCGTGAGGGCTATCTGCGTCGTCGCGCCGACTGGAGCGTGGCGTGGGCCGAGGCACGAGCGGCTGCAGACGGCTGCCGGCTCACCGAGGCACATTGGGAGGTGGTCGGGTTTCTGCAGGAGTACTACGAGATGTACGAGATCGCGCCGGCCATCCGGATTCTTACCAAGCAGATGGGCAAGCGTTTCGGCAAGGAAAAGGGTAACAGCAAGTATCTTTACGAGCTGTTTCCAAGGGGCCCTGCAAAGCAGGCCTGCCTGTATGCCGGGCTGCCGAAACCGACAGGTTGCGTGTAACGCTCGCCGGCGATGCGGTCATCACGTCGCACGTACCCTTTCGGGTGGGCGTGTTGACTACGGGTGCCGTTGAAAGGCGAACGGAGCCTTGCTGATGGACATCGTGTCGGCAGCGTATGCGGCGTTGTTCTCGATTGCGATCCTGTGGTGTGCGCTCGCCTCGCTGTGCCGGCTCGCCGCCTACCTGGGTACGCCGCAACCTTTGCCCATCCCGCTGACGCCTGCACCGTTCACGCGCAGTGGCGTGTTCGGCCGCCTGTTGCTCGAGCTGTTCGTGTTCAGGAGCCTGCTCCGGGCCGGTACGGCCGGCTGGCTGGCCAGCATCGCTTTCCACTACGGGCTGCTGGGCATGATGATCATCCACCTGCGGTTCGTGTTCGAAGGGTTGCCGGCGTGGCTGGTACCACTGATCCTGATCAGCGGATACCTGGCCAGCCTGCTTGTCGCCGGCCTGCTTGCCCTGCTGTGGCGTCGAGTCAGCATCGATCGTCTGCGCTACATCTCGGCGCCCAGCGACTACCTGCATCTTGTGTTGTTGCTGGCGATCACGCTGAGCGGCATTTGGCTCAAGCGCGTCTGGCCTGCCGAACTGCAGGCCGTCGGCGGGTTCGTCCGTGGCCTGTTTACCCTGGAGTGGCAGCCCTTGCCGGGCAATCCGGTCTTGTTGCTGCACCTTACACTGGTGCTCCTCCTGTTGGTGGTCTTCCCGATCAGCAAGTTGTTGCACGGTCCGGGCCTCTTGTTCAGCCCGACCTTCAATCAGCGCGATACCGACCGCGGGGCCTCATCCAGAAGTCGCCCGGAATAAGACACACCGATGACGGCAAGCCGACGAAGGCGGACCGATGAGAACGGGCCAATGAAGAAAGATCAGGCGCCGGTGACCGGCAAGTACCGCATCATTCCACTGATCGAGCAACGGGCCACCGAGCACGTGCGCCCTTTCGAAGCGGAGCCCGCGACCCAGCAGGCGCTCGGATTTCCAGCGCAACTCGTCGACGACTGGCAGGCGAAGGCCATCGCCCGGCTCGGTGAGCTGGTGCGCGGCAACCGGGGGCTCAAGGTGTTCTTCGATACCTGCACCAAGTGCGGTGCCTGTACCGATAAGTGTCATTACTTCCTCGGTACACGCGACCCGAAGAACATGCCTGTCGCGCGTCAGGATCTACTGCGCTCGGTTTTCCGGCGATACTTCACCTTTGCCGGTCGGTGGGTTCCCTGGCTGGTGGGAGCCCGTGATCTGACCGAGGATCTACTGCAAGATTGGTACAGGTACTATCATCAGTGCTCGGAGTGCAGGCGATGCACCGTGTTCTGTCCGCAGGGTATCGATACCAGCGAGGTGACCATGGCCGGGCGTGAGATTCTCGCCTCGGTCGGTCTCGGGCAGCAGTACACGGG
Source organism: Granulosicoccaceae bacterium (assembly GCA_965214025.1). GTDB lineage: Bacteria > Pseudomonadota > Gammaproteobacteria > Granulosicoccales > Granulosicoccaceae > Granulosicoccus. Next base: position 72,006 of record CBDCAW010000033.1, read on the forward strand.
CACCATCATCGACAAGGTGCATCGCACCGGCAACAACCTGGGGCTGAAACCTGCGGCGCTCGGCGATGTGCTGGCAAGCCTCGAGGAAGATATCCTCGACGATACCGGTGTAGCGGTACGCCTGCCTCTGGACGACCCGGACGCCGACATTCTGGTAGTCACGCCTTCCGCAGATTTCTTCGCCGAGCCGCACGTCGACGGTCTGATCGGCTATGCCAAGGTGCTGCACCAGGCTGGCATGCGCTGGACGTTCAGCACCCAGGCGTCGGAGGCAGCGAACTTCGGTCTGTTCAACGGCAGCCGGGAGCACATGCAACGTATCGCCGAGCGCGTTCGGCAAGCTGCTCTGGACCTGGGTACACGGCGTGTGGTGATCGGTGAATGCGGGCACGCCTGGCGTGTTGCCTACAGCTTCTTCGATACGCTGATTGGCGATGATGACGGAATCGGCCGCGGCGACCCCGCGTTTCTCGACTCTGCACATCTGCGAATCGAGCATATCTGCGAGATCACCCATGCGTTGATGTGCGAAGGGCGCATCACGCTCGACCCCTCACGCAACGCCGGCCGCGTGGTCACCTATCACGATTCGTGCAACGTCGCTCGGGGTGCCGGCATGGGGGGTGTGCCAGGGGGGCAGTTCGAGATTCCCCGCGCGCTGCTGCGGGCCAGTTGCGAGCGCTTCGTCGAGATGTCCGGTGATACCACGCATCAGCAGACGTTCTGCTGCGGCGGCGGTGGGGGCATGCTTGCAGACGAGCTGATGGAAGTGCGGGTCAAGGGCGCCTTGCCCAGAGCCGAGGCCTTGCAGCGCGTGGTGGATTCCGATGCGGTCACCCACCTCGCCGCCATCTGCGCGATCTGCAAGACGCAGCTGAGCGGTGTATTGCCGGCCCATGATCTGGCGGATGTCGAGATCATCAGCCTGCATCAATTGGTGGGTGATGCACTTGTTCTGGGTCAGTAGCTCGTCCGTTGTCCAAGGGAACAGATGACTGTGGGATGGTAGAGCGCATCTGCCAGCCATCGATGGCTGATGTGCCTGAGCGCCGTGGAGAAGCGAAGATTGCAGTAACGTCACTTTTACCCGGAGCAGTTGAGTGCAAATGGCGTTTTTAGCTGTACTATATGTAATGTCGCTGCCGGAACGATCTGCGTCCAGGACTCGGCACGCGGTCCTTGAACACTGCCCCAAAGGTCATGACTTTCCGCTGCCTGTCGCTCTTGCCTATCCCCTTTCCATCGGCTCGTTCCCGCTCGATCTCTGCTCTGGCCCTGTTGGCAACCGGGCTGATCGGCTGCTCATCCGATTCGAAACACCCAGATGCGTTCGATCAGCAGGGTGGCTCGGCTTCATCTGTCGGTCTCGCGGATTCGTTACCCCAGCAGCGCCCTGCAGTCATCGATCTCGATCGCCTCGAAGGCGACAACGGCTACAGCCTGGTCTTCGAATCGGAAGACTTCGGTTCCGCGCTCGATGAGTCGGAAGAATGGGTATTCCCGCTGGAGTCCACGCAGAGGCTTCAAGGCATCGGCGACGTCGACGGCGACGGTATCAGCGATTTCACGTTCAATACATCATCGCGTACCTGGCTCGTCAGTGGCCGCAGCTCACGACAGCCGGCGGACACCAGCGTAAATCTCGTCACCTTCTCTGACACCTCAGACCTCGCCGGTGTTTCCGGCGTGACCGAAACGCCCGACACATTCAACGGCCCCGGTACGTTCGTTACGCCCGACACTTCCAACAGCCCCGGTACGCTCTTCCAACACGTCCGACACGTCCGGTACGCTCCGATACACGTCCGGCACGCCCGACACGTCCGGCACGTCCGGCACGTCCGGCACGCCTGGTACCTCTGATACCGGCAGTGAGTTCGTTCTCGATGAAAGTCTGCGACTCGTGCCGCTTGGTGACATCAACGGAGATGGCATCGATGACGTGGGTTGGCTGACAAGCGACGAAGTGGAAGGTGTCCCTGTCAGTGGCGCTCGTGTGGTGTTCGGGCGGTCCGACGACCAACTCGCCACTGCGTTGCAGGGTCTGCCAGACGGGGCCGATGGTTTCGAGCTTGTCGATGAGGCACGTAGCGGTGACATTCGCAGCATTGCCGCTGCCGGTGATCTCAACGCGGACGGTTTCGATGACGTGCTGGTGGGTTCCTATGCCTACAACGGGGAAGATCTCGATGCACCGAATGCCTGGGTGATCTACGGGCATGCGGATGATTTCGCGCCTCGGCTGGACGTATCGAGCCTGAGCGATGCGGATGGCCTGACTCTCGTAACCCGTATCAGCGACGAGCAGCGAGCGGCTGCTCGCGACCGCATCGGCACGGGCGACGACGCCAGCGTCGCGGGCGGTTTCGACTTCAACGGCGACGGTATCGGCGACATCGCCATCGGCGCCAGCAGCTTCGACTGGATCGAAGACATCGGCAGCTCCCATACCTACATCATCTACGGCAGTGCCGCACGCACGGCCGAAGTGCTCGATCTGCTATCGCTCGATGGCGTGGAGGGTGTGGATGTCGTGGGGCCAGACTTGGTATATCAACCAGGCCCTGACGGGCTTTCGGCAGTCGGGGACATCAATGCCGACGGTATCGCTGACCTTGCGATTCTCGACGAGGCCCATAGCGGTGGCGTGGCGCGCGTGCTGCTGGGCGGGTTGACGAATGCCGGCAGCCGTATCGACCGCACCGCGCTTCCAGCATCGGCGAGTATCGAGTTTCGCGGTGAGAAGAGCGTGCTGAGCAGCATTCGATTGACGGGTGTCGGCGATATCGACGGCGATGGCATCGACGACCTGGGTGTGTACAGCAACGGCAGCTCCGCCATCGTGTATGGCGCAGCCGAGCCGTTTCCAGCGAGCATCGATCTGTCCAGGCCGTCACCGCAAGACATCACACGGTTCATCGGTGATGACGATGCGCCACTGGTCGCGTTGGGCGACATCGACGGCGACGGTGTGGATGATCTCGGCATCGGCTGGAGTGCGCGTGAATTCAATGCCGGCATCTACCCGCTGAATGACATCAACCTGGATGGTGTGGAGGATCTGACCATCAGCCCCTACGAAGCGGATCTCGAGCACACGGTACGCGTGCTGTACGGCTACGGCGATCCGGGTTTCGTGGCGGCAGTTGCTGCCCCGCCCGGCCCGGCACCGTTGCAGGTGATCGAGCCCTCCTTCTTCAATCGGCTCCTGGCAGCCGTTGATCTGAGTGCGAGATCGCCGTTCGACTACTTCGACGAGGCACAGGCGGCGGGCACCGAACTCGACGGCGTGGCGGCGAACTGCGTCGCAGCGCGCATGAAGCCGCCGCCGTCGGATGGGGCGGTTCCGGAAGAAGAAGTCATCGCTGAGCCAGGTGTGCTCAGGGCGTTCGATTGCGGGGAGGACCCGTTGTCATTCAGCTTCGCCTGGGGTTCCGGAAAGCTCTCAGGTGTAGCCGGCGGTCAGTTCACACGTGCGGCCTTCGCCGACAACGTAGTGCAAGCCTTGCAATTCACCAGTGTGCCGGCCCCGTCCGGCGTACCGGGAGGCAACCCGTATCAGGCACATCTGAGCTTCGATCGCGACGGACTGCTGGTGGTCGGTCGGTTCGGTTACCTCGATGATCCGTCAGTGCCGCGCTGCGTCATCGATGTGGCCACGCGATTGACCACGGATGATGCCTCGACCTGTGCCCTGTTGATCGGTGAAACGCGGGATGTGCTGATGCGTATCTTCGGCACTCGCAGCGATGTGCGCGACTTCCAGTACCTGTAGTGCATCCGTCTCGTGGATAGCGAACCTCATTCACCTGCCGGCAGCACTACCTGAGGTATAGCCAGTTGTCCCGCAGGTCCACCTCGAAGCGCTGCAGGTTCTCCTCACAAGGCTCGCTGAGTACCTCCCCGGTGCGCACGTCGAACTCGCTGCCGTGCAACGGGCAGCGCAGGCGATGCCCGCACAGCGAACCCAGTGATAACGAAATCGCTTCGTGCGGGCAGGTATCGGCCAGTGCGTGTACCTGACCCTCGACGCGGCAAAGCAGCACGACGGCAGGTTTCCCGGTTATCCCGGTCGGAACCGTGTCCGTCACGGTCGCGCCGGGCAGAGTCGCATCAGCCGGTGCGGTATGGCCGGTTGCGGTGGATGCACTGCGTAGCGGGCAGCGTCTGATCTCCCCTTCGGCCAGGTCGTCGGCCCGGATCAGGCGCCGCCAGCCGTCGCTGTTATCGAGATTGTTCGTGTTCATTCGATGCTCGCTTCGACCGACTCGGGTTCGAACCACGCCAGCCGCTCGCGCAGGCGCACCACCTCGCCGATGATGATGAGCGTGGGCGGCTGCACGCTACTGGCTTCCACCTCGGCTGGCAGGGTCGCAAGCGTGCCGCTGAGCACCTGCTGATGGCGCGTGGTGCCGCGCGCCACGATCGCGGCGGGTGTGTCAACGCTCATGCCGTGTTCGACCAGCCGTTCGAAGATGATCGGCAGGCCCACCAGGCCCATGTAGATGACCACCGTCTGGTGCGGTTGTACCAGAGTCCGCCAGTCGAGATCCAACGTGCCGTCCTTGAGGTGACCGGTCACGAAAAGACAGGCCTGGGCATGATCGCGGTGGGTCAGCGGAATGCCGGCGTAGGCTGCGCATCCGGCAGCGGCGGTGATGCCGGGTACCACCTGGAAGGAGATGCCGGCGGCGGCGAGCAGGTCGATCTCTTCACCACCGCGGCCGAAGATGAACGGATCGCCCCCCTTGAGCCTGAGCACGCGGCGTCCACCGGCCGCGAGCTCCACCAGTCGTTCGTTGATGTCCTGCTGTGGCAAAGCGTGCTCGCTGCGACGCTTGCCCACATAAATCCGTTCCACGGCAGGCGGTAGCAGTTGCATGATCGCATCCGACACCAGCCGGTCGTACAGCACGACGTCGGCTTGCTGCATGAGGCGTAACGCCCGGAAGGTGAGCAAGTCCGGGTCACCGGGGCCGGCACCCACCAGATAGACCTCGCCGTGTGGCTTGTCGGCCTCGAAATCATCCAGCGCTCCGGTAAGCAATTCGTCTGCCCGATGGGGCCTTCCTTGCAATACCAGTTCGCCGATACGGCCCGCCAGCACCTGCTCCCAGAAACGACGACGGTCGCGCCAACGGGCCAGCCGGCGGTTCACGATATCGCCGTAATGTCGGGTGATCGCCGCGAGTTCGCCATAGGTATCGGGTACGAAGGCCTGCAGCCGGGCGGTGAGCTGACGCGCCAGGATCGGCGAGCTACCACCGCTGGATACGGCGATCTGTAGCGGTGCGCGCTCAATCAGCGAAGGCATGATGAAGTTGCCGCACTCGGGCTGACGCGATACGTTCACCCACAGGCCACGCGCCACGGCAAGGCTCGCAACATGACGATCATGCTCGCCCGAGCCACTTGCGGCAATGACCAGGGCAGGGGAATCGTCGCCGTCGAGATCCGCAGGCTCGAAGGCACGTGCCCGATGAACGAGTGAATGCTCGCTTGCCAGCTGCGCCAGTGCGTCGATCAGCGTGGGTGCCACCAGAGTCACCCGCGCATCGGCATCGAGCAGCCGATGCACCTTGGGCAGGGCCGCCCGACCACCGCCGACCACCAGTACCGACCGACCACGGATATCGGCGAACAGGGGGAAGCGATGCGATGCGCACGTCACGTCGACGGGGTCGCCTCTCTCGGAATTCAAATGCTCAGCCAGGCGTTACCATGAAGGCCCGCAAGGGTACTGTGACAATGGAGCCGAAGGCAATGAGCGACCCGATATTCCTGCGCAGCGTGCTGCAACGCATCGCCACCGGCCCGACCATGAGCAAGGATCTCTCCCGCGAAGAGGCCTGCCGTGCCATGCGTCTGCTGCTCGACGGTACGGCCGATCCGGTCCAGGCCGGCATCTTCCTGATCGCCCTGCGCATGAAGCGCGAGACCGATGCGGAGCTGGCCGGTGTGCTCGATGCCATTCATGCCGGCATTGCCCCGGTATCCGTCGATGTGGAGTGCCTGACCACGCTGGTCGATCCGTATGATGGCTACCTGCGCGGCACACCGGTGGCAGCGTTCCTGCCGGCGGTACTGGCGGCTAGCGGCCTGCCTGTGCTGACTCACGGGGTGAGCCAGATGGGCCCGAAGTTCGGCGCGACTCAGGAGCAGGTACTGGCGGTAGCCGGCGTGCGGCCCGCGACTGACTTGCGGCACGCAGCCGATCTGCTCGAATCGCCCACCGCAGGCTGGTGCCATGTGTCGCAGCGTGAGCTCGCGCCAGAGCTGTTCGCGTTGACGGACCTGCGCACACGCATCGTCAAGCGACCATGCCTGACCACACTCGAGGTCGCGGTGCGCAGCCTCGTGCCACGCGCTCAGTCGCACCTGGTCACAGGCTTCGTGCACAAGGGCTATCCGCCCATCTACGCTGCGCTCGCACAGGCGGGTGGATTCGATCGCTGCGTGGTCGTTCGTGGTGTCGAAGGCGGCGTGGTGCCCTCGTTGTCACAAGCCTCACGCTACTTCGTCGGCAGCCACGCCGATGATCTGCAGCAACATGACATCGTGCCCGCCATGATCGGCGTGGCACATGAGGAACGTGCGCTGCCGTTACCCGTGGAACCGGTGGCAGACCCGCAAACACTCGATGCGGGTGCACGCTCGGTACAGTATCTCGACAATCCGTTTGCACAGACGTTGGCCGAGCATGCCGCACACGAAGGTCTGGCGGCGCTCGGTGGTGCGCAGGGCATGGCCCGCGATTCGCTGATCTACGCCGGTGCCGTGGTGTTGACTGCGGGCGGGCACGCGGCCTCACTCGCCGAGGCTGCCGAGATGCTCGCCACCGCGATCGACAGCGGCGCGGCGCTGACTCGGTTCGAGGCGTTGGCCAAGCGATGACGTCGAAGGACTACCTGATCTGCACGTGCGCAGGGAGCTCACCGTTTCAGCTGCTGAGCGCTGCCGAAATGCAGAGGGCGGACGCTGCAGCCATCGCGTCCGGCATCGATGGCTTCGAACTGATGACCGCTGCCGGCCGGGCGGTGGCACGCACGGTACGGCGTCACCACCCGGTGCCTTGCCGAGTCGTCGTCGTGGCCGGGGGCGGAAACAACGGTGGTGATGGCGCGGTGGTCGCACGGTTGCTCGATCAGGCAGGCTTCGGTGTCACACTCATCAAGGTGGGTAGTGGCGTGCCGACGCAAGCGGATGCTCGCCGTGCGTTTGATCAGTGGTGTGGCGAGAGCCTGGCGGTCGATGACGGTCGTTCCCTCGCCACGATCGAAGCGGCTGACGTCATCATCGATGCCCTGCTGGGCGCCGGGTTGAACCGCGATCTGGACGGCACGATGCTCAGCGTCGTGAAGACCATCAACCGGGCGCCGGCGCCGGTGATATCGATCGACCTGCCCAGCGGCATCGACGGCAACCGCTGCTGCGTTCGCGGTGCCGCCGTGAAGGCGGATCATACGGTCACGTTCTTCCGCTACAAGCCTGCACATCTACTGTATCCGGGGCGCACCCATTGCGGCACGCTCGAGCTGGCTCAAATCGGTATTCCCGACCAGGTGCTGCCCGGTGGCGCATCGCCGCGTTGCTACCTGAACGATCCGGCCCTCTGGCAGGCGCGCTTGCCGGCGCCCGCTGCCACCGGGCACAAGTTCGAGCGCGGTCATGTCATGGTCCGTGGCGGTCCGATTCACCAGGCGGGCGCGGCACGTCTGAGTGCGCTGACAGCCTTGCACTGCGGTGCCGGCCTGGTCTCGCTGGCCACTCCATCGACTGCACTGGCAGCGAACGCGGCACAGCTTACGGCCGTGATGCTCAAGGGCTGTGAAAATTCACTCGATTGGCAGGAGCTGATCAGCGATGTACGCGTCAACACCGTGGTCATCGGCCCGGGCAACGGAATCGGCGCTTCGACGTCTCGGTGCGTGGAAGCCGCGCTGGGCAACGGCAAGGCCTGTGTGATCGATGCCGACGCGTTGACCAGTTTCGCCCGGCAGCCCGACACTCTTTTCCGGTGCCTTGCCGACAGGGATACATCCGTGGTGCTCACCCCTCACGCTGGTGAATTCCTGCGTCTGTTTCCCGACATTACCGTGAAGCGATTCGGGTCGAGGCTGGAACAGGCGCGAGCGGCAGCAGAACGGGCAGGGGCGGTGGTCGTTTTCAAGGGGCCAGACACGGTCGTGGCGGCGCCCGGCGGCTGTGCGGTCATCAATGCCAATGCACCACCCTGGCTTGCCACGGCCGGTGCCGGCGACGTGCTGGCAGGGCTGGTGGGTGGGCTGCTGGCCCAGGGTATGGATGCGTTCGACGCTGCGAATGCAGGGGTGTGGCTGCATGGCGATGCCGCTGCCCGGACAGGCTATCCGATGTGCGCCGAACAACTCGTTACTGCCACCGGCGAGGCCTTGGGGATGCTGGTAGAACTGGCGGCCCCGTCAAGACCTCTCGGTTTACCGCCGATTGCTCGAACTGCTTGATCCTCAGCCGTCCGCACCTGCCAACTCTGGACCGGTGATCGTCAGGCAGCCGGACCCGCTAAGCTTTCATCACACCGATCGAAACCCGCAAAGCGGGTACAGGTCCCGAATCTGCCCAAGCGAATGCACGTATGGAACTATTGTATACACTGATCGACAGCGGCCGCATCGTCGACATCATGCTTGCCGTGGTGCTGCTGGAAGTGCTGCTGTTGCTCTGGTGGTGGCGCAGTCGCCGAACCGGGGTGCCGCCGGTGGCCTTGCTGGTGAACGTCGGCGCCGGTAGCAGCCTGATGATGGCGCTACGCGCTGCGCTGATGGACCAGGGAACGCTCGCCATCGCCGTCTGTCTGGTGTCGTCACTGGTATTTCACACCGCCGACCTGGTAGTGCGCTGGACCCACTCTGCTACCGTACGGGCCACTAGCCCACCGACAGACCCCCGGTGATGTAGTCTTGCATCTGCTGGCGTTCGATTTCCAGCTCACGCAACTTGGCGCTGATCACGTCGCGCACGCTGACCAGACCGGCGAGTGTGTCGTCCTTGAGAACAGGAATGTGACGAATGTGCTGGCGGTCCATGATTTCCATGGCATCGGTAACGGTGGTTTCCGATGTGCAGGTGTACACCTTGCGCGTCATCAGGTCGGTGACAGGCATCGTCTTCACGTCGGCGGTACCATCGGCCTGGCAGCGCACCACATCGCGCTCGCTGAGAATGCCGTCGATGGTCTTGCCGTTCTCGCTGACCACCAGCGCACCCACGCGCCGTTCGGCGAGTTCGCGAATTGCATCCTGCACCGTCACATCGGGCTTGATGCTGAAGAAATCGCTGCCCTTGTAATCCAGAATCTTGGCAATCGTCATGCTCAGGCTCCCCTTGGCGCTCTTTGTTGAAAACCACTCATCATATCTGATACTCGCCGGACATTCCGTCGGACCTGTTACGTGCGCCGCGCCGCCTTTGCAGCGTGATGCGGTACTGGTGGTAGAGCAGAACCGACACGCCGAGTGCGGTCGGTGTCGCCCACAGTACCGGATGAAATGCCAGTGCGGGAAAGGTGTTGACCGCGCCAAACGCGAAGAACGCCGTATAGACCGATATGCCCGCTCCGACGAGGCCACGGGTGTGCTGAATGAGCCACTCGTTCGCCGGTGGCACCCGGGTGAAGATGAAGCGGAAGCTGAGCACCGCCATCGTGATCCCGACCACGGCGATGCCCATCATCAATGGCTGCGACAGCTGCCAGCCCTGCCACGCACAGTTCAGCGCGGTGAGCAGCGTGGCGATCAGCAGAGCGATGTTCAGAGGCTCGCGATTGGCCCGGTGGTCACGCCGATTGCGAATGCACAGTCGACCATACCGAGACAGCATGATGGTGAGCGTGGCAAGGTAGAGCATCATCCAGCCGAACAGGCCGCGCACCAGAGCCGCATCGTCGAACATCGGGTGGGTTTCCAATGGCAGGCGCAACGTCACCAGACTGATACCCACCGCGAGACAGCCCGTAGCAAGCAAGGCATGCGCGAACACCTTGCCCCAGGCCTTGTGCCGCGCGGTTCCCTTGCGCAATACCAGCGGTACCCAGAGAGTCACCAGACCGATGGTACCGGTGACGATGTGAGCCATGACCAACACGTGAAACAGTTGCATGTATGGACCCGTCACCTCGGAAACGCCTGTAGCGCATGATACAACATGGATGACTCGTGGCTCGGCCTCCGGAGTTCGGCCCTCGGGAGCCTGACCCGCCCAGCGGACAGCTACAGGAGATGACCCGGGGGTGACCTCAGAGGGTCTACGACAGACAGCGAAGGATCTCACTGAATGACCGAACCACGAACCGAACCGGCCACCCCATCCGACGTGGCACTGAAGCCTGCGTCTGTCGAGGCCACGCAGCCGGCTCACCGCTCGGCACAGACCCGTGACGAGACCCCTGGTGATACCCCTGGCAATACCCTGACGCCGGGGCGCAAGGCCATCGTCATCGGCAGTGGCTTCGGTGGCCTTGCCGCTGCCGTGCGGCTCAGCGCCCGTGGCTATCGCGTCACGCTGGTGGAAAAGCTGGACGGCCCGGGCGGGCGGGCCTATGTGTACCGCCAGGACGGCTTCACATTCGATGCCGGGCCTACCATCGTGACCGCACCTTTCCTGCTGGAGGAACTATGGGCCCTGTGCGGTGAGCGCATGAGCGATCATGTCGACCTGCGTGCCATCGAGCCGTTCTATCGCATCAGGTTCGCCGACGGGCGTCACTTCGACTACAGCTCTGACCCCGCTGCCATGCGCCGCGAGATACTCCGTTTCAATCCGGACGATGTAGCGGGTTACGAGCGCTTCCTGAAGGTCAGTGAACGTGTCTACGACGTGGGGTTCGATCAGTTGCTGACGGTCTCGTTCGATTCGTTTTGGAAGATGATCCGCGTGCTGCCAGATCTGGCCTTCGTGCAATTCTTCCGCTCGGTACATGGGCTGGTGGCCAGGTACATAAAGGACCCGGCCTTGCGGCAGGTGTTCAGCTTTCACCCGTTGCTGGTCGGTGGCAATCCGTTCAGTACCACGGCGGTGTATACGCTCATCGCGCATCTCGAACGCCAACATGGGGTACATTTTGCCATGGGTGGCACCGGTGTCATCGCCACCGGCCTGGTACGGCTCATCGAGGGGCAGGGCAGCGAAGTGCGTTACAACGCCGCGGTGAAGGAGATCACGGTCGAAGACGGTCGCGCCACCGGCGTGCAGCTCGAAAGCGGGGAGATGCTGGCCAGCGACATCGTCGTCTCCAATGCTGACAGCGCCTTCACGTATCAGAAGCTCGTGCCGAAGCGATGGCGACGGCGCTGGAGCGATCGCAGGCTGGCACGCGCGAAATATTCCATGAGCCTGTTCGTCTGGTATTTCGGTACCGACGTGAAGTACCCGGATGTCCCCCATCACATGATCCTGCTGGGGCCGCGCTACGAGCAATTGCTGAAGGACATCTTCAACCGCAATGTGCTCGCCGACGATTTCAGCCTGTACCTGCATCGGCCGACCGCCACCGATACCTCCCTGGCACCCGACGGCTGCGATGCCTTCTATGTGCTTTCTCCTGTGCCACATCTGGATGCCGGCATCGACTGGGCGGTGCGGGCCGAACCCTACCGGCAAGCCATCGAGCAGAGCCTGTCCGAAACCGTGCTGCCCGATCTGAAGGAACACGTGGTGACCTCTCGCCTGCTCACCCCGCAGGATTTCATGGACCGGCTCTCATCGGTGAACGGTGCCGCCTTCGGCCTGCAGCCCATCCTCACGCAGACCGCCTGGTTCCGGCCGCACAATCGCAGCGAAGACATCGAGAACCTGTATCTGGTCGGCGCCGGAACTCATCCCGGGGCCGGCCTGCCGGGGGTGGTATCGTCGGCCAAGGTGCTGGATGAGGTGGTGCCACACGGCCAACGCTGAGCGTGTAGTGTTCAGCCTTCGATGTGCAGGTTTCCGGCGTCCACCTTTCAGCGATCCGCCAGTAGCTGCTCGGCGGCCAGCCGCCCACCCAACGCCGCCATCGGAACCCCGGCGCCGGGATGCACGCTACCACCCGCCAAATACAAGCCTTGCACCCGACTTCGCGCACCGGGGCGCCGGAACGACCCCAGCCACCCGTGAGTGGGCCGCCCGTACAACGCACCGCGGGTGGCGGGAAACAGTTCCGCGAAGTCGCCCGGCCCGGTGACTCGCGCATCGGCTGCATCATCGTGCAGGTGCAGCCCGTGCGATTTCAGTGCCGCGTCGAGGTTGGCGAGAGCCGCGTCGGTTTCCTCGCCGCTCAGCTCGCGTGCCGGTGCGTTGATCAGGCAGAACAGGCGTTCGGGCGAGTCGTTGTTACCGGCTCGAGGCACGAAGCCGTCCCGATCCTGCGCGCAGATGTACACGGTCGGATCCGGTGGTACGGTTGCCTGATCGAACACGCTGCTGAATTCGCGAGGATAATCGCCACCGAACAGCACACTGTGGTGTGCCAGTGGGAACCCGCTGACACGCGCGACAGTCGCCCGGGTGATCGCTGACAGGGAGGCCTCGGTTCTGGCAGGTGTGGCCTTCTGCACCGCATCGCCCAGCAGCCCCGCACACAGTGCGTTGGTATCGCCGTTGAACACGACGGCGCTGGCCGGCAACACGTCGCCGTTGGCCAGTATCACATTGCGGACGCGGTTGCCACGTGTCTCGATGCGCTCCACGTGCTGGTTGAATCGGCAGTCCACACCCAACTGCTCGGCACTGTGCTGGAGGCTCTGCGCGAGTGCCTGCATGCCGCCGCGCAACAGCCAGACGCCGGCGCGTTCGACGTGGGCGATCAGCATCAGTGTGGCCGGCGCGCGAAATGGAGAAGAACCGCAATAGGTGCTGTAGCGGGCGAATAGTTGGCGCAGGCGCTCATCTTCGAAGGTGCCGGCGAGCGAGCGCCACAGCGTCTCGAAGGCGCCGGTCTTCGACAGGTCGATGATGCCGCGTAGCCCATTGTGCAGGCTCAGTGCGATCGGGCCTGGGCGCTGGGCACGCATGAACGGCGCATCCAGCGTGTTGAACACCGCCTCGCTGCGACGTGCGAACTCGCGATAGCTGCCGGCCTCCCGGGAACCACAGAGCGATTCGATGGCCGCCACCGAGCGTTCCACCTCGGTGAACAGATCGAGCGGATCGCTACCCACCCAGCTGTGCCGCGCCAGCAGATCCGCCCCTTGCATGTCGACGGCCTCCGAAAATACAAGGCCGGCGCGACGGTAGAGGTCCTCGAATACCCAGCGCATCGTGAACACCGTGGGGCCCACATCCAGCGCGCGTCCCGAGACCGTCACCTGGCGCATCTTGCCACCGGCACTGGCATGACGTTCCAGCAGCACCACGGGCAGGCCCTGAGTGCACAGTTCGATGGCCGCACTCAGCCCGCCCATGCCGGCACCGATGACGATGACCGGGTCGGCGTTCATGACGTGGAAGCCCCGATTCGGCGTACGCGGCACTGGATCTCCTCGGCCGGACGCGTGGTGAGCCGCGCCACCGGACGTACACTTTCCGGGCTGATCATCGTGAAGCGATAGCGTCGCATCAGCCGGGTGATGATCAGCACCGCTTCGGTGGTGGCAAAGGCGGCACCGACGCACACCCGCGGCCCGACACCGAACGACATGAGCAGCCCGGCGCTGCCATGGCCGGCCGTCTGTGGCGATGCCGTGCTACCGTTTCCAACACCGTCTGCTGGCTCGTGATGCGGATCCGTGTCGGCATCGTCTCTGTCCGGATCGAGCCGGTGTGGATCGAGCCGGTCTGGAACAAGTCGATCTGGATTGACCTGGTCCGGATCGACCCGGTCTGGATCGACCCGGTCTGGATCGAACCGATCAGGATCAAACCGGTCGGCATACCGCCACAAGGCCGCGTTTCGGTGCGCAGTCCACGGCGAGATCATGATCATCGCACCGCGCTTGACGTGTACCGTACCCACGCGAGTCGGTCGCGAAGCGACCCTCGGCAGGAACGTGATCGGTGGATAGAGGCGCAAGGTTTCACGAAAGACATTACGCGCCAGGGCGAGCTGCCGGATGTGGTCGAAGCTTATGTCGTCGTGGCCGGCGACCGCTTCGGTCTGCGCACGTACGCGCTGAGCCATCGGTGCCTGCTGCGCCAGCATGTAGAACACCCAGGTGAGCACACTGGCGGTGGTCTCGTGCCCGGCGAGAAAGAACACACCGATCTGGTCGATCAGCTCCTCGCGGCTGAAGCGCTGCCCGGTTTTCGGGTCACAGGCATTGATCACCGCATGAGCGATGTCGTCGTGAACCGGCGCACCCGGTGCAAGCCGACGATCCAGCAGATCACCGATGTGACGGCGAATTCGACGACAGGCCGCCTGCACGGCAGGTGGCTGGCTGATCTTCGCCCACGGCTTGCCGATGATGAGTTCGCGCAGGTTCACGCTGGCCACGCTGCGTTCGAAGACCAGGAAGTCGGCGAAAACATCCTGCGCCACCGATGCGGACAAGGGTTCGGAGAAGATGGTACGGCAGATGACATCGGCGGTCAGCTCGCTCATGGCAAGATCGAGCGAAAAAGGCTCGCCGCTTTCAGCCCGTGCATCGAACCTGGCTTGCAGTGTGTCCACTGCCGCATTCATCGCGGCGAATGCCTGACGCACGCGCAGTTGCGAGAACGCCGGGTCGATCATGCGTCGTTGTGCACGCCAGCGCTCGCCACTGGAGACGAAGATCGAGTCGCCCACCAGACCCTCCAGTGCGCCGACCATCAGATCGTTCTTGGGAAACACGCCATCGGCATCGGCGAGTACCTCGCGGCACAGCCGCGAGTCGTTCACCAGCAGTATGGAGCGGCGCGAATAGCCCAGCCAGGTCAGTGGTTTTCGGTAGGCATCGATCGGCACCAGGCTGAGCAGATCGCCATCACCGGCGCGCAGCACCCGTACCAGCGAGCGCAGGGGCGTATCCGGTTGCGGTGCCGGCGGTCTGTAAAGGGTGCTCAAGCGTGCAGATTGGCCATCGGTCTTTTCTGCGCCGAGTATACACTCGGGCGCCATGAGTGAAGCTCGGCAACAGACCATCCTCCTGACGCTCGGGCGCTTGCCCGTCGCGCTGGAGCTAGCGCGCACCCTGCATGCCGCCGGCCTGCGCGTGATCGTCGCCGATCCGTATGCCTGGCCACTGGCCCGGCTGTCGCGTGCGGTATCGCGTTGCTATCGTGTGGCTGCACCGGCGAACGATGCGGGCCGGTGGCGGGCTGACATCGCCTCGATCGTGGCGCGTGAGCAGGTATCGCTGGTAGTTCCGGTTTCCGAGGAGATCCTGCATGCGGCGGGCTTGCCGGCCTCGTGTGCGGTGGCCTGCATGCCGCTGCACACGCTGCTTACCCTGCACGACAAATGGCGGTTCATGCGCTTCGCGCAAGGGCTGGGCGTGCCGGTACCTGTCACGCTGTTGGCTGACGATACGGCAGCCGTACGCGGGTTCGGCGTCGAGGGCTTTGTGATCAAGCCGCGCCTGTCATGCTCCGGCAACGGTGTGAGCCTGCATGCAGGCAACGAATGGCCTGCCGCGCACCTGCCGGGTGATGATCGGATCGTGCAGCAGCGCCTTACCGGTACATCGCTGTGCACACTGACGCTTGCGAATGCCGGCAGGGTCGTACACACGGTCGCCTACCGTAGCCTGATCGATTTCGGTAGCGTCAGCGTGTGCTTCGAGCGCCGCTCGCTGCCCGAGGTCGTACAGGACGGCATCGAGGCCGTAGTGTCCGACCTGCAGTATTCCGGTTTTATCGGTTTCGATGTCATGACCGATTCATCGGGCAACTGGCACTTCATCGAATGCAACCCCCGCGCAACCAGTGGCGTCCATCTGTTTGCGCACGATGCGCTACTGGCGGCCTGTTCGCCTGCAAGGCCTGCGGTCGGCGGCACGCCAGATCGTACCGATGTGCCTGTTGTCCGAGTCGAGTCTTCCACTGGAGATGAGCCTTTCGTCCGGGTTGTCCCTTCCAGCCCGGATGAGTCTGCCATCCGACAGGAGTTCTGGTCGAACCTGTCGGTGTTCTACGGCACCTTGTTCAAGGGGCGGTTCGATACCTCGCACCTGCGCCTGCTGCTAGGCGCCCGCGATATCACCTGGCGCTGGCGAGACCCGCTGCCGTTTCTTCTTTCGAGCATCGTTCTATCGCCCCAGCTGCTGCGGGCACTGCGCCAGGGGCGACCGGTGGTGCAGCTGCTGGCCGAAGATATCGGCTATTACACCGACACCACCAACACCACACCAACACCAACACCAACACCAACACCAACACCAACACCAACACCGACACCGACACCGACATCGACATCGACATCGAGATGGAGGCGTCGCCCGCCTGGCTGGCGTTCGCAGCCAGTGTGACCTTTGGCCCGGCAACGCAGCGTTATCGTCGTCTGCAGCTGGATCGGCAGGTGCAGCGATTCGCCGAACCTGTATTCTTCTCGGCGCGGGCGGGGCGGGAATTGCTCGGGATCTATGTGCTGGACAAACGCCGGCTGCTGTTTGCCGGGTGCCCGATGACGGGTTACTACCGAGCCTTGTTCGCGGTACGCGAGGATCGGCGTGGTGAGGGCATCGGCACCTTGCTGGCCGGTCGCGCCATGGAGTGGATCGATGCGGCAGCGAGGCTCGCCGATACGCCGATACTCTCCTATGGGTGCATCGCCTCGGACAATGCCGCGTCGCTGTCTGTGCTGACGGGGCAGGGTGGCGTGTCGCTGGGCACATTGACCAGTCGGTTGCTCTATCGGCAGTGGCCGCGAGCCTCGCAGCGACTGACCGACTTGATCCCGTCAGCCACGGCCTTGCCGATCGGGCAGCCCTCCTCGACGAGCGCCGTCGATGTCACACGGTGTGACCTACCCTTGCTGGGTTTCGTCGACGCGGGCGGAAACAACGATGGCGCCGGCGCCGTACGGCTAGCCGCGCACGTCGGCATCAGCGCCATAGCGATGGCCGAGGCCGGTGCCGCCACGCAACTGGCCCTGCGTGTGCTGGTTCGCCCCTGGCGGTTCGCGCGGCGGCGTTTCGATCCCGAGTCACTGACCTACCTGCGTATCAGCCACCTGTACGTCCGGCCAGATTGCACACAGGAGGCAGAGGTGTTCCTGCAAGCCTTGCTGGCTCGCTTCGACGCCCACTACGCATTGCTGGTGACCAACAGTGGTTCTGTACTGGAGTCTATTTTGGCGGATACTGGCCTGTTCCACGATGGCATCGGTCGGCATTTCCTGCCGGCCCCCCAGCGTCTGCGGATCATGGGTCGCTGGCACGGCGGGCGTGAGGAAGTACCTGAGCCTCACCGCAACCTCGAGTACCGCTTGATGCCCGTCGATCTTTGATCAGGTCTTGCACGTTAGTGCACCGTCACGCTTGAAAAGC
>CBDCAW010000034.1:0-139710 GCA_965214025.1 Granulosicoccaceae bacterium
ACGGCCCGCCGGCACCACTGACATCGCCGATGCCGTCTGTTGTCATATATTCCTCTCGAAATCGGTAAAAGCATCGTAAGATCAGAGGAATATGCCTACCGGCAGCGTCGTGCATCCCGAGCCGAACGAGCGGTCTTCATCGTCCCGACAAAGGCGAGCCCTGTTGTCGATGGCATACCGGTCAAGGTCGACCCGATGGCGAACACGAAGGTGTTGCGCAGGGTGGCCTAGTGGAACCGCCGATCGCGCAGATGTATCAGCGCGACACCCGACGATAGGTAGGCGAAGGCGAAACCCGCCGGTTCGATACTGCCCAAACACTTAGAGCATCAGAGCAGCGGGCTCCAATCGATCCTGGGTGCGGTGCATCCCGATGGCGGGTGCCGAGCTATCGTTTGCCTGCGCGACCGGTGCCCGCGGCTGCACAGCACACGGAAGCGCTGCGATATCCGATTCCGCGGAACGAATGACGCTCGGCAATGGCCAGGTATCCATTTCAGATCACTTATCAGATCACTTACAGGTGACCTGGTAGCTCCACGTTAGCTGCACCGGCGTGAAGCGCAGACGGCCTCTGCTCGCTAACAACCAGACCCACGCGACTCGACAACGCTGACACCATGCGATAACGTCGAGGAACAACAATTTTTCCACTCGAACAGGCTATATCACCATGCCAAGCCGCTCAGCGTCAGGGCCGTTCTCGTTTCTGATGAAGGAAAACATCGTTGCCAAACCCGGCTTCAACCGCTGGCTGGTACCGCCCGCCTCTATTGCTATCCACCTGTGCATCGGCTCCGTGTACGCGTGGTCGGTGTTCAATCCGGCACTCACCCGCGAGCTCGGCGTGGTCGCGCCGGCAGCCGGCGACTGGTCGCTATCGTCGGTGGTCTGGATCTTTTCCGTGGCAATCGTATGCCTCGGTCTGGCCGCGGCCTTCGGCGGCAAGTGGCTGGAACGGGTCGGACCGCGCTGCGTCGGGGTGGTCGCCGCCTCTTTATGGGGTGGCGGTTTCATCATCGGTTCGCTCGGCATCGCATCGCATCAGTTATGGCTGGTGTACCTCGGCTACGGCGTGCTTGGCGGTTGCGGCCTCGGTTTGGGGTACGTGTCTCCGGTTTCAACGCTGATTCGCTGGTTCCCCGATCGGCGTGGCATGGCCACCGGCATGGCGATCATGGGTTTCGGTGGTGGAGCGATGATCGGTGCGCCGCTCAAGCAATGGCTGCTCAGCCTGTACGCCAGTGCACCGGATTACCTGGGTGCGGAAGGTTCTCTGAGCCTGATCACGGAAGGCGGGCGTCGCTTCGTCGAGACCGCAGGTGACAAGGTCGAGGTGGTCATTGCCAGCGCCGCGCAGGCAGCGGAGTTGCCGGGCGGCGGTGAAGCCGGCGCGTACGTCGTAGGTACAGGCAATACCGGTGCGGCAGCGACGTTCATGACACTGGGCATCGTCTATTTCATCGTCATGATGATCGCGGCCTTCCAGTATCGAGTTCCTCCGAAAGGCTGGCAGCCCGAAGGCTGGACGCCGAAGCAGACCAGCGCGATGGTCACCAGCAACGACGTGCACATCGATCAGGCACTCAAGACGCGCCAGTTCTGGTTGCTGTGGATCGTACTGTGCTTCAACGTGACCGCCGGTATCGGTGTGATCGGTGTGGCCAAGACGATGATCAACGAGATTTTCGCCGACCTGGCGATCGTCACCGCTGCGTTCGCAGGCACCTATGTCTTGATGATTTCCGTGTTCAACATGGTCGGCCGCTTCTTCTGGGCATCGACGTCGGACTATATCGGACGCAAGAACACTTACCACTGTTTCTTCCTACTAGGCACATTGCTCTACCTGTCGATCCCCTACTTCGCCTCCACAGGCGGCATGACATCGCTGATCGGTTTCTACATCGCGACCATGATCATCTTCACGATGTACGGTGGCGGTTTCGCCACCATCCCGGCCTACCTGGCAGACATGTTCGGCACGTTGCACGTCGGGGGTATTCACGGTCGCCTGTTGACCGCCTGGTCGACCGCCGGCGTACTCGGACCGTTCGCGATCACCTATTTGCGTGACCTCTCCAACAACGCGGCGATCAACGATCTGGCAGCTCAGATAAAGCCTGCCGCTTTCGCTGAAAAGTTCGGTGCCCCGGTGGATCAACTGGATAGTCTGGTGGCAGCGAATTCGGTGACTATCTCACGGCTGCTCGAGATAGCGCCGGCGGGCACTATCGACCCGACTCCCGGGCTCTACAACACCACCATGTATTGCATGGCAGCTCTGCTCGTGATCGCGTTCTTCGCGAACCTGATGGTCCGGCCCGTGGATTCACGCCATCATGTAACGAAGACTCACCCGGAGCTGGGGTCTGTCGCCAGTTAGCGTGTAAGCGCTGCCGGAACCCTCAACCCCCTGAGGCCAGTCGGCACTCGATAAGCCAAGGCCTGGCCGGTGATGTGAGGCCTGGCTTGCATCGCGCAGATTCGATTGCATGCACGAAAGGCTTTGGAGCAAATGGTGCGTAACGGCGCCGTTGCTCGATGTCGGTAAGGTATATGCCTTATTCTCCGTTCGATTGCTTCTCTCTAAGATTTGCTTCAAGCATTAGAAGACTTAGGAAAAGCGCCATGGTAGCACCGGCCAACGAATACGTATCCCCGAACATTACTACGGTCTCGCCGGACGACAACGACTCTGCGAAGGACAAGAACAAGAGTTCCGGCAGCAGGCTCGACAGGTTTCTCGACAATCCGACAGATCTCGAGAACCTGATGCCAGGCGGCAAGAAAGGCGGTAGGAAAGGTGGCAAGACAGGCGGGAAGGGAACAGGGGCTGACGGACCCTCTCGGGGTGAGCCGGATAAACCCAATGATTCGAAGGCTCCGAAAGGCACAGACAACCCGGACGAAAACAATAGTTCACGAGATAAGGCCAGCGTAGACGGCGAAGGAAACAAAAGTTCAAGAGATAATAATGTCTCCGAGACTAAAGATCAGAAACTGCCTGATAGAACAGGCAGGCCTGATAAGACAGACAAGCCTGACAAGGCAAGCGCGTCCGACAGGAGGACTCTTCTAGAGTTGGGCCGTCAGGCATCTGAAACTGTAAAAACATTTGAATCCCATCCTGTTGGAAGAAAAATACTAGACGGGTCTCTGACAGGCAGGCCCAATAAGACGGACGCGTCCGAAAAGACAGACAAGCCCAATAAGACGGACGCGCCCGAAAAGACAGACAAACCCAATAAGACGGACGCGCCCAACAAGACAGACAGGCCTGCAGAAGCTACGAACAATTGGAACGGTGGAAAAAAGAATGCAATATCTCACTACAACAAGCACAAGAACGATTTTCCGCAGTACAAGAACGTTGCTGAATATCAGCAGGCCACATTGGCTTTCCTGAAGAAGAATCCATCGGAGGACGTTCGTGTGAAGGAACTCGGCGACGGAAAGAAAATAGTCTACGAAAGTTCTACCAACACATTCGGTGTGAGAAATGGCAACGGCAAGCCATCTACCATGTTCAAGCCCGATGCAGGTGAGTCTTATTTCAACAAACAGCCAGGCAAGGAGAAACCAGGTCCTGCAAGATAGGGAATCTGATTCACCGGCTGATCATCGCGCTTTTCAATCGGTATTCCAAACAAGCCACACTTGCAGTCAACGAGATTCCAGACCATGAACTACCCCTGCCCCTGTTGCGAACATCTGACGTTGCCCGAGCCACCGCCGGATACCTACGAGGTCTGCCCGGTGTGTCATTGGGAAGACGACGAAGTCCAGTACCGAGATCCGGAGTTCGCAGGTGGGGCGAACACGATGTCGCTGAACGAGGCGCGTCGCAACTTCGTGAGGTTGGGAGCCATCGACGAGGCTTCTCGTGAACTGGTTCGTCAGCCGACCGATGAGGAGATGCCGACGGCATTCAACGGTTGAACAGTCGATGACCGTGTCGGGCGCCCGCCGCCGGCTTCGCGACGGCGGGACATCTGTCTGATCGCATTCGGTTCGATCTCGACTTGCTTCGGTGAACCGATCCGCTCACCCCCATACGCGCTGACGTCGTTCCAGCCACACCACGTAGCCGATGCCGACTGCCAGTGCGGCTGCCATCGCGTACCAGGTAAGCGCGTAGGCAAGGTGCGTATTGCGGAAGTCGAGGCGTGTGAGGCCAGCCCGTGGCCACTGCGGTTCGGCGGCTCTCTCTTTCAATATCGCGTCGACGAACCAGTTGGCTCGGCTCTCGATTTCCACATCGCGTGACAGGGCCGCGACATCCCGCGAGTACCAGCGCCCGCCTGCCGGGTCATTGGCTTGCAGCAGTGTGCCGTCGGGTTCGGTAACGCGAAGCAACCCGATGATCTTCACGATGCCCGAAGGTTCGGCATACCGACCTCGAGTGCGACGATCGCTCGGTACGAAACCTCGATTGATCCAGACGTTGCGTGCACCGTCATCCAGCGGCGTCATGACCCAGAAGCCCGGGCCCAGTTCGGTGACCGCCTTGACGAGCCTTGCGTGATCGTGACGGAAGGTGCCCGTGATCGCCACTCTACGATATTCGTGCACCCGCGGGTCGAGTTGCCCTCGCGGCGCTACTACCGGAGCGCCGAAGGCACGTGCCTCGACGGCATCGATCAGCGCAGTCTTCCATTCGAGACGATGCAATTGCCAGTTGCCGAGCATCACGAGCGCCACGACCAGCACCGCTGCCAGGCCGAGCAGCAATGCAGATACCCCGATACCACGGTTCACGGCAGATTGCGGATTCGCTCGATCTGCTCGTGAGCCGGCATCATGTTCTCTTCCAGATGAAACATGACCCACAGCGAACCGATCAGCACTATCACGATCAGCAGGACGGTGAAGGCAATCGACATCAACATCCAGCCACCTTGTGCCGACGCATCGACATGCAGGAAGTAATAGACGTGCACGATCATCTGTGCCGCGCCCAGCGCGAAGATGATGATGATAGGCCAGAAGGCCGTCTCGAACACCCCACCCATCACGACGCCGAACGGGATCAGCGTTAGCACCACGGACAGCCCGAATCCGATCAGATACGTGCGCAATGACCCGTGAGACGACGAAGAAGCACTCATGTCACCGCTCCGGTGAGATAGACCAACGAATACACTCCGATCCAGATCAAATCGAGAAAATGCCAGAACAAGCTCAGGCACATCACACGGCGCCGGTTATCTTCGTTGATGCCGTACATGCCGATCTGAACCATCAGTACAACGAGCCAGATACACCCGGCCATGACATGCAACCCGTGTGTGCCGACGAGCAGATAGAACGACGAGAGGAACGCACTGGCCATCGGTGTCGCTCCGAGATCCCACAGGTGCCGGAATTCAAGATACTCGAGATATAGGAATGCAAGCCCGAACAGTCCGGTAATCGTCAGCCACAGGTTCAGCCCGAAGCGATCATTCATCTGCATGCGTAGCACGGCAAAACCGAAGGTGATCGACGAGAACAGCAGCATGAAGGTCGCGAGCAGGATCATGTGGATCTCGAACAGGTCGCGCGGCCCCGGGCCGGCGGCGAAGTTCTGGCCGAGCACCGCATAGACCGCGAACAGGACCGCGAAGATCAGACAGTCGCTCATCAGGTAGATCCAGAACCCGAGCAGGGTGCCACCGTCGTGCGAGTGCGCCTCTTCGTGCTCCTCGGCAGCAGAGGACGCATGCCCGTCATCTGCTTCGATGACGTAGAACTCGTACTCCATGCTCGCTTCGCTGGCCTGATTCATCCTGCAAGCTGCCGTGTGCGTGCGTCCTCGATGCTCGCTACTTCCTCGACTGGCACGTAGTAGTCGCGATCGTAATCGAAGGTATGCCCGATGCCATAGAGCACTGCGGCGACGAAACCGAACGTGGCCAGCCACCAGATGTGCCATACCAGTGCGAAACCCATGACCGTGAGCAACGCGGCAATCACGACGCCCGCCTCGGTGTGGTGAGGCATGTGGATCTTCGTGTACCCCTCGGTGTGCCGCGTGTAACCGACCTCCTTCATCTGGGTGTAGGTGTCGAGATCGTACACACGCGGTTGATGCGCGAAGTTGTAGTAAGGCGGTGGCGACGAGGTCGACCATTCCAGTGTACGACCATCCCAGGGGTCACCCGTGGTGTCGGCCAGCGCGTCGCGATTGCGGATCGACACGAAAATCTGGTAGACGAAGGCCGCGATGCCGGCTGCGATCAGCAGAACCCCTACCAGGGCAATGTTGAAATACACCGCATAAGCCGTGTCCTGAAACTGGCTGAGACGCCTTGTCACGCCCATCAGCCCGAGCACGTATAGCGGCATGAATGCGAGGTAGAAACCGACCACCCAGCACCAGAAGCTCACCTTGCCCCAGAAGACGTCGAGACAGAAACCGAAAGCCTTCGGAAACCAGTAGTTGATCGCAGCGAACAGGCCGAAGACCACACCACCGATGATCACGTTGTGGAAGTGAGCGACGAGGAACAGCGAATTGTGCAACACGTAGTCGGCCGGTGGCACTGCCAGCAGCACACCGGTCATGCCCCCGATGGTGAAGGTAAGCATGAACGCGATCGACCACATCATCGGCAGATCGTAGTGAATACGGCCCTTGTACATCGTGAAGAGCCAGTTGAAGATCTTCGCTCCGGTGGGTATCGAAATGATCATCGTGGTTATACCGAAGAAGGAATTGACACTTGCGCCAGCGCCCATCGTGAAGAAATGATGCAGCCAGACGATGTAGGACAGCAAGGTGATGACCAGGGTCGCGTACACCATGGAGGTGTAGCCGAACAGCCGCTTGCGCGAGAAGGTGGACACCACCTCCGAGAACACACCGAACAGCGGCAGGATCAGGATGTACACCTCCGGATGCCCCCAGATCCAGATCAGGTTCACGTACATCATCGGGTTGCCGCCCATGTCGGCGGTGAAGAAGTGGGTGCCGAGGTAGCGATCCGCAGTCAACAGCGCAAGCGTCACCGTGAGCACCGGAAAGGTGGCGACTATCAGGATGTTCGTGCAGAAGGTGGTCCAGACGAAGATGGGCATGCGCATCCAGGTCATGCCCGGGCAGCGCATCTTGACGATCGTGACCAGCAGGTTGATGCCGGACAGGGTCGTGCCGATTCCGGCCAGGTTCAGCGCCCACAGGTAATAGTCCATGCCGACCGTCGGGCTGCTGTCCAGCAACGACAACGGTGGATAGGCCAGCCAGCCCGCGGTCGCGAACTCGCCGACGAACAGCGAAACCATGATCAGCACCACCCCCGATACCGTCATCCAGAAGCTGAAGTTGTTCAGGAACGGGAAGGCCACGTCACGCGCACCGATCTGCAGCGGCATCACGTAGTTCATCAGCCCGGTCACCATCGGCATCGCGACGAAGAAGATCATGATCACGCCATGCGCCGTGAACACCTGATCGTAGTGGTGCGCGTTCAGGTAGCCCTCGTAACCGAACGAGGCGAGAGCCTGCTGGGTGCGCATCAGGATGGCGTCGCTGAAGCCACGCACCAGCATGACGATGCCGAGCACCATGTACATGATGCCGATCTTCTTGTGGTCGACCGATGTGAACCACTCACGCCACAGGTAGCCCCACCAGTGGTATCGCGTCAGTGCCCACAACAGCACCGTGCCACCGATGCACACCCCTATGAAGGTGGACAGGATCACTGGATCATAAAGCGGAAAGGAATCCCAGCCGAGCTTGCCAGTCAGTGGAGACCAGTCGGCTGCCGTGGATACCTCGGATTTCGTGCCCTCGAGCTGTTCGGTAGATGCCATGTGAATCGATTAGCTGTGTGGATCGCGTCTGAAGAAGCTGCGCCGGATGCAAGCCGACGGGAACGGTGCCGAGGCTACCGCGCTCGCGGCAGGCTGACCTCTTCCAGGTTCGGCGCCTGGGCGGTGATGGAGCCCTCCTTGATGCGCGTGAGAAAATCCACGGGATCGTCTGCGGAGCAGATGTCGGCAAAACTGTCACGCAGCTCGAGCCCCGCGAGGCCACCACCGCCGAGCGCATCGACCATCATCATGTCGTCCTTGCACAAGGCGCCCGGCACGAAACAGAGGTTCAGTACGCTGTCCCACAGGCCTTCGTCGTGCTCGGCGTAGTAGATGACCGGTACTTTCTCGCTCGGACGTTCGAGCTCGACGAACGTTTCCGCATCGAGCTTCTTGTCGCTGCCACGCACCTTCTCGATCCACTGGTCGAAATCGCCCTGCGACAGTCCGTGAAAATCGAAGTTCATGAACGAGAATCCCGCACCGCTGTAGTTGGCCGAGAAGCCATCGTAGACACCAGGCTTGTTCATGACGGCATTCAGCTCAGTCTGCATGCCGGGCATCGCGTAGATCATGCCCGCTAGCGCCGGCACGTAGAACGAGTTCATCACGTCGGTGCTGGTCAGATGAAACTCGATCGGCCGATCTACCGGTGCGGCCATCTCGTTGACCGCTGCCACGCCCTGCTCCGGGTAGATGAACAACCATTTCCAGTCGAGCGCGACCACCTGCACCTGCAGCGGTTCGACATCGTCCGGCACGGGTTTGTCCGCCGTGATCCGCGTGATATCCGTGTAGGGATTCAGGCGATGGGTCGCGACCCAGGTAAGACCCGCAAGACAGATGACGATCGCGAGCGGCATCGCCCAGACGACGATTTCCAGGCTGATCGAACTATCCCAATCGGGCTCGTAGCGAGCTTCCTTGTTCGATGCGCGGTAGTTCCAGGCGAAGAAGATCGTCAGCAGCATCACCGGGATGATGATGATCAGCATCAGAACCGTGGAGTACACGATGAGCTGACTTTGCTGCAGCGCCACGTCGCCTGTCGGTTTCATCACGACGAGGTCGCAGCCCGCCAGCACCGCGGTGCCCGCAAGCGCCAGTGTTCGACCGAGGGCCTTGTTCATTGTCGTATGCGCTCCGATATCAGGGTGATGCCTTGCTGCTCCGTTCCTGTCGTGGTCAATTCGACAAGCGTGCGTTACACTTGTAACTGTATCGTAAAGTTGATATTCGCACATACGCACAACCGGACTTTTCTTTGCCATGTCGAGTTCTCGTGTCGTCGGGCCTACATCACGTTCGGCCAGTTCCAAGCACGTGATCACCATCGATGAAGTCGTTACGACCGTGATCATGGCGCGGGTCACGGAGTCTTTCGGGTTCTTCGTTTTCGCGATCGCATCCGTCATCGTCTTTCCGGAGTTTTTCTTTCCGAACTTCGGTCCTGTCACCGGTGCGTTGCTGGCGTTCGCCGTGTTTCCGCTCGCGTTCATCGTCCGCCCGTTCGCCAGCCTGCTGGCACGGCGGGTCGAGCGCCGCATGGGGCGCATGGCGAAGGTGGTCATCGCCCTGTTCGTGTTCTGCGGTGCGACGATTGGCATCGGCCTGCTGCCAAGCTTCGATGAAGTCGGCTACGTGGCGCCGACCCTGCTTGTGATACTGACGATCGGGCAAGGGATCGGGCAGGGAATGTCGTGGGACGGGCTGACATTAAAGCTGCAGTTCGGTGCGCCGAAGGGACGCAAGAACTGGTATGCGATGATGCCACAGCTCGGTGCGCCGGTCGGCTTCATCATCGCCGCTGCGATCTTCTACGTACTCACAGGCTTCCTGACCGAGGAGGAATTCAATGCCTGGGGCTGGCGCTTCCCCTTCTTCGCGGCACTGGCGGTCAACGTGGTGTCGTTGTTCGCACGCCTGCGACTGATCAACAGCAATTTCGACGATTCCTCCGCGACCTCCACGCTGGTGTCGGCGCCGTTCGCCGAGCTGCTCAGGCGCCAGTGGCGTCCGATTCTAAGATGCGCCTTCATGCCGTTGACGAGTTATGCCCTCTTCCACATGATCACCATCTTTCCGCTGTGCTACCTCGCTCTGTATCAGGAAGAGCCGATCGCCAATACGCTGTTGCTGCAGATGTTCGGCGGCGCGATCGCGATCTGCACCGTGCTGCTCTCCGGTTTGATCGCCGATCGCATCGGCCGGCGCAGGCTCATGATGATCGTTCTGGTGCCCATCGCGCTGTTCAGCTTCTCCATCTTCACGCTCGAGACGCACGGGCCGTGGTTCATCATCATCGGCTTCGCCCTGTTCGGTCTCAGCTATGGCCAGACGGCGGCAATAAATCCGGGGCGTTTCGAGCCTGAATTCCAGTACTCCGGCAGCGCGCTGTCCACCAACCTGGCGTGGATCTTCGGTGCGGCCTTCGCGCCGCTCTGTGCGCTTGCGCTCACCGAACTGTTCGGGCTCTGGTCGGTCGCGTTTTATCTGCTATCCGGTGTGCTGGTCTCGATGCTCAGCCTGATGGCGGAGAAGAAGGCGAAGGTCGATCGCCATAGTTGAGTGGGCCGAGACCGGTAATGGTACAAGAGCGCACGGATCTCGGCTCCGTGCGGCGCCGGCGATGTAGACGGACGCGAACCTGGAACTGAGCGGTAATAGGGGATCTGCTGATCTCGCGTTCTCTAATATCTTTCGTAGTCGTCAGTGACACGGACCGTCGCGACGAGCCCGACCGCTATACCGAGACGCGCCCTACCCTGCTCGTAGAAATTATCTCGCCGACAACGGCTACGACCGATCGGCGCGAAAAACTGCTGGCCTGCCAAAGCCTACCGACGCTTGTCGATTACCTGATCCTGTCGCAGGAGCCCGAAAGTGCCGAGCTCTACACACGCGACGCAGAGGGATGGACACGCGCAACGTTCGTTTCCGGTGAAGCACTGGAACTCGAATCGATCGGCTTGACCCTCGCAATAGCCGACATGTCCGAAGATGTTTTGACGACGATCAGGCGTGAAGAGGTAACGCCCAAACTGTTCCATCCGATCCTCTTGCCCTTCTTCGGCCACTCTTTGAAAGTTTCTTCGTCTGCATCCTCGGGCAACGCTTGGACCGTTGAGCTTCACTCGTCAGGCAAGAAAGCCACGATACGTACCGGCCCCCCGCTACCGCCTTCAATTTTCATGGGTAGTGCAATTACCGTAGCGCCGGTGGCGGGTAACTTGTCGAGATTGGCCACGTTCTCCAGACCGGGTATATTTTTCCGGTAGAGGGCGACGTGCGACGCGAAATCGGTGGACTGCCCGTAATCGATGCTGGGCGTGTCCAGACCTACAGCCTTGATGTCGAGCACGCTTGCCAGATAGCGTGCAGTGTGTGGGTGAAGCCCCGGAAAGTGCAGATCCGACACGGCCGCTTCGCCGCGTTCCGCGGTTCCCATGTACTTCTCGCGATCGGGATAGTGTTCGGCGAATCCGGTATTGAACAATACGATTGCACCCTTGGGAATCTCCCCGTGCTCCTTCTCCCAGCCCTTGATATCGCTGTGCTGGAACTGATAGTCCGGATCGGCGGCTGACGCCTCGCTGACATCGATCACTACGGCCGGGCCAATCAGTTGATCCACCGGTATCTCGTCGGTGGACTCCCTGCCACGTGCAAAGTGGATGGGTGCATCCACATGGGTACCGCCATGCTCGGCCGCGGAGAAGTTGAAGGCGCTATAGAAAAAGCCTGCGTCAGTCTCTCCCTTGAACACGGTTTCCTTCTCGAACATCTTGGCTGTCGGCCAGAACACCGCCTTTTCGTTCAGCGTGTGTGTCAGATCGATCCAGTTTCCGCCTTCGAATTGCTGCGCCTGCAACGTGGAGAGCGAGAACATGAAGATGGCGAACAGGGCAACTCGTTTACCTGCGGTGGTTTTCATGGGCTTTCCCTACATTCTGGCGAGTGACTGAATATTTCAGGCTATTGAAGACGCAGGGTACCTGTCAATCGTCTGATGCCCTCAGGCGTTCCCCGTCTTGTCTCGCGCCGCTGGGTTATCGGTATCGCCTTGATGGTGCTGATGGGTCTTCGTGACGCTGCCAGCACCTGCCGTCGCTGGCCGGTAGGTCACCCTCTATTCCACGAGGCGATGGACATCTTACAACTCAAAGTCCACGCACGAACGGACCGTCTAGTCTGGTCAAGGTGCAACTTCGAGAGCCAGACCGATGCCGACATCGTCTTCATGGAACTACCTGCGCGCAACAGGACGCGGCGTCAGACCCGGCCTGAAGTGGCTTTGCACGGCAAGCTTGTTCTGGCCGTTTCTCGCAGGTGCCCAGGGGCAGTGGAATACCTTCAACGGCAATCTCTCGGCCCAGAAATACAGTGCGCTCGAGGCGATCACGCCTGAGAACGTCGGTTCACTGGAGAAGGCCTGGGAGCTGCACACAGGCGATGTGGCCGATGGCAGTGGCGATCTGCCAAAGACCGTCTGGTCGGCCACACCGTTGTTCGCCAACGACACGGTATACATCGGTACGCCCTTCTATCGCATTCTCGCGCTGGAGCCGGACACCGGGAAGATCAAGTGGTCGTACGATCCGGAGACCGTGCTCGAAGCATTGACCCAGCCAGCGTTGAAGAATCGCGGCGTTGCCTATTGGGAAGCGGCAGAGCCGTCAGGCGATGAGTCGTGTCAGAAACGCGTCTACATCGGGACCATGGATGCACATCTGCATGCGGTGGATGCGGATACCGGCAAGCCCTGCAAGGAATTCGCAGAGAACGGCGTGCTCGACGTGAATTCCTGGAACGAGCTGCCCGAAGCGTGGCCTCTGTCGCTGCTGCAACCGCCCACGGTGTTCGAAGACAAGTTGTTTCTCGGCTGGGCCGGCAAGGACTGGGCCCGCAAGAACGCACCGGACGGTACGGTGTTCGCGCTCGACGCCCGTACGGGCGAGCGGCTGTGGACGTTCGATGCCATTCCGAAGGAAATGCGTGAGCAGACCGGCACGGCCAACGTCTGGTCCAGCATGTCGGTCGATGAAGAGAACCGGCTACTGTTCATACCGTTGAGTTCGCCGAGTCCGAACTACTTCGGTGGTGATCGGCCTGGCGAGATACCCTATGGCACATCGGTCACTGCATTGAACGTCGACACCGGTGAGGTCGAATGGACATTCCAGCACGTGAACCACGATATCTGGGATTACGACACACCCGCCGCACCGACACTCGTCGATATACAGCGCGATGACAAGAACGTACCGCTGCTCGTGCAGCCGACCAAACAGGGTTTTCTGTTCGTGTTGAACCGCAAGACCGGTAAACCCGTGTTCCCTGTCGAGGAGCGCGAAGTGCCCGCATCACCGGTGACCGGCGAGCAAGCGGCGGGCACACAACCCTTCGCCATGACACCACCGCCGACCAACGATCCTGAGGACTGGCCGGGCGTCTACTGGTTGTCGAATCTGGTTAGCTTCGGCGGCTGTGGCAGACGGGCGGAAGCGTATCGATACGACGGTATCTACACGCCACCGAGCGAACAGGGCACGCTCACGTATCCGCCGACCAGCGGTGGCATGCAGTGGGGCGGCGGTGCCGTCGACCCCGAGCGTGGCATCTTCTACGTGAACAGTTCACGGCTCGTACAGATCTTCACGCTCATTCCACGCGAGGAGTACGAGAAGCTGGCCACGACCGATAGTGGTGCCGAACAGGGCTACTATCCCCAAAAGGGTTCGCCCTACGCATTTCGCCTGCAGAACTTCGTCAACTGGGCCGGCATGCCTTGCTGGGAACCGCCGTACGGAGAAATCTCGGCCTATGATCTGGCTGATGGGTCACTGTTGTACCGACGCCCGTTCGGCAACGTCAAACGCTACGGCGTCACCATGCCCGATAGCTGGGGTTCACCGACCATCGGTGGTCCGGCAGTCACGGCCGGTGGTCTGATCTTCATCGGTGCGTCGATCGATGGCGAAGTACGCGCACTGGATGCCGGCAGTGGCGAGGAGCTCTGGAATGCGCCGGTCGATGCACCTGTGGTATCGATTCCCGCCGTGTACGAGTATGAGGGCACCCAGTACGTCAGCTTCGTGGCCGGTGGTAATCCGATCGTAGCACCGGAGGTGTCCGATCAGATCGTCACCTACGCCCTGCCATCTGCAAACGAGGGTCAGTGATCGATCATGCTTGCATCGGCTACTCGTTGATCCGCTTGGGATCGGAATCGGCCGGAAGGGAGTCGCCGATCAGCCTGTCCAGCCCAACCCTGCGGCAATGCTGTTCATGGACTGCAACAGGGGGGTCGGCACATCGCGCTCGACGTTGCCAGCGCGGTATTCCCGTAACAGATCGACCTGCAGTGCGTTGATGCGATCGAGGTCTGTACGCACTCGCTGGAACTGCTCGTGGAAGTGGGGAAACCGTGCACCGATCTCGTCGACACTTGTAACCAGGCGTACGCCCGCGCAAGCGCGGCGGTACTCCGCCTGAACGAGAGTCAGAATCGTATCGCGCGTTTCGCTGTCCACCACCAAGGTCGCGTATTCGGCGGCAATGGTCATGTCGCTACGACTCAGCGACTTCTCGATCTCGTCGACCATCAGGCGGAACAGGCGGGAGTGCTCGAACATCGTGTGCAACATCTCCTTGCCCTGGGCCCCGCGAACACGGCACAGGCTCTCGATGGCCGTACCAAAACCGTACCAGCCGGTGATCAGGTGCCGGTTCTGCGACCAGGCGAATACCCAGGGAATGGCACGCAGGTCAGCGAGTGCTGCGGCACCGAAGCGCTTGGCCGGACGTGAACCGATCTTCAACTGTGCAAGCTCCTCTACCGGGCTGGCCTGCCGAAAGTAATCGACGAAGCCCGGCGTGTTCAAAAACGTGACATAGGCGGTTTGCGACAGCCCTGCCAGAGCGTCCAGCATGTCTTCGAACTCCGGCCGGATCGGCTCGTCCCGGTTGTCCACCGAGTGGCACAAGGTGCTCGCGGCGAGCAGTTCGAGATGATTGGCGGCCGTGCCACGGTTGGCGTATCGTGCCGACACCACCTCGCCCTGATCGGTGACGCGCAACCGGGCCCTGATCGTGCCGGGCGGCTGCGCGGCAATTGCCCGCTCCGTGGGCGCACCACCGCGACTCACCGAGCCCCCGCGACCGTGAAAGAAAGCGGCACGGAACCCGCGACTGTCCAGCACACGCACGATGCGGCGCTGAGCGCTGTCCAGCTCACGGATCGAGCAGACGAAGCCGCCGTCCTTGTTGCTGTCGGAGTAGCCAAGCATGATTTCCAGCGAACGCCCATGTGCCTTGAGGCTGCGCCGGGCAAGCGGTACGTCGAGCAGGCCTGCCAGGATGTCGGGAGCGCTGCGCAGGTCGTCGATGGTCTCGAACAACGGAACCACGGCCAGATCGAGCGTCTCTGCACCGAAGCCTGCATGACGCGCCAGCGCGAAGACACCGAGCAGATCGTCTGCCGAGCGTGTCATCGACAGGATGAACGGCCCGATGGCGTCCGGATCCGGCTGATGGCGAACCGCCTGCATCAGGCTCAGCAACGCGATCAATTCGGCAGCATCTTCACCGAGCCGCGCAGAGTCCACCGCTGTCAGGTCCGGATCCACGAGGTCACCGCGCAACCGTTCGGACCATTGCGCGGTACCGTACTCGGGTACGGTATCACCCCGCAAGGCCCAGATCTCTGCCAGAACCGCTGTAGTCACCGTGGAGTTCTGTCGAATGTCGAGCGTGGCCGTTCGAAAGCCGAAGCTACCGGCCTGCCAACGAAGCGGTTGAATGAATCGTCTGGCGAGTCGTTCCGCACCCACTGCGCTCAGCGCCGCATGCACACTGTCCAGATCAGCAACGAAGCCTGCAACATGCTTGTACCTTTCGTTACGCAATCGCCAGCCCATGGCTGACAGAACCTGACGGAACAGCTCGTTCGGATTACGCTGCGCAACCGGCGTGCCTGCCACTATCGCTCGCAGGCGTGCCTGATGCGGCTCGGCGGTCAGCTGGATGCGCTCGCTGATGCTGATGCGCGCTGCCGCGTCGTCCAGAGCCTCGCAGTACATCGACAGCACAGTTTCCTGGCCGCGTTCCAGGGCATGTCGAGTCTGTTCACTCGTGACACTCGGGTTGCCATCACGATCACCACCGATCCAGTTGTGCAGGCGGACACAGGTCGGTACCGGTGCGTGATCATCGAAGATCGTCTCGGCGGCACGCTGCAGTTGACCGAGCATCTGGGGTACCGCATCGAACAGGCTGTTACGAAAGAACTGCAGGCCCCATTCGATCTCGTCCTTCAGGCTCGGGCGTTCCAGCCGCAGTTCACCGGTCATCCACAGGAGGTCGATCTCACCGGCAATGTCTTCATGAATCGCGGCCTGCTCACGAGGCGTCCATCGATCGGTCTCCAATGCCACCAGGTGACGATAGATACGCCGATGAATCTGCAACACTGTCACCCGCTTCGCTTCGGTGGGGTGAGCGGTCAGAGTGGGGCCTATCTCAAGCTCGCACAGCAACGAGCGGAAGCTGTCGCGATCCAGCGACGAGTCTGACAACACCTGCGCGAAACTGCCCGCCACGGCCTTCTCGCCCACGGTGGTCTCGATGCTGCGCCGATCGCGAATGGCGGTGTTCTCATCGACGATACGCAACAACTGGAACCAGATGTTCAGCGCCTGCAGGAACGGGATCGCCTCATCGCCCGGCGGTATGCGCAAGCTGTCCGGGTTCTCGGCCCAGTCGAGTACCTGGGGCGCACGCGCTGCGAGTACCCCGCACCACAGGTTACGCACCAGATCGATCGGCGGAAGTTTCGAATACGGCTTCTCAGGTGGCCGCACATCATCGGCCGCCTGCCGAGCGAGATGGTCACACTCAGGGCCGGTTACGGTGTTGGCCGGCGACAACGCACTCATGCCACTCTCGAATTCAGCATCGCGGCAATCGTCGAGCCGATCGCCGAAGGGTGTTCGGCAACCTTGACCCCGGCGGCGGTGAGGATCTCGACCTTCTCCGACGCACTCTCGCCGAAGGCCGAGATGATGGCGCCGGCATGGCCCATGGTTCGACCCTTGGGTGCCGTCAGGCCGGCCACGTAGGCGATCACCGGCTTGCTGACGTGCTGGCGGATGTAGTCGGCAGCCTCGGCTTCCTGTGGTCCACCGATCTCGCCGATCAACGTGATCACCTCGGTCTCGTCGTCCTGCTCGAACCGCTCGAGCATGTCGCGAAAGCTAGAACCGTTGATCGGATCCCCGCCGATACCGACGGAGGTGGAGATACCGATACCGAGCTCCTTGAGCTGTGCAGCCGCCTCGTATCCCAAGGTGCCCGAACGGCCGACGATACCGACCGGCCCGGGCAGGTAGATGTGACCCGGCATTATACCGAGCATGGCCTTGCCGGGGCTGATGGTGCCGGCACAGTTGGGACCTGTAAGTACCATGCGCCGCTCCTTGGAATAGCGCCACATGTAACGTTTCACCTGCAACATGTCTTGTGCGGGTATGCCGTCGGTGATGCACACGCAGTAGCGGATACCGGCATCCGCGGCTTCCATGATCGCATCGGCAGCGAACGGCGGTGGCACGAACACGAGAGAGGCCTCCGCACCGGTCTGCTCCACCGCATCCTTCATCGTATCGAAGACCGGCACACCCTCGACCTCGCTGCCGTGCCTGCCCGGTACCACGCCTGCCACCACCTGGGTGCCGTAGTCCAGCATCTCGCGGGTATGGAAGCGCGCCATGCGGCCGCTGATCCCTTGAACCACCACACGTGATTCATCATCCAGAAGTATGCTCATGACACTGTCCTCGCCTGCAGTCGCGCCTCGCCGGCGGATTGACCATCACTCTTCCACGCACTGACCGCTCGGTCCGCGGCCTCCATCAGGCTATTGGCACGGATGATCGGCAGACCGGATCGCGCCAGTATGGCCTGCCCTTCCTCGACGTTGGTACCGGCGAGCCGAACGACCACGGGGACCTGTATCTCGAGCTCCTTCAATGCCTCCACGACACCTTCCGCCACCCAGTCGCAGCGGTTGATGCCGGCGAAGATGTTCACCAGCACGGCCTGCACGTTGTCATCCGAGAGCACCAGCCGAAATGCCTTGGCCACCCTCTCGGGTGTGGCACCACCGCCGATGTCGAGAAAGTTGGCAGGTTCGCCGCCTGCGAGCTTGATGGTGTCCATCGTCGCCATGGCAAGCCCCGCCCCGTTGACGATACAACCGATATTGCCCTCGAGCCCTACATACGAAAGGCCACGGTCAGCGGCACGGCTCTCGCGTGGGTCCTCCTGGCTCTTGTCGCGCAGTTCACTGATCTGCGGATGTCTGAACAGGGCGTTGTCGTCGAAGGCCATCTTCGCATCCAGCGCCAACACCCGATGATCGCCTGTGACCACCAGCGGGTTGATCTCCACCATCGTAGCATCCAGCTCGCGAAAGGCACGGTAGCAGCCTTGTAGTGTCTTGACCATTTGTGCAGTCTGGGCCGGGTCGATACCGAGCTTGAAGGCGATCTCGCGTGCCTGAAAATCGCGTAGGCCCACGGCCGGCTCGACGGTGGCCCGCACGAGACTGTCGGGACGTTCCCTGGAGATTTCCTCGATTTCCATGCCACCTTCAGACGATGCCACGATCATCACCCGTTGGCTCGAGCGGTCAAGCACCAGTCCCAGGTAGATCTCACGTTCGATCGGCACGGCACTTTCCACATACACGCGATAGATGCCCTTGCCTTCGGCGCCGGTCTGGTGCGTGACCAGCTTGCGGCCGAACATCTTCTCGGCAGCCTCGTGAATTTCATGGTCGCTATCGCACAGCGTCACACCACCCGCCTTGCCGCGCCCGCCGGCATGCACCTGCGCCTTGACTATCCAGCGCGTGCCACCCAGCTCCCTGGCTCGATAGGCCGCTTGCTCCGGGCTGTATGCAAGCGCTCCGGTCGGAATCTCAACACCGAAATTCGACAGGATCTCCTTGGCTTGGTACTCATGAATTTCCATGGTTTTGACTCCCTCAGGTGACTGCGAGCAGGTCGCTACGAGCTCAGGCGGCTACGGGTTCTTCGGCATAGTGCCGCTCGAGCAGCGCCTCGATGGCGTCTCCATCGACAGTGGCGCCGAGCGTGCGTATCGCCTCGGCGAAACGCCGCACGATGTCGCTGATCTGAGAGACCGACAGCAGGTTGAGGATGCCGATGCGGATCTGTACTGGCTCCGACAGCGTCGGCCAGATACCGAACCCGACCGCCCGGCAGCTCTGCACCAGTTCTTTCTCGCGTCCGGCAAGTGATTCTGGCAGGTTCAATACCACAAGGCTGGTCATGTTCGAGGTGACCTGGCAGCCCATCGCGGTGACCGCTTCGCGCAGCACCTTCTCGTGAAACGCGTAGGCGTGCGCGCGTTGCGCCACACCTTGATCGAGCGTGATGCGCAGCGCCTCGTGGAAAGCCGCCACCGCGTAGGCAGAATGCGTACGATGATAGGTTCCGGCCTCCACGTCCCTGCCATCCACGATACCCCAATGCCGAGCCTCGAAGATCGGGTGGTTCGAGTAGGTGCTGGCACCGTGTGCACGAAGTTCGGCAATGTAGCGATCGTGCAGGCTGACCGGCGCGTACGTCAGTGGCAGGCAGCAGATGCCCTTCTGCGGGCATGACGCCCAACCGACGACACCTGCGTAGTCGTCGATGCGAAAGTCTGCGACCCCGAGCGAGGAAACCGCATCGACCAGGCCCATGACACCGTGGCGCTCACACGCCTGCGAGAACCCGGCGATATCGTTGATCCGACCCGAACCGGTTTCCCAGTGTGCCATGACTGCCCAACGGGGCTGATGTTCGGCGAGTGCCTGTTCGACGACGTCGCCGGTGACCGATTGCCCGTGCGGAACATCGACGACGGTAACGCTCGCCGCCTGCGGGTCGAGACTGTCGCTCGCCAACTCTTCAGCAGTAGCGCCCTTGATACGCAAGGTGAGGCTATCGATGCCGGAGAAGGTACCGTTCTTGAAGACCACGACCCGATCGCCCGGACGCACCGCCGAGAACAAGGTCTCCAACGCACTCCAGCCAGTGCCCGCAACACCGAAGGTATGCACGTTCTCGGTGCCCCAGACCTGCCTCAGCATCAGCTTGGATTCGATCATCCCCCGCAGCACGTCTGCCTGCATGTGATCGGCGACACCGGCACCGGCGAATGCAGCCAGCACTCTCTCGTCCGTGTGCCCGGGGCCGGGGCCCGCCGCGATGGTGGCGGGTATCTCGAGTCGGGGAAATGGCTGGGCTGACATGCGCGAACCTCCGTAATGATGTGAGAGCTGGACCATGGTCGATGCTCGACCTTTTGTTACAGCACATGAGACCTGACGGCAAAGGCATACGCAACGCCAGAGTCTCCTGCTTTCAGGTATCCATCCGGGTAGCGAAAAACCCACCCGATCGAATGGCCTCCATCCCTTGGCTGTCGTTTCACTGGCGAAACACTGGCCAATCGGGTAGTTTCCGAATCATGGCGTATCCGATACCCATGAAAGAACCGTCGCGACCCGGAATCACGGTTGCATTGGGTGATAGCAACCCGCTGGTACTGTCTGCTCTCTCGGCAGTGCTGGAGAAGGATGTGCGCTTTTCGCTGGTAACTACGTCGGCCACCGCCGAAGGGCTGTTCGGCACCATCCTGCGGGTGCCGGTGGAGATCGTGATCATCGACTGGCGCCTGCCATCGCTGGGCGGTGCGCGACTGATCGAATTGCTGCGCGAGCAGGCGCACTCCCCACGGTGGGTCGTCTACGGCGATGATGCGGTGGATTTGCCGCGCGTCGCCATGGCCGCCGGCGCAGCAGGGTTCGTACGGCGTTCGGCCGAGGTGGATAGCCTGCTGGTCACCTGTGTCGACGTCGCCGCCGGCAAGATGGTGTTCCCTTACGTGGATGTACGCGAACTGCAATCCGATCCGATCTCCAGCCTCTCTCGCAAGGAACGCGCGACCCTGGCAGCGCTGGCCAAGGGGCTGAGCAATCAGGAGCTCGCCTGCGAGCTAGGCATCACTATCAATACCGTCAAGTTCCATCTATCGAACCTGTACTCCAAGCTTGCGGTAAGGAACCGTGCGCAAGCCATCGCGTTCTACTACGCCCGTCGCCTTCAGGATTCCATCGAACACTGAAGCGTCGTGCAACAATGGTGTATCGCTGTCAGGCGATTTCTTCCATTATCGTGTGCCCCAAGGAGCAATTGTCCATGAGCTTCCATCCCATCGAACAGGCCCCCGCACGGCTCAATCGCAGCGAGCTTGCCGTGCCCGGCAGCCAGCCACACTTGTTTGCCAAGGCTGCCGAATCGGACGTCGACGTGATCTTTCTCGACATGGAGGATGCGGTCGCACCCGACGACAAGGTGGCTGCGCGCAACAACATCATCGCTGCACTGAACGATATCGACTGGGGCACCAAGACGATGTCGATCCGGATCAACGGGCTCGACACCCACTACATGTA
Source organism: Granulosicoccaceae bacterium (assembly GCA_965214025.1). Classification (GTDB taxonomy): domain Bacteria; phylum Pseudomonadota; class Gammaproteobacteria; order Granulosicoccales; family Granulosicoccaceae; genus Granulosicoccus. Next base: position 21,329 of record CBDCAW010000034.1, read on the forward strand.
CCGCGATGTGGTGGATGTGCTGGAGCAGGCCGGAGAACGTCTCGACCTCATCATGATCCCGAAGGTCGGCAACGCCAGCGATGTCTATGCACTGGACATGCTGGTGACGCAGATCGAATCTGCCATGGGCTTTGGCAAGCGCGTCGGTTTCGAGCACATCATCGAGACGGCGCTCGGAATGCAGAACGTGCACGAGATTGCCGCGGCTTCCAAACGTAATGAAAGTCTGCACTTCGGCGTGGCCGACTATGCCGCCAGCACGCGCTCTCGCACCACCGTCATCGGCGGCGTCAATCCCGACTACAGTGTCCTGACCGATGCGTCCGACGACGGCAGCCGTGATGTTCACTGGGGCGACATGTGGCACTACGCACTGGCACGCATGGTCGTGGCCGCCCGCGCCAACGGCCTGCGACCGATCGACGGGCCGTTCGGTGATTTTCAGGATGCCGATGGGTATCTGGCGGCGGCTCGTCGCGCTGCCGTGCTTGGCTGCGAAGGCAAATGGGCCATTCACCCGAGTCAGGTCGTGCTCGCCAATGACGTGATGACGCCATCGGACGCTGAAGTGACCAAGGCACAACGCATTCTCAAGGCGATGGAAACCGCCGCTGCCGAAGGCAAGGGAGCCGTTTCGCTCGACGGCCGCCTGATCGACTACGCTTCCATCCGGCAAGCTGAAGTATTGGTGGAAAAGGCGAACAGAATGGCTAGCAGTCCTCCCGCATGACGATAACGGGTTCACAGAGAACCGCCCACAGCGAACCTGGCGGACCAGAAGCCAGGCTTCGGGTCATGGTGGTGGGTGCCAGAGGTACCGCCGGTCAGGCAACTACCCGGGCACTCGTACGCGCCGGACACGAGGTCACCTGCCTGGTGCGCTACCCACCGCCATCGGCAGGCTCGGGTAATCACCAACACGATGCTCAACCTACCCACGAAGGCGCAGAGATCCGATTCGCCGATGTCACCGATCCGTCGTCGCTGCGTCGTGATGGTTTCCGTAGCGAGAGATTCGACGCCGTCGTCTCCTGCCTGGCCTCACGCACTGGCGTACCCGCCGATGCGTGGGCCATCGATCACCGTGCGCAGGCGGCGGTACTCGGCGCGGCGAAGGAAGCCGGTGTGCGACACATGGTGTTGCTGTCGGCGATCTGCGTGCAGAGGCCTCGGCTTGCCTTCCAGCACGCAAAGCTCGCCTTCGAATGCGAGTTGATCAACTCTGGCCTGACCTATTCCATCGTAAGACCCACCGCCTTTTTCAAGTCGCTGTCGGGACAGGTGGAGCGTGTGCGAAGCGGTAAACCCTTTCTGCTGTTCGGCGACGGTACGCTGACCGCCTGCAAGCCCATCAGTGACGATGATCTGGGCGAGTACGTCGCGGCTTGCCTGCGTGAACCTTCGCGACACGATCGAATTCTGCCCATCGGAGGTCCGGGGGCAGCCATCACGCCACGCGAACAGGGCGAGGAGCTGTTCTCACTGACGGGCAGGAAACCGCACTTCCGGCAGGTACCCGTTGCCCTGTTCGATCACGCAGGCTTCGTGTTGAAACAGTTGGGCCGAATGAACAAGGCATGTGCCGAGAAGGCGGAACTGGCACGTATCGGCCGCTACTACGCCACCGAGTCGATGCTGATTTTCGATACTGAAGCGGGGCGGTACGACGCTGCGGCGACCCCATCGACCGGTACCGAAACCTTGTTCGACTTCTACGCCAGGCTGCTGGACGGATCGGCTTCGGTAAAGCGGGGCGCACATGCAATCTTTCGCGAGCGACCTCGCAGTCCTTCCACCTGATCGGGTACGCTGAACCCGTCATCATCATATGGAAGGAGCACTGGCTGAGGCATCGAGTAGCATTCGGCGTCTCGAATACCCATACGCAATGGAGAACCCTGCCCCCGATGAATGACAATTTTCCGGATGACGTGGCTCTTGACATCGTTTCCCACATGAACGAGGACCACGCCGATGCGCTGCTCGCCATCGCACGGGTTCACGCCGAGGTGCCAGAGGCGACCACGAGTAGAATGCTGGCGATCACGCCTGAATGGTTCGACATGGAAATCGACGTGGCCGGCACGACGCGCAACAGGAGAGTGACCTTCGAGCCGCCTATCGCCCCGCTTGACACGGTACGTGCACGGCTGGTGTCGCTGACGAAGTCAGCTCGCGCAGCACTAAGGCCTGCCATCAATTAGTGTCCGGAACCTCGAAGGCACGCCGGTGCAAGGCGCCGTCCGACAGCGATGGACCTGGCGTCACTAACATGAGGCCGCGCACTACCGTTAGCTCAAGGTATCGGCACCTCATGTGACTTGAACTCGGTAGTGGCGACTACCTTCAAGTTCTCAGGCTCGGCCAGGAAGCGTAGGGAGATCGAAGGTTCTATCGACCCGAAGCCATGGGTATCAGCCTCGTTCGGCGCCCTTGCACCCGATGAAGGAGCTTCAGTCGAAGGGCGGAACAGACACAGCAGCACCGCGGCAACCAAGGTTGCCACACGAAGCTGTAACACCAGCGAGCGCCTATCCTGAAGCCGCTCCTGCTCTTCACTCGGGCTGCCGTGCCTGCAGGCATGAACCATGGCCGGACCCTGTCGGGCACAGTCAGCAGAGTTGCGATGAGGGAAGGTTTCATCGGATTCCCAGGGATTCGCCATCGGATCAATACCAAGTAATTTACTCAGGTATCAAATGATAATTATTCTCGTTTGAGTGTGCAACCTCTTTCTTTTTATGTATCGAGTTCAGGGTATCGAGTTCAAGCGTTACCGCTCGACCCCTCTGCGACCCCTCTGCGAGCGTCACCGCTCGACGAAAGCCCGCTCGAATACATAGTCGCCGGGGGTGCCGATCGATGGCGATGCTTCAAATCCGCGCGCGTCCAGCAGCTTGCGCAGATCACTGAGCACGGCAGGCCCCCCGCAGAGCATGAGGCGATCGTGCTCCGGATCGATGCTCGGCAGGCCCAGGCTGTGCTCCAGACGGCCATCGCCGAGCAGCTCGGTGATGCGTCCGCGACGCTCGAAGGGTTCACGCGTCACGCAGGGGGCATACAAGAGCTTTTCTCGAACTGCGTCGCCGAGAAACTCATGGCGCGGCAACTCAGCCTCGATATCGACACGGTAGGCAAGATCCGCCACGTGCCGCACCCCATGTACCAACACCACACGTTCGAAGCGCTCATAGGCATCCGGATCTTTCATCAAGGACAGAAACGGCGCCAGCCCGGTTCCGGTAGACAACATCCACAAGGTACGGCCAGGGCGCAGATCATCGAGTAGAAGGGTGCCGACAGGCTTGCGGCCGACATGAACGAAATCGCCGACCTGAACGTGTTGCAGGCGTGACGTCAGCGCCCCGTCCTGCACCTTGATACTGAAAATCTCCAGCTCCTCTTCCCAGTTCGCGCTGGCGACCGAGTAGGCACGGCGCAGCAGACGACCGTCGACTTCGAGCCCGATCATCAAGAACTGACCATTCTCGAACCTGAGGCCCGGATCGCGTGTGGTGCGAAAGCTGAAATAAGTGTCGGTCCAGTGGCGAACCGAAAGCACCTGCTCCTGCTCGGCCGTTGAGCTCAGGCGCTGGCCGTGGGCCAAGGTGGAGGCCATCTGGTGGTTGCCGGTCGTTTGCTTTTCAGCGTGCTGCTTTTCGTAGGCCATGTATGCAATGAGTATTGAAGTGAATGTTGCGTCTCGCACAGCCGGAAGACTGGCGAAATATCAAAGGAATGCGTACGCCTGCTCGCCGTAATGCCCAGCGGTTCAACATAGGCATTGAATCGACTCGTGACAAGTCGATGAGCGGCAGGGTAGTTGACCACAGGAACCGAAACCTTGCAAATAGCAACGATTCTCAAACCAGTTCAAAGAAAGCGCGCAATCACCCAGCCAACTGTGCCGATCTGCACGAAGTTCAGCACCACCGAGAGACCATGCAGCACAGCGAAGCGACGCTTGCCATCCGAATCGCCGGCAAGCTGCGTGTCTGTGGCTCGGTTGATGGCCGGCATCAGTGCCTGACGTGCCCCGATACCGATGATCAGCGTGATCGCCATCAGGCCCGCAGAGACCGAGTCGAGACCCAGTTCCAGCACCAGGCACGCAGCCGAGGTGACGATCACGAAGAGGTAGTACCAGGGAAATGTGTTTCGCAGCATGGTACGCGCCTGCTTCATCGGCATCTGCGAGAACAGCAAGGGTGCGAAACTGAACGAGAACAGCATCATGCCGCCGAACAGGGTGGCAGCAAACAACAAGGCGGTGGTTTCAAGCATCAGGAGGTCTTGGTTTTGCCAGGCACGTGGGCAAGGGGCACGGGGCACGGGACAATTGGTGACACTGCTTACCGCTGAATCACTCTGGTCACCTAGTTTACGAATCAGCGTGCGAAGCGGCTCGACTTGTTCAGGGTGTTGCGAAGCCTGACATCGGCTGATGACCCTTCGAAGGACCACCGTGGGCAGCCTCATCGGTCCCACTTTCAGGGGCATAATGAGGTGCGGTTGAGCACCGAAAGCAGGCACGAAACAGCCACACGCCGGAATTTCTCTCTATCCGGAGTGTCATATACCCAGGAGCACCGAAAACGCCGGCATGGCATACCAGAGAGATCAATCCATCAAGAGAAAATCGCCCATGAATCATCTTGTTTCACGTTCCTTTCTCACACCCCTCGCAGCCGTGAGCCTGTCTCTCGGCGCAGCCCTTCCGGCAGTTGCCGACATGGCGCTGGATCCGGCACGCTCATCAGTCTCTCTGATTTCCGTAAAGGTGCCCGCCGGCGGCAAGAGCAGCGTCAGCGAGCGCCACAGCTTCGGGCAGATCGCAGGTCAGGTCGATGCCGACGGCAATGCCGCGGTTACCATTCCACTGGACAGCATCGACACAGGTATCGACATCCGCAATGAGCGCATGGCCGAGTACCTGTTCGAAACCGATACCTATCCCGATGCCACCATCGAGGCTGCCGTGCCCGCCGATGCTCTCGGAGAGGGATCGCACCTGATCGACCTTGACGCAACTCTCGACCTGCACGGCAAACAACAGACTCTCAAGATTCCCGCACTGGTCGATGTCGATGGCCAGACCGTGGTCGTGAATTCTACCGAGCCTGTCATGATCGACGCGGCCGACTACGATCTCGTCGGTGGTATCGGCAAGCTGACGGAACTGGCCGAACTCATGCTCATCCCGACGGCGGTACCGGTATCGTTCACCCTGACCTTCACTCAATCAGATAGTTGATCGCTCGAACTTGCCATCAGGTGAACACACGTTTGAAGGCCGGCACCCTGGACAACACGGCATAGTCGAGCATCATCACCGCAAGCAAGGTCAGGCCGGCGAGCGGAAAGAACAGGGAAATGGCAAGCCCGGTGACTACTGCGCCCTGCCATAGTGGCATGTTCGCAGGCATCGGAGGTGCCACCAGCCGTCCGGCTCCCAGCGGACGGCGCTTCCACCACATCACCGTTCCGCTCACGCACAGGAACATCACCGACAGGCAGAACATCGTGTTCAAGGCGATGTTCCAGATACCGAGAGTGCCCATGTGGAAACCGATTCCAGCTGCCATGGCCATGCCGTAGATCGAATAGTCGGCAAAGGCGATATCGGCGAGCACGTTGCCGCTGTATTGATCGATATGCACCGTGCGGTCGGTGGTCGCCGCGGTACTGTCGGAACTCATCGAGTCGCGTGAGATCGTCCATACGCCCGTCTCGCCTTCCGGCAGGTTGAGCTGGAATCTCTGATCGAAACCAAGCGTGCGAGCGAAAGCTGACACGCTGTCGATGTTAACCGGCCCCTTGTCCGCCAAGCCTGCCACACCGGCATCTGAACCGGAGGCCGGCATCGGCGTCTGCTCCAACGGCCAGGGTACCTGCTTCGTACCTCCATGATTCATGCTTTCGTGCGTCTTGTCCGACAGGGGAGCATCGTATTTCTCCGCAGGAAAGGAGTTCCAGGCCTGCATCAGCATGCCACCCCAGACGCCGGCCCATGACAGGCCTGAGATCAGGAATACGAACAGCAACATCGATACCCAGGCACCGACGCTGACATGTAGCGTTTTCCAGAGCTCCCGGCCCTTGGCAGCCACGTTGGGAATCAGAGCGGCGGCCACACTTCTGTCTCTGGGCCACCAGAGGTATAGACCGGTGGCGATCAGCACGATGGCCAATGAGGCCGCGATCTCGATCAAGCGATCCCCGGTGGTGCCGAGCAGCAGAGTGCCATGCAGATCGTTGAAGAACGCATACCAGCTGTTCTCACGCGAAGACTCACCGAGCACCGCAGCCGTGTACGGGTCGACAGCCACCACGCGAGTTTCCTCGGCAGTCTTCATACCGAAGATCGCTGCCTGGTCCGGTGCCAGCGGGGCAATGTACTGCACCAGCTCGCCATCGGGAACAGTGCTGCTCGCAGCCGCTGCCTGCTCGGACACCGGTACCGATTTGCCCTGAGGCGCGACCGCTATGCGCTCGCCGTCCCGGCCGTCGATCACGTTGGTCCACAACATGGCCAATCCACTGACGGCAAGGATCAGCAGAAACGGTATGACATAGAGCCCGGCGTAGAAGTGCCATCGCCAAGCGGCCAGGTAAAGCTTGTTGCGGGGGGTGTCATCGGAAGATGCGGTCGACGCATCATCCCGATCGAAAGATGGACTGATTGAACTCATGACAGGCGTTCTCGGGTCTAAAAGGGTTTTGTGCGAACACGACATCATCGGCCAGGGCAGCGATGCCACCGGCTCAGATCATCCGCGCACACGAATCAGGTAGGTTTTCACGGCACTCGCGCAGACGCGCAAGCTTTACACGCGCGGTGGACCGCGACTGGAGACGGCCGAACCGGGGAGGCGTGGCAAGGGTAAAGGGAGGACGTCCGGTGCAGAGGTACGCACCGATGAGAATTGCGGATAATCTGCCCGTGACCAGGCACGGTTCAACACAGCGACGTCCTGATCCGTAAGCACGCAATGCGGAGCCACCCATTCTTCGGTAACGTCCTCCACGACCTCGCCATCGGGTGCCATCGTTACCCGCAACAACTGGCTACCGGTGCAAATGAGCACGGTACGATAACCATCGCCGAACAAGGTGGCCGTGGCCATCGATACTTTGGGCAACACCACCGCCGTTGCCAACGTCAGAACGACAACCAGCCGCAACGAGGCGGCAATGGATCTACGTCTGAGGGTCAGGCGGTTCATGGAAAGATTGTACCCACACGTCTCGGTTTTTGCATATGGCAATCCGGGTACGCCAGACTGGCAGACTCCCACGGTGTGGCTCGTGACGCCGCATCGATGACGTGGTTCCGTCGTTACGTGGCCCTGTTGTCAGCACTGGTAATATCTGCGCATGACTGTGACTTGGCGGGTTAAGGCCTATCTTCTCATCCGGCGCGGACGGCGCTGTGACTCGCATGAGCCGTGCAAACAACTCTCCAACTCTTACTCTCAATCAAGGAATACCCATGAACAAGTACAAGAACCTTGCCTTAGCCGTGTGCACCTCGATGGCGTTGCTCAGCGGCTGTGCTTTCCTGGAAGACTCTACCGAATCAGTCGGCGACTCTGTCGAAGATGTCACGGACAGCGGCTTCTGGGATCAATCAGAAGGCAAATGGAAGCAGCTCTCCGGATCCGCGCGGGAACGCTGGGGCGAGCTTTCGGGTGATGAGGTGATGGAAACCGAAGGCAACCGGGATCAGCTGGTGGGCGTGATCCAGGAGAAGTACGGCATCGTGAAATCCGAGGCCGAGAAACAGGTCGATGAATGGGCGGATTCATTCTCCAACTGAGCCATCGGCTCAGCTAGCTGACAGTCGTTACCGTGCTCGCGTCGCTCTCGAGCGATCGGCGATCGGCTACTGAACAGTGCCCTCGATCAGCAGCAGTTTTCAGCTGCAGCTTTCGAGGGAGTTCGGGCACTCCACCTGCGTACCATCTATCCAACCCTGCAATATTACATCTTCGTCATCGTCCAGTCTGATCTCCACCATCGATGAATCTTCTGCGGCGGCCCGTATTTCCATCGAGCTGCCATCGCTCGCAGTGATACTCAGATTCCCGGTCTGCCACTGGGAGTCGGTCAGCCGCGCCGATTGCCCGACCTTACGAAGACTCGCCTCATCGAGTGCCGTTTCGAGCCCGAACGGTGCTGTCAGCGCGGTAGCGTCGGCGACGAGTGACGTGTAGCTGTCAAAGCCATCGAAATCGGTCAGTTCGCTCGGACCGTTGTGAGTCAACGTCATGTCAACCAGCTCCAGCGCTTCACCGCCGGCATCACGCATGCGGTAGTCGGTTCTCGTCCAGGACAGCGTGGGTGTATCGTCTGTGAGTGACTGCACCCAGGAACGCTTGCCGTCGATCGTGAATTCACCGCCATCGGCGTAGCGTGCTGAAAAATCGTGGAAAGCAGCCGTACGGGTTTCGAACGCACCTTCTGCACGATAGGTGCCGTCGTAGGTATCGGCCCCGGCTACGCACTTATCAGCATCGAATTCGATCGGAGTGCCGGGACCCGAATAGTCGTACAGCATCAGGGTAAGTGAACCACCCGCATCACAGCGGTAGCTCTGCTGCAGACCGCCTTCGAACTGATCTTCGGACATCAACGTCAGCCTGCGGTCGCCCGGGGTATCACCAACCACAGACTCCCCTCCACTCTTGGCATTGGCCAATCCCACAAGCTCGAAACCAAGCTCTGCAACTCGCGCCGCATCCCGTTCCAGTGCCTCCACGCTGGCTGCTTCGACCATCGTGCGGAGAATATCGTCGTAGCTTTCGGCGTCTATACCTGCAGCCGTGCCGGGATCGACACGAAGATCGAGATTCGTAGAGTTTGGCGATGTCTCGCTATCGGTACCTGATGCGGTAGGCAGGCCGTTGGTCGCATCGTCATTCGATGAGATGGGAGTTTCGGGCGTACCCGACACCGTGTTGGAGGAAATGCCATCGCTCGATCCGCCACAGCCACTGAGGCCGGCAAGGTAGATGATCACGATGGTGGAACCTGCAATGCGTCGGGTGTTCATGGAAGGCAGCAATGTTCGGTGGCAGCCCTGAGGATCAAGGGTGCGAGATTGTGCAGCCATTGACAAATTTCGAACAGGGTAATTTTTAGCCAACCGACGGCGGCACGGATACACGAACGACGCCCCCGGGAGCTGGGGAGCCAGGGCGAACCCGGAGGGATGTGCTCATCGGTCAATGCTGGCGCGGAGCAGGGATGGCAGAGTCTGGGTGCCAATCGACGACAGGCGCTGAGCGCTTAGCGGTCGGGTACCCGGCCAGCAGAATCAGATCACGACTGATGCTTGCCGAACACGACAGTCCAGTATCGCTTGTACTTCGAGTTCGGATTACTGATGCAGGCAGCCCCCATCTCGTCAAAGGTGCTGTTCATGATATTCCGGCAGTGGCCGGCGCTCTTTACCGAAGCAGCATGTGCGTCCGAAACCACACCACGTCCTGCTGCGATGTTCTCGCCGACGGCACGGTATGCATAACCCAAGGCCCTGACCCGGTTGGCTGAGGTCCGGCCATCAGATCCGGTATGACTGAAGAAGTTGTTGTAGGCCATGTCTTTCGAATGGTTCCTGGCAGCTTCCACGAGACTGTCGTTCCACTTCACCGGAGCTGCCGCCGAATACTTGATCGAGCCACAACTCCTGGCACTGGACCGTGTGGCATTGGTTGCCTTGAGCAGGGCTGCCATCACGGCATCCTTGGTACCCGTGCAGCCGGTATCTGCCTGAACGAACGCCGGGAAGGCCACGGCTGCCACCCACAGGATCGTCACGTACTCGGCCAGCGTCCTGAAAATTTTTGCTTTCAAGGAGGTTTCCTTACGGTCAGTTGATCGGCGAAGGCTGCCTTGATGCACAACCTCTCGTGACATTCAAAGACTACACAATCAGATCCGGCGATAGATCCAGGTAACTATTACCAGTTTGTTTCATGTCAAAAATCAGGCACTCAGCCGTCTTTATTCAGCAACGCACTCGACGTAGTTCGCAACACGCCACGAATCGCTGCGGGCTTGGCACCGCTCACTCTGAGGCTCAACGCCCCGAAGGCGCAGTTCAGCAGAGCATCACGCACCGCCGTTACCCGACGTAGCGGCACGAGTTCCCGCACCGGCGCTTCAAGCCGGATGGCGATTTCGTCGATGTAGCCAGTCACGCGTTGGTCGATTGCAGGGTCAAGGGCAGCCAGTTCGAACAGGCAGTTCTGAACGAAGCAACCGCTTCGATCGCCGTCTGGCTGAACGACCGACTCAAGGCAGGCGTGGATACGTGTGCGAGGTGTGCGGCTTCGGGCAATAACGCTATCGAGCCGCTCCAGCGTCTGCTCACCGTAGCGATCGATGGCGCTCAGAAACAGTGCACGCTTGGAGCCGAAGCAGGAATAGAAACTTGACCGGTTCAACCCCAGTGCCGCTGTCAGGTTGTCGAGTGATGTCGCCTCGTATCCGTTGCAGCGAAACGCCTCTATTGCCTGCAGTAACGCAGTGTCGGCATCGAACGTTCGCGGGCGGCCTCGTCGGGAAGAGATGCTCCCAGGCGCATTGGTTGGTCTGGACATCGGGAAATCATACACAGTCCGCGTTCCCTCAGTGTAGCGGCGCGCCCCGCTTCGTCAGGCATTATGTGATCACGGGCTCCGGAATTGCCGTCGTCGTGAGCCACCTCTTGGCAAAGAAGGAACCCTACCGGTTACTGTGGTCAGCGCGGGACCCACGTACCACCTATTGTGACGCTCTGGTCGAAGAGATGATCGCCCTATGTCCCCACATGGCCATATGGGATACCACGGTGCGAGGAAAGCCCGATCTTGCCGAGATGTCGGTAACATTTGCCCGTGCGCTGGGCTGCGAAGCCGTGCTTTGCATTGCCAATCGCGAGCTCACCTTCGAGGTGGTCGATGCCGTCGAGATTGCGGGCATACCAGCCTTCGGAGCAATCTGGGATTCGTGAACGGAATGAGATCGAACGTCATCTCAAGCACATACGATCAGACCGAAAGGAGATACCGCCCGAGATCGGCTCAGGCATGACGGAAGATTCCGACACGTTCCTTTCGAAAATCGACCCCTGATACGCGCACTTCACCTTCACGCGGCATTCGGCATACTCAGGCATGATGAGCGATGCCATCACCATGGCGTCCGGGTTCGATTAGTTACTCAAGTCGTCAAACGAGCATGGTTGCAGTATTGGAAAGCCCCGCCGGTCATGAGACCGGCGAGGTCAGAAAATTACAATCCTCCGGTTTCGCCGGAAGCTTCACCACCGGCAGGCTCTGCCGTGTCCAGCAAACCACCCGCCTGCAACAGGCTGTTCGACGATTCACCGTCTTCAGGCAAGATGCCGGCAGCCAGTGCCGCTTCCTGCTCCACCACCTGGTCGAAGGCCTGGTCCACATCGAGCTTGACACGACGCTTGCGGCGCTCGTTGTGAAATGCAAGCCCGGTGCCCGCAGGCACCAGGCGCCCGACGATGACGTTCTCCTTCAGGCCACGCAGATCGTCACGCGCACCGCGTACGGCGGCGTCGGTGAGTACCCGGGTGGTCTCCTGGAACGACGCTGCCGAGATGAAGGACTCGGTGACTAGAGACGCTTTGGTTATGCCCAGCAGCAAGTTGTCGAACTCGGCCGGAATACCATCCGGATCCGTTTCGGCCAGCTTCTCGTTGATTTCCTTGACCCGCGAGAAGTCCACCTGTTCGCCACGCAGCAATCGGGTGTCGCCGGCTACCGAGATCTCGACCTTCCTGAGCATCTGGCGAATGATCACCTCGATGTGCTTGTCGTTGATCTTCACACCCTGTAGACGGTAGACGTCCTGGATTTCCTGCACCAGGTAGGCAGCCAGAACCTCGACGCCACGCAGACGCAGGATATCCTGCGGATTCGGCTCACCGTCGGCGATCATTTCACCCCGTTCGACCGTCTCACCCTCGAACACGTTGATGTGACGCCATTTGGGTATCAGCTCTTCGTAGTGCTCCTGATTCGGCCCCGTGATGATCAGGCGCTGCTTTCCTTTGGTTTCCTTGCCGAAGCTGACGGTACCTGACGCTTCCGCAAGAATTGCCGGCTCCTTGGGTTTGCGAGCCTCGAACAGATCGGCCACGCGTGGCAGACCACCGGTGATGTCACGCGTCTTGGAAGATGCCTGCGGAATCCGGGCGATGACATCACCGACCTCGACCTGACCATTGTCCTGCATGCTGATGATGGCACCAGGCGGCAGGAAGTAGTGCGCCGGAATCTTGGTGCCGGCGTAGTTCAGATCCTCGCCATCCTTGTCCACCAGCTTGACCAGCGGCCGCAGGTCACGGCTCGCTCCACCACGCTGCTTGTGGTCGGTGATGACGATATCAGTCAGCCCGGTAATATCGTCGGTTTCGGTCTTGACGGTCACGCCATCGACGAAATCGGAGAACTTGGCATAACCCTCCACTTCAGTGATGACCGGGTGGGTGTGTGGATCCCACGTGGCGAGCAACGCGCCGGCTTCGACGGCATCACCATCCTTGATGTTGATGACCGCGCCGTACGGAATCTTGTAGCGCTCCTTCTCGCGACCGTGCTCGTCACTCACACCCAGTTCGGCCGAGCGTGATACCGCTACTACCTTGTCGTTCTTGTTGGTGATTTCCTTGAGGTTATGGAAACGTACGCTCCCCTTCGACTTCGCCTCGACGCTGCTGGCAGCCGCCGACCGGCTGGCCGCACCCCCGATATGGAAGGTACGCATCGTGAGCTGGGTACCGGGCTCGCCGATCGACTGAGCAGCCATGACACCGACCGCCTCACCGATGTTGATGACGTGGCCACGCGCCAGGTCACGTCCGTAGCATTGCGCACACACGCCGTAATCAGCCTCGCAGGCAATGGCCGAGCGCACGATGATCTCGTCCACGCCGGCCGCCTCAAGCTCTTCGACGCGAAATTCGTCCAGCAGCGTACCGGCTTCCATCAGCACCTCTTCCGAGCCGGGCTTCATCACCTGCAGAGCCGTGACCCGACCCAGCACCCGTTCGCGCAACGGCTCGACTACGTCGCCACCTTCGATGATCGGTTTCATGGTCAGACCGTTCTGAGTGCCGCAGTCTTCGGTAACGACGACCATGTCTTGCGCGACATCGACCAGGCGACGGGTCAGGTAGCCGGAGTTCGCAGTTTTCAGCGCCGTGTCCGCCAGTCCCTTTCGTGCACCGTGGGTGGAGATGAAGTACTGGGAAACATTCAGGCCCTCACGGAAGTTGGCCGTGATCGGCGTCTCGATGATCGACCCATCGGGCTTGGCCATCAACCCACGCATGCCGGCCAGCTGCCGGATCTGCGCGGCCGAACCACGTGCACCGGAGTCTGCCATCATGAAGATGGAGTTGAACGATTCCTGGGTCTCCATCTCGCCGTCGCGATTCTTGACCTCTTCGGTACCGAGTTTGCTCATCATCGACTTGGCGACGTGATCGTTGGCGGCAGACCAGATGTCGACGACCTTGTTGTAGCGCTCACCGTTCGTCACGAGGCCCGAGGAGTACTGGCTCTCGATCTCGCGTACTTCCTCATCCGCCGCACCGATGATCTCGCTCTTGTCTTTCGGTACCACCATGTCCTCGATCCCGATGGAAACACCGGCAAGCGTTGCATAGCGGAAACCGAGATACATGAGCTGGTCAGCGAAGATGACCGATTCCTTGAGACCCAGGCGGCGGTAGCACAGGTTGATCAACCGCGAGATGTTTTTCTTGGTCAGGTTGCAGTCGACATTCGCGAACTCCATCCCCACCGGCAGAATCTCGGAGACGATCGCACGACCGACCGTCGTGTCCACACGCTTCTGCTCCGTGATCCAGCGACCCGCCTCGTTCTGGACCGAATCGTGGATGCGTACCGTGACACGGGCGTGCAGATCGGCAATGCCGTTCTGATGCGCACGATGACACTCGGCAATGTCGGTGAAGTTCATGCCCTCGCCTTTCGCGTTGACCCGCTTGCGCGTCATGTAATACAGGCCAAGAACGATGTCCTGCGACGGCACGATGATCGGTTCGCCATTGGCGGGTGACAACACGTTGTTGGTCGACATCATCAGCGCACGCGCCTCGAGCTGCGCCTCGATGGACAGTGGCACGTGCACGGCCATCTGGTCGCCGTCGAAGTCGGCATTGAACGCGGCACATACCAGCGGGTGCAGCTGGATGGCCTTGCCCTCGATGAGCACGGGTTCGAATGCCTGGATGCCAAGTCGGTGCAACGTGGGCGCCCGGTTCAGCATCACCGGGTGCTCCCGGATCACCTCCTCGAGGATGTCCCAGACCTCCGCACCTTCTCGCTCGACCATCTTCTTGGCCGCCTTGATGGTGGTGGACATGCCACGCATCTGCAGCTTGGAGAAGATGAAGGGCTTGAACAGCTCGAGTGCCATCTTCTTCGGCAGACCGCACTGATGCAGACGCAGCGTGGGGCCAACCACGATGACCGAGCGACCGGAATAGTCAACGCGCTTGCCGAGCAGGTTCTGCCGGAAACGACCCTGCTTACCCTTGATCATGTCGGCCAGCGACTTCAATGGACGCTTGTTGGAACCGGTGATCGCCCGGCCGCGACGACCGTTGTCGAGCAGCGCATCCACCGACTCCTGCAACATGCGCTTCTCGTTGCGTACGATGATGTCGGGTGCGTTGAGCTCGAGCAGACGGCGCAGACGATTGTTGCGGTTGATGACGCGACGGTACAGGTCGTTCAGGTCCGACGTGGCGAAACGGCCGCCATCGAGCGGCACCAGCGGACGCAGATCCGGCGGTAGCACGGGCAGGATGGTCATGACCATCCATTCAGGTCGGTTGCCAGAGGCGATGAACGACTCGACCAGCTTGAGGCGCTTGGTCAGTCGCTTCAGCTTGGTTTCCGACTTGGTTGCATCGATCTCTTCGCGCAGATTGACGGCGTCCTGATCCATGTTTATGTCTTTCAGCAGGTCGTGCACGGCCTCGGCACCCATGCGGGCATCGAACTCGTCGCCATGCTCCTCGACCGCCTCCAGGTACTGCTCGTCAGAGAGCAGCTGTCCGGTTTCCAGCGTCGTCATGCCCGGGTCGATGATCACGTAGGCCTCGAAATACAACACACGCTCGATCTCACGCAGCGTCATGTCGAGGAGCAGGCCGATACGGGACGGCAGAGATTTCAGGAACCAGATGTGGGCAACCGGGCTGGCCAGGTCGATATGCCCCATGCGCTCACGCCGCACCTTGGTCTGCGTGACCTCCACACCACACTTCTCGCACACCACACCGCGATGCTTCAGGCGCTTGTACTTGCCGCACAGGCATTCGTAGTCCTTGACCGGGCCGAAGATCTTGGAGCAGAACAGGCCGTCGCGCTCGGGCTTGAAGGTTCGGTAGTTGATGGTTTCAGGCTTCTTCACCTCGCCATACGACCAGGAGCGGATGGTTTCGGGTGAGGCGAGCTTGATGCGGATGGCATCGAACTCTTCCGTCTGCCCTTGCATCTTGTACAGATTCAACAGGTCTTTCATCGTTCATTCCCCGTCATTGGACGAACCGTCGTTCGTCGCAGAAATTAGATGTCGATCGGTGCGGACATCCGTGCCCGCCCACCCCACGAAGGAGCTTCCCTGATCGACTGATTGAGCAGTGCCGGATGATCAGTCCGACTCGAGCTCTATGTTGATACCCAACGACCTGATCTCCTTCAGCAACACGTTGAAGGATTCGGGCATGCCGGCATCCATGCGGTGATCACCGTCGACGATGTTCTTGTACATCGTGTTTCGACCCTTCACATCGTCCGACTTCACCGTCAGCATCTCGCGCAAGGTATACGCCGCACCGTAGGCCTCCAGTGCCCACACTTCCATCTCACCGAATCGCTGCCCACCGAATTGGGCCTTGCCACCCAGCGGCTGCTGGGTCACGAGGCTGTACGGGCCGGTCGAACGCGCGTGCATCTTGTCATCGACCAGATGGTTCAGCTTCAGCATGTGCATGTACCCCACCGACACCGCCCGCTCGAAGGCCTCACCGGTACGGCCGTCGTATAGCTGCGCCTGACCGGATTCCGGCAGATCCGCCAGTGCCAGCATCTCGCGGATTTCCGGCTCGGTGGCCCCGTCGAAAACCGGCGTGGCCATCGGTACGCCGCGAGTGAGGTTCTGCGCCAGCTCGGTGATCTCCACATCCGTGAGGCTGTCGATATCGACGTGCTGAGTGCCACCCTTGTGGTTATAGATCTTGCCGAGGAACCCGCGCAGATCAGCCACTGCCTTCTGTGCCTGGATCATCCGGTTGATCTTTGCCCCAAGGCCCTTCGCAGCCCAACCCAGGTGCATCTCCAGCACCTGCCCGACGTTCATGCGCGAAGGCACGCCCAACGGGTTCAGACAGATGTCCACCGGCGCCCCGTCTTCCGAGTAGGGCATGTCTTCGGTGGGGACGATCATCGAGATGACCCCCTTGTTACCGTGACGACCAGCCATCTTGTCACCCGGCTGCAGACGGCGCTTGACTGCCAGGTATACCTTGACCATCTTGAGCACGCCCGGTGCAAGATCGTCACCCGAGGTGATCTTCTCCTTCTGCTCAAGGAAACGCTGCTCGAAGGCCTCACGTTGATCCGACATCTGCTGACTCATGCGCTCGAGCTGCACGTTCAGGTCTTCGTCTGCCATCGAGATCTGAAACCGCTGCTCGTTATCGAGACCACGCATATAGTCAGCCGTGATCACCGTACCCTTGCTCAGGCCGTTCGGCCCCTTGTCGGCTTCCTGGCCGGTCAGCATGCGATCGATACGAGCATGCACATCACCCTCGATGATGCGCATCTCATCATCGATATCTTTCCTGACCTGTTTCAGCTCCTCACGTTCGATCTGCTGCGCACGAAGATCCTTGTCGACGCCATCACGGGTGAACACGCGTACATCGATGACGGTGCCGTCCATACCCGGTGGTACACGCAGGCTGGTGTCTTTCACGTCAGATGCCTTTTCACCGAAGATCGCCCTGAGAAGCTTCTCTTCCGGTGTGAGCTGGGTTTCACCCTTGGGCGTGACCTTGCCAACCAGAATATCGCTCGGATTGACCTCGGCTCCGACGTAGACGATGCCGGATTCATCAAGCTTCGACAGCAGGCCTTCGCTGACGTTCGGGATATCCGCGGTGATGTCCTCCGGCCCCAGCTTGGTATCGCGAGCCACGCAGGTGAGCTCTTCGATGTGAATGGTGGTGAAGCGATCTTCCTGTACCACACGCTCCGATATCAGGATCGAATCCTCGAAGTTATAGCCATTCCAGGGCATGAAGGCGACGAGCATGTTCTGACCCAGTGCCAGCTCGCCCATGTCGGTGGACGGGCCATCCGCCAGGACATCGCCACGCTCGATGGCATCGCCGACATTCACCAGCGGACGCTGATTCATGCAGGTGTTCTGGTTGGAACGGGTGTACTTCGTGAGGGTATAGATATCCACGCCACCGGCGTCGCCTTGCGCTTCCTCGTCGTGCACGCGCACCACGATACGGCCTGCATCGACCGAATCCACCACGCCACCACGCTTCGAGACCACGGCCGAACCGGAGTCGACCGCGACGATGCGTTCGATACCGGTACCCACCAGCGGCTTCTCGGCGCGCAACGTCGGAACGGCCTGGCGCTGCATGTTCGAGCCCATGAGCGCGCGGTTGGCATCGTCGTGTTCCAGGAACGGGATCAATGCCGCGGCGACCGATACGATCTGCTTGGGCGAGACGTCCATGAATTGAATCTTGTCAGGCGTTGCCAGGGTGAACTCGTTGGCCGCACGCACCGGCACCAACTCACCGGTGATGCTCAGGTCTTCAGCCAGCGCAGCGTTCGCATGAGCGATGACATAGTTGCCTTCCTCGATTGCCGACAGGTAGACGATCTCTTCGGTGGCCTTTCCATCGACTACCTTACGGTAAGGCGTTTCGAGAAAACCGAAGTGATTGGTACGTGCATACACAGCCAGCGAATTGATCAGACCGATGTTCGGACCTTCCGGCGTCTCGATCGGGCAAACCCGGCCATAGTGCGTCGGATGCACATCGCGCACTTCGAAACCGGCACGCTCGCGCGTCAGGCCACCGGGCCCGAGTGCCGAGATGCGTCGCTTGTGCGTGACTTCCGACAGCGGGTTGTTCTGATCCATGAACTGGGAGAGCTGGCTGGAACCGAAGAACTCCTTGACCGCTGCCGCCACCGGCTTGGCGTTGATGATGTCTTGCGGCATGAGACCTTCGGACTCGACCATTCCCAATCGTTCGCGTACCGCTCGCTCGACGCGCACCAGGCCAACGCGAAAAACGTTCTCGGCCATCTCGCCGACACTGCGGATACGACGGTTGCCCAGGTGATCGATATCATCCACCACACCGTTGCCGTTGCGGATGTCGATCATCACCTTCATGACATCGAGGATGTCTTCCTTGTCGAGCGTACCCGAGCCTTCGGTGGATTCGCGCAGCAAGCGCCGGTTGAACTTCATGCGCCCCACCGGCGACAGATCGTAACGATCCGGTTCGAAGAACAGGTTGTTGAACAGGTTCTGCGCGGCTTCCTTGGTCGGTGGCTCGCCTGGGCGCATCATGCGGTAGATCTCGACCTGAGCCTCCAGCTGCGTGGTGGTCGGGTCGATGCGCAGCGTAGAAGACACATACGGCCCGCGATCCAGGTCGTTGACGTACAGCACCTCGAGTTTCTTGACGCCGGATTCTACGATCTTGTCGACTACCTCCTGCGTCAGCTCATCGTTGGCCTTGGCCAGCAGCTCGCCGGTTTCCATGTCGGGAATATCGTGAAACAGGATCTTGCCGACCAGGTATTCCGACGGAATCTCGAGCTTCTTGACATTGGCATCGGTCAGTTGACGTACGTGCCGCGCGGAAATACGCCGACCCGCCTCGACCACGACTTCCTTGCCTGCCTTGATATCGAAAGCGGCCGTTTCACCGCGCAGGCGCTCGGGCACCAGCTCGAGCTCGATCCTGGTCTTCGTCAACGTGATCTTGTGCGTCTCGAAGAACGTTTCGAGAATGTCACTCGTCTCATAGCCCAGTGCGCGCAACACGATGGTGGCGGGCAGTTTTCGGCGCCGATCGATACGCGCGAAGATGCAGTCCTTCGGGTCGAATTCGAAGTCGAGCCACGAGCCGCGGTACGGAATGATACGTGCAGAGAACAACAATTTACCCGACGAATGCGTCTTGCCACGATCATGGTCGAAGAACACGCCCGGCGAGCGATGCAGCTGCGAGACGATGACTCGCTCGGTGCCATTGATGATGAAGGTGCCGTTGTCGGTCATGAGCGGGAGTTCGCCCATGAAAACTTCCTGTTCCTTGATGTCCTTGACGACCTTGTTGCTCGCCGGCGAGGTCTTGTCGTAGATGATCAGGCGCGACAACACACGCAACGGTGCCGAGAAGGTCAGACCGCGGATCTTGCATTCGCGCTCGTCAAAGGCAGGCTTGCCGAGTCGGTAGCTGACATAATGCAGTTCGACGTTGCCGGAATAACTGATGATCGGCATGACGCTGTTGAACGCGCCATGCAGACCAATCTCTTCACGCTCGGTAGCAGCCTTGTCGCGCTGCAGGAAGGTACGATATGAATCCAGTTGTGTCTGCAACAGAAACGGGACTTCAAGGATCTGCGGGCGTTTGCCGAAATCCTTGCGAATACGTTTTTTTTCTGTGAACGAAAAGGCCATCACGTTCCTCGCGTCAGGAGAGAGCATGCTCGTGAAGGCATGCCAATTCGAAATTCGCCACCATCGCGCCCGATAGCCCACGTCTTCGACGTGTCTGCCCGACCCAACAGCGACGGGCCGGCAGTATCACGACACTGCCAGCCCGGGTAAAACGTCAGTGCAGGCGCCGCACGGCACCTGCCTGTACTACACACATGCCTACGATTATTTCAGCTCGACAGTTGCGCCGGCTTCATCCAGGGTCTTCTTGAGGGTTTCAGCCTCGTCTTTCGATGCACCTTCCTTGATCGCAGCCGGTGCGCTTTCGACCAAATCCTTCGCTTCCTTCAAACCGAGGCCGGTGGCGGCGCGAACGGCCTTGATCACACCTACCTTGTTCTCGCCGAAGCTCGTCAGCATGACGTCGAATTCGGTCTGCTCCTCCGCGGCAGCCGCAGCTTCGCCACCACCGGCAGGTGCAGCGGCAACGGCGGCAGCAGCAGACACGCCGAACTTGTCCTCCATGGCCTTGATGAGGTCGACGACCTCCATGACCGACATGTTGGAAATGGTATCCAGCATCTCTTCTTGTGAAACAGCCATTCTATTCTCCAGTACGTTTGCCTGCCGCATCGCGACCGGCGATTTCTTGAGTGAGGGTTACCATCACCATGCGACGGTGAGTAACCGATTGACTTCGTTTACGCGTCTTCCTTGGAAAGCCGTACCGCTTCGATCGTGCGGACGAGCTTGCCGGGAACCTCGTTCAGGGTTCGGACGAACTTGGTGACCGGTGCCTGCATCACTGACATCAGCTGCGCCAACGCTTCATCGCGTGTGGGCAGATTAGCCAGCTTGCCGATATCACCGGCTTCGATGGTTTCGCCACCGACCGCACCGAGCGTGATCACGAATTGATCATTCTCCTTGGCGAAGTCGCGAAACAATCGCGCAGCGGCACCTGGATCATCCCGGGAAAAACCCAGCATGAGCGGACCACTTAGCCGTTCATCCATACACTCGAACTCGGTACCCTTGATAGCTAACCGTGCCAGGGAATTCTTGACGACTCGAACGTACACACCATCGCCACGCGCCTTTTCGCGCAGCTGTGTGAGTTTCGAGACCGACAGCCCCCGGTACTCGGCCGCCACCGCCGACAACGCACCGGATGCCACGTCGGCAACCTCGCTGACGACGGCCTGCTTCTCTGCATAAGTCAGAGCCATGGAGCACCTTTCAGTTGATGGCCTCACCGGGCACACCGAATGGTGAGCCTTGGAGACCGCTTGCCAATTACACGACAGGTTATTAATCCGCCATGCAACCCTTCGGTTCCGCCCAGACGCGTCTGGCGCCGGACATCCCCATCTGCGCAGGCCATTAAGCGACCTACCCCATGCCCGCCCTGATGGCCAGCAGAGGTACACCGCACCTGCGGTCTTCGATGAGCCAGAGCCGAGGGTCTGTACCAAGCCCGCGCCTGCTCACTCAACGTACTACCCGGCCGCACCCAGCACGGCCGGTTCCAAACCCTATTCGAGCTAGACGAGCCCCGAATGATCGACGGTAAGCCCTGGCCCCATGGTGGTGGAAACCGTGACTTTCCGCATATAGATACCCTTGGCCGCCGATGGCTTGGCCTTGACCAGATCGTTCAGAAGGAACTGCAGATTCTCCTGCAGCGCTGCGGGTTCGAACGTGGTCTTGCCCAACGTACAATGCACGATACCGCCCTTGTCGGCGCGATATCGCACCTGCCCGGCCTTGGCGTTCTTGACAGCCTCACCGACGTTCGGGGTGACCGTGCCAACCTTCGGGTTCGGCATCAGGCCTCTCGGACCGAGAATGGTGCCGAGCGCACCGACGACACGCATGGCATCGGGCGCCGCGATCACCACATCGAAATCCATGTTGCCCTCTTTCACCGACGCGGCCAGGTCTTCGAACCCTACCTGATCGGCACCGGCTTCCCGAGCCGCATCTGCCTGTGCGCCTTGCGCGAAAACAGCTACCCGTACCGTCTTGCCGGTACCGTTCGGCAGCACACTGGAGCCGCGTACGACCTGATCGGATTTTCGCGGATCGATGCCGAGGTTGACGGAGACGTCCACCGATTCCTCGAACTTGACCGTTGAAAGCGTTTTCAACAAGGCGAAAGCTTCGCTCACCTCATACTGCTTGAGGCTATCGGTTTTCTCCTTGATCGCGCGTGCGCGCTTGCCTGGCTTCGCCATGACCTAGAGACCCTCCACTTCAAGACCCATGCTACGGGCTGTACCGGCGATGGTTCGTACGGCTGCTTCCATGTCTGCCGATGTCAGATCCGGCTTTTTCGTGGTAGCGATTTCCTCGAGCTGAGCCCGACTCACCTTGCCGACCTTTTCAGTATTTGGTCGACCCGAGCCTTTCGCCACACCAGCAGCCTTGCGCAACAACACAGCCGCCGGAGGCGTCTTGGTGATGAACGTGAAGCTGCGATCGCTGTAGACCGTGATTACCACGGGGGTAGGCAGACCCGGTTCGACGCTCTGCGTGGAGGCGTTAAACGCCTTGCAGAACTCCATGATGTTGACACCGTGCTGTCCCAGCGCCGGACCGACCGGCGGACTGGGATTTGCCTGTCCAGCCGCGACCTGCAGCTTGATATAGGCATTGACTTTCTTGGCCATGCGTTAGAGTCACTCCTTTCGGGTACAGACGCTCAGGTGTTGCAAGACCACCTCGGCTCCCCGGTATGAGTTGCGCCGGTGTACTCCGGGCAACGGTTGATCAGGCCTTCTCGACCTGACTGAATTCAAGCTCGACCGGTGTGGAGCGGCCGAATATCTGCACAGCGACGAGCAGTCGATTCTTGTCGAAATTGACCTCTTCGACGACGCCGTTGAAATCATTGAACGGACCATCGGTGACACGCACCACCTCACCAACGTCGAACAGCACCTTCGGTCGGGGCTTTTCGACACCATCCTGAACGCGTTGCAGAATGGCATCGGCTTCCTTGTCGGAAATCGGTGCCGGACGGTCGGCTGTGCCACCGATGAAACCCAGCACCTTGGGAACGTCTTTCACCAAGTGCCACGTATCGTCATCCATTTCCATCCGAACGAGCACGTAGCCCGGGAAGAACTTGCGCTCCGAGCGACGTTTCTGGCCGTTCCTGATTTCCACCACTTCTTCGGTCGGCACGAGAATATCGCCGAAGCGCTCTTCCAGACCCGCACGTTCAATTCTTTCCTGGAGCGATCGCTTCACTGTTCCTTCGAAACCGGAAAACGCCTGCACGACAAACCAGCGCATAGTAGTGATCCTAGATTCCGGTGATGAAACGAAACAGCCCGGCGAGCAGCATGTCGAGCAGCCACAGGAAGATGCCGACCACGATGACGATGAGAACCACGATCAGCGTGGTCTGTGTGGTTTCGGCCCTACTGGGCCAAACCACCTTTCGAACCTCCGTTCGGGCGTCTCGGAAGAAGGCCACGATACGTTTTCCCAGAGCGGTCTGGTAGACGATGAAAACGACCACGGCCGCCGCTGCCAACAGGCCAATTACGCGAAACAGCAACGACTGGTCGGGGAAGGTGTAAAAGGCGATCAGCGCGACGACGGTCAGCGCACCGGCGCCGGCTAGTTTCGCGTTGTCGCCAGGGTTGTTCTGTATGTCGGCCTTGGAGACCATCTAAGCTTTTCCTGCTGGAGTGAGGCATAGAGCCGAATGGCAGGCCAGGAGGGAATCGAACCCCCAACCTGCGGTTTTGGAGACCGCCGCTCTGCCAATTGAGCTACTGGCCTATTCGGCACTCGTCACGGGCATGTTTCCCGCTTACTGGCTCATCGGTCGGGAACCGTTCCCGACCGACGAAGCGTTCATCACTCGATGATCTTGGATACGACGCCGGCGCCGACCGTACGCCCGCCCTCTCGGATCGCGAACCGCAACCCGTCTTCCATCGCGATCGGATTGATCAACGCCACCGTGATCTTCACGTTGTCTCCCGGCATCACCATCTCCGTGCCCTCCGGCAACGACACCGCTCCGGTCACATCCGTCGTGCGGAAGTAGAACTGCGGCCGGTAATTGCTGAAGAACGGCGTGTGACGCCCCCCCTCATCCTTGCCCAGCACGTAGATCTCCGCCTCGAACTGCTTGTGCGGCGTGATCGTCTTCGGCTTGCACAGCACCTGACCGCGCTCGATATCCTCACGCTTCGTCCCGCGCAACAAAATCCCCACGTTGTCTCCCGCCTGCCCCTGGTCCAGCAGCTTGCGGAACATCTCCACCCCCGTCACCGTCGTCTTCACCGTGGCCTTGATCCCCACGATCTCGATCTCCTCGCCCACCTTCACCACACCGCGCTCCACCCGACCGGTGGCCACCGTGCCTCGACCCGAGATCGAGAACACATCCTCCACCGGCATCAGAAACGGCTGATCCACCGGACGCTCCGGCATCGGGATGAACGTGTCCAGCGCCTCGATCAGCTTCTCGATCGACGGCCGGCCGATATCGCTCGTATCCCCCTCGATCGCCTTCAGCGCCGAACCGGTGATGATCGGGGTGTCGTCACCCGGGAACTCGTAGCTGTCCAGCAGCTCCCGCACTTCCATCTCCACCAGCTCCAGCAGCTCCGCATCGTCCACCATGTCCGCCTTGTTCAGGTACACCACGATGTACGGCACCCCCACCTGGCGCGCCAGCAGAATGTGCTCACGCGTCTGCGGCATCGGTCCATCCGCCGCCGAGCACACCAGGATCGCCCCATCCATCTGCGCCGCCCCGGTAATCATGTTCTTCACGTAATCCGCATGCCCCGGGCAGTCCACGTGCGCGTAGTGCCGGTTCTCACTCTCGTACTCCACGTGCGCCGTGGCGATCGTGATACCACGCGCCTTCTCCTCCGGCGCGTTGTCGATCTGATCGTACGCGCTGGCCGAACCGCCAAACTTCTCCGCCTGGCAAATCGTCAGCGCCGCCGTCAGCGTCGTCTTGCCATGATCCACGTGACCAATCGTCCCCACGTTCACGTGCGGCTTGTTTCGTTCGAATTTCGCCTTGCCCATCTACCACTGCCTCTAAACAGGATTGTTGTTCGTCTTGCGGACCGGCCGCACCGGCCACTACCGTTCTGGCAGTACGAGAAGAAGACTACCGGCCAACTTCCCACACCTGATGTAAGCGCACAAGTAACAGCACTTCCTCTGATAACTCGACGCCATTAAACTGGAGCCCATAACCGGATTCGAACCGGTGACCTCTTCCTTACCAAGGAAGTGCTCTACCGACTGAGCTATATGGGCAAAACTCACTCCGTACCGCCAGATATGCACTCGGACGCACAGGATACGGCTTGCCGCAACCTTGCTACCACCGAGCCACCACTGGACTGACCCTGCAAACCATTGGAGCGGGTGATGGGGATCGAACCCACATCATCAGCTTGGAAGGCTGAGGTTCTACCATTGAACTACACCCGCCGACCGACCTTCCCTTCACATGCCGAGCCTTGCAAACCGTGGTGGAGGGAGGAGGATTCGAACCTCCGAAGGCTGAGCCAGCAGATTTACAGTCTGCCCCCTTTGACCGCTCGGGAATCCCTCCGGCAAGCAAGCCGAGTATTATGGTGAGGGTCTGGTACGGTGTCAACCTTTGAACGAGCTCGAATCGTCGGTAAATGCGCCAGAAGTAGAGGCGCTGTGATGTTCGAATGCCTCTGAATGAATCTGGCAAGGATGAGCCCTATACCAATGCGCCAGGATCTGACTGAGAAGACGATACGCTGATCGGCAATCGACTACCCCGGTGCCATCGCCTTCGGCAGATCGGCGACCACCTCGACGATAAGTGCCCGCAAGGTGAGCTGCAGGTTTGGCGGAGGCGGTGGGTCGGGCTCGTCGAGCCCGTTGGCAAGCCGCGTGGCAAACACCGCAGCCAGGCTCTGACCCAGGCTGCGGCCGCGAAAACGGGTGTAGCCCCGGCGCTGCGCCGGCGTGGCTTCATACGCATTTACCCAGAAGACTGTACCGGTGCGCAGGTCAAGCATCTCCACAGTGATGCGCACGTGCCGCAAGGTAGACAAGACCACTTGCTCGGCACCGGGTATGGGTCTCCCTTGATCGTCACGCAGCAGCTCGATCTCGGTCTGGCCCGGCAGCGTAATGTTGTGTGTGACATGAACGGTGAGCGCAACAGGCACTGGCAATCGAGCTGCCATCAGACGTTGTGTGTCTCGATGGTCGAGTTGCCCGGCCGATGCCAGACGCCGTTGCAAACTGGTGTGCGCCTCGACACCCAGGGCGTCACGTACCCTCCGGGTCGAAAGCACAGGCCACCCGTGGCGCTCGCGAATGAGATCGGCAAGTTCCATGGTAAGCAGGTTACGGTTAATACCTGCCTGGCCATCCGCAGCGGCAACGCCTAATATCGCGATTCCATCGGGAAGGTTGCCGGTATTCGCGAGCGGACGTGAACGGTGTGTGGAAGCTATCGGGCCCGATGCGTAGGCGCGGCGTTCATCGCGCGCGGAAACCACCGGAAGGGCTGGAACGACGGGAGCACTGCGACCTTCCGGCAACGCTGTGGTCGATGGTTTCCCCAAACGTTCGCCCTGGCGCAAAAATTGCCGTTGCTCGTTGAACGTTTGTTGTTCGGTAAACCTATGCTGCTCAGCAAACCTATGCTGCGCAAAAAACCTACGTTGCTCAGGGAGCTCAGATCGTTCAGGCAGCACATGCCCAGAGTGTGTAAGAGCAGCTGTGCAACCTGAAATGCACAACGACAGCAACGCGGCGAACGCCCGAACGAGAGTACGGTAGATGGCTGAAGAAGTAGAGGCCCTGACCCACATGCGAGAGCGCGACTGATTGTCATCAGGGCACCCTGAGCGGGCGGCCCATACACCCTGTAGTGTAGCCGATGAAGTATGTAACGCTTTGGCGCGATCGAGTGCTTGTTTCGAGTCAAAGAGTCGGGGGACGTCAGCCCCCCCGCTACCGAGAACAAACCACTGTCGCTGCCGTACCGATTTCGTCCTCTTGTTGTGCCCGTTCTGGCGCGAGCTTCGATGTATCGACGAGTCGGGACGACGCTGGCCTCCTCCATTCGTGCCTGATGGCAGCCAGGCTGCCTTGGAACAAGTATCGTCTTACCCATGACCAGCCTGTAACGCGGAGCACCATGGAGGCGTAGCTCTGTGAGGCAGTTCGCCTGGGTGCCGATCGCCAGGTGACGCAGGTAACGTTACGGTGTCATTCTCCGGGTAACCGGCAGGCGAATGTGTTGCAACGCAACATGAATAGTATCTATTGAAGGTGGGCTGCCTGCGCAGACCGTATAATGAGGTTCAACGCGTACGCCAGCGCCTACCCAGGAGACCCTTCCGCATGTCTGATCGAACGATAACCATCACGACTGACGAAGGCCGCACGTCAAAATCGCCTGTGATAAGTGGTACCCACGGTCCCGATGTCGCCGATGTGCGCAGCCTTTACAAAGACACCGGGATGTTCACCTACGATCCGGGTTATGCAACGACGGCCAGTTGCAAGAGTGCGATCACCTACATCGACGGAGACGAAGGCGTGCTGCTGTACCGCGGCTATCCGATCGATCAGCTCGCCGATCACAGCACGTATCTCGAGGTGTGTTACCTGCTGATGTACGGCGAGCTTCCAAGCCCCGAGCAGTACGGCAACTTCACCAGCACCATCACCAACCACACGATGGTGCACGAGAACATACGCGACTTCATCCATGGATTTCGCTACGACGCTCACCCGATGGCCATGCTCGTCGGCACGGTAGGGGCGCTGTCGTCCTTCTATCACGACTCGCTCGACATTACCAATCCGCAGCACCGCGAGATCTCGGCGCACCGGTTGATCGCCAAGATGCCGACGATTGCTTCGTACTGCTACAGCCATTTCCGTGGGCTGCCGTTCATGTATCCGGACAACGAGCTGAGCTATGTGGAAAACTTCACGCGCCTGATGTTCGCGGTACCCGCCGAGCAGTACGAGCCGAACCCGATTGCCGTCAAGGCCCTCGAACTGATCATGATCCTGCACGCGGACCATGAGCAGAACGCCAGCACCTCGACGGTGCGGTTGGCCGGCAGCTCGGGTGCCAACCCGTTTGCCTCGATCGCCGCCGGAGTCGCGAGCCTTTGGGGCCCGGCACACGGTGGCGCGAACGAAGCCGTGATCAACATGCTGGACCGCATCCTCTATTCCGGCGAAACGATCGAAAAGACGGTGGCGCGAGCCAAGGACAAGGACGATCCGTTCCGGTTGATGGGTTTTGGCCACCGGGTCTACAAGAACTTCGACCCACGTGCCAAGATCATCCAGAAGATGTGCCACCAGCTTCTTTCGGAGCTCAAGGGAGATCAACCCCTGTTCGAACTGGCGATGGACCTGGAGAAGGCAACGCTCGAAGACGATTTCTTCGTCGAACGCAAGCTATATCCCAACGTCGATTTTTACTCGGGCATCATCTTGCGCGCTCTGAACATTCCGATGAACATGTTTACCGTCATGTTCGCGATGTCGCGTACCGTGGGATGGATATCGCACTGGAACGAGATGCACGAAGATCCGGAGTTTCGTATTGGTCGGCCACGTCAGATCTACACCGGGGCGGCTCGGCGTGATTACCCGTCTGCCTGAAACCCTTGACCCTTCAAACGAGCGAATCGGGTCTGCGCAGCGCCGTATCTGCCGAGTTCAATAAAGTGTGGGGGAGGGTCGATGGAATCGACTGACGCGGACTCGATGAGGACCATCGCCTCTACCGATTTCACCGACGCCCTCGCCTTGGCCGCCAACGGCGTTGCCGTCGTGACCACGGCGGGAGCTTCGGAGGCTGCGGGTCTGACGGTAAGCTCGGTATGCTCGGTGTGTGCGGACCCACCGCTCATTCTCGTCTGCGTAAACACGGACAACGACTTCTGCCGCCAGGCGGAGCGAAATGGCGTATTTGGCGTGAACCTGCTAACTGCCGGCCATGTCGAGTTGTCGAACCGGTTCGCCGGTCTTACCGAGCCTGTCGACGAGGATCGCTTTCTCGTCGGCGACTGGCAGTCCCTGACCACCGGCTCACCTATCCTGGCTGATGCACTGGTCGGCATGGACTGCGTGATCGAATCATCGTCGGTACACGGTACGCACCATATTTATGTCGGTCGCGTCGTGAACATCCTCTCCAACCGGAACGAACCACTGGTATACACACAGCGTGCGTATTCAAGGCCTGCACCCCTCGGTTAGCTGCCTGCACACTCAGAGCCCTACCTGACCGATGAAAGACTGGCAATGGTTCGCAGCAGCACCTGTCTGACCAGCTCATCGGCCATTTCACCGCGCAGGATGGTTGCCTCCTGCTCCTTGCCCAACACCCCTTTCTCGTCGTAGGTGTACTCTCGAATGACGTCGACCCGATTGGCCCGCGCCGCGTCGTTGACCGACGAACGACCTGATTCGCCACGTTCGATGCGCGCGATGAGCAGACTCACGGAGTGGCTCAGTTCGATTTCACTGACCCGCCCGGTCTGCTCTATCGACACGATGCGCTCACTGATGCGTTCGTCTTGCAGCCGCAGCGTCACGTCAGCCTCGTCCCGGTTATCGACGGTACGGAAATCGCGCTCCTGCAAGGCCATTTTCAGTGGCTTGCCGATGGTGACCTCGCGATCGGCATCGACGAAGACGGTACCGGTGGTATCAGCCAACGCCGCGGTATTGCCACGTAGCTGAAACCCGCACGAGGCCAGCGTCAGACAGGCGAGTACCAGGCAACCTACTGCCAGGCGGGCGAACGACGGGCTGACAGCCGGCCGGGATGAGCGACCGGCATGCACGTTTTACGGACCGGTCGCAGCCGAGGCGAAGCCCCCGAGTGCCATACCGATCTTGCCGACCAATTCATCGCAGTCACTCGCCAGGTGACGCTCGGCCACCCATGCCGGATCGTTGTAGCCGGCGTACACCTGACCATCTTTGGCCAGCCACACGAGCATCTTCTGCGGCAGGTCGATGGCGACACTCTGGCTGCATTGCATGAACGGCGTGCCGACCTGCGGATTGCCGAAGATGACCAGTGTGGTTGGCCGCAGTGCCTTGCCAGCCTTCGCGGCATTGCTGGCATGGTCGATACGCGCGAACACCTTCATGCCTTTCTCCTCCAGAACCGCCTCCAGACGATTGGCTGTGGTGTTAACACTGTGTGCGCTGGGCACGATGATCATGCCATCAGGCGCTGACGCGGCTGGGCCATCGGGCGCTGACGCTTCCATGGTGTCGGACACAGGTGCTGTCATGCGCTCTGCTGCCTGCGCGGCGGTATCTTCGGCCGCGAGCGTCAGCGTTGACAGCGAGCAGCTCGCAAGCAGCAACAGTAGAGGGGTCAGGTAACGCGAGGTATCGTTGAATCGGATCACGGGTGGGCTCCATGGTAGTGGGGGGACGTTCTGCGGTAGTCTGACACCGATGCAACCCGTATGGGTGAAAGCACCGGCTGACGTAAAATCGCACGCTCTCGCTGCAATCGCTATTCTCGGACAGCTTCTTGCCATGCACCGACTGTTGTTGAACCGCGAGCTCTACACCGACTTCATGCAGAGCGAGTTGCTGCAGGCGCGAAGGTTCCTGTGGATCGTCACCGCTGACATCAAGGATCTCTACATGGATCTGGATGGCCGCTTCCAACCCTTGCTGGAAGTGCTCAACGATCTGGTGGAACAGGGTGGTAGCGGTGCGGCTGATCCACGCGAAGGAGCCGGGTCCGAGGTTTCGCGAAGAGTTCGATCGCTTCGATGCGCTGATCGACAACGAAGGCTTCGAGCGCATCCTGTGTCCGCGTGTGCACACCAAGGCGATCGTGATAGACGGTCGGCTGGCGCTGGTCGGATCAGCCAACCTGACCGGTGCCGGTCTGGGTAGCAAGCACGAGGATCGACGTAATTTTGAGGCCGGTTTCGTGTTCGACGATCGTGATGACATCGACACACTGATGCACTGGATCGATGAGCTCTATCTCGGCGAATACTGTCGTAACTGCCGACGCCGTGCACATTGCCCGGACCCGATCATCGACAACCTGTAGCGTCGTGGCGCCGCCTGTACCACGCTGACGGATTCCCAGCAGTAATGGAAAAAGGCCAGCAGAAATGGAAAAAGGAATGAGTATGTCTTCGCCTTACGATGTCATCGACGAGCTGCTGGCCGGTGAAGATCTCGCGCTTGCACACACCCCGGACTGCGAGGCTGAAGCCGAAGCGCTGCTGAAGGAGCCCGGGTTCGACGATCCACTGCTTACCGACTGGCGCGACCTGCCCTTCGTCACCATGGACAACGTCGGCTCCCGCGATCTCGATCAGGCGCTGCTGGTGGAGCGAGAGGCAGGGAATTACCGTCTGCGCTACGCACTGGCCGACGCATCCTGGTACGTGCGCCCGGGCACTGCTCTGTTCGGAGAAGCACTGAAACGCGGAGCCACTTTCTATACCCCTGCACTGGCGGTACCGATGCTACCGCGCAAGCTGTCCGAAGGCCTGATATCCCTGAACCCCCTGGTGCCACGACGCGCGCTGGTGTTCGACATGCGTATCGCCGCCGATGGCAGTTTGTCGAGCACGGCAGTGATACGGGCGCTGATCACGAGTCAGGCACAATTGAGCTATGCAGGCGTGCAGGACTTTCTCGACGGCTCGCCGGTCAGCACTCCCGGCACACCCGCCGCGGGTGCCGACTACCTGCCATCGTTGAGGCTGCTGGCCGAACTTGGCGAAGTGCTGATCGAGGTAGCGGCGGAACGCGATGTAGTGCCCTTCAATCGGCGAGAAACCTCGCTGGCTATCGTCGATGCCGCCGATGGCAAGCCAGCGCACTTCATGGCTACCGCACGCGAGCGACTCTTGGTGGAGCGCTATAACGAACAACTCAGTCTGTTGTGCAACCAGCAGGGTGCGCGCCTGCTCGAAACGCTCGGCGGCGAAGGGTCAGACTTGCAAGGCATCTACCGGGTACACGACGCCCCGTCGAGCCAGAGTCAGCGGGAGCTGCGCAAGCGGCTCGATCAACTGGCCGATTCGCTCGGCCTCGACCGGCGTTGGTACTGGCAAGCGGACGATAGCCTGGCCGCCTACATCAGCGGGCTGCCCGATTCGCCGGACGCACGCCGACGGCGCCAGGCCGTCGAGCGTCAGATACTGCTAACCTGGACAGCGTCCGAATTCCGCGCCGAGCCGGGCCGCCATCATGCGCTGGCGGCTGACAGCTATGCACGATTCTCCTCACCGATGCGTGAGATTGCCGGCATCTTCACACATAAGGAGCTGCTCGAGGCAATCGCACCGACCGTGGCGCCAGCTCGTGGCTCGACAGTTGCCCCCACCCTTGCCTCGACCGGTACGTTGCCAGACGACAACGAACTGCGTGAACAGGTGATCGACGCGGCCAATCGCTCACGGCAAACCCAGAAGCGCCTCGACAAGGCGATCGGCTTTCACGTCATCGACCAGCTGCTACGCGCTGACCTGTCGCTGCCCATGGCCGATCGGCCCGCCCGCCCCGCGACCCTGGTAGGCATTCGCGACGATAGGCTCTACCTGGCACTGGATGCGTTGTCCATCGACCTGAAGCTCTCCATCGAGGACCTGGAAGCCGACCAGGCCACATCCTATACTCTGACGGACATCGCTGTGCTCGCTGACGATTCGGCACGACCGAGCTGGTATCTGGGCGATGCGGTCAGCGTGAGCGCACTGGGATTCGATGACGAGGACCAGCGTTTCGTTCTGGGTCTCGACAGGCAAGGGGACCGTACAGGCATAGGCCATCACTCTCGCAGCCGCCAGGCATGCCATCTTCTCAGGTACTGTCGGACGCCATCGCGGCACGGGATGCCGAGCGTTCCGCCAGCAGGATGCCACCGATAACCAGTGTCATGCCGATGGCATGGTGCCCCTGGAAACTTTCGCCAACGACCGCTACTGCCAGCATCGAGCCGAACACCGGCACCAGGTTGATGAACAGGCCGGCTCGATTACTCCCGATCAAACCGACACCCATCGCGTACGCGGATTGGGCCACCACGGTGGGGAAGATCACGACATAGGCTATCAACAGCCAGCCGATACTGTCCGGGCTCGGCACAGGCACCGTACGCATCTCCCACCACACGAAAGGCACGGAGGTGATAAAGGCGGCGACGGCAATGCAGAAAAGAAAGCTCAGCCAGTGCATCGAGGGCTTCCAGCGCAAACCGAAGGTGTAGCTGGCGTAGGCCAGGCAGGCCAGCAGCATCAGCGCATCACCCCGGTTCAAGCCTTCGCTGAAGAACGTCCAGGGCTTGCCTTGAGTCGCCGTGATGAATACACCCAGGATCGACAGGCCGAGCCCCAACAGTTGCCACAGCGTGGTGCGCTGCGAAAGAAATATGAAGTTGGCCAGCATGATGAAAACCGGCATGCCCGCCTGCTCGATACTCACGTTGATCGCGCTGGTGTAGTTCAACGCGGTGTAGAGCCCGATGTTGAAGATGCACATGCCGACCGAACCGAGTAGGAACAACAGCCGCCAGTGCCGGCGAATGGTGGGCCAGTCGACACACAACGGCCGCCAGGCGAACGGTGCGATGACTACGATGGCCAACAGCCAGCGCATGCTGGTGAGCAGGAAGGGTGGCCAATGGTCGGCCGCCAGCTTGCCTGCCACCGCATTGCCACCCCAGCAGAACGCCGCCGCGCACAGCAGCAGGTAGGCACGGCCAGCAGGCGTCAGGGTACGCATTGCAATGGCACGCTTCCCGGTGCAGCGGCAACGCTGGTAGCGGGGGATAACCGCACGAAACGCTCGGAGCTCAAGCGTCGTTCAGTGCCAACTCGTTCAGGCACTCCCTCAACGACAGCAACCCCCGGCGAATCCAGCTCTTGACGGTGCCCAGCGGAGTGCCGTGCGTTTCACTGAGCTCATCGTGCGAGTAACCTTCGCAGTAGGCCTTGACGATGCAGTCGCGAGCCCGTGGCTGCAGGTGTTCCAGGCATTGCATCAATTGCTGTGCATCTTCGTTCATGTCTGACACGGATTTGCCCGCACTGGGTGTGGCATCGATCAATGCCACCAGGTTCGGTGCCTCGTTATCTTCCCTGACCTTGCGGCGCCTGAGTGCATCGAGCGCCTGATTGCGGGCAATGCTGGTCATCCACGTCACCGGCGCACTCAATTCGGGGGAATACTGATCTGCCTTGTTCCATATCTTGACGAAGGTTTCCTGCAACGCATCTTCGGCCAGCGACTCTATCTTGAGGATACGCATCAGCACGCCGAACAGTTGCGACGAGCAGGCTGCATAGAGTTCGGCAAGCGACTGCTCTCGGCCTTCCGCACAGCCCTGTAGCAGGCTCACCATTCGTTCCCGGTGGGCCTGATCGGAATCGGTACCGGACGACGGAGGGGCTGCAACGCTCATAGAAATTCCGTACTCGAATCAATCATGAATTAAACACCCTTGGCGTCAGCGAAATACTGCAATACAGGAATCGTGAACTCCGCAGTCGGCATCATGTTGCAGTAAAGAATTGTGAACTCTCGAAGCACCCGCGGAATCGTCGGTTTGCCGCGACCCTGTCAGCCATACTCCTTGCAATGCGTCCGGTGCGCATCTCGCTGACGACGGGTTGCGTATCGTTTGCTCATCCAGGGCCAAGAACCACTTTTCGGAGAATTCATGAAAACCGACCGACCCAGTTTCGTTTCGAGGTCACGTGACATGTCACGAGCCGGGAGCATCGCCCTCGGCGCCTCCATCAGCGTCATACTCGCAGGCCAAGCCATGGCTTCAAGCCATCGCGAAGCACCGTTCATCACGCAGTTTCCGAAAGTCGATGCCACCGACTTCTATGCCTTCAACAGCTATGAAAGCGGACGAGAGGATTATGTCACGCTGATCGCGAACTATATACCCTTGCAAGACGCCTACGGCGGCCCGAACTACTTCAGCCTCGACAACGCGGCGATCTACGAGATTCATATCGAGAACACCGGCGATGCGGTAGAAGACCTGACCTTCCAGTTCAGCTTCTCGGAAACCCTGGCAAACGACACGGGCGCCGCTCTCGACGTCGACGGCACCACGGTGGGCGTACCGTTGAAGGCGGTTGGCCCGATCAGCGCCAGTGACATGGCGAGTGCCAACGTGACCGAGAACTACGAGATCAAGATGATTTCAGGTGATCGCCGCTCCGGCCAGAGCACGCCAGTCACCGCGATCACGGGCGGCACCACCGAATTCACCAAGCCGCTCGACTACTTCGGCGAAAAGACCTTCGGCGACGCGAGCGCCTATAACGACTATGTTCACAGTGTGTCCAATTCGGATGGCCCCTATAACGACGTCACCTTTGCCGGCTGCCCCAGTGGCGCACAGGACGGTCGTGTCTTCGTCGGCCAGCGCAAGGATTCCTTCGCCATCGCACTGGGCAAGATCTTCGACCTGGTGAACCTGAACCCGTTGGACGATCTGGCCAATGAAGACGCGGCCAACGACGACCTGGCCGACAAGAACGTGACCACCCTGGCGCTCGAAGTGCACAAGGACTGCCTGACCAACGCCAATGCAAGTGGCGTGTTCGGCGCATGGACCACTGCCAGCAAGCAGCAGGTACAGGTGCTCGACCCGACACCCGGCTTCGACACCGGTGCCGTGGCCGGTGGCGCCTGGACACAGCTCTCGCGTCTCGGCAATCCGCTCGTGAACGAGGTGGTGATCGGCATCAACGACAAGAACCTGTTCAACGCGAGTGAACCCAAGGATGACGGGCAATTCCTGCCCTACGTCACCAACCCGACGTTGCCGGTGATCCTGAACACGCTGTTCAACGGGGACAATTCGCTGAACCCGGATGGAAGCATCGCACCGACGACACCGCGTAACGACTTGGTCGCAGCCTTCCTGACCGGTGTCGAGACCCTCACCCAGATCACGACGATGGATGCGGCTCCCGGCGAAATGCTGCGACTGAATACCGGTGTGCCGGCGACCGCCGCAGGTGATCAGGTCAACCTCGGTGTGGCGGCTGGCGATCTGGCGGGCTTCCCGAACGGCCGGCGCCCGGGTGACGACGTCACCGACATCGCATTACGCGCCATGCTCGGTGCTTTCTGCCACCCGCTGCCGATCGACCTTAATATGGACGGTTCGACTGACGATCAGGACAACCTGTTGCTGTGCGGCACGACCCCTTCGGAAGCACAGGCGGCGGCACCGGCAGGCACCGCGGCGGTCAACGATGGCACACCGCAAAACGCCGCTCAGTTTGATGAGGCATTTCCGTACCTGACGTCGCCCCTGCCGGGCGCAACCACGGCCAGCCAGTGAGGAGCCCCGGTGAGGAGCCGATGATGAAAATACGACGATTGATTCCAAATCTGCTGCTGACGGTCACCCTGGCCGCCTTTCTCGGCCTTGCGGCTTGCAGCAGCAGCGACGATGACAACGGCGGCGACCCGAACGGCGGCATGCAGCCCGGTGGTGGCGAGCAGCCGACAGTCGATACGGCATCGGACGCCGCCAGCCAGCCTGCCGACAGTGACCCGCTGCCGCTGAACAGGGCGGCGCTGGCAAAGGAGTTACGCGATCGGTTCGGTGATCCCGATCTGATCGACCCATTCCCTGTGGAAGACGGTGATACCGCTACGAGCCTGCTCGGCGGCCAATAGCATCAGCACCGTATCGCCATTGAAGGCAACCGGCGCAGTTCGAGAGCCGTTCGATTCACACCCGAATCGAACGGCCCTTGTGGAGAACCTGGCGTACGTAATAAAACTGCTTAGTTGTCTTCCACATCCAACTGCAGCGGTGTAAGGAGATCAAGCCTGTTGCCCGACACGTCTGCCATTCTCTGGACCAGTTCGGCCCCCAGATAGAGCACATTGCCATTGACGTAAAGCACGCTGTTGAAGCTTCGACCCTCCCACGGTTCGCCCTCTGCGAGTGTACCGAACGTTTTAACGTCTACATTGGAGAAGGCATCCTCAATGACAAATTCAACGTTTGTAGCCATGAGGCCGGACTCGGTGATCACTGAATCGCCCAGCACATATTTTCCCTGCATAGATCCAATCGACGGAAGAGGCAACGAAAAGGCGTCACAGTCGTCTTCGGAAAACTCGACGATGACAGACTCGAAGTTACCGCGATTCATTTCCATTTCCACGGTATAGCCAGGCATATCACCGTCATTGGCTGGTATTTGCAAGCAGCCAGCGTCCCACCTGCCGTCGAACTGGGAAACAGGCGCATTTCCGGAACCCACCCGGTTGTCGTCACTGCATGCAGCGAGTACGACCAGAATCAGAGTTAACATCGGCTTCGCGGCGGCAGTGGCACGCAGGCGAGTACGGTTGAATCGTTCGTCCATGTGAAGGCTTTCCTTTGATTGATTGCAATGCAGTGCAATGCAGTGCGATGCCTGATGAGAATAGGCAGTTCCTGAACCTATCGCAAGCAAGAGGCATAAGGTAATACCCTTAGCCCGGATAACTTACGTGGCTGCGACTGCTGCCCATCGTCTGTCAGTTTTGATGTCTGAGCATCTGACGTCAGCCGGGCTGGCTCTGGCGCGGCAACTTGCAATGCCATTGGTTCCTATGAGTCACCAGTGGCTCAGTTAACTGAGCTATTTCGTTCGCTGTGATCTCGGTCCAGGTACCGCTGCCCGTTGGTAGATGAAAGTCTGCTAATAATACTACTGTGACACAGCGGTTTAGCGTACCCAGAGTCACTCCATGAGCGTTGGGTCTGCAGGTTGGCCCGTATCTGCCTGAAGACAGCCTCGCCGGGGTAGCTTTGCGAGTAAAGCATGTACAATCGGCGTACGCTGATCGTGATCCGGGCAGCGAATTTCAACACCTTCGAGCGGTTCGTCGTGCACTGCGCTCTTTTCGGCTCTGTTTGCGCCAGGCCCAGGCGGCGAAGAGCGTGCATCTGCACATACGCGAACGAGGATATCCCTGGGGGTTTAGTTCGCCACGATGTTGACCAGCCGGCCGGGCACGACGATCACCTTCCGCACCGTCTTGCCCTCGGTGTGTCGTATCACGGCGTCGTCCGCCAGTGCCGCGCTCTCGCAAGCCGCGCGATCCGCATCGGTCGGCATCACGATGGCACCACGGCGCTTGCCGTTGACCTGAACCACCAGCTCGATTTCCTGGCGCGTCAGCGCCGCCTCGTCCACCGCCGGCCAGGCCTCGTCTATCAGCCGCGACTGATACCCCAGATGAGCCCACATCACGTGAGTGACATGCGGGGTGAACGGACTCAACAGGCGCACCAGCACGCTGCAGGCCTCATGCATGACCGCCTGGCCCTGCGCCGAATCGTCGTCCAGGCGGCTCACCTCGTTGAACAACTCCATGATCGAGGCGATCGCGGTGTTGAAGGTCAAGCGCCGCTCGATATCGTCGGTGACCTTGGCAATGGTTTCGTGAGTCTTGCGCCGTAATACTTTCAGATCATCGCTCAGCTCGGCAACCTCTACCGCAACCCGGGCACCCGCGGCATCGAGCGCCACCACTTCGCGCCACAAGCGCTTGAGGAACCGGTGCATGCCTTCCACCCCGCCCTCCTTCCATTCCAGCGACTGATGCGGCGGCGAATCGCTCATGGAGAACAGGCGCATGGTGTCGGCACCGTAGCGCTCGATCATCTGCAGCGGATCGACCCCGTTGTTCTTGGACTTCGACATCTTCTCGATACGCCCGACCGTGACCGGTTTGCCATCATCACGCAGTGTGGCGCTCTCGATCCGGCCCTTGTCGTCGGTGCGCAACTCGACATCACGCAGATTGAAATAGACCGGGCGACCGTTCTCGTCCTGCCGAAAATAGCTTTCCGCCACGAGCATGCCCTGGGTCAGCAAACGGGTGAAGGGCTCGTCTGATATTACAAGCCCGGCATCACGCATCAACTTGTGGAAGAAACGGGCGTACAGCAGGTGCATGACGGCATGCTCGGCACCACCGATGTACTGATCCACGGGCAACCAGTAGTTCGCCCTCTCGTCGAGCATGGCGTCGGCACCGGGGCAGCAATAGCGCGCGTAATACCAGCTCGACTCGAAGAAGGTATCGAAGGTATCGGTTTCACGAGTGCCGGGCTCGTCTGTACCGGGCACCTTGGTATTGATGAAGTCCGGGTCTGTCTTGATAGGGGAGCGTACGCCGGAGAAGGCGACATCC
Source organism: Granulosicoccaceae bacterium (assembly GCA_965214025.1). GTDB lineage: Bacteria > Pseudomonadota > Gammaproteobacteria > Granulosicoccales > Granulosicoccaceae > Granulosicoccus. Next base: position 60,335 of record CBDCAW010000034.1, read on the forward strand.
TCGGGCAGCACCACTGGCAGATCCTGCTCCGGCACCACGTGCACGCCACCGTCGGCATCGTAGATCACCGGAATCGGGCAGCCCCAGTAGCGCTGGCGCGATACGCCCCAATCACGCAGACGGTAGTTCACGCGCCGCTCGCCGCCGGCGTGCTCGACCAGAAACGCCGAGCTCGCCTCGAAGCATGCGGTGAAGTCGAGGCCATCGAACTCGCCGGAATTGATGGCCACCGTATCGTGCTTGTCGACGAAGGCAGCCTGAGTGACGTCCACCGGCGAGTGGGTCGATTGCACCACCTGGGTGATCGGCAAACCGTACTTCGTGGCGAACTCCCAGTCGCGCTGATCATGGCCTGGCACCGACATCACGGCACCGGTGCCGTAACCCATCAGCACGAAGTTCGCCGCGTAGATCTCGATGTGCTCACCGTTGACCGGGTTGATCGCCTGAATACCCAGCGGCACACCCCGCTTCTCCAGCTTCTCGATCGCCGCCTCGCTGGTACCGGCGCGTGCACAGGCATCGATGAAGCCGATCAGCGTTGCGGCTTCCGGTGTCTGCAACCGGGCCGCTTCGGTGGCCAGCGGGTGCTCCGCCGCCACCGCCATGTACGTGACCCCGGCAACGGTATCGGGCCGTGTGGTATACACGCGCAGACAATCGTCACGCGGCGTGCCGTCGCGATCCGCCAGGGTAAAATCGAATTCCACCCCTTCGGAGCGACCGATCCAGTTGCGCTGTTGGGCCTTGACTGCCTCGGGCCAGCCATCCAGATCGTCCAGCTCGGCGAGCAGCTCATCGGCGTACTGGGTGATCTTCAGAAACCACTGTGGAATGTCGCGCCGCTCGACGAAGGCACCGGAACGCCAGCCCCGACCCTCGGCATCGACCTGTTCGTTGGCCAGCACCGTCTGCTCGATGGGATCCCAGTTGACTGTGGCCATCTTCTTGTAGGCCAGGCCCTGCTCCACCAGCTTGGTGAAGAACCACTGTTCCCAGCGATAGTATTCAGGCTTGCAGGTAGCCAGCTCGCGCGACCAGTCGTAGGCGAAACCCAGCTTCTGCAACTGTTCGCGCATCTCCTCGATATTGCGGTAGGTCCAGGTGGCAGGCGCGGTGTGGTTCTTGATGGCGGCATTCTCGGCCGGCAGGCCGAACGCATCCCAGCCCATCGGCTGCAGCACGTTGAAGCCCCGCATACGCTTGTAGCGCGAGATCACATCGCCGATGGTGTAGTTGCGTACATGCCCCATATGCAGGCTGCCGCTCGGGTAAGGCAGCATCGAAAGGCAATAGTATTTCGGACGAGAAGCATCTTCCGTGACCCGAAATGCCTCGCTGTCGACCCAGGCCTGCTGTACCTGCGATTCGATGGTGCGAAAGTCGTAGTTGTCGGGAAGCGGCGGGGTGGCCACGGCGGCGGGGTCGCTGGTGTCTGAAGGCCTGTCTTGCATGAGGGAGAGGTACGCTGCGGATCCGGACTGGCAGCGCATGATATCAGTGCGGGGTCATCGGAGACACTATACTGAGCCGTGCCCCTCAGGCGTCGCGAGATCGCGTACGCTCCCAGCCCGTCCTACATCGCGATCGGTGCCCAAGCCCGAAACATGCTGCTATTCCTGCAGAATTCCGCCGCCGGCAACCGCGACGCCTACGAATTGCGCAAACTGCTCGAAACGCGTACGCAGGCCATGGGCCTGCCGGCGCTGTTCATCAACCGAACCCCGGGCGAACCGGTACGGCGCCTGACCCTGCGAGCCGGTGAAGCCATCGCCGGCGAGGTACTCGAAGGTCGTGATGTCACCCTGGTGGCGGTGGGCGGTGATGGCACGGTGAACCTGGCGGCCAGGCTGGCGCTCGGCCATGGGCGGTCGCTGGGCATCATTCCGGCGGGCACCTATAATTTCACCGCCCGCAACCACGGCATTCCCGAAGATCCCGATGCCGCCCTGGAACTCCTGGTGAACGGTACAGCCCATGCGGTGCAGACCGGGTTGATCAACGAGCGTCTGTTCCTGGTCAACGCCGGCGTCGGCCTGTACGCCAAGCTGCAACAGGAGCGGGAGGGCTTCAAGCGTCTGCTGGGCAGGCATCGCGTGGTCGCCACCATCGCCGCCATCGCAACCGTGCTGCGTCCGCACCGCAACCTGCAGATGAGAATCGTCAGCGACGACCGCATCATCGACACGCAGGCCGCCACCTTCATCGTCAGCAACAATCGCCTGCAACTGGAACTGATCGGCGTTCGCGATGTGCTGGCGATCGGCGCCGGGCAACTCTACGGCGGCCTGTTGCGACCAATCGGCCGGTTCGCGATGCTGCAGATGATGCTGCGCGGCTCGCGCGGCACCGTGCTGGACACCCCCGAGCTGGATACTCTGCTGTTGCAGTCGCTGCGGGTGTTTCTGCCGGCCTCACGGCAACGCTCAGCCTCGGTCTCGATCGATGGCGAACGCAGCCGCCTGCCCCTGCCCCTGCAGTTTCAGGTGAACCCCGCCACCCTCATGCTGATCAAGCCAGACACCACGATGGCCCCGGCCGATGCCGCCGCGGTGCCGGAAGCCACCACATGACCAGGCTCGTTCATCTGTCAGACCTGCATTTCGGCACCGAGGAGTCACATGTACTGGCTGACCTGGAACAGGCCATCACGACGATCAGCCCGGACCTGGTGATCGTCAGCGGCGACCTGACACAACGAGCACGTGTGCATGAGTTCCGCGCTGCGCATGATTTCCTTCAGCGTCTGCCCGCGGCCAGCCTGGTCGTGCCGGGGAATCACGACATTCCCCTGTACAACCCCCTGGCCCGGGCACTGTGGCCGTTTCGGCGCTATAGCAGCACTTTTGGCAAGGTCTCGGGCATCAGCACCCGTGCCGCACCGATGAACGTCATCGGTATCAACACGGCGCGACCCGAGCGCCACGCCAGCGGCCGCATCAGCGCACGGCAGAGCCGCCTGGTCGTCGATTTCGCCCACCAATCCAGCGCCACCGACATCACCGTCGTCGTACTGCATCACCCGTTGATCGTCGAGAACCCGAAGGATTCGGTGGCCAGCGTGGAGCACGGCAGGAGCGCGCTGAACCAGTGGCGCAAGGCAGGTGTCGACCTGATCCTCAGCGGCCATGTGCATCATCCCTTTCTGATCTGTGCCTCGGTCAGCCACCCACGGCCACCGTGGATGCTCAACGCCGGCACCGCGATCTCCCATCGCCGGCGCCACGGCATCAGCAATTCCTTCAATGTCATCGAATGCCCAGCCGAAGCCACACGCCGATTGAGCATCGAGCGCTGGGATCATGGCAACGGCGACGCAGGTTTCGGCTGCGAGTTTCGGCACGAGCTGGATCTGGGAGACCGTCCGAGAACAGACTGATCTACTGCGGACGGCCTCCCGGGCGAACGCATGGCAAGTGCCTGAGATCTCGGTTGATCACCTAGCCGATCGGAATATCTTCATAGACTGCCGAGCGCGTTTCCGGAATGGGCGCATTGTCGGCTGCGCGGTAGGTGAACACCAGCGATCGCTTCACCGTGTCCGATTGATTCTGCCCGGCGGCGTGCAGGGTGCGCGAATGGAAGAACAGCAGATCGCCACAGGCGAGTTCCACCGGAAGGGCCGTGGCCAGCAGTGCATCGTTCGCCGGGTAGTCTGTGCGCAGGAACAACGACGCATCGAACTGGCCCGGCTCGAAGTCGAGCTTGTGAGATCCCGGGATCACCATCAGGCAACCGTTCTCCTGAGTCTCCGGCCCCAGTGCGAGCCAGGTGCTGATCAGTTCGCGGCGATCGAAACGCCAGTAGCGGATATCCTGATGCCAGCTGGTGACACTGCTGTAGCCCGGGTGCTTCGTCATCACGCAATTGTGGTGGTTCTGCGAGAGCATCACGTCGTCGTCATGCATCAGGCTCCGCAGCGTGTGTACCACCCCGGGCCAGCCGGCAATCTGCTGGAACAGCGAATCGCGGCTGTAGGCCTGCAACAGACGCCGCGGAGTGCGCCCGCCCGGCGCCGACTTCGAGGTTGGCGCACCCGGGTAATGTACATCCGCCTCGAATTCCACCGGTGCGAGTGCCGGCTGCAGGGAATGATCGATCAGCTCGACCAGGCGTTGCGTCATGACTGCCGGAATGAAGCCACGACGTACCAGGTAACCGTCGCGCTCGAAGCACGCGATCTCTTCGTCGGAGAGTGCGGTTGCCAAGCCAGCGTGATCGGCACCTTCACGGTTCGTTCCGGTCATCCAGAGATCCTCGAAGTGACAGAAGAATTCAAAGCTGTAAAACGCGCAAACCGGCCTGCGAGATGCCGCATTGTTCACCAGTCGGGCTTCCCACCCGTACACTACTCGGCCCCCTGCGCAAGCAGGCCCCGGGCTCCACGTACTCGGGCCGCAACAGCTAGTGCCGCAACAGGATGACAGGAATGGCCCGTAAAGCGCCCGTGCGTACCGCTCGGAACATAGTGATCGAGGATGCGCATCAAAACAACCTGAAGCACCTCGATCTCAAGCTGCCGCAGGGCGAGCTGATCGTGGTCACGGGGGTGAGCGGTTCGGGCAAGTCGACGCTTTCGTTCGACACGATCTACGCCGAAGGTCAGCGGCGCTATGTGGAAACCTTCTCCCCCTACGCGCGCCAGTTCCTCGATCGCATGGACAAGCCGAAGGTCGGCCGTATCCATGGCATTCCACCGGCCATCGCCATAGACCAGACGAACCCGGTGCGAACCTCGCGCTCTACCGTGGGCACGATGACGGAGCTTAACGATCACATCAAGCTGTTGTTCGCACGCACCGCCGACCTGTTCTGCGGTGGCTGCGGGCGAGCGGTGAAGCGCGATTCCGCGCAGAGCATCGCCGAGCACTACCTCGAACGTGACGATGCCGCCGAGCGGCGTGTGCTGATAAGTTTCCGGATCACCGTACCCGACAACTTCAGCAACGACGAGATCGAAGACTGGCTGGCGCGGCAGGGCTACACACGCGTGCTCACGCGCCAGGGACAGACCCTGGACGTCATCCAGGATCGCCTGCGTACCGGCGCTGACAATCGCGGGCGGTTCATTGAAGCGATCGAGGCCGCCCTGCGCTACGGCCAGGGCAAACTGACGATTCACACGCTCGATGAAGATCGTGAACCGACAGATCCGCAGACGTTTTCCGTGGCCCTGCGCTGCGAGACCTGCGACATCCGCTTTCGCGAGCCACTCTCCAGTGCCTTCTCGTTCAACTCGCCCATGGGTGCCTGCGAGACCTGTCGCGGCTTCGGACGCGTCATGGGTATCGACTTCAGGCTCGCCATTCCGGATGCGAAGAAGACGCTGAAAGGCGGTGCGGTGAAAGTCTTCCAGACCGACAGTGCCGCACTGTGCCAGAGAGACATGGAACGCGCGGCGAAGCAGGACAAGGTGCCACTCGACGTACCGTTCGAAGAGCTCAGCGATTCCCAGCGAGACTGGGTGATCGAAGGTAGCGAGAAGAACGGCAAGGGAAGCTGGTACGGCGTGCGCGGCTACTTCGACTGGCTCGAGGGGCGAGCCTACAAGATGCACGTGCGTGTGATGCTCTCGAAATACCGCAGCTACGATGAGTGCCCGGACTGCCATGGCGCCCGCCTGAAGCCCGAGTCGTTGCTATGGCGCGTGGGTAGCCTGGGCGATGCCGCCGCCGTGATGGATACTGCGAAGCGCTACCGCTCACCGGATTCCGCCCTGAGCGATGCCGCCTTCGATGCCCTGCCCGGCCTCAATATCGTCGACCTGATGCGCCTGCCGCTCGACAAGGCCCTGAGCTTCGTCGACCGCCATACGGCCGACGATGAAGACGATGACGCCACGTCCCTGGTGCTCGGTGAAATGCACTCACGCCTGGCCTACCTCAACGATGTCGGTCTGGGCTACCTGACTCTCGATCGCCAGTCGCGCACCTTGTCCGGTGGTGAGGTCCAACGCATCAACCTGACCACCGCGCTGGGCACCTCCCTGGTCAATACCCTGTTCGTGCTGGACGAGCCGAGCATCGGCCTGCACGCGCGCGACATGGACCGCGTGATCCGTGTGTTGCAGCGGCTGCGCGATGCCGGTAATACCCTGATCGTGGTGGAACATGACCCGCAACTGATGCTTGCGGCCGATCGCATCATCGACATGGGCCCAGGGCCAGGCTTGCAAGGTGGCTCGATCGTCTTCAACGGTACACCGAAGCAGCTCGTGCGGCACAGGACATCGCTCACCGCGCAGTACCTGTCTGGCAAGAAGCAATTGCGCTTTCAACATGAGGCCACACGACGGGTGACTGACGCCGCTCTGGTGCTCGTTGGTGCCAGCGGGCACAACTTGAGGAACGTGACACTGACGGTGCCGGTGAATCGGCTGGTGTGCCTGACCGGCCCCAGCGGTTCCGGCAAGTCCACCCTGATACAGGACACCCTGTTCAATGCCCTCAGTGCATTGAAAGGCCGGCCGAAGGACATTCCGCAACCCTACGAAAGCCTCAGCGGCGGCGAGCTGTTCGACGACGTCGTGTTGGTGGATCAGTCACCGATCGGCAAGTCGGCGCGCTCCAACCCGATCAGCTATACCGGTGCGTTCGACACGGTGCGCAAGCTGTTCGAAAAGATACCCGAGGCGAAGGAACGCGGCTACAAGGCAACAGCCTTCAGCTTCAACTCGGGCATGCGCTGCCCGGTCTGTTCGGGCAACGGCTTCGAGCATGTCGAAATGCAGTTCCTGAGCGATGTGTACCTGCGCTGTGCCGAATGCGGCGGCAAGCGCTATCGGCCGGAGCTGCTGGAGATCAAGCTGTTCCAGCCGGGGGAAGCGGTTGGCCAGTCGATCAGCGATGTGCTGGAAATGACGGTGGATCGGGCACTCGAATTCTTTCATGAGCAACCAGCGGTACTGCAAGCCCTGAAACCGCTGGCCGATGTGGGCCTGGGCTACCTGACGCTCGGACAGCCGGTGCCCACGCTCAGTGGTGGTGAGGCACAGCGCCTGAAGCTTGCGGCCCACCTCGGCCAGGCGGCCTCTGCCGGACGCAAGCGGGCGGCGAGATCCACCGCTGCCAATACCGGCAACGCCCTGACCGGTCACAGCCTGTTCCTGTTCGACGAGCCCACCACCGGCTTGCATTTCGACGACATCAGCAAGCTGCTGCTCGCATTCGAACAGCTCATCGCCCAGGGACATTCACTGCTGGTGATCGAGCACAACCTCGACGTGATCAGCAACGCCGACTGGATCGTCGACCTGGGCCCCGACGGCGGCAACGCAGGCGGCGAGATCGTCTGCGAAGGCGACCCCGTGCAACTGATGGCACACGAGACCAGCATCACCGGCAAGGCCCTGCGTGACTACCGGGATGCCAGCGACTGGCTGCGCACACCGGCGGTGGCAGAATCGCCGGCCGAATTCGCGATACCGCGCGTGCTTCCCACCGATGCGATCATCGTGCAGCAGGCACGTGAGCACAACCTGAAGAACATCGATGTCGAGATTCCGCGCGACAAGCTGACGGTGATCACCGGCATGAGCGGCAGTGGCAAGAGCACGCTGGCGTTCGACATCGTGTTCAACGAAGGCCAGCGGCGCTACCTGGAATCGCTGAATGCCTACGCCCGGCAATTCGTGCAGCCGGCCTCCCGCCCGGATGTGGACGCGATTTCCGGCATTCCACCGACGGTAGCGATCGAGCAGCGTACCAGCCGTGGCGGCCGCAAGAGCACGGTGGCCACGATGACGGAGATCTACCACTTCCTGCGGCTGATGTTCGTCAAGCTCGGTATCCAGTACTGCCCCGATTGCGAAGTGCCGATCACTGCTCAGTCGGTGGAGGCGATCACCGCACAGGTACTGACCACCCATCGCGGCCGGAGCGTCAGCCTGCACGCACCGCTGATCGTGGACCGCAAGGGTTACTACACCGACCTGGCCAAGTGGGCGCTGAACAAGGGCTTCGATAGCTTGCGTGTCGATGGTGATCCCCTGCCGACCGCCAACTGGCCGCGGCTGGATCGCTTCAAGGAACACACGATCGACCTGCCGGTCGCAACGGTCGCGGTGGAGCCGCGGAACGAACCGGAGCTGGTCGCTGCCATACAACGTGCCGTCGACTTCGGTAGCGGCGTGGTGAAGATCGCCTCGGTCAATGACGGGGCACCCGACAGGGTTAGCAGGGCAGGTGCGAAAACACCTGGCAAGGTTGCAGGGGCAGGCGCCAAAGCGCCTGGCAGGGTTACAGGGACAGGCTCGAAAGCACCTGGCAGGGTTGCAGGGGCAGGCGCCAAAGCGCCTGCTGGGGGCAAGCGCGAACGCCTGTTCTCCACTCAGCGTGCCTGCCCGAGCTGCCAACGCAGCTTCGCCGAGCTGGACCCGCGCATGTTCTCCTACAATTCACGCCATGGCTGGTGCCCGGAATGCTTCGGTACCGGCCAGACCATCCCCGGGTTCGATGAGGAGCAGACCGGCGAAGAACGCAGCTGGCGCAAGGGCGACGAGGAGCCGGTGCCCTGCGCGGCCTGTCACGGCCAGCGCCTGAAGCCCGAGTCGCTGAACGTGTTCTTCGAAGACTGGAGCATCACAGACTACACCAGCCAGTCGATACGCGATGCCGGCCAGACGATGGATGCGCTGACACTGACGGACCGACAGCAGGCGATTGCCCGCGACAGCCTCGTCGAATTGAGGTCACGCTTGCATTTTCTAGATGAGGTCGGACTGTCGTATCTTTCACTTGACCGCTCGGCACCGACCCTGAGCGGCGGCGAGGCGCAGCGTATCCGACTCGCGGCTCAACTTGGGTCGAACCTGCAGGGTGTGTGCTACATCCTCGACGAGCCGACCATCGGCCTGCACCCGCGCGACAACCGGATGTTGCTCGATACCCTGGGCAGGTTGCGTCGCAAGGGCAATACGATCGTCGTCGTCGAACACGATGAGGAGACCATCAACAGCGCCGAGCACGTGATCGACATCGGCCCGGGCGCAGGCGTGCGCGGTGGCGAGGTGGTCGCGACCGGTACGGTCGCTCAGATCCGCAGGAACAAGCGCTCGATCACCGGACGCATGCTCGCCGAGCCCTTGCAGCATCCCTTGCATGCTCCGCGCGGCAGGCCTGCTCACTTGCTGAGCGTGGTAAACGCCACGCTGCACAACCTGCGTGGGGTCAGCGTCGATATCCCACTCGACCAGCTCGTGTGCGTCAGTGGTGTTTCCGGGTCTGGCAAGAGCACCCTGGTGCGCAGTGTGCTGCACGATAACCTGCGTGTGATCAACGGCAAGAAGCGAAATCGCAAGCTTGGCCCTCTGATCGGATGTGACTCCATCACGGGCTGGGAGCCGATCAACCGACTGCTGGAAGTCGATCAAACACCCATCGGCAAGACTACCCGTTCCTGCCCCGCCACCTACATCGGCTTCTGGGACAACATCCGGCGGCTGTTCGCCGATACCACCGAGGCGCGGATTCGAGGCTACGGTGCCAGCCGCTTCTCGTTCAACACCGCCGGTGGGCGCTGCGCGGAATGCGATGGCCAGGGCATGCAACGGATCGAGATGAGTTTCCTGCCTGACGTGAAGGTGCCTTGTGAGGTCTGCGGTGGTGCCCGCTTCAACAGCGAGACGCTCTCGGTACGCTTCAAGGATCGCTCGATCGGCGACGTGCTGATGATGAACGTGGATGACGCGGTAGGTTTCTTCGCGGCGCATCCGTCGATTCACCATGCCCTGCGGCTGCTGCAGGATGTCGGCCTCGGCTACCTGACGCTCGGTCAGCAGAGCCCGACACTCAGCGGCGGCGAGGCACAACGGATCAAGTTGGTCAGCGAACTGGCCAAGGCGAAGCCGGTACTCGAGGACAGCAGCGGCAAGGTGTTTCGCGGTCCGCATACCCTGTATGTGCTCGACGAGCCGACCGTCGGCCTGCACATGGCCGATGTGGAGCGCCTCATACAGGTGCTGCATCGCCTGGTGGAAGCCGGCAACTCGGTGATCGTCATCGAACACAACCTCGATCTGATGGCGGAGGCAGACTGGCTGATCGACATGGGACCTGAGGGTGGCGTCGGCGGTGGCCGTGTGGTGGCGAAAGGTCGGCCGCAGCATGTCGCGAAGTCGAAGCGCTCTACGACTGCTCCGTTCCTGGCAGCGATGTTTACCGACACGAAAACACGCCAGGCATGACGTTATATTGACGAATGCCGACGGGACAGGGGAGCCCGTAGCCGCAAGCGCCTGATATGACAACCGCTCCGATACGGGTGCGGTAGCTGATTTTCGCTGGAATGCAAGTTGCGAAGGGGTGGATATTCCCTTCGCAGCCAGTGGCCAGAACAGCGCACCGTGCCTTTCCCTTCCGACGCAGCACGTCATAACACCGCGGAACGTCGCGCCTGGCTTACGACCTTTCTCGAGCCTGCCGAGCCGACACCTGCCATGGCGAAGGCGAACCTGCGCTACGCGCCGGGAATCGGTACGGTGATCGCACTCTACGTAGTCGCCATGCTGGCCACCGGATCAGCAGGCAACAGCGTCCAGAGCGCGGCTGAAGAAGCCTTTGCGAACTCTGCCGTTCCGGTGCCTGCCAATGTTGAGCGCCACGCATCGGTGCCGGGCCCGATCAGGCTGTGGAGGCCACCGGCCCTTCGAGTTCCGGCGGTTCGCCCGCGACCGGTTCATCCACGAGCGAGACCGCCCGTCCCCATCGCTCCCGAACCGACCGCTCATCATCAGGTGTCCGACCCGGAACCGACATCGCGGGTACCGGTCACACGGCCGGTCAGTCTCGATCCCGGCCCCTTCAACGGCCTGCTCGAACCTGCCGGCATCGGACGCCGCTTCTGGCGATCGTTCAGTCATGTGCCTCCGTATTCGGGCCCGAAGAGTACGCCCGCGCGCTATGTCGTCATGCTCGACCCGGGCCATGGCGGCCTCGACCCAGGATCGATCGGTCCGAACGGGCTGCAGGAAAAGAGCCTGACCCTGGACATCGCCAGGCGTACCGCCTTGTTCCTGTCGGAGATCAGCGAAATCGAGGTCCGGCTCACCCGGGATGACGATACCGGCATGACACGCCATGAACGGGTCGCGAAGGTGCGCCAGAGTGAAGCCGACCTGATCGTGTCGCTGCACCTGAACCAGCTGCCGCAGAGGGATGTCACGCTGACCGAAACCTTCTATGCCGGACCGCAGAACCTGCGCGGCGCGGCCGCCAGCGCGCTCGTGCTGGCTTCAGCCTCCCACGGCACGAAGCGCGACGGTGAGCAGCCAGGCGAATTCGCCTTCATCGCAGACTCGGCACGCATCGCGCATCTGCTACAGAAAAGCGTGTTCAACGAAGTCAACTATGACAACCCCGGTGCTGTCGATGCGGGCGTGAAACGCAGGACTCTCTATGTACTGAGCGAGAGTGTCACCCCTGGCGTATTGGTCGAACTGACCTGCCTGAGCAACCCCCGCGAGGAGGCACGTCTGGCCACCGAGGCCTACCGGAACCGGCTCGCCGCAGCGATGGCCGATGGCATTCGCGCCTATTTCGCACAAACCGATCCCTTGCTGGTCGCGGACACCAGCCTTTGAATCGGCTTCCGGGTGTCGATCTCAGGCAGCACCGAGCGCCAGCACCGCATTCGTACCGCCGAACGCGAACGAGTTTGACAGCATGGTGCGAACGTCCACAGCCGAGCGTGCCCGGTTCGGTACGTAATCCAGATCACAAGCCGGATCAGGCACACTCAGATGCACCGTGGGCAACAACAGCCCGGCTTGCATCGATAGCAGGCTCAGCACGCATTCGAGCGCACCGGCGGCACCCAGCAGATGCCCGTGCATGGCCTTGGTCGCGCTGACCGGTACGTGATCCGCACGCTCGGCGAAAACCTGACGGATCGCGGTGGTTTCCGTGGCATCGTTAGCCTGGGTGCCGGTGCCATGCGCATTGATCGCATCGATGTCGCCCACCGCGAGCGATGCACTCTTCATGGCCATGCGCATGGCGTCCGCCGGCCCGTCCGTGCCAGGCTTGGTGATATGGCTGGCATCGTTGGTCAGACCGTAGCCGAGAATCTCGCCGTGGATATCAGCCCCGCGGGCCAGGGCCCGTTCTCGTGCCTCGAGTGTCAGCACGGCCGCGCCTTCTCCCAGCACCATGCCGGTGCGGTTGCGTGAGAACGGCCGACAGGATGCCGATGGTTCGTCCACATCGATCGATGCGAGCGTCTGCAGCGATTCCCAGGCTTTCAGTGAACCACACGACAGGGGAGCTTCCGACCCTCCGGCCAGCGCGACGTCCAGCTGACCGCTGGCCACCCGCATCCAGGCTTCTCCGATGGCCACGGTAGACGATGAGCAAGCGGTGGAATAGGTCAGGTTCGGACCACGCAGGTCGTGTTCGATGCCGATCCAGGCAGCCGCGGCGTTGTGCATGCCCATCAACACCGTGAATGGCTTGATGCGATCGACACCGGCTTCGTAGAGCGTTCGGTAGCTGGCATCCATCGACAGGGTGCCCCCCATGCCGGTTCCGAGAAAGACACCGGCGCTGGCCCGATCAAGATCGTTCAGCACATCGCAGGCGCTGGCAACGGCCTGATTGGCCGCATACAGCGCCATGATGCTGAATCGATCGAGCATGCGGCGCCGCGGCGCGTCGAGCACCGCGGCCGCATCCAGACTGCTGGTGGCCGCCAGAGGGTTCCTGAGCCTGCCCACCCCTTGCCCCTCGAACCGATGAACACCCGATACCCCACCGCCGGCGTTGTCGAGAATGGCGGCCGGGCTGCTGCCCAGAGGTGAGACGACACCGATTCCACTGACGACCACACGTCTCACGGGACCCGGCCCGAAGTGACTTTGGGCGCTTGGCGCTGCTCGTCCACAAGCCGGTCTATGTAATCTGCCACGTCGCCCAGGGTTTCCAGCGGTTCCGGGTCGGACGGCAGGTTGATGCCGAATTGCTCTTCGACCGTCCACAGCAATTCGATGGTGCCGAGTGAATCGACGCCAAGACTCTCCAGTGTGGCTTCTGCTACGAGGCGCTCCTCATCGAGTTCGTACTCGCTGACGAGAATCTCACGCAAGGCGTCCAGTGTCGTCGTCATGTCGGGTTCTCTCGCAGAAGGGCTACATCGATAGATTCGCTCGCCGATCGGGTCTTGCCGCCCCAGCGTGCGCCATGAGTGAGCAGCGGCGGGCAGGCACGGGTCAGTGCTATCAACGCCCTGGCCGTGGCGGGGCGCATGGCCACATGTGCAAAGCCTGCGGCGAGTCGCAGGCGCTGTGCGAATGCCCGCCGCCAGGCGATCGCGTAGGGAGCAGCAATACGTGTGCTCAAACCCGGCGACGCCGGATCATGGGCGAGCAGGCGGGCGCTCAGCATCGCAGCCGACTGCAATGCCATGCTCATGCCCTCGCCAAGTATCGGATGTGCCTCGCCCGCGGCATTGCCGACCCGCAGGATCCGATCAGCACCGCTCAGCCTGATACCCGGTCGCAACGGTCCAGATGCAAGCCAGGCACCCGAACGCAGGGCACCGTTCAATACACTTTCGACCCCCGCGTTCTCCTGCTTCAGCCAAGCCTCGACCGCCAGCCCCGCGCGCATCCCGGGCATCTGACGCCGCAGTGCATTCAGCCGATCGCGCCTGATGCAGCAGGCGATGGTGGTCACGGCGTCGCCTGCGACCACCATGCCACCGTAGCCCCCGTCCAGGGCGAGCACACTGATGGTGGCTTCACGATGCGATGAGCCGAGAAAGTTGGCCTTGAACGCCAGCAGGTCGTCATCGTGCCGGGCAACCTTGCCCGACGCCCTGCCCGCCGCCGAGCGCTCAGCCGCGGCGCTCCGATCACCCGTCACGGGCACACCGGCCAGGCTTTCCCACGAACCGTGGGCGTCGATCAGCACGCTGCCATGCAGCGTACGTCGTTCGTCGGATTCGATACTGCGCACCTGGCACTGCCAGGCCCCCGGGGCCCCGGTTATTCCCTGCACCAGCCAGGGTTGCATCACCTTTGCTCCAGCCGCGCACGCCTCGCCGAGCAGCGCGGTATCCAGCGACTCGCGACCGACCGCGCAACCCCACGGAAACCGCGCATGCCCGGCTCGCGGCAGGTTCGCCCTGACTTCACCGTCAGCATGCAGCAGCGCCACGTTCTGCAGGGCCATGCCAGCCTTGTCGAAGACCGACGTGGCGACACCCAGGGTTTCGAGCAACGGCAGATTGCTGGCTGCCACACATTCGCCACACACCTTGCGACGCGGAAAACGCGTCTTTTCCACCACAGCCACCGACCATCCGGCACGCGCCAGCAGGGTCGCCGTCGCCGCTCCGGCCACACCCGCACCGACGATGATCGCGTCGTGGTGTACCGTGGTTTCCAGAGCATCATTCATGATCATGGATTTGCCGGTGCGCCTGGAAACAGTGACTGAAAAGCCCCGCCCGATGTTCATCGATGCTCCACGACGGATCATTCTGCGGCCATAAAGCGGTGAGCTCACGATCACGAAATCCGGCATGCACGCTGAGCACGGCATCTTCCCGGGTCACCGCGTTCGCACCGAGGGTACCCACCAGATGACTGCCTGCCAGCGCCAGAGCGCCACGGTGTGGCTCGCAGGCCAGAAACGCCTGGCTCCGGCCGGCAATGGCCGTGAGCAGAAGGGTCAGCTCCGGCGTCCTGAAATGGTGCAGGAACAGCGAGGTGATGATCAGGTCCCAACGCCCGGGTTCAGCCGAATCGAATGCTGGCCGTCCGTTCGGTGCCGCCCAGTCCATGACGTCCATCGTCTGCACCGAGACCTGCCAGCCGTGCTCGGCGTGCGCCAGCCGGATCGACTCGCTGACGACCGGCTGCCGGTCGAGCGACGTCAGTTCGACCGGTCCGCACGATGGCCCCAATGCTCGCGCCAGGCGCAACGACAGGCTGCCATCACCCGAGCCCAGCTCGAGCACCCTCAATGGCCAGGCCTGATCGCGTGTTCCGAGCAGCGCACGCCAACCTCGCCGCAGCATCGAACAGGTACCCATGGCTCGATGCACCCGTTGCAGATCACGACGCGAGCGGCGCGCACGCGGATCGGTCGGTGGCAGGTGATCCAGGGTTTCGGGCACCACCACCCGAACCATGCTCACTGGAAGTGTCTCGTCACGCGCGTACGTCCAGCAAGGCACCGTGACAACTGAATCCGGCGCCGAACGAAGACAGCCACCAGTGCCCGGCGGGCGCTTTATCCGCCAGTGCCGCTTCCAACACGAAGTAGACGAACGCACTGGACAGGTTGCCGTACTCGCGCAGGATGGCCGCACTGTGGGCGAGCGCCTCATGGGGCATCTCCAGCCGACGTTCCAGTTCCAGCAACACATCGCGCCCGCCGGCATGCATGATCCACGTGGTGATATCCCGCTGAGTGAGATCATGGCGCTTCAGCACAGTGCCGAGCACACGCTGCGCGTAGTCGCCTGCGATGGCCGGCACCGCACGCGTCAATATGTTGCGCAACAGGCCGCCACGATGCTCGAACATGAGCTTGTCACGCCGGCTCGGATCGATCAGAGACGTGCTGTCCAGCCACCGGATGGTCGGACCGCACCCGCTGCCCGGACTACCGGATACCACGGCCGCACCCGCCCCATCGCCGAACAGGCAGGCACTGATGAGCACGCCGGGGTCATTGTCGAGATACATGGCTGCCGAACTCACCTCCACGCACACGGAGAGCACCCTTTCCGCGCTGCCTGCGCTTACCAGCGCATTCGACAATTGCAGATTGGGTACCGCCGCGGCACAGCCCTGACCGACGAGATCGAAGGCCTGCACATTCTCGCGCAGGCCCAGACGCTCGACCACGTAGCCGGACAACCCCGGACACAGATAGCCGGTACAGGTGCTGACCACGATGGCGTCGATGTCGCCCGGGGCCAGACCGGTACGCTGCAGAGCCTGTTCGCAGGCCTCTGCCGCCAGGGCCGGCGCATGAGTCAGGAAGCGCTGTGACAAGGTGTCGGGATCGATATCGAATACGTCATCGAGCGCATCGACAGCGAGCCGCCGAGCTTCGATACCGTTGTCGCGCTGCAGCACCGTGCGTGCGACGAGATGAGCCCGGGTATCCAGCTTCGCATACCAGTCGGAGCCTTCGAAAGCGGCCAGGCATGCAGCCTTGGTGTATCGAGCGGCAGGAGTGGCGGTGCCAGTGCCGAGGATGAACATGGCTGACGACATCTCTTGAGCGAAGGGTCTTGAGCGAAGTGCGCCATCGCGCATCGCTGTGCCTACTGTAGCAGAGGCGGCAGAGGCCGCTGCCACGAGGCGGCAGGGATTGTCAAAATGCCCGCGACCCTCGGCTCCCGTCGCCGCTGCGAGGTCGCGTGGTAGCATCGCGCTCACCGTTTCCTGACCGATCAAAGGCCACCGTGCGCTACCGCGAAGGCGAAACCCCCGACCCATCCATACCTCACGGCGAGAGCATGCACGGCATGCTGACCCTGTCGATGTTCATGTCGATCGCCATCGGCATCGCCCTGCTGCTGCTCGGCCTGCGCGGCAACGTCATGTGGCTGAAGGCCTGGAGCATCGGCCTGATCTTCTTCAGTGTGCTGTACCTGTTGCTCGAGGCGGCGGGGTACCACTGGTAACGGCTTCGGGCCATCTTTCGGATGGCGGCGCATGAGTGCCGCGAGCATCGGCAGCCGCGTACTACCCCTCAGTCACCCACCGATTCCTTCGCCTCCTTCAGCACCTCGAACAGTTCCGGCCGATGCTGACGTACTTCATCGTCCGTCAGCCCCTCCAGGGAATGCGGAAACTTGATCCACCGATCCGTTTCGTGCAGGAAATAGTCCGGCACACGATCCGTCAGATTTCTATCAGGCTTGTAGTAAGGCACGGCCACGCGCACATCATGTGGCATGTTCAACCGCGTCAGTTCCTGCAGCCGCGTGATGATCGCCTCGATGCTCCGCCCGGTGTCGTACACGTCGTCCACGATCAGCAAACGATCGTCGTGGCTGATCTTCTTCACCAGATAGCTGAGGCTGAACACCTGCACGGTACTGGCCTGCCGATCGATCGCCTGGTACGAGGCGGTACGAATGGCGATGTGGTCGCTATGGATGCCGCGGTACGCGAGCAGTTCCTGCATGGCGATACCCATCGGTGCACCACCGCGCCACACGGCAACGATGAAGCTGGGCCGAAACCCGCTGCGATACACGTCGGCAGCCAACCGGAAGGAGTCCTCCAGCAGGATCTGCGCGTCCAGGTAGAGTTTCTGTGTCATGGGCATAGACTACACGGCATCGAAATCCGTGCGACCGGAACGATGCGTGTTTCCGTGCCATGTGCGTAGCCTGCACCGGTCATGTTGCCGATGACGTGCCAGGCCGCTCAGGTAGAATCGTCCCGCGTGAACACCAAGCGATACATTCATGAAGCCGACCTGCTGCGCGATGCCTACCGCCTCGGCGTGGCCATCGCCGACTCGGGCTTTCGTCCCACGTTCATCGTCGGCCTGTGGCGCGGCGGCAGCTCGGTGGGTATCGCTGTGCAGGAGTGTCTGCAGTACCTTGGCATCAATGCCAACCACATCGCCGTACGCACCTCGTATCGCGGCATGGCCAGCTACCAACGCATGGTCGATAACCCGGCGGACGAGATTCGGGTGCACGGCACCCAGTACTTGCTGGAAACCCTGAACGCCGACGACTCACTACTGATCGTGGATGACGTGTTCAGTTCGGGCCTGACGGCCGCTGCCGTGATCCGAAGGCTGGAATCGCGACTCAAACGCAACACGCCGCATCAGATCCGCATCGCCGCGCCCTGGTACAAGCCTGCGTACAACCGTACCGATCGGCGACCGGACCATTACTTGCACACCACGGAAGACTGGCTGGTCATGCCCTACGAACTCACCGGCCTGACCCGCGAGGAAATCGCGGCCAACAAACCGTTCATGCTGCCCATTCTCGACAGCCTCGATCTACCCCCGCCGGCACCTGCCGGCGACTACGACATCGACTCATGACCAACGACCTGCTGCTCTTCATCAAGGGCCTCGCCATGGGCGCGGCCAACGTGATCCCCGGCGTGTCCGGTGGCACCATCGCTCTGATCACGGGCATCTACGAGCGGCTCATCAACGCCATCAAGTCGTTCGATCTGCAGGCCGCGCGCCTGTTACTGGCACGAGACATCAAGGGCCTCTGGCAGCACGTGGATGGCCGCTGGCTGAGCCTGTTGCTCGGTGGAATCGCGGTCAGCATCTTCACGCTCGCACGCCTGTTCGAGTACCTGCTCGAACACCACGAACGCTACACCATGGCCTTTTTCTTCGGCCTGATTCTGTTGTCGGTGGTGTCTGTGGGGCGCAAGGTCGGCCATTGGGGTGTGGCGACGATCCTTGCGCTGGTGGTCGGCACCGTGATCGCTGCCGGCATCGCCCTGGTGGTGCCCGCTTCCCAGAACGACTCCTTCGCGTACCTGTTTCTGTGTGGCGTGCTCGCGATCAGCAGCATGGTACTGCCCGGGCTATCCGGCTCCTTCGTGCTGATCATTCTCGGCAACTACGCACTCGTGCTGGCCGCGATCAGTGGTCTCAACTTGAGCGTGCTGCTACCGCTGGCATTGGGTTGCGCCTTCGGGCTGGTCGCGTTCACCCAGGTGCTTGCATGGGTATTGAAGCACTACGAGCAGCAGACCATCGCGCTGATGACAGGCTTCGTGCTCGGCTCGCTGCTGGTGATCTGGCCGTGGAAGGAGACACTGGTGCAGATGATAGAACGGCCCGGCAAGCCCCCCAAGGAAGCCGTGCAGGGCTACGAATGGTTCCTGCCGAATCTGGCTTCGACGGAAACCTGGATCGCCATCGCGATGATGCTCGCCGGTATCGCCGTCATCGCACTGATGGAAAGGGTCTCTGCCGTCGAGCCAGGCTGACCAGCACCAGCAGAGCGACGGCCAGCGAAGCCGTCGTCCAGACCATCGGCATGGCCGTGCCATCGTGCAGCACACTGATCGCCAGCGCCGCCGTACCGGCGACGCATTGTTCCAGACCACTGAGCATGGCCGACGCGGTTCCGGCCTGCCCGTCGATCGAGCGCAGTGCGCGGCTGGGAGCCACCGCGAACAACGGCCCCATGCCGAAGGTCATCACCGAATAGGTCGCCACCAGAGTCAAAGGGGTAAGCGTATCGATCAGGATGACGCCCATCAACAGGGTTGCGCCAGTCACGATACAACCGAGCCCGAGGTGCATCAGTAGCTCGCCTGGCCAGCGATCGGCAAGCCGAGAGGCCAGCAGACTACCGAAGAAGAAGGCGATCACGATAGCCGCCTGGTAGTAACCGAAGTGCTGGGTGGCCACGTCGAGCCGTTCGATCAGTACGAAGGGTGCAGCCGTGATGAACACCAGGATCAATCCGAGGGCCACACCGCACATCAGGCTGTGCAGCAGGAAATCACTGTTGTTGATCAGCGTGAGGTAACGACGTAGCACCCGGGTCGGCTGCAAGGCCTGCAGATCGGGTGTGGTGGATTCCGGCAGATACCGCCAGACCACCGCACAGGTCGCCGCCGACAGGCCAGCGATGACGATGAAGTTGCTCTGCCAGCCGAAGGCGACGTGCAGGTAACCGCCGAGAATCGGCCCGACCGCCGGTGCCACCGCGATCACCATGCCCAGCAGCGCCAGTGCCCGAACCTGCTCCTGCTCGTCGTAGAGATCCTTCAGGATCGCCAGACCCAGTACCGCTTCGGCCGCCGCCGCGATGCCCAGCAGAATGCGAGCGGCCAGTAGCTGCTCGATACTCTGCGCCGCGGCGCAGATCAGCGACAGCACCACCACCGTCGCCAGCGACCACAGCATGACGGGGCGCCTGCCGAAGCGATCCGACAGTGGCCCGTGGAACAACTGCGCGATGCCGAAGGCCAGCAGGTTCAGGCTGATGGTGAGCTTCACCAGCGTCGGTGTAGTGTCGAAATAGCCCACCATGTCCGGCAGGCTGGGGGAATACATGTCGGTGGACATGATGGTCACGCTGGAAGCAAGCACCAGAATGCCGATGATCAGCGGCAGGCTCGGTCGTGATTTCACGAATACTTGCTTATTCCGCCATCCGAAGTTCAACTCGCTGATCCGGATAGTTCTCGTCGGTCACGGCCACCTGCTTCCTACATCTGCGTGGACTTGTCGGTCACCACGGCACTCCAGGCGCCTTCGGGCTCCTCGCTAATCACCGGGTCGGAACCGCCCGAGAGCAATGTCTCAACGGTGCGCTCGTAGTCTTCGACGTTCAGGCTGCCGTCGCTGCCCTGGGTCAGCTTGTTGATCTCGCTGGTCATGCGCATCTGGTGCTTTTCGGTCTGGGCGCCGGAGGCATCGTTGTCGAGCACGATCTCGGCGGCCTCTTCAGGATTCTCGCGTGCCCATTCCCAGCCTTTCATGGAGGCAGCGACGAAGCGGGCCATCTTGTCGACGAAGGCTTCATCTTCGAGATTCTCTTCCAGCACGTACAGCCCGTCTTCCAGCGTCGATACGCCTTCATCTTCGTACTTGAAGACCACCAGATCTTCCGGGTGAGCCCGGCATCGATGAGCTGCCAGTACTCGTTGTAGGTCATCGTGGAAATGCAGTCTGCCTGCTTCTGCAGCAGTGGGTCGACGTTGAAGCCCTGCTTGAGCACGGTCACGCCCTCCTCACCTCCTTCGGTGGGAATCTCCAGGGAGTTCATCCAGCTCAGGAAAGGGTATTCGTTACCGAAGAACCATACGCCGAGCGTGCGGCCGCGGAAGTCTTCCGGCGATTCGATGCCGGTCTCCTTCAGGCAGGTGAGCATCATGCCGGACTTCGCGAACGGCTGAGCGATGTTCACCAGCGGCACACCCTTTTCGCGGCTGGCGAGCGCCGAAGGCATCCAGTCGACGATGACGTCGGCCCCGCCACCGGCGATGACCTGCGGTGGCGCGATATCCGGCCCACCGGGCTTGATCGTGACGTCGAGATCCGCCTCTTCGTAAAAGCCTTCGTCCAGCGCTACGTAGTAGCCGGCGAACTGAGCCTGGGTCACCCACTTGAGTTGCAGCGTGATGTCATCCGCCGCCAGGGCCGCGCGGCTGCTGATGAGGCAGGCAACGCTGGCAAGCGCAAGCGTTGCGAGCTGGAGTTTGGAGAGTTGGTTCATGAGGCTGTCCTTGTTGATTAGCGGCAATGAGAAGAGATCGAGGCGAGATGGCATGACTGTAACTTAATCAAACACCGAATCAATGTCGATGTGAGGGGTGCCAGAAGGTAACGGTTCGTTCGAGCAGGGCCAGCAGGCCATAGAACGCCGACCCTGCCAGGGCCGCGACGACAATCTCTGCCCAGACCATGTCGACGTTCATGCGCCCCACCTCGGTGGAGATGCGAAAACCCATGCCCACCACCGGCGTGCCGAAGAACTCGGCGACGATCGCACCGATCAGTGCCAGAGTGGAGTTGATCTTCAGCGCCGTGAAGATGAACGGCAGCGCCTCGGGCAGGCGCAGCTTGAACAGTGTCTGCCAGTAGCTGGCCGCATAAGTCTTCATCAAATCGTGCTGCATGCGGTTCGCCGCCGCCAGACCGGCCACCGTGTTCACCAACATCGGAAAGAACGTCATGATGATGACCACCGCCGCCTTCGACGGCCAGTCGAAACCGAACCACATGACCATGATCGGTGCAACGCCCACGATCGGCAGCGCCGAGACCAGGTTGCCGATCGGCAGCAGCCCGCGCTGCAGGAAGGGGGAGCGATCGATCAGCAGCGCCACCAGGAACCCGCCGCCGCAACCCAGTGCGTACCCGGTCAGCACCGACTTGATGAAGGTCTGCTGGAAGTCCGCCCACAGAATACCGGTGGAACTGGCGAAGCGCTCTGCGATCACGCTCGGCGCCGGTAGCAGCACCTGTGGAATTGCAAGGCCCTGCGCCAGGTATTCCCAGAGCAGCAACAACCACACTCCGAACAGCCCGGGTATCACCAGCGCCAGCATCAGTTTCGGCACGCTACCCGGCGGCTGCAGCCGTGAGAGCTGCTCCACGCACGACCAGGCCAGCAGCCAGCTCCCCAGCACGAGACACCAGAAGGCCGCACCGGGGTTCGGCGCAAGGATCTGCAGCAACAGGGCCGCCGCCAGCGATGAGGCGATACCGAGATTCAATGCGGCGAAAAGCGGTGAGCGCTCGGCGAAGCGCAGCCCACCCGACGCTCCCGCGAGCAGCAGCAAGCCGATGATCACGGTAACGGCAGTGGCTTCACCCGTGAACGGTGCCAACACCACCCCGACCAGTGCGAACACACCACCCAGCATCATCAGCCAACGCTGGAATCGCGTGATACCAGTCATCGAAAAGGCTTGATTGAAACCATTCACCGAAGGCACTCGTGGAAGCCATTCATACACTGTCAGCCACCGGCTGAACCCCCATGCGCCGGTTCACCTGGTCACCGGTCCAGCCCACCAGTGCCACCAGTACACCGGCGAGCACCGAGGCCACCACCAGTGCCGACCAGATCTGTACGGTCTGCCCGTAGTAGGAACCTGCCAACAGGCGCGCGCCGAGACCTGCCACGGCACCGGTAGGCAGTTCGGCGACGATCGCACCGACCAGCGATATCGCCACAGCCACCTTCATGCTCGTGAACAGGTACGGCACCGACGACGGCAGCCGCAGCTTCCACAGGCTCTGCCAGCTAGACGCATTGTAGGTGTGCATCAGATCCAGGTGACTGCGCTCCGGTGAATTCAGGCCCTTCACCATGCCGACCACGATCGGAAAGAAGCTCAGGTACATCGAGATGAATGCCTTGGGCAACAGGCCCTGAACCCCGATCGCGTTGAGCACCACGATCAACATGGGCGCGATCGCGAGGATGGGAATGGTCTGCGAGGCGATGATCCACGGCATGAGGCTGCGCTGCAGCGCCCGGTTGTAGGTGATGGCTACTGCAAGAACGACACCCAGTAGCGTGCCGAGCACGAAGCCCAGCAGAGATGAGGAAAGCGTGACGCCGGCGTGGTAAACCAGGCTGCGTTTCGACGTGATACTCTTGCCGATCGTGGTGTCATACACTTCGATGGCAACCTGATGAGGTGCGGGTAACACCGGCCGGTCCTGGTCCAGGGTGCCACCAAGCAGTTCGACCAGCGAAGCCTGGCGCCCTTCGCGTTCCAGCACATCGTACTCCCAGGCCAGATTCATCCAGATCGCCGCCACGTACCAGATCACCGTCAACGCCAGCAGGATCACACTCACCGGTATGGCCTTGCCCCGAGGCGTCGAATCCGACGTCGGTTGCGCGCCGACGACACTGGCACCGATCCGCATCAGACGCGCTCCGATATCATGTTTCGGTAGCGATCAGGCAGCCACATCATCGACATGCCCGCCGCGCAGCCCATCACGCACGCGATGCGCCAGCGCGATGAACTCCGGTGTTTCGCGAATATCGAGGGTGCGCTCGCGTGGCAGATCGCTGTCGATGATGTCGTGTATGCGCCCGGGCCGCGGGGACATCACGACGATTCGGGTGGACAGAAAAACCGCTTCGGGAATCGAGTGGGTGACGAACACGACCGTCTTGTGCGTGCGGGCCCAGAGCTGTAATAGCTGCTCGTTCAGGTGATCGCGCACGATCTCGTCGAGCGCACCGAACGGTTCGTCCATCAGCAGCAGTGCGGGCTCCACTGCCAGCGCCCGTGCGATCGATGCTCGCTGTTGCATGCCGCCGGACAACTGCCAGGGATACTTGTTCTCGAAACCCTCCAGGTTCACAAGCGCCAGATTGCGTGCGACCCGTTCGCGACGCTCCGCTCCCCCCAACCCCATGATCTCCAGCGGCAACGCCACGTTGCCGGCGATGGTACGCCAGGGATACAGGGAGGCGGCCTGAAACACGTAACCGTAGGCCCGTGCCAGTCGGGCCTCATGCGGGCTGACACCGTTGACCCTTATGTCGCCGAAGTTGGCCTGCTCCAGATCGGCGATCACCCTGAGCAATGTGGTCTTGCCACAGCCGGACGGGCCGATGAAGGAGACGAAATCGCCCTGCCCGATACTCAGCGAGATATCGCTCAACGCCTGTACCGGACCGTCACCGGCCTGGAATTGCAGCGACAGGTTCCTTATCTGTATTCCGGTGGAACCCGGGTCGGTATCCGGTGCCGACTGTGAAGCGGCTTCCGAGGCCGGGGCGACCGAGCCGTCAGCTGCGCCGCGTGACGCCTCAGACACCGGCGGGCATTTTCGAAGGATCGCGCTGCACGGGCTTCGGTGCGGTCATGTCCTTCCAGCGCGACAACGCCTGATTCACCGGCGGCGACGGCTTGCGTGCAACGAATTCGCCATGCCCCTCTTCGGCGTTCACCTCATCCTCCCTGACGACGAGCTTGCCGCGGGTCAGCACGAACCTGGGCAGGCCTTTCACCGCGAAACCCTCGAACACGTTGTAATCGATGGCCGACTGCTGCTTTGCAGCGGTGATGGTCTCCGAACGTTCCGGATCCCAGACCAGGATATCGGCGTCGCTGCCTTCGAGAATGGCGCCCTTCTTCGGGTACATGTTCAGGATCTTCGCGATGTTGGTCGCAGTGACCGCGACGAACTCCTCCTTCGTCAGCCGCCCCTTCGCCACACCCTGCGTCCACAATATGGACAACCGGTCTTCCAGGCCACCGGTGCCGTTGGGAATCTTGGTGAAATCGCCGACCCCCATACGCTTCTGTTCGGTGGTGAACGCGCAATGATCGGTCGCGACCACCTGCAGGCTGCCCGCCGCCAGACCCGCCCACAGACCATCCTGATGACGCTTGCTGCGAAACGGCGGTGACATCACACGCCGTGCCGCATAGTCCCAGTCGCTGTTGGCGTACTCGGATTCATCGAGAGTCAGATGTTGCACCAGGGGTTCGCCATAGACCCGCTTGCCGGCCTGCCGGGCACGCCGGATCGCCTCATGTGCCTCTTCGCACGACACATGGACCACATAGAGCGGCACCCCGGCCATGTCGGCGATCATGATGGCCCGGTTGGCCGCTTCGCCCTCGACCTGCGGCGGCCGTGAATAGGCGTGCGCTTCCGGCCCGTCGTTGCCGTCGGCCATCAGGCTGGCCTGCAATTCCGCGACGATATCCCCGTTCTCGGCATGCACCAGCGGCATCGCGCCGAGCGCGGCACAACGCCTGAAGGAGGCGTACATCTGCTCGTCGTCGACCATCAACGCATTCTTGTAGGCCATGAAATGCTTGAACGTATTGATTCCACTGTCGACCACCTGCTGCATCTCGTCGAATATCTGCTCGCTCCACGAGGTGATCGCCATGTGGAACGAGTAATCGCAGGCCGCCTTGGCGGTCTTGTTGTCCCATCGCTGACGGGCTTCGAGCAATGACTGGCCAGGCGAGGGCAGGCAGAAGTCCACGACCATGGTGGTACCGCCTGACAATGCGGCCCGGGTACCGTGTTCGAAATCATCGGTGGTGTAGGTGCCCATGAAGGGCATTTCCAGATGGGTGTGCGGGTCGATGCCACCCGGCATGACGTAGCAGCCGCCGGCATCGAGCGTATCGTCGCCCGAGAGGTTCGCGCCGATCGCAGTGATGACGCCCTTGTCGATCAGCACGTCAGCCGTGTAGCTGCGATCCGCAGTGACGACGATGCCACCCTTGATGACTGTACTCATGAATCCTCCCTGGCCACGATGATTCTCATTCGACGATACCTGCTGTTTCAACGACGGCGTGGAACAACACATTGGCGCCGGCCGTGGCCCATGCAGGCGTGATCTCTTCTGCTTCGTTGTGCGACAGGCCATCGACACAGGGGCACATGACCATCGCGGTGGGTGCCACCCGGTTGATCCAGCAGGCATCGTGGCCGGCGCCGGAGACGATATCCCGATGGCTGTAGCCGAGCCGTTCGGCCGCGTCCCGCACCGCAGCCACGCAATCGGCATCGAACTCCACCGGATCGAAACCGCCGACCTGTTCGATCTCCATGCCCAGGCCGATGTCGTCGACGATCGCCTTTGCACCGGTCCGCAGCTGGTCTTCCATATCGGCGATCACAGCCTTGTCAGGGTGGCGAAAATCGATCGTGAAGACGACCTTGCCGGGAATGATGTTGCGTGAGTTCGGGTAGACATCGCATTGGCCGATGGCTCCGACCGCGAGCGGCTCGTGCGACAGCGCGATCTGGTTGACCAGCTCGGTGATACGCGCCATGCCGAGCCCTGCGTTCACGCGCATCGGCATCGGCGTGGAACCGGTGTGGCTTTCCTTGCCGGTCAGGGTGACCTGCAACCAGTTGAGCCCCTGGCCATGGGTGACCACACCGATCTGCTTGTCTTCCTGCTCGAGAATCGGGCCCTGCTCGATATGCAGCTCGAAGAACGCGTGCATCTTGCGCTCGCCGACCGCTTCGTCACCCTTGTAGCCGATACGCTCCAGCTCGGCACCAAGCCTTGCGCCCTTCGCATCACTACGATCGTAGGCCCAGTCGAGCTCGTGAACGCCTGCGAACACACCCGAGGCCACCATCGCCGGCGCGAACCGGGTGCCCTCCTCGTTGGTCCAGTTGGTGACGACGATCGGGTGCCTGGTGCGGATGCTCATGTCGTTGAGCTGGCGCACGATCTCGAGCCCCGCCAGCACGCCGAGCACACCATCGTACTTGCCCCCGGTAGGCTGGGTATCGAGATGGCTGCCGACGTAGACCGGCAGGGCATCCGGGTCGCTACCCTCGCGCCTTGCGAACATGGTACCCATCTGGTCGATGCCCATCGAACAGCCGGCATCGTCGCACCACCGCCGGAACAGTTGCCGGGCACGTGCATCGTCGTCGGTGAGCGTCTGACGATTGTTGCCACCGGCCACACCGGGTCCGATTTTCGCCATTTCCATCAGAGCATCCCAAAGACGCTCGCCATTGATTCGCAGGTTGCTTTGCATGGTCCGTTGCCGGTCAGTTGATGGTCAGGTCGGGAACGTGAAGACCGCGCCGTCCTTGATACCCGTGGGCCAGCGACTCGTGACGGTCTTCAACCGCGTATAGAAATGCACGCCTTCAGGGCCGTAGATGGAGTGGTCACCGAACAGGGAGCGCTTCCAGCCACCGAAGCTGTGGTATGCCACCGGCACCGGAATAGGCACATTCACACCGACCATGCCCACTTGAATGCTGTCGGTGAAGGAGCGTGCGGCATCGCCATCACGCGTGAAGATGGCGGTGCCGTTGCCGTACTCGTTGTCGTTGATCATGTTCACGGCTTCGTCGAAGGTACCGGCACGCACCACCGACAGTACAGGGCCGAAGATCTCCTCGCGGTAGATCTGCATGTCGGTGGTGACCTTGTCGAACAGGCTGCCGCCCATGAAGTAGCCATTCTCGTAACCCTGCAGGCTGAGCTTGCGCCCGTCGACGACCAACTCGGCACCCGCCTGCACACCGCCATCGATCAGCCCCAGGATGCGCTCCTGCGCCGCCTTCGTGATCACCGGCCCCATTTCCGAATCCGGATCGTCCGCCGGGCCGACCTTCAGCGCCTCGACGCGCGGGCTCAGCTGCCTGACCAGCCGATCGGCCGTCTCCTCGCCGACCGGCACGGCCACCGACACGGCCATGCAACGCTCGCCGGCGGAGCCGAACCCCGCGCCCATCAGCGCATCCACCACCTGATCCATGTCGGCGTCGGGCATCACCACCATGTGATTCTTCGCACCACCGAGCGCCTGGACACGCTTGCCCGCCTCGGTGCCGCGGCGGTACACGTATTCCGCGATGGGTGTGGACCCGACGAAGCTCACTGCCTGCACGTCCGGATGGTCGAGCAAGGCATCGACCGCAAGCTTGTCCCCATGCACCACGTTCAGCACACCTTCGGGCAAGCCCGCCTCGAGCAGCAAACTCGCTACCAGATTCACCGCCGACGGATCCCGCTCGGATGGCTTCAATACAAACGTGTTGCCACAGGCAATGGCCACCGGATACATCCACAAGGGCACCATGGCCGGAAAATTGAACGGCGTGATACCGGCACACACACACCGAGCGCCTGGCGATCCGAGAACGAGTCGACCTGCGGGCCGACGTTGCGCGAGAATTCGCCCTTGAGCAACTGCGGAATTCCGCAACAGAACTCGACCACCTCGCGGCCACGCTGCACCTCGCCCAGGGCATCGTCGTGGGTCTTGCCGTGCTCACGGGAAATCGCACGCGCCACATCGTCGGCCCGCTGCATGAGCAATTCATTGAAACGGAACATGAACGCCGCGCGTTTCAGGGGCGGGGTGGCCGACCAGGCCGGCAACGCACCCTTCGCCGCCGCCACGGCCGCATTGACCTCCGCGACACCGGACAGCCCGACCTCGTCGACAGCCTCGCCGGTGGCCGGGTTGTACACCGCCTGTGTGTTGCCACTCTCGCTGGCCAGCGTGCGGCCTCCCACCAGATTCTTGATCATATCCGCCCGCGCCTCGCTCGACTTACGATGTCCGGAACGCTAACGTAAGCACCGTATGCGGTCAACTTTTGATGATGCCCCTGATGGCACCTCCGGTGGCGGCCATTCGGCCACCCGGCCGATCTACGGCTTTGCTCCGATAGAGGCCGCTGATGCACGCGTTCTGGTGCTGGGCACCATGCCCGGCCAGGCCTCGCTGCAACAGGCCGCCTACTACGCACACCCGCGCAACGCGTTCTGGCCCATCATGCTCAATTGCCTCGCGGAACAACCGCTGAACCTTAGCGTTCACAGGCAGTGGGAGCACGCCCGCCGGGCGGAGCTTCTGCGCAGGAACCGCATCGCCCTGTGGGACGTACTGGCCGAATGCATTCGCCCCGGCAGCCTGGATTCCGCGATTGCCCCGGGTTCGGTGAAAGCCAATGACCTGGCTGGCTTCGTTGCATCGCACACCGATCTTCAACGGATAGTGTTCAACGGCCAGAGCGCGGCGAAGCTGTACCGACGCCACACGGCGGCACCTGTGGACACGGTGCTCAAAGCTCAGGGGCGAAGCCTCGAACAGGTCACCCTGCCCTCCACCAGCCCGGCCATGGCCATGAAGACGCTCGTTCAGAAACACGAACTCTGGCACACCGCCATCGCAGCACCTTGATCTCGGGTGACCCCGACAGGACTGCTTCTTGCACGATCCGATGCAGCGGTGTCGGCAAACCTCGGAACACTGTTTCAGACGGCTCAAGCCGAATACTTCGCGTTGCCGAAGTCGCCGACACCGCCTTCTATCTTCCCGACCGTACGTCTCAGTCGTACGCCAGCACACCTGGACCCCGCTCGCCGATCTCCGTCGAGAATGGCGCGCAGTGCGTCGTAGTCCGGTATGCCGCACCCGCAGCCAGGCATTGGACTTGTAGCCCGCCTCGACACCCTGGGTGGGCGTACCCGGTTCGGGGAAGCAATCTTCGACGATGCAATCGCCGTAGCGCTGAAATATCTCGTGGGTTCCCTCATAGCCTGTTATGCGACCATTCTGATCCGGCCGTAGCGCGATGATCCCGCAGGCATAATTGCGCGAGGGTTTCTGTTCACCGCGCTGCTGGCAAACGGCCAGTGCCCACTCGCGGTACAGATCGAACTCATTGCCGGCACAGTAGCTGTCCCACTGCCCTACCCCGGGTGGCCGGCAGCCGATCTCCGAGAAACGCAGGCCCTTCGGCCCGAAGAACCACTCCATGTGCGTGGCGGAAGTCTCGACACCCAACGCCTGGGAAACCCGCCGACCCATCGCCTTCACCTCGTCGTAGCCGGGTTCCTGCATGCGGTTGGTCGAGATGATCTGGGGAGAGATCCAGCGCGAGCGCATCGCCTCGAGCACGTTCGGATAGTAGTGACTGATGAAGTCATGAACCACCTCGCCACCGACCGTCAGCGTGTCGTAGAACCCCTCGTGGCCTTCGACGAACTCTTCCACCGCTGCCGGCTCACCGTAGGCCAGGCCGCTGACCCGGCCGACGTGCTCGAGCTCTGACGCATCATCGATCCGGTAGGTGCCGGAAGCGCCCGCGGCATCCCGTGGCTTGACGATCAACGGATACCCGACCGTACCTGCGAAATCCCGCAACTCGCCGATGCTGGAACATCCGGCCGAAGCTGCCGTGGGCACCCCTGCTTCACGCAGTACCTCCTTCATCGCCACCTTGTCGCGGCACAGGTAGGCGGTACGCGTGGAGGTACCCGGAATCTCGCAGCGCTCCCGCACGTGCGCGGCCGGTAGCACGTGAGCCTCCACGACCGCTTCGAGCCGATCGATCCAGACATGCTTCTGCGCATCGCGTACCGCCCACTCGAGTGCGCTCTCATCCGTGATGGAAGCGATCTGGCGATAGCTGGCGAGCCAGCCTTTCAGCTCGTGGTCGAGCCAGTCGTAGGGCCGGTCTCCCACCCCGTGCACGCTTGCGCCAACACCGTGCAGCGCACGTACGAACTCGCGCTGATTCGAGGGAAAGCCGGGTTCCAGGAAGATGACGTTCATTCAGCGCACCAGTTCATCGAGGTAGACCGGCAGCATTTCGCGCCAGGTTGGCCAATCGTGATCATACTCCGCACCCCAGGGATCGACCCGATTCGGAATGCCTTTCGCACCAAGCAGCTCGGCCATGCGCCAGGATTCCTCGGCAGATTCCCAGCGCCCCTGCCCATAGGCCAGCAGTACGAACCGGCTGCGCAGCCTCGCCAACAGCTCGGGCTCGTCGAGCTCGGGCAGGAAACAGTTGGGCGCCGCCAGGTAGTAGTCGTGGTTGCCCGGCATCTCGAACAGACGCTCGAGATCATAGGTGCCGCTCATCGCGATGGCGGACTTGAACAGATGCGGGTAGCGGCACAACACCGACAGCGCATTGAATGCCCCGATGGATGCACCCGCGGCCACTGTTTCGACGAACCCGCCACCGCAGTCGCTGGAGATCGCCGGCACCACTTCATGCGCCACGAATTCACCGAACTGCTTCAGCAACCACCAGCGATGCTCCACCGAGCCGTTCTTGCGCGCCATCGCCAGCCCGGCGACGCTGTCGCAGGAATACACCTTGATGCGGCCCGCATCGATCAACGGCTGCACACCGGTGATCAGTTCCCTGCGCTCCACCTCTTCGGCATCGCCGCCGGCGGTGGGAAACAGCAGCACCGGCTGCCCCCAATGGCCCCAGCGGGCAACCGTGACCTTCTGTTCCAACCGGGACGAATGCCACCTCGCCAGCTGCTTCGCACCGCCGCTCGAATCAGAACCCATCGGGATCTCCCGCCTGGCCTTCCTGCTCGCGCCAGGTTTGCACCCTGCCCCAGAACAGCTCCGTGAACTGATCCACCTCGTGCGACGGGAACAGCGCCAACACCTTCTGATGCACGGCATCGCGGAAGATACCCGAGCCGAAGAAATCGTATGCCAATTCGTCCAGATGCTTCAGATGAGTGCGGCTGAAGTCGCGAAACTTCTCGGTCTCGAAGCGCTGGTGGGCAATGGCCGCGTAGGCCGAGAGCTTTTCCCGTGGTGAGCGATCCTGATTGGCGATGGCGAAGAACGGCTCCCAGTCGAGGGTCTTGCGCATCGCCTTGTCGGTGGAGGCGCAAAAGATCGACCAGCGCAGGTTGGCCTTGATCATCCACGGAAAATGATAGTGCAAGGAGGTTACCTGACTGTCGGGGCAGGCATTGGCAAAATCTATCGGGTGCCAGGTACCGTTCCGCTTCAACGATTCACAGGAGTTGAAATCCCAGCCGAAGAAGGCGTTGATGGTCAGCGTGGTGTCTTCGAGTACGGATTGATCTTCAGCCGACAGGAAATCGACCTCCATGCGATAGCGATCGTGCAGCGCGGCCGAAGGGTCGTAGTTGACCTTTCGCATCTGCGGCCCCAGGCCGACGCAACGTACGAACCAGTCGTGCGGCAATACCGCGGCCTGCAGGTTCATGACCTCCGTGCCGCTGGCATCGTAGGCTCGTTGCAGCCCGGCGGCGTCGTCGATCTTCGTCACGCCCCGCCAGCCGCCACCGTGATAAGGCTTCATGAAGAACGGGTAGCCGATCTGCTCGCCGATATCATCGAGCGAGAACATGCGTGCGTACTGCTGCAAGGTGGCCTGCAGATCGTCGGATGCATCGTAGGCCTTCGGCGGCAGCATCCAGGTTTCCGGTACCGGCAGGCCCAGGCGCATCATGGCCGCGTAGGAGGTCTGCTTTTCGTTCGACTGCAATGACCAGGGGTTGTTGTACACGTACAGATCGTTCATCAGGATCGCTTTCTTGATCCATTCGCGGCTGGTGGAATACCAGTGCGTGAGACGGTCGATCACCACATCGTACTTGACGGGCTGGGCGAGGTTGAACGGCTCGATGCTCAGGCGTTCGCAATGAAACCGCTGCTCCTCGCCCGCATGCTCGAGCTGCAGGTTCAGATTCCTGAAGAGCGTCTCGTAACAGATGGGCCAACAGATATCGGCCCCCAGCGACAGGCCGATATGCACATCACGATGTGTACGGGCCTGCATTTCACGTTCGCTCATCGTCTCTCCTGTAGACCCACATCAGACCATCCCTCAATCGATCACGCCAATTGTGCCAATGATGCCCATCCCAGGAGCTCTTGAACAGTACGTCGACACCACGCTCGCGCAGAAAGCCTGCCAGCGCCCGGTTCTCTTCGGCCAGCCCTTCCAGCTCACCGGCGGAAATGAAGGCCCGGGTAGCCGGCAGGTCGGGTGCGCGGCGCAGCACCTGCATCAGTTGCGCGACACGCTGGAACACCGGATGCTGCCGCCCTTCCAGCGCCTGCTCATCGAGAATGAACGAGCCGGACTGCAACACCAGCCCTCCGAACACCCCCGGATAGCGAAATGCCGTGGACAACGAAGCCACCGCGCCAAGGCTAGCACCGAGCAACACTCGCCGGTCGGGCTCCGGGTTAAGCCGATAGCGCGATTCCAGCGCCGGCAGCAGGTCCCGCACCAGATACCGTGCGTGGCGCCGACCGCGCGGGTATTCATGCATCCGATCCGAGGTCTGTGTGAGCGCGGCGATCAAAGGCGGGATGTCGCCGTCGGCAATCAGGTTGTCCAGCGATACGGCGAGATCCGCATAGGTGACGAAGTCGTTGCCATCATGGATGACCAGCAGCGGGTAGAACGTTTCGGGATCGTGGCCCGCCGGCAGATAGACGCGCTCCTGACGTGTTTCCTCGAACACCGGGCTTGCCACCGGCAGGGTTTCCATGTGCCCCGCCGGCGCACCCCGCGCCCGACTCCAGGCGGGGCGGGCGTAGCCGAAGGTGCGGCACACCGAGTTGCTGCCGAACGGATCTTCCGCGGTTGCCGGATTGAGCGGGTCGATGATCCATTGCTCCTGCCCGTTGCGACCGATCGAGAGCTTGTATTCGAAGCGCCCCCCGTCCGTTACCGGCAGACGCAACAGCCACAGCCGCGAATCTCCCTGTTTCTCGAAGGCCGATCGCGATACGCCACCGTGGATCCAGCGCAGGATATCCACATGTTCCGCCTCGCCGTGCCACGCGAAGGTCGCCATGCCGGGCTCGAGCAGTGGAAACTCATGGCTCGCCACGAATCTGGCGACCACCTCGGTGGGAATCGGCCCACCATGATCTGCTTGCAGTTCTTCAGGAAGTATCGTCATCGACCATTGCCGCGCGGGAAAGTGATCAGTCTACGGAAGGCCGACCGGGGGCGGACTGCTCTACCAGCCAGTCGACCACCGCGACCTGTGCGGCCTCGTCCGTGGCGCCCTGATCCAGGGCCTGATGATAGACCTTCAGCTGATGGTCCGAGCTCGTACCACGTCGTGCTATAACCCGGGCGTGCTCGATTTCCGCGACACATTCGTGCTCTTCGGCATGCGGTCTGACCAGCTCCACCAGCTCGTCTATCAGCTCGGCGAACGGTACCGCCTTCTTCTTGCCGAAGTCTCCCAGCTCGGCTTCGATGCCGTAGCGCTGGGCACGCCACTTGTTCTCCATGATGAGAATGCGCCGATAGTGCCGCCAGCGCTGGTTGTTCTCGCGCAGACGGCACAAGAAAGCAAGCGTGGATTGATACAGCGCGGCAATGGCAAGCCCGTCCTCCATCCAGGTGCAGACATCGCAGATGCGGATCTCGAGCGTGGGATGACGCACGCTGGGGCGCAGGTCCCACCAGATCTTCGACGGATCGGTGACCATCTCGGTGGCGGCGAGGTCGTGCAGCATTTCCGTCCAGTCGTTCCAGCTCTCGAAGGCTTCGGGCAGACCGGAGCGCGGCAAGTCACCGACGATGGTGGGGCGAAAGGCCTTCAGGCCGGTATCTCGTCCCTCCCAGAAGGGCGATGAGCAACTCAGGCCTAGCAGGTGAGGCATGAAATAGCTGATCTGCCCCATCAGATCGACGCGCAGGTCCGGATCCTCGATGCCGGCATGCACGTGCATGCCACAGATCGCCATCCGCCTTGCCAGGCTGCCTTGCTCGGACCCCAGAATGCGGTAGCGCTCCATGTCGACCGGTTCCTGTGTGCTCCAGTGCGACCAGGGATGGGTGGACGCGGCGATCATCTCGAAACCGAACTCCTTCGCCGTGCTCGACACGCACTCGCGCAGCTCGCTCAATTCCCTGCGCGCCTCACCGACCGTGGCGCACACCCCGGTACCGATCTCGACCTGGCTTTGCAGAAACTCATAGGTGACCCTGTCACCCACGCGCTCCTTGCACTTATCCATGAAGCCCGCCGGCTGACGACAGGCCAGCGCCCGGGTTTCCGGATCGATCAGCAGATACTCTTCTTCGATACCGATGGACAGATGCTTCGACATGCCGCGCTTCTCCTGGTTGCGGGCAGTATTCTGCACACTAACGGTGCAAAAGACAGGATCGGCGGAAAATGCCGCACAGGGATCGAGCGGATCAATTCTAAAAAAATAATACAATCTACTAATCAAGTCATGAAACAGAACAATCTTGGCCAGACTCAACTACAACCACCTACGGTATTTCTGGGCGGTCGCGCATGAAGGCAACCTGACACGAACCGCCGAGCGGCTGGCCGTATCGCAGTCCGCGTTGTCCACCCAGATACGCAAGCTCGAGGAACAGGTCGGCGAACCACTGTTCGAACGGCGTGGCAGGCAACTGCTGCTGACCGAAGCTGGCCAGATCGCGCTCGACCACGCGGATGCGATCTTTGCCACCGGCGAGGAACTGCTCAGCACACTGGCCCACCGCGCATCGCCTCAGCGCCAAGTGCTGAGGGTGGGCTCCCTGGCCACGCTGTCGCGTAACTTCCAGATCCAGTTCCTGCGCCCGGTGCTCGGCCGCAGCGATACCGAGATAGTCATTCGTTCCGGATCCCTGGGCGAATTGCTACCGAGCCTGGAAGCCCATCAGCTCGATGTGGTGCTGGCCAATACCGTCCCACCACGCGATGCGGCTACTGCCTTCATCTCACACCCGATCGCCGAACAACCGGTGAGCCTGATCGGCACGCCGGAACGCATCGGTACGCCTGCGAGCGTCGAGCACCTGCTCGCACGAGAGCCACTGGTGCTGCCCACGATCGCAAGCAGCATCCGCACCGGCTTCGATGCGTTGAGCGACCGGCTCGGCCTGAGCACACGAATCATTGCCGAAGTTGACGACATGGCCATGATGCGCCTGCTTGCCCGCGAAGGTATCGGCCTGGCTGTGGTGCCGCCGATCGTGGTGAAGGATGAACTTGCCAGTGGCCTGCTACTCGAGGCACACCGGCTACCTCAGCTCAGCGAAACCTTCCATGCCGTGATGCTGAAGCGACGGTATCCGAATCCGCTGCTGCGTGAGCTGCTCGACAACATGGATGCGGCGGATCGCCTGGTGGGAATTGTTCGGTGACCGGGTCGGACGTGGGATCGGCCGCGGGGACAACTGCCGGGCTTACTGCGGGATCCACGCACGACGGAATCAGTGGCAGGATCGACGACTGGATAAACGCCGGAGTCGTTGATGATTTGGCCAAGGAATTCAGCCCGAGCTACTTCGTTGCCGCTCGGTTGACATCATGGCGTCAAGCCGTATCAATCACTCACAGAAGCAGGATTATTCGGATGCTGAGTCCAGTTCGCATAACCCGAGTCGATCGCGTCACCTGTGCGAGGGTCGGCACCTGCCGTCAGCCGTTCCATGGAAATGCAATCCTGCACCGGGCAGACGGCGACGCACAGGTTGCAGCCCACGCATTCTTCGTCGATGACCTCGAAATGTCGTTTGCCTCCGACGGTGGCGGTGATGGCCTGATGGGAGGTGTCTTCGCACACTTCGTGGCAGCGGCCGCACTGGATGCACAGGTCCTGATCGATTCGGGCCTTGGTAATGTAGTTGAGGTTGAGATTCTGCCAGTCCTTCACGTTGGGCGCGGCGAGGCCGATGAAATCATCGATGCAAGCATGGCCCGCCTCGTCCATCCAGTTGGAAAGCCCGCTGGTGAGTTCATCGATGATGCGGAAACCGTAGGTCATGGCGGCGGTGCAGACTTGTACGTTGCCCGCACCCAACGCCATGAATTCCGCGGCATCGCGCCAGGTGGTGATACCACCGATGCCGGAAATGGGCATGCCGGCAGTGGCCGCGTCACGGGCGATCTCGGCGACCATGTTCAGTGCGATCGGCTTGACGGCCGGGCCGCAGTAGCCGCCATGGGAACCCCAACCATCGATGGAGGGCTCGGGCGACATGGTGTCCAGATTCACGCTGATGATGGAATTGACGGTGTTGATCAGTGAGACGGCATCGGCATGCCCGGCTTTGGCGGCGCGGGCTGGAAACCGTACGTCGGTGATGTTGGGTGTGAGCTTCACGATCACCGGCAGTTTCGTGTATTGCTTGCACCAGGCGGCCACCATTTCAATGTACTCGGGCACCTGCCCGACCGCCGAGCCCATGCCGCGCTCCGACATTCCATGCGGGCAACCGAAATTCAGCTCCACCCCATCGGCACCGGTGTCTTCCACACGGACGAGAATGTCGCGCCAGTTCTTCTCCTCGCAGGGCACCATCAGCGAGACGATCATCGCGCGGTCCGGCCAGTCGCGTTTCACACGCCTGATCTCGTCGAGATTGGTCTGCAGCGGCCGATCGGTAATCAGCTCGATGTTGTTGAAGCCAATGAGCTTGCGGTCGGATGAATACACGGCACCGTAGCGCGGGCCGTTCACGTTGACCACGTGCGGGTCCTCACCCAGGGTTTTCCAGACCACGCCGCCCCAGCCCGCCTCGAAGGCGCGCACCACGTTGTACTCCTTGTCGGTCGGTGGCGCGGATGCCAGCCAGAACGGGTTCGGGGATTTGATGCCGAGGAAATTGCTGGTCAGATCAGCCATTGAATTCAAGCCTGGTTGGTCAGTACGCGATGGATGGATTCGGCAGCGAGCTTGCCGTCCTGCACGGCGGTTACGGTCAGGTCGTCACCCCGAGCGATGCAGTCGCCGCCGGCCCAGATGTTCGGATCGTTGCTGCGGCGTTCCTCGTCTACCTGAATACGGCCGGCTTCCAGCGCGAGGGGATTACCCTGCGGGTGGATCGCGAACTGCTGGCCGATGGCCTTGAGTACGTGATCACAGTCGATGGTCAGTTTCTCACCGGTACCTTCGAGCTTGCCGTCGCGCTCTTCGGTGTACTCGAATTCGACGCCTGCGACATGGCCGCCTTTCGAGATCAGCCGAAGCGGCTTGAGCCAGGTGCGCAACAACACGCCGCGGGTCTGGGCGAGCTCCTGCTCGAAGACACTGGCGTTCATGCGGGATTGCCCGCGACGGTAGACGAGCGTGACATCCTCCGCCCCGAGCAGACGCGATTGGACAGCGGCATCGACGGCAGTCATGCCGCCGCCGAGCACTACCACTCGGCGGCCGACCGGTAGCGATGCCAGATCGTCAGCCTGGCGCAAGCGGGCGATGAAGGCGACTGCATCCTCGACACCTTCCAGATCGTCGTTGTCGATGCCCAACGCATTGACTGATGCAAGCCCGACACCGACGAAGACGGCATCGAAGCGTTGCTTGAGATCATCGAGTGTGATATCGACACCCAGCACCTGATCATGCTCGATACCGATGCCACCGATGGACAGGATGTATTCGACCTCGCGCGCGGCAAAATCGTCTACCGTCTTGTAGGCGGCGATACCGTATTCGTTGAGCCCGCCGGGTTTGGGCAGGGAATCGTAGACGGTGACCTGATGGCCGTACAGAGCCAGCCGGTGTGCGCAGGATAGCCCGGCAGGGCCGGCGCCGACTACCGCCACGCGGTGACCGGTGTCGGCGGCACGTGTATACGGCTGGCGCCCGGTGGCCATGAGTGTATCGGTGGCATGGCGCTGCAATTCGCCGATACGTACCGGCTTGTCTTCAGCCGTGTTGCGCACGCAGGCTTCTTCGCACAGGGTTTCAGTCGGACAGACCCGGGCGCACATGCCACCGAAGATGTTTTCATCGAAGATGGTGCGCGCTGCACCCTTGGGGTTGGATGTGCTGATCTGCCGGATGAACAACGGTATGTCGATACCTGTCGGGCAGGCCGTGACACACGGCGCGTCATGGCAGAAGTAGCAACGGTCCGATTCCACCGACGCCTCGTGACGCGTCAGCGGCCGGTGCAGGTCGGTGGTGAGCTCGTCAAGACTGGCTGCCTGCATGATGGGGCTCCGTGGCGTGGTGGCGTTTGTCACAAGATTAGAACAATAGCTTCAAGGCAACAAGCGGCTGAACACATACCCACCCACCCCACCCGCCAGGCACTGCAGGGTGAAACCTGCCAGCGACCGGGCGCCTGCGATCGGCGTGAATGAGGTGGCGAGCTTCATGGCGATGAGCAGCGTTGCCATGGCCACGATGCCGCCGAGTGGGTAGATGAGCCTTGGCGGCAGATGCAGGCGGCTCTTCAGCACGACCCTGAGCAGTGCCATCGTGGCGAACGCGATGGCCAGGCCAATGGCGATGACGGCGGCGTAAAGGTAGAGGCCCAGAAGGTCTCCGACAGCCGTGCGTACGTGCTCGGTGAAGGAAATGCCGATACCGAGCTGGCGCAGGTTGTTGAGCACCATGCCCGTGTGTGCAATGCTCGCCAGCACGTAGGTTGTCAATGCAGCCGCGTTGAAGGCGAACAGGAACCTGCCCACCGTCGACCCGAATCTCTCCAGCGACACTTTCCTCATGTCCTCTTTCTCGCACCTTGTGATCTTGCTGGTTTCGCTGAACACCGTGGTTCTCACGCCGAGGATCATCGCCGCACCCGCCGTACCCACCGTGCCGGCCTACGAGATCAGGACGATCGCCACAGGTCTCGACCATCCCTGGTCGCTGGCGTTCCTGCCGGACGGCCGCCAGCTGGTCACCGAGCGACCTGGCCGATTGCGCATCATAGACTCCGGCAGTGACGACAACCGGATCTCGAAGCCGGTGGGCAACGTGCCTGCGGTGTTCGCCGACAGTCAGGGCGGGCTGTTCGATGTGGTGCTGCATCCAGAGTACGCGAAGAACGGCTGGCTGTACCTGAGCTACGCACACGGCCATGCCGGCGCCAATGGCACGCGGCTCGCGCGTGCCCGTCTCGATGGCAACGCGCTGCAGGATGTCGAAGTGTTGTTCACTGCCAGTGCGTTGAAGGATACACCGGTTCACTATGGTGGCAGGCTTGCGTTTCTGCCGGATGAAACGCTGCTGCTGAGCATCGGCGATGGTTTCGACTATCGTGAATCCGCGCAGAAGCTCGACAGCCATCTGGGCAAGATCGTGCGCTTGAACGATGACGGAAGCGTGCCGCGGGACAATCCGTTCGTCGGGGTCGATGGCATGCGACCTGAGATCTGGTCTTACGGGCATCGCAACGCGCAGGCAATCGTGGTCGATGGTCATGCACAACGTGTGTACGCTCATGAACATGGTCCGGCGGGCGGTGACGAGCTGAACTGGATCGGTAGAGGTTCGAACTACGGCTGGCCGATCGCGACCTTCGGGCGGGACTATTCCGGCGCTGCGATCTCGCCGTTCACGCAACATGCAGGCACCACACAGCCGCTCATGCACTGGACGCCATCGATCGCCCCCGCCGGTATGGCCATCGTGACAGGTAATGCCTTTCCGGCGTTCGATGGTGATCTTCTGGTGGCCGCGCTCAAGACACGAGAGGTACGATGGGTGCGTCTGAAGGATGAGAAGGTCGTCAGCGACACGCCCCTGTTCCGGGAGCTCGGCGCCAGGTTGCGCGATGTGCGTGTAGCGGCTGATGGAACGATCTGGCTGCTCACGGATGCGCAAGACGGCAAGGTGCTGCAGGTAATACCGTGACTCAGCGTTGTTGGCGAAACAGCTCCACGAATTGCCGTGCCATCGTATCGGCAAGCTGGTTCACGTCGTGGATGGTGGTGGCACGCTCGTAGTATTGGCCCACGTCGTGGCCGATGCCGATCGCCACGAGTTCGACCTCGTTCTGGCGCTGTATGCGATGGATGGTCTGGCGCAGATGGCGCTCCAGGAACCGGCCCGGATTGGTCGAGAGCGTCGAGTCGTCGATCGGCGCACCGTCGGAGATCATCATCAGGATCTTGCGCTGTTCGGTGCGCTGGAGTGCGCGAGCGTGCGCCCAGGCCAGTGCCTCGCCATCGATATTTTCCTTCAACAGCCCCTTGCGCATCATCAGGCCGAGGTTGCGTCGGGCTTGTCGCCACGGCATGTCGGCCGCCTTGTAGATCACATGCCGAATGTCGTTGAGCCGCCCCGGGTTTGGCGGATAGCCATCCTTCACCCACTTCTCGCGAGCCTGCCCGCCCTTCCAGGCACCGGTGGTGAAGCCGAGGATCTCGACCCGAACGCCGCAGCGCTCGAGTGTGGAGGTCAGGATGTCGGCGCAGACCGCCGCCACGCGGATCGAGCGACCGTGCATCGAGCCGGAGTTGTCGAGCAACAGGGTGACCACGGTATCGCGAAACTCCGTTTCGCGTTCGCGCTTGAAACTCAGCGGCAGCATCGGGTCGAGCAGAACGCGGGTCAACCTTGCACAATCGAGCTGCCCTTCCTCCAGGTCGAACTCCCAGGAGCGCCGTTGTTGCGCCATCAGCACCCGCTGCAGGCGATTGGCGAAACGACCCACCGACTTCTGCAGGTTACCCATATGCGAATCGAGCTGCGCACGCAGCCGATCGAGCTCCTCCTGATCGCACAGGTCCTGCGGTCTGATGACTTCGTCGAATTCACGGGTGTAGACGTGGTAGTCGTCGGCCACCCGGCTGGCTACCGTGCCGGCGCCTTCCCAGTCGCTGCCCGGCTGCACCGACGCGTCGTCCGGCGCATCGTCGGAAGGGTCCAGGCTCTCAGCCGCGGCGTCGCTTTCAGTGCCATCTTCATCCGCCTCATCCGTGATATCGGCATCGGTGGGTGCCTGCTCTTCGTCTTCGCCGCCCTCGGATTCCTGCTGCCGATCGTCGTCGTCGAAGCTGTCGCCGTTGACGTCCTCTTCCGGTGGTTGCTCGTCGTTGTCACCACTGTCGAGCTCCATCGCGCGCAGCAGGCTACCCACGGAACGGGCGAACGAGGCCTGATCGTCGATATCGAAATTTCGATCTGACAGGTGCGGATCCAGCTCATTGCCGAGCCAGTCGCGCCATTCGTGGAGCACCTCAGCCGCGGCCGGCGGCAGGTCACCGCCAAGGCGTTCGCGCAGGTACAGCGGCACCGCATGCTCGATGCCGAGGCGACGGCTTCGGGGGGCCTGCAAGGCAGCGCTGTGGTGGCCCACGGTGTCGAGCAACGTGCGATAGCG
The DNA here is from genome assembly GCA_965214025.1 of Granulosicoccaceae bacterium. Taxonomy (GTDB): domain Bacteria; phylum Pseudomonadota; class Gammaproteobacteria; order Granulosicoccales; family Granulosicoccaceae; genus Granulosicoccus. Next base: position 102,139 of record CBDCAW010000034.1, read on the forward strand.
CTCGTCCAGAGCAGTCGAGAGGTTCCCGGCCACACCTCGATGAGCCGCACCACCCAACAGCTCCACACGCGCCTGCTCCGCCAGTGCGAACAAGGTGCGCGAGGTATCGCTGCGCGGTTCATGGCGTGCGTGGGTACGTGGGTCGTGATGCTGGTGATGCAACGCGATCGCATCGCTGCGCCCTCGCGTGAGCGTGCGCTGGCGTGCGGTGGCGCCGACCGGAACATCCGGCACGCTGGTGGCGCCGCTCTCGACCTGCTGAGCGCCCTGTTGTCCGGCTTGTTGACTGAACGTCAGCGAGACTGAATCGTCCTGTGCGATTGCCCGGGCACAGGCTCCGGTGGATTGCCGAAACCCGACACGATCGCGTTCCAGTGTGACTGCGTCTACCTCGACTGCAGGCGACCCTTCCGTGCTGTCCGGCGTCTTGACTTCAGCCATAATGCAAGCTAGGGATTACCAGGAAGTTCTTCATCGAACACCCTTTGATAGAGCTCTGCGATGAGCGCGCGTTCGGCCGGATCGCACTTGTTCAGGAAGGTCAGTTCGAATGCGGCGGCCTTGTCGTTGAAGAAGGTGAGGTTCTGCGTCCACGAGATCACCGTGCGCGGGCTCATCACCGTGGCCAGATCGCCGTTGGCGAAGGCAACGCGTGTCAGGTTCGCCAGCGACACCATGCGTTCGGCCAGAAGCTTGCCTTCCTCGTTCTGCAGATGCTTCGCCTTGGCCAGCACCACGGCGGCCTCATGCTCGGGCGGCAGATAGTTCAGGATGGTCGTGATGTTCCAGCGGTCCATCTGTGCCTGGTTGATCTGCTGGGTGCCGTGATACAGGCCGGTGGTATCGCCCAGCCCCACCGTGTTGGCGGTGGCGAAGAAACGAAACGCGGGGTGCGGCTTCAGCACACGGCTCTGATCGAGCAGCGTCAGCTGACCGGCAGATTCAAGCACCCGTTGAATCACGAACATCACATCCGGCCGCCCTGCATCGTACTCGTCGAACACCAGGGCGACGTTGCGCTGATACGCCCAGGGCAGGATACCGTCGACGAACTCGGTGACCTGCTGGCCCTCACGCAACACGATCGCATCCTTGCCGATCAGATCGATTCGGCTCACATGGCTGTCGAGGTTGATGCGCAGGCACGGCCAGTTGAGCTTCGAGGCCACCTGCTCGATGTGAGTGGACTTGCCCGTGCCGTGAAAGCCTGTGACCAGCACCCGCCAGTCGTTGGCGAAGCCGGACAGGATGGCCATCGTGGTGCGTTCATCGAACAGGTAGTCCGGGTCTTCGGACGGCACACGCTCGGTGCGTTCCGAATAGGCCGGCACCATCAGATCGTTGTCGAAACCAAAGAGGTCTCGGACCGAGACGGTGATGTCGGGCGAGGGGCTGTCGACCGAGGCTTGGGAGCGGGTCTGGTCTAGCATGTTACGAAGGGCACGGTTACGAAGAGATGTCTACGAAAACCACTATCGTACACGGCCCCAAACGTAAAAAGGCGCCCATCGCGCGTGACGATGGGCGCCTCTGTAAATACCCGGCTACGCAGTGGCCGGGCCGGCGATCGGAGTTGCCGTCAGGCCGCGTTCTTGCGTCGCTCCTGCGCTTCTTTGATAACGACATCCGCCACGTTCTTGGGGCATGGCAAGTAGTGCGAGAACTCCATCGAGAACTGGCCACGCCCGGAGGTCATGGTGCGCAGATCACCGATATAGCCGAACATCTCGGCCAGTGGCACGTCCGCCTTGATGCGAACGCCGGTGGGGCCCGGCTCCTGCGACTTGATCATGCCGCGACGACGGTTCAGGTCACCGATCACGTCACCGACGTGATCGTCAGGTGTAAACACATCCACCTTCATGACCGGCTCGATGAGCTGCGGACCGGCCTTCGGGATGGACTGACGGTAGGCACCCTTGGCAGCGATCTCGAACGCCAGCGCGGACGAGTCGACCGCGTGAAAGGCGCCATCGTTCAACACGACGCGGAAGTCGAGCAGCGGATAGCCTGCAAGCACCCCTTCATCCATCATCTGCTTGAAGCCCTTCTCGACCGCTGGCCAGTACTCACGCGGCACGTTGCCACCTGTGACCTTCGACTCGAATTCGAAACCACTACCCGGCTCGCCCGGCTCGATGGTGTAATCGATGCGGCCGTACTGACCCGAACCACCCGACTGCTTCTTGTGCGTGTAGGTGTCTTCGGTGGGCTGGGTGATGGTCTCACGATAGGCCACCTGCGGCTTGCCCACCTCCACTTCCACGTGGTGCGTGCGTTTCAGGATGTCGATCTTGATGTCGAGATGCAGCTCACCCATGCCCATCAGGATGGTCTCCCCGCTTTCCTCGTCGGTCATGACACGGAATGACGGATCTTCCGCGACCATCTTGCCGATCGCGATGCCGAGCTTTTCGCTGCCGGCCTTGTCTTTCGGCGCCACGGCGATCGAGATGACCGGATCGGGGAACACCATGGGCTCCAGCGTGGCCGGATTCTTCGGATCGGCCAGGGTATGACCGGTCTGCACATTCTTCATTCCGAGCACGGCAACGATATCGCCCGCCTGCGCCGTGTCGAGTTCCTGACGCGTGTCTGCGTGCATCTCCACGATGCGGCCGATGCGCTCCGTCTTGCCGGTGAAGGTGTTCAACACGGTATCGCCCTTGTTGATCTTGCCCGAATAGATACGCAGGAACGTCAGCGCACCGTAACGGTCGTCCATGATCTTGAAGGCCAGCGCGCGCAACGGCCTGGTCGGGTCGACGATGGCGAATTCGCCGGTCTCGTTACCTTCCAGGTCGACCTCGGGCTGCGGCACCACTTCCGTGGGACTGGGCAGGTAATCGACGACGCCGTCGAGCACGTTCTGGATGCCCTTGTTCTTGAATGCCGAGCCGCAGAACGTGGGAAACCACTCGAGCGCGATGGTGCCCTTGCGGATGCACTTCTTCAGCGTGGCGACGTCCGGAATGACGCCCTCGAAGTACTTTTCCATGGCCTCGTCGTCCATTTCCAGAGCGGTTTCGACCAGCTCTTCACGCCACTTGGCAACGTCATCGACCATGTCGGCCGGAACGTCTTCGATGGAGAAGGCAGTCGGATCGCCGGTTTCATCCCAGATGTAGGCTTTCTCCTCGAGCAGGTCCACCACACCCTTGAAACCCTCCTCGGTGCCGATCGGCAGCACCATGACCAGCGGGCGCGCCGCCAGTACGTCCTTCACCTGCTGCACCACGCGGTAGAAGTCGGCACCCATGCGATCGAGCTTGTTGACGAAGATCACGCGTGCGACTTCCGACTCGTTGGCATAGCGCCAGTTCGTCTCGGACTGGGGCTCGACACCGCCGGAGCCACAGAACACGCCCACGCCGCCATCGAGCACTTTCAGCGATCGATACACTTCGATGGTGAAATCGACGTGGCCGGGGGTGTCGATGATGTTCAGGCGGTGCCCGTCCCATTCACAACTGGTGGCAGCGGACTGGATCGTGATGCCACGCTCCTGTTCCTGCTCCATGAAGTCGGTGGTGGCTGCGCCGTCATGCACTTCGCCGGTCTTGTGGATCTTGCCGGTCAGTTTCAGTACACGCTCGGTGGTGGTGGTCTTACCGGCGTCCACATGGGCAAAGATGCCGATGTTGCGATAGTGCGAAAGATCAGTCATTGTCCGTACTCTTGCTCGGTACTCGTGAAGAAGAAACAGGCCCCGCGATGAAGCCGGGGCACGCCGGGGTGCCGGCTGCGGTAAACCCGCAATTGTACGGTAGTTTGGGGCTGCGGGGCCACTAGTCAATAGCGCGACGTACCGGGCACCGGCAGCTCGCCCTGCCGGGCACGAGGCTCATCGGGGTGAACTTTTCCCGCTCCGGACCCTCACACCGCGCAAGGCGACGACCAGTGCGCAGAATTGCATTGATAACAGCATTGCAAGGCGTCGGCGGAACGCCAGCGGTTTATAATCAAGATCGTATGGCGCCGCGAAGCCAGTGCACTGTAAGGCCCCCGGAATCATCGCGAAGACTGACGTTCATGCACATCACCGTCCTCATGGTACTGACCTACATCGCCAGTTGCGTTAGGGTCGGTGCTGCCCCATGGAAGTACTTCCAGCTCAACGCCCGGTATTTTTCCGGTGAGCAGGGCATCTTCTCCAAGATCGCCATCGACCAGCTGATTCCCGAGCGCTGGCGGCTCGATCAGTCCTACGATGGGGAAAGCCTGACGCCACAGAACTTTCCGGTGTTCCTCAAGCCCGAGTGGGGGCAGAACGCGCACGGCATCTTCCGGGCCGATTCAGGTGCCGATCTGGTGCGACTGCGCAGCCGGTTGCGAACCGATCCGCAACGCTACATCTTGCAGGAAGCCGCGCCCGGTAGCCGCGAATTCGAGATATTCAGCATCGATGCCCATGGTGCAGGGCGTCGGCAGGCCGCCAATGTCCTTGCCACCGCCGACGTGGTCACCGTCACCGAAGCGGTGAATGGACGTGAGGCATTCCCGATCAACAGCAAGTACAACAGCGATACGCGCTATACCGACATCACCCGAAGTTTCTCCAACGAGGAGCTCGGCACATTGGCATCGTACCTGCGCGAGATCGGGCGTTTCGGCATTGCCCGCATGAGTGTACGGGCGGATTCGCGTCAGGCCCTGCTCGCCGGCGACTTCCACGTCATCGAGATCAACCTGTTCCTGCCCATGCCGATCAACCTGCTGGACGCCGATTGCACCTGGCCTGAAAAGTGGCGTTTCATCCGCACCGCCATGATGTCGCTGGCTCTCGCCACCCCGCGCCATCACGCCCATTGCACGGCCACCGGCCATCTTCACGCGCATGATGCTGTACGGGCGTGGCAAGCAACGTTCGGCGGCGCCGACGAAACGATCGGAGTCACGTCGGAGCGCGCGCCGCAGCGTGTCGTGAGAGCGCTGAAGGCACGCCTTTACCGCTGGATCAGCGAGCGGTACATGCCCGGCTGCAGCAACTACAATTCGCTGAAAACGCGCAAGGCCAGCCGCTCGAAGAAGCAGGCACGCGACATGTTCGAGCGCCATGGTTTTCCCCACGCACGGGGGCGCATCTTCTACAGCCCGTTCAGCGCCTTTCGGCATGCGCGCGAGCTCGGCTTTCCGCTGGTGATCAAGCCGAACGTCAGCGGATTCTCACGCGGCAGCCATTTTCCCATACGCAACAATGCCGAGCTCTGGCGGGCAGCGCTATGGGTGAAGGTGTGGTGGCCGAGCAGCGTGATCGAGCAATACCTGGAAGGGGCCAACTACCGGGTACTGGCCACTCAGGATGAGATCGTCTCGGTGATTCGTCGCTACCCGCCGTTCATCGACGGCAACGGCGAGGATTCCATCGGCGCATTGATCGATGCGGAGAACAGCACGCGAGTTCGCATGGGCCTTCCGCCCACCATTCACACCATCGAGAAATCCCCCGCGGTGCTGGCGTGGCTGGGCAGGCAGGGCCGCGATCTGAACACGGTACCGGCAGCCGGTGAACGGGTCACCCTGTTCAACCGCATTGCCCTGGCACCGGGTGGTGTGGTCGAAACCGTCACGCTGGAGGCACTGCCGGATGCCAACCGGCAGCTCTTCATCGACGTGGTCAAGGCGTTCGATGCCACGCTGTTCGGAATCGATGCGATCTTCGAGCACGGGATCGAGTCGGACTACCGCGAGCAGAAATGCATCCTGCTGGAAGTCAATTCCCGCCCGTATACACGCATGCACAGCAAGCCGAGGTTCGGTGAAGTGCCGGATCTCGATGATTTCTATGCACGCATGGATGCCATGCAGGTAGCAGACACCGACACCTTCTGATGCGGCCGATGCGGCGACCGCCCGCGCTTTACCAGTTCCTGGGCGCCCACTCGCTACTGATCGGCCTGCTGCCGTTCTTCCTGCCCGTGTACCTGTGGGGCCAGGGTTTCTCGCTGAGCGCACTGTCGGTACTCATCGGAGTATCAGGCTTGTCTTTCTGCGCGGCGCTGGGTGTCTGGCAGGTGGCTGCCCGGCGCTGGTCGCTGGCGACGCTGATGGCGGCGAGCTTCGGCATGGAAATCGCGCTGGTGGCACTCGTGGCGATGATCGGTGACGAGCCCGCCGCCGCCGTACTGCTGGGTGCCGCCAACGGCTACTACAATGCCTTCTTCTGGACCACCCAGCGAACGCTGTTCGCGCAAGGGCTGGGCGACAACGATGCCGGGCGCCAATACGGCAATTTTCAGCTGTTCGTCACCGTGTTCCTGAAGGCTGGCATTCTGTTCGGCGGTCTGCTGCTCGATGCCGGCGGAATCGTCTGGTTGCTGCTGTTGTCGATGGCCGTGTCCGCTGTGTGCTGCCTCTGGTTCTGGCGCACATTGCCGGCTCAGACGCTGTGCGCCGAAACAGGTCACGAGGCCCGGATGACGCCTGAAGTGACGCCTGAAGTGACGCCTGAAGTGACGCCTGAAGTGACGTCCGGTGTGACGTCCGGTGTGACGTCCGGTGTGACGCCCGGTGTGACGCCCGGTGTGACGTCCGGTGTGACGTCCGGTGTGACGCCCGGTGTGACGCCCGGTGTGACGCCCGGTGTGACGTCCGGTGTGACGCCCGGTGTGACGCCCGGTGTGACGCCCGGTGTGACGCCCGAAGTGACGCCCGAAGTGACGCCCGGTGTGACGCCCGGTGTGACGCCCGGTGTGACGCCCGGTGTGACGCCCGAAGTGACGCCCGGTGTGACGTCAAGGAACACTCCCGAAATGTCGCTCCGACGCAGCCACGGTTTCAGCGATGCAAAGGGTTCCAGGCCTGTATTTATTGTCGATGGCCTGTTCCTGTTCCTGGAAAGCCATTTCTGGACATTATCGCTGTTTCTGGTGGTGCGGGAAGACTACTCTCGTCTGGGCCTCGCGGTGATCATGCTGGCCCTGGTATTCGCCGTGTTGTTCTACCTGCTCAAGAACATCATCGATCGGTTCAGCGGCAGCCATATCTACGTGGCCGCCACCGTGCTCTATGTGCTCTCCTGGGCACTGCGCGCCGTGCTCGACGACGAGGCATCGACCACTGTGCTGCTGAGCCTGCTGATCGTGATCACCTTCTGCTCATCCTTCTTTCGGCTGGCGTTCAACAAGCGCTTCTTCGATCACGCACGCCGGTATCAGGGCGTGAGCTACCTGCTCGTGAAGAGTTATCTGTCACAGTGGTGGCTGGGCATCGGCTTCCTGCTGGTCGCGGCGGCGCTGGCGCTCGGCCAGCCTGCCTACACGAGTGCGTTGATGCTCGGCTACGTACTGGCGGCCCTGCTCTGCCCCGTGTATCTCTGCTACAGGCCCGCCTGAGCCACATGCTATCCTCGGACGGTGCATGACGGACAAGACAAGTGGATCACATGAGCGGCGAGTACCTGACACCTGCAGCATCCGACAGTCAGTCGTTCACGGATGCCCGCGCCGCCGTTGAGCGCCTGATCGAACTCTACGGCACGAGCACGCACTTCCTGCGCAACGCGTTCCGTCGGTATCTGGAGAACGATATCGATGAAGGCTCCTACCGGGCGTTCTACCCGCAGGTGCTGATTCGCAGTGACACCTACGCGCGTGGCGATTCACGGCTGGCCTACGGCCATATCGACAGGCCTGGTGTCTATGCCACGACGATCACCCAGCCGCGCCTGTTCGCCAATTACCTGCAGCACCAGTTCGAACTGCTGATGCAGAACCATGGCCAGCCGGTGGAAATCCGTGAATCCGAGGTGTCCATTCCGTTGCACTTCGCTCTCGAGGTCGGCTCGCCGCTCGCCGTGCAGAGGCCGAAGACGCTGAAGCGTGCGCTGCGCGAAGTCTTCGACGTGCCCGACATCGCGTTCGTGAACGACTACATCGTCAACGGCACCTACGAACCGGCTCCGGGCCTGCCGATCCCACTGGCCCCGTTCCCCGCCCAGCGGGTCGACTACTCGGTGCACCGCCTGGTGCACTACTCCGCCACGGCTCCCGAGCACTTCCAGAACTTCGTGCTGTTCACGAACTACCCGTTCTACATGGACGAGTTCTGCCGCATCGCTCGGGAAATGATGGCCAGCGGCGATTCGATCTACGACAGTTTCGTCGAGCCGGGCAACGTGATCACCCGGAACGGCGAGAGCGAGCCATCCGAAGGCCGGCCACCGGCACGGGCTCCACAGATGCCGGCCTATCACCTGACCGCGGGCGATGCGCGCGGTATCACCTTGATCAATATCGGCGTCGGCCCCTCGAATGCCAAGACGATCACGGACCACGTGGCGGTACTGCGCCCGCACGCGTGGCTGATGCTCGGCCACTGTGCCGGCCTGCGCAACACACAGGAGCTGGGAGACTACGTATTGGCGCATGCCTACGTACGCGAAGACAAGGTGCTCGACAACGACATTCCCGTCTGGGTACCGATACCGGCGCTGGCCGAGGTGCAGCAAGCCCTGGAGACGGCCGTAGCCGAAGTGACCGGCCTGTCGGGCTTTGACCTCAAGAAGATCATGCGCACCGGCACGGTGGCGTCGGTCGACAACCGTAACTGGGAATTGCAGGACCAGCGCGAGCCGGTGCGTCGCTTGTCCCAGTCACGCGCCGTGGCGCTCGACATGGAGTCGGCCACCATTGCAGCCAACGGTTTCAGGTTACGGGTGCCGTACGGTACCCTGCTCTGCGTATCCGACAAGCCGCTGCAGGGCGAGCTGAAATTGCCGGGCATGGCCTCCGAGTTCTACCAGAATCAGGTGGAACAGCATCTTCGAATCGGCCTTCTGGCGATGCAGAAACTAGCCGAAATGCCACCGGAAAGGCTGCACTCGCGCAAGCTCAGAAGCTTCTTCGAAACTGCGTTCCAGTAGCTGCCTGACGAGTACCGTTGCCATCGGCGCTCTGAGTCAGGTTCAGCAACACCGCTTCCACACACGAGCTGCCCAGCTTGCGGCACCGCTCCGGTGACCAGCCGATGCCGGGCATCGGGGTGTCGGCCGTGTCCTTGAAAGGCATTTCCAGCGTCATGGAGAGCGCCCCGAAACGCTCGGCCAGCTGGTTGCTGCAGAACGTGAGATTGCCCTTGCCCGCCGGTGGCCTCGGATAACCCTTCGCTACCTGGAAATCCGGATTCAACGCTGCCAGCGTGTGTTTGAAGTCAAGCAAGCGTTGTTCCCGCGCATCGGTCCACGAAGGCACACCTTCGGTGCCGGCGATGAAGTTGTACGGCAGTATTTCATCGCCGTGCACATCCAGGCTCAGATCCACACCGGTGGCCTGCATGCGTTGCCGCACCGTGAACACTTCCGGGCTACGAGCCATCGATGGTTCGGCCCATTCCCGATTCAGATTCGCACCGCAGGCATTGGTACGCAGGTGACCACGAAACACGCCGTCCGGATTCATGTTCGGTACCACATGTATATCCGCCAGACGCCGTAACGCACGGGCAGCTGCGTCGTTCTGATCCGTAAGCCGCTCGAGCCAGCCTTGCATCCACCAGCCGGCCATGGATTCGCCGGGATGTTGGCGACCGATGCACCAGACCTGTCGCGGTTGATCGTTTCGCTGCTCGTCGTGCGCCGACGCGAGCATCAGATAGTCCAGATCGCGACCATCGAGCGTTTGGCCGAGAGCTTCGTGGACCACGCCGGGGCGTGATGTGCACCGGGCTACGAGATCGGCATGGCGCTCCAGTGAGTAGGGGGCGAAGTAGGCGAAGTAAATGCTTTGGTGCCCTGCAGGTACTTCCCAGTTCAGAGAGGTCTCGTCGAACCGTGCAGGTGTGCGGTACCAGTGCTGCCGATCGACCGAAGTTGCCACATCGTAGCCTTCCCAACCGCGGGGATAGCTGGTGTTGCCGGCGTTCTCTATACGGACCGTGAAAGCTTTCCCGCCCAGCCCCGTCAATCGAAAATGAAACCACTGACTGAACTCATCGCCCACATCCGGGCGAATAGCCAGTCGAAAGCGCGGAATCGGACCACTCGAATCCAAATTCAGGAATTCGATGTTGCCGCTGTCGAAATGATCGCTGACGCAAGATTGCATGAGGGGTGCCGTATGAGTTCCCTGTGTGCGCGATAGGGTGCCGTAGCGGGATCGTGATCAGGTTTCGCACACGAAAAAGCCGCCGGAGCGAACTCCGGCGGCTTGGTCTACTACCTGATTCGCCCGTGGTCAGACCACGGACTCAACAGCTTTTCGATAGATCGATACGCGATCAGGGAGCGCCAGGAGGTGTGAGTTCATCGCTGGCTTCTTCCGTGGTACCTGCATCAGTAGCACCTTCTTCCGGCGTACCGGCATCGGCTTCGGTCTCGGTACCTTCTTCAGCAGACGGATCGGCCGGAGCTTCTTCCGTCGCGCCTTCTTCGGCAGCGGGATCGGCCGGAGCTTCTTCCACTGCACCTTCTTCAGCGGCGGGATCGGCCGGAGCTTCTTCCATTGCGCCTTCTTCTGTAGCGGCCGGATCTTCGGTTTCGGCCGGTGCTTCACCTTCGGCCGGTGCTTCACCTTCGGCAGGAGCGTCGCTTTCAGACGGAGGCGTAGCGGGTGCACCGCCGTTCGGGTTCGTCAGCTCTGCATCGATGGTGTGCACGAAACCAATACCGGTATCGACACCCGGGGTTACAGCTGCCTCGCTGTTGAGCAGGAAACCTGTCGTGGCATCGCCAGAGATCGCCAGCGGAGCATTATTCGATGTGGTATTGACCGTACCGGTGCTCGATGCGATACCGGCGAGCTCATTCGGGCCGATGATACCGCTGAGAACGTAGTACCGCACTGCCAGGCTGGCTTCTTGCTGGTCAGTGATCTGAGACAAGGTACCGCCTTCAAGCGCTGTATTCGTCGGTGCAAACACGGTGAACTCGTTATTGGGATCCGTTCCATCCAACGTACTTACCAAACCAGCGGTTTCGATAGCGGTCCTGAACGTGCTCAGCTCGGGATCAGCCGCGATTGTGGCGTAAGGGCTGTCGCCGGCAGCAATCGGTGCTTCACCACCACCGGCCGTGGGACCAGCTGCAGCGGGGGTCAGAAGGGTTTCAATCGGATGAACCACACCGTTGGTGGCTTGAACCTGGTCGGCTTCGACGACCAGTGATCCACCGACGGTCACGTCGCCAGGAGCACGAGCCAGGCCGAACGAACCCAGAACGTCGTCGCTTGCAGCTTCAAGATCTTCCGCTCCAGCTTCCACACCGGCCTCTACATCATCGACCGCTTCTTCGCCGTCGGTCGTCAGACCGTCTTCTACAGTGCCATCTTCCGAAGCACCAGCCTCGGTACCTTCGGTTTCAGTACCTGCAGTTTCAGTACCTTCGGCCTCGGTTTCAGTACCTGCCGTTTCGGTACCTTCCATGCCACCGGTACCAGCATCCGCGCCTTCGACTTCAATGGCGAGTACAGAGCCATCGACCATCGTGAGATCACTACCCGGCTGGCTCATCAGCGTAGCGTACGGGTATGCACCCATTGCCACATGGTAGCTGAGGATCGCGCCGACTTCTGCAGGAGTCGGGAAACCATCGGGAACGGCCCCACCGGCGGCGGCTTCGAAGTTTTCTGTCGTGAACTCCGGGTTAGAAGTCGTAAACGCGTCGTTGTTGGGAGCAAACACCGTGATCAGATCGGCACCCGACAGCACTGCGGTATCGAAATTCTCTTCGGTAGCGTAGGCCGCAGCGGCGAACAGCGTGCTGAAATCAGTATTGACCGATGCAAGGTTGAAGATATTGTCGCCTTCCGTGCCAACGTAGGCAGCATCAGCCTGCGCAGCCGGCCGTTCTGCTGCCATGCCGCTATCATCACCGCCAGCCGTCGTAGCAGCGGTGGTGCTACCCGTGGTGCTACCGGTGTCATCGTCGTCATCCGACGAGCAGCCGGCCGCGACCAGGCTGGCCGCGATCAACGTAATTCCAATGTACTTCTTGATCATTCAAACATCCTCTTTCTAGTGAAACGTGTTCTCAGCCGTTGCCGGTGCAACACCAAACAGAGAACCGACGCGGGGCTACCTGCGCGGCACTCGTCGGCTGAAAATCGCAAGGGTGGGCATCACGCGTGCAGCAGGACGCCCCATACTGATTCCACCGAGCCCGGCGGCAAAGTGTGCCGACCCCCTGCGGATACTCGAAATGTTACCGGACTCCAGCAGGATTTCAACGTGCAAGATGGCATTAGTTTTCGAGAGCCACTGTGGATTCTAAGAATTGAATCCTAACTCCATGAAAACTTTGTGCTCGAGCGCACTCGATGCCTCTATTGCAAAAGTGATAAATAGCGTTGGGCCGCACCTGATGCGAGCCGATATGCTAAGCCTGTCACTGTTTGCCCGAACCTACCGCGGGTTCGTCGAAATGGGCAGTCCTGACAACTGAGAGGTACTTCACTCATCAGGTGGTAAAGATACCAAAAATATGTGAACCATGTGGGGAAAAACTGGACATCGATTCGGTCTACTTCTATGTATGACAGGCCATCTTTAAATTCGAGCGTCGTGCTGCGGCAGGCAATCACCCGTGCGATTCAGCTCGGGCACCGGCTGGTCGTGGGTTCCGCACCGGTGGCAGCGTCGGGGTCGTCGTCGTCGTTCGGGAGAGAACTCCAGCGCGAACTGAACGGCATCGTCGGGGAGGCCCTCGAGCTGCCTCGCCGAAATGTCGTTGCCGATACCGGCGATCAGCTACGGGCACTGCTGGGTTCTGAAAGGCAGCATCTGCACTATCGGCTGGACGGCCTGCTGGATGCCGGATTGCTGTGCGCGGCGGCCGGTACCCTGCGCGCGGGCGGGGTGCTGCACCTCTCGGCCACTGCTGAGCTTGCCGACCCGTTCGCACGTCGGCTGATGTCTGCAATTCACCGCCATGGCACCCCACTGCCCACCCCCCGCACTAGCCTGGCGGTACAGGCGGATGAGTCCGCCTGTTCGCTGCTGATGCACATGAACGCAGCAGCTACTCACGGTGAGCTGGATGGCTTCACGCACCACTGGCGTACAGAACAGGAAGCGCTGCTGGTGCTGCTGCCGGAACGCATTCTCACCAAAATGAGGGCCTGCACCGTGGTGCAAGGGCGACGCGGACGCGGCAAGACGGCATTGTTGGGCCGGTTGGCCGCACGGCTGAGCGCCACCGGCTTGAGCACGCCGGTCGTGGCCGAGCAGTCGGGGGCACTTGCGACCCTTCAGCGCCACTGGTCGGCTGAACGCTCACGCCTCGGCCTGCCAGGCTGCGATCTGCCACGCCTGCCCTTGCAACGGGTCTTGCGCGTCGCGGGTGATACCGATACCTCTGCCCGCAAGGGATGCCTGCTGGTGGACGAAGCGGCCGCGATTCCGTTGCCGGCACTGGCTGCGCTTGCCACGCGATTCGACCGGCTGGTATTCGCGACCACGGAAGAAGGCTACGAGGGAACCGGCAGCGGATTCGCGCTGCGGCTGGAGCGGGCCATGGCCGACACCGGTCATGGCGTGATGCGGCACCGGCTCGTTGCACCGGTGCGCTGGGCCACCGGCGACCCCCTGGAGGCTTTGCTCGATCATGCCCTGCTCCTTGATCTACCCCCCGCCTCGGCAGGCAGCACTGGTAGCGAACACGTCAAGATCGATCAGGGCAACCTGCAAGTAGTCCGCGTCGTTCCCGACGCATCCACCGTTGACGAGGCCCGACTGCGCCAGCTGGCAGCGCTGTTGATGCAGGCCCACTACCGCACCACGGTCGACGACCTGCGGCACCTGCTGACACGCACCGCGCTGCAACTGCATGTACTCGAGCATGCCGGCGAGGCCATCGCCGTCGCGCTGGTCGCTTTGGAGGGTGACCTGCCGAACGACCTTCACATACCGATACTGGCACGCCGCCGTCGATTACCCGACCAGGTGCTGCCGCAGCTTCTGGCGCAGACGCTGGACGACAACGAGCCGCTGACCTGGCACTACGCACGAGTCGTACGGATCGCTGTGGTGCCCGCGCTCCAGGGGCGTGGCCTTGGAACCCATCTGATCCGCAAGCTGTCGGCAAGCCTGCCGGCATCGATCGACGTGCTCGGTGCCAGCTTTGCTGCCGACCTCCGTGGCTTGCGATTCTGGCTTCGACAGGAGTTCGTGCCTGTGCACCGTGGCCTGCGGCGCAATGCTCGCAGCGGTCAGCGAGCGCTTTGCGTATTGAAGGCACTCCGGCAGCCGTCGATTGACCGGGTGGACGCCGCGGCCATGCTGCTGAAGAGCAATCTGGCCGCGCTTCAACCCACCTCTGGCGACGGGCAGCGCGACGACGCCTGCAGGCAGTACAGCGAGCAAGACGCGGACGAGGCGGAAGTGCTGAATCTGCTGACCAGCGTATCGGGGTGGTCAGACGTGCGTGGGCCAGACCCATCACACTTGCTGGCACAGCTCGTCCGTTTCGCGAACGACCAGCGCGGCACCATCGATACCGCTGCCGCCCTGCGTTTCTGGGTCGAGCGGCTACCTCCGGAGCAGACCACTCGGTTGGCAATAAATCTGAACGACCGATTTTCGGCACTGCTCGGTGGCGAGGTGGGCCGCCGCACGCGGGAGCGGGAACTGCGCGCACAGGTTGCCCGGACGCTGCACCTGATTCCGATTGCCGATGCGTAGTACTTCAGTTGATCGTCAACCCGCCGCCTCACATTGCATGCACAGTCGATACACCCCCCTGATCCTCGCGACCGCCGCCTGGCTGACCCTTACCTTTGCGGCCCTGGCAGGCAGTGGTCCGGCGCTGGCCGATGTCGGTCGGCAAGCCACCATCCCGGTGCTCGACGACCCGTTGGCCGCGTACGGCAAGCGCGCCGAATACACGGTCTATCGCGACGGCAAGAAGGTCGGAAAGCATGCGCTGACGTTCAGCCGTCATGTCGATGATCAGCAGCGACGACAGGTTCGGCAGGAGGTGGCGGAACACGATCCTCGGTCCCGAGAGCCCCATGAAGCGCGCGGCGAGCACGAACTCGCGCTCGCGGATCGCGTGCGTCATGCTCCTGACGACGCGCGCGGGCAGCATCCAGCCGAACACGGCGAGGAGCGCGACGAGCGTCCACGTCGACGAGCCGCCCTGCACGCCGCCCCCGGTCACGAGCGCGACGAGCAGGAACGCCGGGATGACGAGCAACAGATCGATCGTCCACAGCGACACGCGCTCCGTCCAGCCGCCGAAGTAGGCGGCGAACGCGCCGACGATCGCGGCGATCGCCGTCGACAGGAACGCGACGGCGAAGCCGATCAGCAGCGATCGACCGAGCCCGTGCAACGTCAGCGCGAGCATGTCCCGCCCCGACTGCGTGGTGCCGAAGAGGTGATCGCCGCCGGGCGGCTTCAGGAACGCCGTCCGGTCGACGTCGTCGACGTCCCAGGGCGAGAGCACCGGGCCGAGCACCGCCAGCGCGACGAGCGCGAGCAGCACCACGGTGCCGGCGACGGCGGTGCGGTTCCTGACGAAGCGCCGGGCGAGCAGGCGCCGCCGTTCCCCGCGTCGCGACGGGCTCGGGTCGGCCACCGGTCGTTCGCTCCGGCCGCCGTCGTCACCGTCTTCGCTGGCCGGGACGGTGTCGGCCGCTCGCTCAGCCACGCCCGTCGTGCCGGCCGGCGCGCACGCGAGGGTCGAGCACGACGACGAGCACGTCGGCGAGGAGCGCGCCGCCGAGCACGCAGACGCCGCCGAAGGCCGCGACCGCGACGGCGCCGTGCACGTCCTGGCCGAGGATCGTCGACACGGCGTAGTCGCCCATGCCGTGGAAGGAGAAGATGATCTCCATGAAGGCGGTGCCGACGAACAGCGTCGCGATGCCGAACGCGAAGTAGGTCGCCGTCGGGATCAGCGCCGTGCGGAGCGCGTGCCGGCGCGCGGCCGTGCGTCGATCGAGCCCCTTCGCGCGCGCCGTCCGGACGAAGTCCGAGCCGAGCGCGTCGAGCATCAGGTTCCGCTGGACGCGGCTGAAGAACGCCGCGCCGAGGAAGGTCAGCGCGATCGTCGGCAGGAGGAGGTGCTGCAGCCGGTCGACGAACGCCGCCCCCGGGTAGTCGCCGTGCGGCCCCGTCTCTCCGACGAACTCGAACACGCGCAGGCCGCTCGCGTCGTTGAAGGCGGTGGCGAGGACCTGCAGGACGCTCGCGACGACGAAGGAGGGCACCGACAGCCCGACGAGGGACAGGAACGTGAACGCGCGATCGGACGCGCCGTACTGCCGCCGCGCGCTCCACGCGCCGATCGCGACGCCGAGCGCGGCGCCGAGCACCGAGCCGAGGGCGAGCAGGCGCACGCTGACCCAGATCCGCCGCCCGACCTCCTCGCCGACGTCCCCCCCGCGCGGCGACTCGCCCCAGTCCCAGCGGAGCGCGACGCCGCCGAGCCACGTCCGCCAGCGCGTGCCGAGCGCCACCTCGTCGCTCAAGTTCCGCGAGCGAAGGTTGTTCTCGATCGAGACCGGATCGAGCGGCGGGTTGGCGACCTCGTAGAGCGCGCGCGGGTCGAGC
Organism: Granulosicoccaceae bacterium; assembly: GCA_965214025.1. Taxonomy (GTDB): domain Bacteria; phylum Pseudomonadota; class Gammaproteobacteria; order Granulosicoccales; family Granulosicoccaceae; genus Granulosicoccus. The sequence goes on from CBDCAW010000034.1 coordinate 118,627, forward strand.
TGGGTCGCGGCGAGGAGATAGCTCAGGTTGACGGCGACGAACAGCAGCGCCGCGTGGCCGAGCACGCGCCGGAGCAGGTAGCGGCCCACGTCGCGAGCGGGCTCGGCCGGGAAGTCGCGTCCGCCGCGTCAGGATGCGTGATGCGGGGCGTCGTCCTCGAGGTAGACGCGGATGATCTCGTCGAAGTCGCGCTCGGCCGTGAACCCGAGCTCGCGGGCGCGCGCGGGATCGAGGTCCTCCGCCCAGTTGCCGACGATAGCCCGGATCTCGGGGTCGGGCTCGCGACGGATTCGCGCGACCGCGTCGCTCCCGACGACGCGCCCGAGCGCCTCGATCTGCTCGGCGACGGTCGCCGAGAGTCCGGGCAGGGAGAGGTTCCGGCGCGGCCCGATCGCCTCCCCGTCGAGCGTCGCCGCGTGCACGAGGAAGCCGACCGCGGCGCGCGGGCTCGCGAACCAGTGACGGACGGTGTCGGGCACCGGCAGCACCGCCGGCTGCCCGTGGATGGGCTCCCTGAGGATGTTCGAGAAGAAGCCGGACGCGGCGAGGTTGGGTTTCCCCGGACGGATGCAGATCGTCGGCAGGCGGAGCCCGACGCCGTCGAGGAAGCCGCGGCGGGTGCAGTCGGCGAGCAGCAGCTCGCCGATCGCCTTCTGGGTGCCGTAGCTGGTCAGCGGGGTGGCGTGGAAGTCGTCGGGCAGCCGCTCCGGGAACGGCGCGCCGAACACCGCGATCGAGGAGCTGAACACGACGCGCGGGCGGTAGCCGTCGCGCTCGTGCGCGTGGCGGATCGCCTCGAACAGCTCGCGGGTGCCGTCGAGGTTGATGCGGTAGCCCTTCTCGAAGTCCTTCTCCGCCTCGCCCGAGACGATGGCGGCGAGGTGGAAGACGACGTCCGGGCGCGCCTCGATCAGCCGCGCGGCGACGCCGTTCTCGGACAGGTCGGCGACGCTCGCGCTCGCGCGCTCGGCGAAGCCGTCCGGTACCGTCGGCGCGACGACGTCGACCAGCGTGAGGTGCTCGACGGCGCGCCCGCCGAGCCCGTCGTCGTCCGCGATGCGTCGGGCGAGCTTCGCGCCGAGCATGCCGCTCGCGCCGATGATGAGTACCTTCATGCCGCTGCCCTCGTGTCCTGGTCCACCCGCTCGCGAGGCCGGTTGTCCGGGCGAACGAGTCGTCGGTGCCGAAGGTACCGGATGCGCCGCGGGGGCGCGAGCGCGAGGGGTCAGCCGTCCGCGGGTTCCAGCTCGCGACGCCAGCCTCCCTGGAACAGCTCGGGGCGGATCGCGAACGCGCCGTCCCGGGTCCGGCGGATCGAGTACTCGATGTCGCCGTCGCCGGCACTGGTGACGAGCCGGCCCTGGCAGGCGCGCAGCGGATGGCGCCCGGCGTGTCCGCGGGCGCGCGGCGCGTCGAGCTCGAGCAGCCGCGCGCCGCGCCCGGCGAGCGCGGGGATCTCCTCGAGCGCGTTCGCCAGGCGCTCGAGGACGTCCGGCGCGTCGCAGGAAGGCAGGGCGCGGGAGCCCGACGGGACGACGCCCAGCCAGGCCGCCAGCGCCAACGACGCGAACAGCGCGAGCGCGCGCGGTGCGCTAGGAAGCGGGCGGGCCGTGAGCCCGCGCCGGATCGGGAAGGGGCTGCCGGACATGATCGTCGCTCCGCGGCCGTGACCCTGTCGTTAGCGGCGCGTTCCGGACACGCTGGAATTACCGTCTCCTGCGGTCCCCTCTCGCGTGGCGGGCGTCTTACACGCACTTGAAGGGGTGAGTAACCCTTCACGCTCCGGCGGACCGGCCGAGAAGAGTCGCAACGCGTCACCGACGTCGTCCCTCCCGACACGCGATCCCACCGCCATGACGATTCGCACGACCTTGCGCCAGACGTTTGATCTCGGCATCGCGATCGTGCTCGTGGTGTTCCTGACGGGGCTGTCCGGCAGCTGGCTGGTCGGCAAGGCCGCTCGCCTGCACCACCTCGAGCGCCAGCACCTGGCACTGGTCACGGACATGGAGCTGGCGCTCCGGGGGGCGTCGACGGACGCGGGGCGAACGGCGGTGCCCGTGGCCCCTCTGCGCGACGCCGTCGATCGGGCGAGCGCGCTGTCGCGAAGCCTGGGCGAGGAGCTTCTCGCGCCCCGAACGCCTGGCGCTCCGTCTGCTCGGTCACGCGCGGCTGGTCGAGTCACCGAAGGCGAACGAGGCGGATCTCGCGCGGTTGCGACGAGCGTTGCCGGACGGACCCGATGCCGTGCTCGACCCGACGCTGGTGAATCTCGTGGAGGAGCCTCTGGCCTCGGTCAGGCGAAACTCGGACGACATCGCCGGGCACCTGGTCGAGGCCGTGTCGCAACTGTCGCGCATCGTCCTCTGGGTCGATCTCGTCGGCGCGGGGGTCCTGCTCTGCGCCTTCGTCGTGCTCCGGCGGCGCGTGCTCGGACCGCTGTCCGAGGCGCTGGGGTTCGCCCACCGCATCGCCCGGGGCGACCTGAGCGTCAGGCACAAGCCCGCGCGCGATGACGAGTTCGGACGGCTGATGGGCGCGCTGACCGGCATGCAGGCCAGTCTCGGTCACATGGTCACGAACGTGTGCGCCAGCTCGACCCGCATCGCCGACATCAGCACCGGCTTCGCCGACGGCAACGTCGAGTTGAACGAGCGCATGGCGCAGCAGTCCGGTGCGCTGGAGCGCACGGCGTCGGCGATGGAGGCGCTGGGGGCGAGCGCACACCAGAACTCGGACAGCGCCACGGAGGTGAACGAGCTGGCGGTCAGCGCCTCGGCGCTCGCCATCGAGGGCGGGGAGATCGTCTCGAGCGCGATCGAGACGATGAAGGGCATCTCGGCGGCGTCGCGCGAGATCTCCGACATCATCGCCGTCATCGACGACATCGCGTTCCAGACCAACATCCTCGCGCTCAACGCCGCCGTCGAGGCCGCGCGTGCCGGCGAGCAGGGTCGCGGCTTCGCCGTCGTCGCCAGCGAGGTCCGGAGCCTGGCCGGGCGTTCGGCGGAGGCGGCGCGCAGGATCAACGCGCTGACCGAGACCAGCGTCCAGCGCGTGACCCACGGGGAGGAGCTGGTGGGGCGGGCCGGTTCCACGATGAACGACGTGGTCGGCGCGATCACCCGCGTCACCGAGCTCATCGGCGGCATCAGCGCGGCGAGCGACGCGCAGCGTGCGGGCGTCACGAACGCGAGCGAGGTGTTCTCGGGCATGGACGAGGCGACCCGCGAGAACGCTCGCCTCGTCGACGGCATCGTCACGGCGGCGGCCCGGCTGGAGGGTCAGACGCGGGAGCTGACCGAGGCGGTCACGGTGTTCAAGCTGGTCGACGAGAGGGCGCCCGGTTCCGTGAACGACGGTGGGCCCTGACCGCTACCCCCGTGGAGCGATCCGGCTCCTGCCGCCCCGACAGGCGTTCGATCAGCGCGTCGACCCGCGTTCGCTGATCGGCGTCGGCTCGCGGCAGGATCTCGTCGAGCAGCCGCCGGGCCTTCTCGTCGCAACCGTTCTCGGCGTAGGTTTCCGCCAGATCGAGCTGCAGCCCCACGTCGTCGCGCTGAAACGCGACGTCGATCACCAGGTCGTCGTCGTCTTCCGCCTCGTCCTCGAGGATCGCGAACCCCTCGTTCGACGCCATCGACGACTCGAAGTCCATGAACTCGGCGGCGACGTCGTCGTGTCGCCGGACCGGCTCGGCGGCGGCGTCCGCGACGATCGACATCATGTCGTCCGCCGCCGCGTCGGTGGCGTCGGAACGCGTGTCGTGCTCGTCGATTCCGGCGTCGTCGTCGAACTCGAGCGTCGGCAGGAAGTCGGCTTTCTCCGACTCGGGCTCGAGTTCGAGCTCGGACTCGGGTTCGGGTTCAGACTCGGGCTCGAACTCCAGCATCGCCTCCAGAGTCGGCTCCGGCATCGACTCGGGCTCGGGCTCGGGCTCGGGCTCGGGCTCGGGCCGCGACGAGTCGATGTCCATCGCCGTGTCGAGATCGTCGGGCTCGCCGAGATCGAAGCCGAGCTTGTCGACGCCGTAGGCGTAGTTGACCGAGATCGCGATGAGCTCCGCGGGGTCCTCCGGCACGTAGACGGGACGTTCGGCGAGCGGTACCGGCGTGACGTTCGCCGAAGGGGCGGGCGCGAGATCGGATGGGGGCAGCGGCGAGAACTCCTCGGGCGATACCGGCGAGAAGTCCGCCGGCGGTGCCGCCCCGAAGTCCTCCGGCGGTGCCGGCGAGGTGTCGTCCGCTCGTGCCGGAGAGACGCCCTCCGGGCCCCGCGGGCTCTCGTCGGGCGCGCCGTCCGGGGTCGTCGCCTCGTCGAACGGCGCTCCCTCGTCGCTCTTGTCCACGACGTTGTTCTGCGCGAAGAACTCGGCGAACGAGACGACCGGCGCGAAGCGATCGCCTCGGCCCACGTCCGTGCCGCCGGGAACGCTGGACACCCGGTCCTCGTCGCTCAGGCCGAGGTCCAGCTTCAGGTCGAACGGGTCGTCGTTCGCGACGCGGTAGAAGTCGATGTCGGCGTCGAGCTCGAGACCCAGCTCCACGACGCGGTACCATTCCGGCGTGTTGCCGAGGGTCATCCGGTACATGACCTGCGCCTCGGCGGCGAACTGCGTCATCGAGCCGTCGCGGGCGTACCGCTCCAGCAGACGGAGCCGGATGTCCTGCCTGTCCGGCGCGCGCTCGAGCAGCGATCGCAGCGTCTCCGCGTCCAGTTGCGCGTCGCTCGACTGGCTCAGGTAGAGATCGAGTGCCGCGTCATCGTTGAGGGGCACGTCCCGCGGATCGCCACGCTTGCGGTATCGGCGGCCGACGAGCACGAAGACCAGGCACAGCGCCAGCGCGAGCAGACCGCCGTCGCGAAGGACCTGCATGGACCTGTCCAGCGTCCAGCCGGAGAGGGCGCTCCGGATCGACGAGACGTCGAGGCTCCGGCGTTCGTCCGAGCCGACGTCGGGTCGCCCATCGACCGGCGACGCCGCGCTCGCCGTCCCCGGATCGCCGGAACGTGCCGTGTCGTCGGCGTCTTCCCGTACGTCGGCATCGCCCGTCTCGGCCGCGCCCGGCGCGTCCGACGGGATCGGCGCGAAATCCTTCGTCGTCTCGTCGGGGGCGCCGCTCCGCACGAGCGACTCGAGACCGGCAACCCCGGCGAACGTCGGAGCGGTCGCGTCGACGGGCGGAAGGCCGTCGCGCGCGAGCGGAGCGGGCGACACCTCGACCGTCGCGTCCGACGCTTCCCCGCGATCCGGCCCGGCGGTCTCTCCCGGACCGGACCGTGCCGACCGCTCCGTCGCCTCCGATGCCGGCGCCTGCGGCTTCGCCGTCCCGGGCGCCGGCCGGACGTCCGCCGTCGCGATCCTCTTTTCCGCATCTTCCGCGAAGACCTTCTCGAGCTCGGCAGCGCGCTCCGTGGCCGGCGCGGTGACACGTCGGGCGGTTGCGGCGGCGCGTTCGACCGCCCGCGCGGCGGCCTCGGCCTCGTCGGCAACCTGCTCGGCGCCGCCGACCGTCGGGGCGTCGCGCTCGGCGCTCTCCCGGATCCTGACCCGTTCGCCGATCAGCTCGTCGACCCGCGCGTGCAGGCCGTCGAGCCGCTCGATGCGCTCGTCCAGCGTTCCCTGGAGCTCGTACAGGTTGCCCTTGAGGTTGACGATGACGGCCTGGAAGTCCTGCAGGGCCAGGTCGTCCTCGAGCGGCAGGACGGCGAGATCGGCCGGGAGAGGCAAGGCCGCGGTGCCGCCGTCCGGCGATCCGGCGCGCGCCGTCGCGTCACCGGACCGGGCCGTCGTGTCGGCGGGGAGCGGATCGTCTCCGGCGAGCCGGCGCTGGAACGCCTCGATGCCGGTCCGGATGACGCGGCGCGCGGCCCGCGGCGAATGCGCCCGCGCCGCCTCCGCGGAAGGCAGGGTCAGGCTCGCGCCGACGATGAGACGGTGTATCGAGCCGAGGAACGCCTCGGGGTTGGCCTCGTAGAGCGCGACGGCGGTCTGCTCCGCGCTCGTCGCCGGCGGCGCGAAGCGCTCGGCGATCCTCATCAGCGAGTCGCCCGCCCGAACGGTGTAGGCGGTGTCGGCGGAGGGGGTGGCGAGGGCGCTCCCGTCGGTCCGTTCCGGCATCGCCTGCGTGACGAGCGGGTCGAGAAGGATGGCCACCTCGCGGATCAGCTGGACGTCCCGCTCCTCGATCCGCAGGAGAACGTTCAGGAACAGCTCGTGGACCGGCGCGCTCGAGCGGATGCGCACGACCGGCGTCCCGCCCTCGTCCGTCCGCAGCGAGATGTCGACGGTGGACAGCACGTCCGGTCGCGCCACGCCGAACCGCTCGTAGGTGGCGATGTCGGCGAGCGAGGCCCGGATTCCGTCGAGATCGTCGCCGTCGGTCGAGGCGATCTCGACCTCGGCGCTCAGCCGCTCGCCGAGCGTCGAGTGGACGCTCAGCGGGCCGAGCTCGAGAGCCTGCGCGCACGGCGCGCCGAACAGCGACGAGCACAGCACGAGCAGCACCGCGCCGCGCGTCGGTCGGCGGTCCGGAAGGTCGGTGTTCGGAGCGGTTCTCGCGGACATCACGCACGCCATGCGGGCCGCCGGCTCGGACCGGCGGCGGAGAGGAGGCCGAGCGCCGCATCGAGTCGTCCTCGACGGATGTCGCCCCGGAAGTAACACGGCGTTACCCTAGGAAATAGCGTGCCAGCGATCGACTCGCGAGCGTGGCGCGCTTCACGCTTTCGGTCGGGCCGGCCACGACCCGGGACGCACCGGGGCCCTCGGGTCGTCGCGGGACGCGAGGACGCCCGAGACGCCCGGACCTCTCAGGCCGCTTCGGGCAGGCCGCCGCGCGGGCAGCCTCCGGCGGCCTCGCCGGGCGCGTCCGGCGCGGCGAACCTCGTGCAGGCCGTGGACGCGTCGAGCGTCTCCGCCAGCCGCTCGTACGCGTCCGGTTCGTCGGTCGGGGCGGCCTCGGCCAGCGCGATCGCCTCGTCCACGCGGCCCGTGCAGAGCGACTGCCAGCGGGTCGTGTCGCGCCTCGACACGTTGCGGTGGAGGCGAGCGGCGGCGGCGACCGGCGTCAGCAGCGAGGCGATCGCCGGTGGCCGGCCGGCACCGAGCGCCTCGGCGTTCGCCGCGCCGTGGAAGCGCCCGACGAGCGCGCGCAGCACGTCGTCTCCGGTGCCGCCGGGCAGCGGGATCATCCGTTCGAGCTCCTCGGCGGCCACGCGCAGCGTGCGTTCGGTCAGGTCGGCCGATTCGTGCCCGGTGTCGCCGAGCGTCGCCCGCAGCATCCGCTCGAGCCGCTCGGCACCCTCGTGGTCGCACACCGAGCCGACGAGCGCGGCGTCGATGCCGAGCAGGTGCGCCAGCTGCCACCAGTAGCGGTAGTTCCCGGAGATCTCGGACGCCGTCAGCCCGAACCCCGCCGACGCCTCCGCGCGCATGCTCGTCAACGTGAACCCGAGCCACGTGAAGGCGAGGTCCGCCTGGCTGACGGGCGCCCCCCACGTCCGCTCGTCGTGCCCGCGGCGGCGCGCGGCCCGGCGCATGTGGGCGTGCAGCAGGCGCACCTTCACGGTCGCCACGTAGCCCGCCTCGCCGGGGGCGAGCGAACCCGGCAGCATCGCCGTCGACAGCCACCGGGCGGTCTCGCGCAGGCGGTGCTCGGTGTCGTTGAGCAGACAGCGCGTCGAGGTCAGCACGCCGGCGATGGACGGTGACGCGTACAGCCCGACCAGGGCGCCGGCGCTCATCGACGCGAGGTGCACCGGCAGGGGCACCGCGTACCAGCCGGGCGGGCCCGAGCGGATCAGCGCCTCGTCCACGTGGGGCGGGACGGCTTCCACGTCGGCGAGCAGCGCCGCGACGCTCTCGTCGGGATCCTCCAGCGACGCGAGACCCTCGACGAGGCCCCGCGCCACCTGACGGCGCACCTCGACGCCGCGCGCGCCGTCGATCGCGACGAGCGCGTCCGCCAGGGGGTCTCCACCGGTCAGGGCGGCGTGCAGCGTGGCGGTTCGTGCCGCACCGAAGCGGCGCGCGAACGATGCACGGCTGCCGCGTCCGCCCGGCCAGCGTCCTCTTCCGATCGGTACGACCGACATCGACGAGAGTCTCTCCGAGAGTGTGTCCTGCAGGGTGAGGAGCAGCGCTCGTGCCATCCCTCGCGCGGCCGGGCGGCGGCGATACACGAGCGGGCGGCGACCGCGTCGGCTCGAGGTCGGGTCGTGGTGGGCGATGACGGGACCGGAGCCGGACCCGTCGATCGCGAGATCGCGATGCGGAGCGGCGAGAGGACGGTGAGGGTCGGCCGAAGGCGGCGAGATCGAGGCGAGGCGGCGTGCAGGGCGCGTGGGAAAGCGACGAACCTCTCCGAAAGGGGGGCGCGACACCCAGACGTTCGGCGAGGGGCGGATCGGGCGGGCGAGCTCATACTGGAGCTCGCTTCGAGCGCCGGCGATCGTGCGCGCTTCGGAGCGCGATCGATCGTGCGGAGTGCCGGGCTTGCCGTGTCGTCGGTGGCTGTCGGCCGACTCCGCTTCACTTGTCCGACATCGGGAGCGAGAGACCCCATGAGCCAGAGAGCCACCAGCCTGGAGACCTTCATGAGCGGTCTCGAGAAACGCAACCCCGGGGAAAGCGAGTTCCTGCAGGCCGTGCGCGAGGTCGCCGAGGACATCGTCCCGTGGATGCAGGACCACCCCGCCTACCTCGAGCAGCAGGTGCTCGAGCGTCTCGCCGAGCCCGACCGCGTCGTCTCCTTCCGGGTCTGCTGGCACGACGACGACAACAACATCCGCGTCAACCGCGGCTACCGGATCCAGAACAGCAACGCCATCGGACCCTACAAGGGCGGGCTCCGCTTCCACCCGTCGGTCAACCAGTCGATCCTGAAGTTCCTCGCCTTCGAGCAGACCTTCAAGAACGCCCTGACCGGGCTCTCGCTCGGCGGCGGCAAGGGGGGCTCCGACTTCAACCCGCACGGGAAGTCCGATCACGAGGTCATGCGCTTCTGCCAGGCGTTCATGACCGAGCTGTACCGGCACGTGGGCGCGAACACGGACGTGCCGGCCGGGGACATCAACGTCGGCTCGCGCGAGATCGGTTTCCTGTTCGGGCAGTACAAGCGCATCACCGGCGAGTTCGAGGGCGTGCTGACCGGCAAGGGACTCGACTACGGCGGCAGCGTCATGCGCACCGAGGCGACCGGCTACGGCTGCGTCTACTTCCTCATGAACATGCTGAAGAACCGCGGCGAGTCGCTCGACGGCCGGACGGTCGTCGTCTCCGGTTCCGGCAACGTCGCGCTGCACGCGGCCGAGAAGGCGGTGGAGGAAGGGGCGAAGGTCGTCACGCTGTCGGACTCCCAGGGCTTCGTCCACGACGCGGCCGGCCTCACCCGGGAGAAGATCGACTGGGTCAAGGCTCCTGAAGGGGCGAGCGGCGCGGTCGCATCAGCGAGTACGCGGACGACGTTCGGCGCGACCTTCCACGCGGGGAGCGTCCGTGGAGCGTCCCCTGCGACGTCGCGCTGCCGTGCGCCACCCAGAACGAGATCGACGCGGACGCGGCCGGCGACGCTGCTCGCCAACGGCTGCGCGGCCGTCTCCGAGGGGGCGAACATGCCGACCGTCACGAGCGGCATCAAGCGCTTTCTCGACGCGAGGATCCTGTTCGGACCGGCGAAGGCGGCGAACGCGGGCGGCGTCGCGCTGTCGGGCCTCGAGATGAGCCAGAACGCCTCCAAGCGCTCGTGGGAGAAGCAGGTGCTGAGCGACGAGCTCCGCGACATCATGCGCGGCATCCACGAGCGCTGCCTGCGCGGACGGCGACGAGGGCGACTTCGTCAACTACGCCCGCGGGGCCAACATCGCCGGATTCCGCAAGGTCGCCAACGCCGTGCTCGCCTTCGGCGTGCTGTAGCGGAAGCCCGGTCGCGGCTTCGGCCGTGTCTCGGGCGGCGGCTCCGACGCTGGAGGAGAGCGGCGGGAGAGCGCCGCGTCGGCGGCGTTTCCGATCGCGACGCTTGTCGCGGGCGTGAGCGACTGGCACCCTTGGCCCCATCGCCACGCACCGGAAGCCCCCGCCATGTCTCTCGCCGTTCGCCCGTCCCGCCGCCCCGTCGCCCTCGCCGTCGGCGTCGCGCTCGCCGTCCTCGGCGGCGCCGCCTCCGCCGAGACGCTCCGCTGGGCGCGGGCCGGGGATTCGCTGACGCTCGACCCGCACGCCCAGAACGAGGGCCCGACCCACACGCTCGCCCACCAGATGTACGAGGGGCTCCTGCAGCGCGACATGGCCGGCGAGATCATCCCCGCGCTCGCCACCGACTGGGCCGTCACCGACGATCCGAACGTCTGGCGCTTCACGCTCCGCGAGGGCGTGACCTTCCACGGCGGCGAGGACTTCACCGCCGACGACGTCGTGTTCTCGTTCGAGCGGGCGCGCAAGCCCACGTCGGCGATGAAGGAGCTCCTGACCTCGGTCGCCGAGGTCCGGAAGGTCGACGACCTGACCGTCGAGATCGTGACCGACGGGCCGAACCCGCTCCTGCCGTCGAACCTGACGAACCTGTTCGTGATGGACGAGGGCTGGACCACGGAGAACGACGCGGCCGACCCGCAGGACTTCGCCAACGGCGGCGACAACTTCGCCGCCTCCAACGTCAACGGCACGGGCGCCTACCGGCTCGCGTCGCGCACCGTCGACGAGCGCACCGTGCTCGAGGCGTTCGACGACTACTGGGGCATCGGCACGTTCCCGCTCGAGGTCACCGAGATCGTCTACACGCCGATCCAGTCGGCGGCCACGCGCGTCGCCGCCCTTCTCTCCGGCGAGGTGGACCTGATCCAGGACGTGCCGGTGCAGGACATCGGTCGCGTCGAGGGGCAGGACGGGCTCAAGGTCAGCAACGCCCCGCAGAACCGGACGATCTTCCTCGGCATGAACCAGGGTGCGGACGATCTCGAGTCCGACGACATCGACGGCGAGAACCCGTTCGCCGAAACCCGAGGTGCGCGAGGCGATGAACCTCGCGATCGATCCGGCGGCGATCCAGCGGGTCGTCATGCGCGAGCAGTCCGACCCCACCGGCGTCATCATTCCCCCGTTCGTCAACGGCTGGAACGAGGCGCTCGCCGCCCTGCCCGAAGGTGACGCCGCGGCGGCGAAGCAGATGATCGCCGACGCCGGCTACCCCGACGGCTTCACCGTCCAGCTCGACTGCCCGAACGATCGCTACGTCAACGACGAGGGGATCTGCCAGGCGGTCGTCGGCATGTTCGCCCGCGCCGGCGTCACCGTGAATCTCGACTCGAAACCGAAGGCGCAGCACTTCCCGCTGATCGAGACCAAGACCACCGACTTCTACCTGCTCGGCTGGGGGGTTCCGACGTTCGACTCCGAGTACGTGTTCAACTTCCTCGTGCACACCCCGACCGACGATCGTGGCTCGTGGAACGCGACCGGCTACTCGAACGCGGAGGTGGACGAGATGATCGAGAGCCTGTCCTCCGAGACCGATCTCGACGCGCGGAACGAGACGGTCGCGGCGATCTGGGAGCAGGTGCAATCGGACACGATCTACCTCCCGATCCACAACCAGGTGCTCAACTGGGGCATGAACGAGTCGATCGAGTTCGACGTCCAGCCCGAGGACCAGCCGCACTTCAAGTTCCTGAGCTACGCGGACTGATCGTCCGGGAGGCGCGCCGGACGAGCGGGTAGCGGAGCCCGGTGTTCGCCTACGTCGTGCGGCGCGCCCTGCAGGGGGTGCTGGTGCTGTTCGTGGTCGCGTTCATCGCGTTCGCGATGTTCCGCTTCATCGGCGACCCGCTCGAGGCCATGCTGCCGCAGGAGGCCACGGAGGCCGATCGGGTGGCGCTTCGCGAGGGGCTCGGTCTGAACGATCCGGTGCCGCTGCAGTTCGTGCGCTTCGTCGGCGACGCGGTGCGGGGCGAGTTCGGCATCTCGTACCGGAACGGCGTGCCCGTCGCCGACATGATCGCCGAGCGCCTGCCCGCGACGCTCGAGCTCGCGCTCGTCTCGGCCGTGTTCGCCACCGTCGCCGGCATCGGACTCGGCGTCTACACCGCGATCCGCCGCGACGGCTGGCTCGCGCACACGATCATGTCGGCCTCCCTGATCGGTGTGTCTCTGCCCACCTTCCTGATCGGCGTGCTGCTGATCTGGCTGTTCGCCGTCGAGCTCGGCTGGTTGCCCTCGTTCGGGCGCGGGGCGACCGGGGAGCTCTTCGGCTGGCGTTCCTCGCTCGTGACGGCGTCGGGACTGAAGTCGATGATCCTGCCGGCACTGACCCTCGGGCTCTACCAGATGACGCTCGTCATGCGGCTCGTGCGCGCCGAGATGCTCGAGGTGCTGCGCACCGACTACATCCGCTTCGCGCGCGCCCGAGGGCTCTCGGAGCGAGCCGTGAACTTCGGGCACGCGCTGAAGAACACGCTCGTGCCGGTCATCACGATCATCGGGCTGCAGCTCGGGCAGATCACCGCGTTCGCGATCGTCACCGAGACCGTGTTCCAGTGGCCGGGCGTGGGGCTCCTGTTCATCAACGCCGTGCAGTTCGTCGACATCCCGGTCATGGCGACCTACCTCCTGCTCGTCGGCGTCCTGTTCGTCTGCATCAACCTCGTCGTCGACGTGCTGTACGCGGTCGTGGACCCGAGGCTCCGCGTCGAACGGCCGGCGGGGCGGGCGTGAGGGGCCGGATCGGCACGTCGGCCGCGGGGACTCCCCGATGAGCGCGCGACCGGACGCCGGCGGCACCGCTCCGGACGGCGCACCCGTCACCGGCGCGTCACCCGAGACGGCACGATCGGGCGCGTTCGCCCGCGCATGGCGGAGCGACATCGCCTGGTCGTTCCGCCACTCGCCGGTCGCGATGTTCGCGACCCTGGTGTTCCTCGTGCTCGTCGTCGCCGCCGTGGCCGCCCCCTGGATCGCCCCGCACACGCCGTTCGATCCGGGTTCGCTGAGCCTGATGGACGGCTTCACGCCACCGATGGCCGAGGGCATGGGATCGGGCGCCGTCTTCTGGCTCGGCACCGACGACCAGGGGCGCGACGTGTTCTCGACGATCCTCTACGGCATGCGGCTCTCGCTCCTGATCGGGCTCGCCGCCGTCGCCTTCGCCGCGGTGCTCGGGGTGACCCTCGGGCTCGTCGCGGGCTACGTCGGCGGCTGGGTCGACGCGCTGATCATGCGCGTCGCCGACATCCAGCTCACGTTCCCGTCCATCCTCGTCGCGCTCCTGATCTTCGGCGTCGCGCGCGGGCTCCTCCCGCCCGAGAGCCGCGAGCAGATGGCCGTCTGGGTGCTGATCCTGTCGATCGGGCTGTCCGAATGGGTGCAGTTCGCGCGCACGGTGCGGGGCTCGGCGATGGTCGAGTCGCGAAAGGACTACGTGCAGGCCGCGCGGCTGATCGGCAGGAAACCCGGCGCGATCCTGTTCCGCCACCTCCTGCCGAACGTCATGGGACCGGTGCTCGTCATCGCGACGATCTACCTGGCCCTCGCGATCATCACCGAGGCGACGCTGTCCTTCCTCGGCGTCGGCGCGCCGCCGACGAGCCCCTCGCTCGGCACGCTGATCCGCATCGGTCAGGACTACCTGTTCTCCGGGGAATGGTGGATCCTCCTGTTCCCGTCGCTGACGCTGCTCGCGCTCGCGCGCTGTCGGTCAACCTGCTCGGCGACTGGCTCCGCGACGTCCTGAACCCGAAGCTCCGCTGACGTGCCGAGGCGCCGCTGACATGGACGATCGCGCGAGCGACGACGCGCCGCTCCTCGAGGTCGAGGACCTGGTGGTCGAGATCCCGACCCGGCACGGCACGCTGCGCCCGGTCGACGGCGTCAGCTTTACGATCCACCGCGGGGAGATCCTCGGCGTCGTCGGCGAGTCGGGGGGCCGGGAAGTCGATCACGGGGGCGGCGATCATCGGGCTGCTCGATCGTCCGGCGCGCAATCGGCGGCGGGCGTGTCGCGCTCGCGGGCACCCGGCTCGACACGATGGGCGAGAACGCGCTCCGGCGCGTGCGCGGCGCGCGCCGTCGGCACCGTGTTCCAGGACCCCTCGACGAGCCTGAACCCGTTGAAGACGATCGGCGACCAGCTCGCCGAGACCGCACTCGCGCACCTCGACGTCTCGCGCACCGAGGGCGCGCGAGCGGGCGGCTCCGCGCGCGCTCGTCGACGTCGGCATCCCAGCGGCCGCCGAGCGCCTCGACGCCTGGCCGCACGAGTTCTCCGGCGGCATGCGTCAGCGCGTCGTGATCGCGCTCGCGCTGATCGGCGAGCCCGAGCTCGTCATCGCCGACGAGCCGACGACGGCGCTCGACGTGTCGGTGCAGGCGCAGATCCTCGCACTCCTCAGGAGGCTCTGCACCGAGCGCGGCGTCGGCGGTCATGCTCGTCACCCACGACATGGGGGTGATCGCCGAGACCCACCGATCGGGTGGCGGTGCTCTACGCCGGACCGCGTCCGCCGAGGTCGGGTCGACCCGTCAGGTGCTGACCGAGGCGCTGCACCCCTACACGCGCGGCCTGATGGGGGCGACGCCGGACGCCTCCCCCGGGCGCGATCCGCGCGAGCGCCTCGCGCAGATCCCGGCGCGCGATGCCCGGGCTGACCGCGGTGCCCGCCGGCTGCGCGTTCCACCCGCGCTGCCCCGAGGCGACGACGCGCTGCGCCCGCCGAGCGCCCGCACGCCCGCGTCGCGCGCGGACACGCGGGTCTGGTGCTGGCTGCACCCGCCGGTGGGACGCGCAAGGGGCCGAGGGCGGCGCGTGGCGGGGGCTCGCCCCGTGAGCGGCGCGACGCGGGTGCCGGACGAGCCGTCGAACGAGCCTCGGAGCCGGGTCGCCGAGCGACACGCCTGGTCGAGGTCGACGGGCTGTCGCGCCGCTTCGACGTGTCGAGCGCGTGGCTCAACCGGGTCGTCCGGCGCGAGCCGAAACCGCATCCTGACCGCCGTCGACGACACGTCAGCTTCCGCCCGTGCGTCGGGGGGAGACCTACGCGCTGGTCGGCGAGTCGGGCTCGGGGAAGTCCACGATCGCGAAGATGATCGTCGGGTTGCTCGCCCCGAGCGACGGGGCGGTGCGGATCGACGGCACCGACCCCCGCGAACGCGTCGGCCGCGGCGCTGACCGCGTTCCGCCGCCGCGTCCAGATGATCTTCCAGGACCCCTACGCGAGCCTCAACCCGCGCTGGCGGGTGCTCGACATCGTCGGCGAGCCGGTGCGCGTGTTCTCGCTCGCGACGGGTCGGGGCGGTGTCGAGCGGCGCGTCGGGGAGCTCCTCGAGCAGGTCGGGCTGTCGGCGGCGGACGCCGCGAAGTTCCCGCACGAGTTCTCCGGCGGCCAGCGTCAGCGCATCGGCATCGCCCGCGCGCTCGCCTCCGAGCCCGAGCTGATCGTCTGCGACGAGCCGACCTCCGCGCTCGACGTCTCGGTGCAGGCGCAGGTGCTGAACCTGATGCGGGACCTGCAGAAGGATCTCGGGCTGACGTATCTCTTCATCACCCACGACCTCTCGGTCGTGCGCTACATGGCCGACACGATCGGCGTGCTGTACCTCGGGAGGCTGGTCGAGTCGGCGCCGCGCGAGAGCGTCTTCGGCGAGCCCGCCCACCCCTACACCCGCATGCTGCTCGACGCCGCCCCGCGCCTCGACGGTTTCGGGCGCGAGCACGCCACCGACGGGGGCGAGGTGCCCGATCCGATCCACCCCCCCTCCGGATGTCACTACCACCCGCGCTGCACGTACCGTGTCGCGGACTGCGACGAGCGCTACCCGCCGGTGCGCACCGTCGGTCCGCGCACGGTGCGCTGCTTCGAGGCGGAACGCGTGCTCGGGGGGCGCCGCGAGCGGGAAATCTCCGTGCCAGAACGTCCGACAGCCGGTTAACCCTGTTACGCGCCTGCCATCCGCGAGGCGCGGCACGAGACGATCGGCGGCGTATCCGGGAAGCGCGGTGAGGGGCCGAAACGGCGCGGCACGGGGGCTCGTGGCCGCCAAGCAACGGTCTCGTCTCGTCCGCGATCGTCGGCCCATCGGGCCGAATCATGGACAAGTGTAACGATTGCAAGGGTGCGCGGGAGGCGAGGAATCTGGCTCGGTAACTGGAAGGTCCGTGGGAATTCCAGCAAGACCGTCGTCATTCCATGCTTCCCGCCACACCACGAACTCTCGGCTCGCGTCCGCCACGCCGGCGACCTCGCGCGTCGTTCGACGAGCGCCTGAAGGGCGCACTCGGACGTCTCCGCGTACTGCCCCGCGGCGTGGCCTCCTCGAGCCGGCTGCAGGCGCTGGTGGTCACGGTCGTTCTCGTCGAGCAGGCGATCACCGTGCTGCTGCTGTGGCTCGGTGGTGACATGCCGCCGGTGGCCAGGCACGTGCTGGTGCCCGCCGTCTCCGCGTTCACCATCGCCGCCGCGCTGGGACTGGTCGCGCTGATCCGCGATCTTCGCCGCGAGGCGACGGGTCGATCCGCTGACGGGGGGCGATGAACCGTTCGGGGTTCGAGTGCCGTCTGGGCGAGCGCGACCGGGCTCGTCTGACGCTCGCGCGGCGGGCGAAGCGCGTTCTCGTCGCGTTCGATCTCGACGGGTTCAAGAGGGTCAACGACGCGTTCGGGCACGCGGCCGGGGACGGCGTGCTGCAGGAGATCGTGCGGCGCATGAACAGCGCCGCGCCGCGCGGATCGACGATCGGGCGGCTCGGCGGGGACGAGTTCGCGCTCGAGCTCGGGCTCGACGGCGATCTCTCGGCCATGAGTGTCGTCGAGGCGATCCGCGCCTCCCTCGTCGCTCGCCCGATCGTCGTCGACGGCGTCGCCCACCGCATCGGCGTGACGGCGGGGGCGGCGAACCGCGAGGACGGCGAGCCGATCGAGGCGTCGATGACGCGTGCGGATCTCGCGCTGGTGGCGGGCAAGCTTCACGGCAAGAACCGGAGCTACGCGGCCGGCTCGACCGTGCGGGGCACGATCGCGGCGGATCAGGGAGTGGACCGGCTGACGGCGTGCGAGCGCGTGACATAATCGCGTTCGCAACCCCCTCGCGAGAACGCCCTTGTACCTCTGCTGCGGCGACGCCCTGTTCGATCTGTTCGCGGTCCCGGGCGACGACGTCGCCGGCATCCGTCTCGACGGCCACGTCGGCGGCTCGCCCCTGAACGTCGCCGTCGGCCTCGCCCGGCTCGGCAACCGAACGGGCTACCTGTGCAAGAACTCGGACGATCCGTTCGGGCAGCGCATCCGCGCCTTCCTCGACGCCAACGGCGTCTCGCTCGACTGGGTCCTGCCGACGACGCGCAACAGCACGCTCGCGATCGTGCAGACGGACGCCTCGGGCGCGGCCAGCTACGTCTTCCACATCGCCGGCACCGCCGACGTCTCGATCGGCCGGGACGAGCTCCCCGAGGACCTGCCCGACGCGCTCGAGGTCGTGCACGTGGGCTCCTACTCCACCGTCGTCGAGCCGACCGCCGGCGCGCTGCTCGCGCTCCTCAGGCGCGAGTCGGCGCGACGCCTGATCAGCTACGACCCGAACATCCGGTTGCCGATCGAGCCGGACCTGGACGTCTGGCGGACGCGGTTCGGCGAGATCGCCGCCGTGGCCGACGTGATCAAGGCAAGCGACGAGGACATCGCCGCGCTGCAAGGGGGCGGGAGGCGCGGGCGCGACGCGTTCGACGCCTTCGCCGCCGATGCCTTCGGCCGGGGTGCGGGGCTCGTGCTCGTCACGCGCGGCGGCGACGGCGCGCTCGCCTACGCCGCGGACGGTCGCGTGGCCGAGGTGCCGGGCGTGCGCGTGGACGTGCGCGACACGGTCGGGGCGGGGGACACCTTCCAGGCGGCGACCTTGCACCGGCTCGGTGCCCTGGGGGCGATGAGCGGCGGCACGCTCCGTCCGGACGACGTCGATCTCGAGGAGCTCGCCGGTTTCGCGACGGCGGCCGCCGCGATCACGTGCACGCGAAGCGGCGCGGACCTGCCGACGATCGAGGAGGTCGAGGGCTTTCTCGCCGGCCGCGGCGCCCGCTGAGGCGACAGCCGGGCGGGGGCGGGCCGAGACCGCTCACGCGGGCGTTTCGCGCCAGCTCGCGACGAAGCTCGAGATGAGCATCTCGATGATCACCCGGTCGGCGTGCGGACGATCGAGGTAGAGCTGGCGCGACAGCGCGAGCTCGGCCGTGCCGTGCACCCCGGACCACAACACCCGCGCGCCGACCTGCACCCGATCCTCGTCGGCCGACGGCGCGAGTGCCACGAGCTGGCGCTCGATGAGCACGAGGAGCGGTCGGATGCGTTGCGACAACGCCTCCGGCAGACCCGTCTCGCGTCGTTCTATCCGCCGGAACAGCAGGTCGAACTGGTGGGTGTTGTCCTCGGCGAAGGCGAGGTAGGCGAGGCTCATGGCGAGCATGCTCGCCTCCGGTCCGTCGGCCTCGCGGCAGGCGTCGGCGCAGAGATCGTGCAGCGTTCCGAGGCTCACCGCGTTCACGTGCAGGAAGATCTCCTGCAGGTTCGTGAACGCCGCGTAGAGCATGCCGGGCGTGTAGCCCACGGCCTCGGCGATGCGTCTCGCGGTGACGTCACCCGCTCCGTGCTCGCGTACGAGCGCGAGAGTCGACTCGACGATCAGCATTTGCAGCTCTTCCTTGGTGTGTCGGCTGCGTCGAGGCATCGAGGAGGGAGGGGCGGGTCGTCACGAACGTGCCGACCGATCGAAGGTGGAGGCGCATCGGGAACGGTGCTGAAGTATGGAGCGCGCTTTGCCGATCTGGATAGTGATATTTTCCGCATCTTCGTCCAGCGATTCGCGGAAGCCCGCCACGGCATGTCGAAAGGCGCTCTCCTCGCCGATTCCTTCATCGATATCGATGTCGATGACACCGTTACAGTTACCGGTAACGGCTTCGTCGGCGCGTGCACGGCCACCGGACAGCGTTCGTGAACGTGCCGATGCCGTACCGGCTCGGTCTGCCCATCTGGGCCTACCCGAAGTGGAAGGGCGTCTACTTCGACGAGGCCTCGTCGATGCTCGCCAGCTACGCCTCGGTATTCAACGCGGTGGAGGGCAACACGACGTTCTACGGCGTTCCCGATCCGGCCAACGTCGCCGGCTGGCGTCGGGCACTCGACGGCGGCGATTTCCGCATGAGCTTCAAGCTGCCGAGAAGCGTCACCCACGAGCGCGCGCCGGCCGAGGACGATCTCGAACGCTTTCTCGCGGCGATCCGCCCGCTCGGCGAGCATCTCGGCCCCTTGCTCGTGCAGTTTCCCGAGCGCGCGGGTCCCGCCGAGCTCGACGCGTTCGAGCCGCTGTTCGCGCGACTGGCCGAGGTGCACCGCTGCGTCGTCGAGGTGCGTCACCCGGTGTTCTTCGCCGAACCCGAGCGCCTCGAGCCGATGCTCGAGCGCTACCGCTTCGGCCGCGTGGTGCTCGACACGCGGGCGATCTACCGGGGGGATCTCTCGCACCCGGACGTCGTCAACGCGGCGCACCGGAAGCCCGACGTGCCGGTACTCGACACCGTGTACGCGGGACTCGCGTTCGCGCGCGTCGTGCTGCACCCCGACAACCTCGACAACGACCGGTGGATCGACGACTGGGTGGCGCGGGCGGCGACCATGATCGAGCGCGGCGACGAGACGACGATCATGGTCCACTGCCCGAACAACCTTCACTGCACCGAGCAGGCGCGCACCTTCCACGAGCGTCTGCGCGCACGGCTCGGCCGCTCGCGCGTGCCGGAGCTCCCGCCCTGGCCGGTGCCGCGGCAGGAATCGCTGTTCTAGCGCGGTTCGGCCCCGTCCGACCCGTCCGACTTCGTCACGAGCGAGAGGTGCGGGTAGGGGATCGTCCAGCCCTGTTCGGTGCAGGCCTCGATGCACGCGCCCTGGATCATGCGCGTGATGCGCAGGTGGGACTTCGCCGAGCGGCTGTCCATCGTCGCGAAGATCCAGTAGTCGAGCGAGGAGTCGCCGGCCGCCTTCGGCTCGACGAGCACGTCGCGGACGAACTCGGCGAGATCGCTCTCCCCGAGAGAGGCGCGGACGGCGTCCCGGAGCACGCGCGGCACCGCCTCCGTCGCCTCGCCCTGGAGACGGTAGTCGACGCGGAACTCGCCGGTCACGCCGTACGTGCCGCTTCTCGTCAGGTTCGTCATCGTCGTGTTGTAGAACGTCACGCTCGGGATCGAGCGGATCTGCCCGCCTCTCTCGCGGAGCTCGACCGTGTCGGGGTTCTGATCGATGACCTCGAACGGCGTCGGGTCGTCCTCGAACAGCACGACGTCGCCGCGGGCGGTCGGGAACCAGCGGTCCTTGCCGGCCGGTCGCGAGGTCAGGCCGTGGAACTCGGCGAGCGGTATCCGGAGCACGCCGTGGAGCTCGGGGTTCCGAAGGATCGTGAACATGTTGATCGACTCGACCCGCCACGGCAGCCCGCGGTAGACGACGCGCTCGGCCTCGCGCGTCGGGCCGATGTTCAGGAGAAGGCGCGCCTCGCGGACGTACTGGGGCAGGAGCTGGCGGACGCCGAGCGCGAGCCCGACGATGAGCAGGATCAGAAGACCGAGCAGCAGCACGTCGCCCCGTTCGTAGAAGACGACGAACACGGCGACGAGGATCAGGAGGAAGGTCAGCGCGTGCACGCTGTACTCGGCGAGGCGGTAGCGCGTGCGGCTCTCCGGCTCGCTCTTGTCGACGAGCTTCTTCCGGTAGCCGCGCATCAGGAAGCGGATCGCGGCCCAGACGCCGAGCGCGGCCAGGACGGCGAGGACGAGGGTCAGGCCGCGCCCGGTCACGAACCCGAGCACCGCCTCCCAGATCGTCCGCGGCAGCGACTTGTCGCCCTGCAGCTCGGCGATCTGGAAGCGGGCGATCTCGATCGCGTCGCGGGCGTCGTCGCGGCGCTTCTCCCACGTGCGCACGAGCGAGGCGAGCGTCTTGCCGAGCGTGCCGTCGGGCTCGAGCGCGAGCTCCGGGGCGAGCCCCGCGAGCGCGCGCTCGGCGACGTCGAGCTCCTTTCGCCGCTCGGCGATCAGGTCGTTGAGCTCGGCGA
>CBDCAW010000035.1:0-5859 GCA_965214025.1 Granulosicoccaceae bacterium
CAGCTGATCACGCACCGCGATCAGCCGAGCTACCGTCTGCAACTGCCGCGACAGCGGGTCGTCGTTGAAGGTCGTACTGAATTGTGGCGCCGAGCCCAGCGCAGTGTTGACGAGGTTACCGAAGGCCACACCCCGCTCCAGCGTTCTCGCATGCTCGGCGGCGAATACGTTGTTGTCGTCAAAGGCGCTCTGATAAGCCAGCACATAGGCATCACTGAGTTTCATGGGTCCGGAATGGTCTGGCAACTGCACCGCGCCAACGCCGTCGGTTCCCACCTCGAACGCCCGTACCCGATCGCCGGCCTGCCAGATAGAGTTGCCACCCAGGTTGATACTGGGCGAAGGTTTCGGTGCCGTCCCGGGATACATGATATCCATCATGCGTCCAGCCCACCCCTTTGCAGCACGGCCACGCGCGTCAGCTGACAACCACGAATCGGTCTGATCGTTGTGGGAAAACAGGTGCGACGGAATCGACCCGCTGCTTGCTTCGTATTCCGCCTTGGTGATGGGTCGAATCAGGGAGCCGACATTACCGATCACCGCAAGCTCGCCACTGCCGAAGAGGCGAGTAGCCTCCGGCATGCTCGGGTGGAAGCCGTAGGCTTGCCCATCGGAATAAAGAGCCGGCGTGACCGGCAGCAGGCTATTGCGCCCGACCGCCAGAAACTGCCGGGCGTCCGCGTAATCCGAATAGGCCGTGGCGCTGGTCGGCACGAACATGTTGAACGAATCGTTACCTCCGGCCAAGTTGATACACACCAGCGCCTTGTAGCCTGCCAGCGATGCCGCCTGCGCCTGCCGCGGCGCGGTGAGGACATCCATGCCGGTAGCCAGTGCGCCACCGAGCACCAGGTTTCGCTTCAAGAAGTCGCGTCTTGTCAGTTTCTTGTTCATCCTGAGTTCCCTTTCAGCGTTGGACAGCATGATCAGGTGACGTGATCACCAGACCGACGATATCGCGAACCAGTTTTTCATCATCGATCTCGCCACTGTTCTGCGCCATGTAGTCAGTGAGTACCGAACGCAGCGCTTCAGACATGCGGCTGCCCAGCAGAAGTCTGTCGAGATGATCCAACAGTGCGGCGGGCTCTGCCGCGACCAGTTCGAGCTCGTCGTCCAGCTTGAGGGTAGTCGGAGACTCATAGATGAATCCGCCATGCTGTACCACCCGCATCAGGCCGTCGTTGACAGTGCTGGCGGCTGTTTCGGAATTGATCTGGAATTCGGGTGCGATGAGTCCAGCCTGTCGGATCGCGCCGGATGGGCTGTAATCAGGGCTGAAGAAGTTGAATACCGAAGGCGCCGTCAGCGGTGCGAGCTGCGGATTCTGGCTGACCTGGTACTTGTTCGGCCTGATGGGCTCGGCGACATCGAAGGCCCGCCACAGATGGGCGTAACGCAGAATCGGTTCGCGCAGCTTGCCGAACTCTGCATTTTCGCTGATACCCGGATCACGTGCTTCGGCATCCAGCAGAATGGCGCGAACCACTGCTGCCAGGTCACCACGCTCACCAGCGCCATTGTCGTTGAAGGTGGCGGCAACCCGGCTGATGTACGCTGGAGACGGATTGCTCGTGACCAGCCGTTGAATCAATTGCCTGCCGATGAACGGGCCCACGTTGGGATGATTGAACAAGGTATCCAAGGCTGCGTCCAGATCCTGCTGTGCACTCTGCCCGGCGGGAAACGTGTTGCCTAGAAAGGTCTTGGAGTCGGTATCGTGATACTCCGGGAAGGCCTTCATGGGGCTTTCGCGCAGTCGCGCCTCTTCTTCGGCACCGTTGGCTCCAGGGTTGTTGCCGGCGCGCCAGTCGTCGCGTGCCCAGGACCATCCTGTAAATACGCGCGCAAGATTCTCGACATCCGCCTGCGTGTAGGTCGGTTCCGATCCGCTCGAACTACCGTCCAGGTTCAGGGGATCCAACCCGATGGTGAACAATTGCATCACCTCGCGGGCAAAGTTCTCGTCTGCACGCTTGCCGGTCTCGGCATCTGGCTTCTCATTACCCTGCATGCTCAGGAACACGCCCATGGCCGGGTTCAAAGTGATCGACCGCAGCAGATCGCGGTAGTTACCGAAGGCATGTCTCAGCAGGATGTCCTGATACGCTGCCAACATGTTGCCGTGAGCATCCATCGCATCGCTCTTGTCGGAGACCACCATGATCTGGCTCAGTGCAAAGGCCACACGTTGACGCAGTTGATCATCAGCCCGCAGGGCACGCTGCCAGAACGCCTCGTAGCGTCCGGACTGGTGACCATGGCCGTCCGGAAAGAGACGCTTGACGATCGGCAGGTGATACTGCGCCGGTAACGCGAGCTGCGCGTCGATCCATCCGGCCGCGCCACCGAGTTCCAGCACTTCGTCGATGGTGGCTTCGGTAGCACCGAAACTGCCCTGTGCAAGCAGCCGATTGGCGTCACGTTCTGTCGGGTTCGGCTCACTGTCAGGGTCTCCACCCTCGTCCCTGGCCTTGTCGGATCCCAACGGCAGGAGCCACTGTGCGCTGGGGGCGGCACCGAGCGTCGATAACCAGTACCCCTCCCAGGGTTGCAACGAGGCTCCGACCTCGACACGACTGTAGTCGGATTCTGCACCGGTAGATTCGTAGCGGTAGACATGATCGGCGGCCACACCGGCAGCACTGACCTCGGCTGGCGTGCAACCGCTCCGGCAACTGTCGGCTGGCGTCACGAAACGGGTATAGGTGTATTCGACGGGAAGCTCCGACGCAACGCCGACCATGTTCCAGACCATCGTGTCCGCCTTGCCGGCAATCGTCTTGGACGTGCAGACCGCTCCTTCGATACACCCGGGAGCCTTCCCTGAAGCAGGCGGTTTCAGCGAATCCGGTACATCGATGACCACTGAGCTACCGGTGGCCTGAATCATCCAGTAGGCGGTGTTCGCGACCAGTGGTTGATCGACGCCGACCTCGACGTACTGCCCCGCGGCCGCATCATAGGTGAACAGCACCCAGGTCCCGTCACCGCCGTAGCTGTCCGCCGGCAGGTCATCGCCGAACAGGCCCCTGGGAGATCCATCCGCACCGGGGTCGGCCGGCACGGTGATCAGATGCCAACCGTCATCCTCGAGCGTCAACGTCGGCAGAGCGAGCGCCTGAGCGCTGCCCAAGCCGGCAATGAGAAACAGCAGAACAGGTACATAGGCTGCCAGCCCAGTCCTTCGGCAGAGAGGAGAATCCATGCAATGTCAGCCCAACGTCGATTGGTTCACACTTGGTGAGCGCAGAGGATATACGACGAGTTAGCCTGAGAGACGTTACCGTTCTGTACTGGCAAAACCTGACACCGCACACGTGATGCGGTATCAAAATACTCCACGTTGCTTCAACGCACCGCGCAGCGCCCTGTTCAACAACGCATATTCGTCTGCCGTTCCCACGCCGACTCGCAGGAAGCTGTCCAGCCCGGCTGCCTGAGGCTTGCGTACGAATACACCACTTTCACCCAACGCCTGCTGAATACGGTTGGCGTGCTTCGCATCACCTAGATCGACAGCCACGAAGTTCGTGAAAGAGCCTACGCTGGGCAGCTCGAGATCCATGGCAAGCGCATGGATTTGCTGCCGCCCCTCTTCGACTCGATCGATCACTCGCTCGAGGAACCCGACGTCGTGCAGCGAGGCCAACGCGGCGATCTGGCTCAGGCGGCCGACGCCGAAGTGATTGCGGATCTTGTTCATGCCGGTGATCAGGTCGCGGTGGGCGATCGCATAGCCGATACGCAGCCCCGCCAGCCCGTAGGCCTTCGAGAAGGTGCGAAAACGAATCACCTGAGCATTGTCGGTATCCAGCGGCGGCAACAGAGATTCGTCGACGAAATCGGCATAGGCTTCATCCAGTGCCAGCACACAGCCGGCGGGCAGTTGTTCGATGCTGGCCGACACGATATCCCGTTCGAGCATCGTGCCCATCGGATTGTCCGGGTTCGATACATAGACCATCCGGGCCCGATGTTCCGCGGCTGCCGCCAGCAGCGCACGGGTGTCTTCGTGGAGCTCGCGATACGGCACCGTGCACAGGTCTCCACCGACTCCGCTGACGTGATAATTGAACGTGGGATAGGCACCTGCAGAAGTCACGGCCACATCACCCGGCGCCACCAGTACGCGCACCGCGACACCCAGCAGGCTGTCGATACCGGCATCGACCACGATCTCATCGATGCTCACTCCATGACGACTCGCGAGCACCGTACGCAGCTCATGGTGCTCAGGGTCCGGGTACCGGTTGCATCCACCGCCGCTCAGCGCGGCCTGCAGGCAGCGTTCGGCTTCCGGTGAAATACCGAATGCGCTTTCATTGGCGCCGAGCCTGGCATCGAAGGGTTTGCCGCGCACGCGTTCCAGTGCCTCGGGCGCGACGAAAGGAATGGTGGCTGGCAGTGACCTGACCAGCGGGGTCATCAGTTTCGATGATGAAGTATCGTGCTCTTCCACGGTATCGAGCTTCAATGAGAAAATCTGCGGTGGGGGTTCGAGGCACCTGTCGATGCCCCGCGGGCGGGTACCGCCATCGTGTCACATGGCGTCGCCACTTGGAATCCGCACCGGAAAATCGCCTTGGTGAATCGACCCATGCGCCTGTTTGTAGACCTGTTTCACTGTCACGAAGTGTCTTACACGGCATTATCGGTGTCGGCAATGACGATGGAGAGCGGGCATATTCCCGCCGATTTCCCACACCGGCCCGGTTGGAGCGCCACCGCCATCGCTTACGATCGTACCACCGTGGTTTACGGTGCCGTGCCGCACGTGAACCCGTGTGAAGACCATCGGTCAATGGACGTGCGGCATACCTGCATTTGGAACTCAAGTGTCTAAAGGTACATCGAAGTTGCACGATCACTGTGCGACGATTGACCCATGAACGATCATGCCTGAAGGCTGATCGGCCAGGTGCGCCCGACGGCACCGCTCTCATTTCCTGCAGTCCGCGGCCCGCCCTTCGGTGGTGCCCTGCGAACGCTACGATGCAATCATGACCGATGAATGACAACCGACCCGACTCTGTGCAAGTGAACGATTCAGCTCCTGACAACGGTCAGGTTGATGCCAGTGCGAGCGTTGCACCCGCTGAAACCCGCGGTGAAGCCATCGCGCGCGGTGTTTCCCGCTTTTCCCTGTGGTTCCTCGGCCTGGCCGCCGTCTTCGGCGTCGGGGTTCATTTCGCCAACGAGAAATACTGGCCCTACAAACCGATCGACCAGGCATGGACGCTACTCGAGGAGGCCTGGGATGTCGGCGGGTTCGCGCCCGAGAACGCTGTCGGCAACGCGCCGAAGAACGCATCGCGTGAAACCTGGAAGGCCCACGACCCAGATGCCCTGATGCCCGGCTACCGCGCGGTGTTGGGTTACGAAGCCGAATCCGGCGAGTTCGGCATGTGGATCTTCAACAACCAGGGCGAGAAGGTTCACCAGCGCCTGCTGAACTACGACGTGCAAGACCCGGACGGCCCGTCGGGCGGTTCGGAAGCGCCCCATGCGTTCCACGTGATGAAAGACGGTTCGGCCGTCGTCAACAGCGACAAGGGCGATGTGATGGCGCGCTACGACACCTGCGGTGAGCCGATCTGGTCGCGCAAGGGCTCCTTTCACCACTCGTTCACGGAAGATCCGCGTGGCGGTCTATGGACTTGGCACGGTGAGGTGACGGCATTCGACCATTACCAGTTCCTGACACGCTTCGACCCGGAAACCGGTGAAACGCTGCAGGAGATCAGCCTGATCGACGACATCGTCAACAAGTCGACCGAACAGCGCACCCTGTTCACGATCGTGCCCGGCATCGAGTTCGAACACTACCAGGGCTTTCGTGCCGTGCCCGATATC
>CBDCAW010000036.1:0-12939 GCA_965214025.1 Granulosicoccaceae bacterium
CCGTCTTCGAGGGTCCATTGGGCCAGACTTTCGATGGCCCGCAGCGGAGAGCGCAGGTCATGAGCCGCGGCATAGGCGAACTGCTCCATCTCCACATTGGCTTCACGCAGCATCCTTGCGTTGTCCTTGAACACCTCCAGTGCGCTGGCCATCATGCCAATCTCGTCGGTGCCTTTGACCATGACTTCGCGAGCCGTATCGCCGGCGGCTATGTCCATGACGGCTGCCGTCAGTCGCGACATTCGACGCCCTATCTGGCGCTCCACGACGCGATAGCTGACCCAACCGATGACCAGCGCGACGAGCACGCCGGCGACCACCAGCAGCACCAACGTACGGTACAGGGCGTCTCTGAACTGCTGTGACGAGGTGGCGATCCCTGAGTCTGCCAGAGCCACGATGGTCATCGTCGTCCGCGACAGTTCCTGAACGATGTCGATCTGGTTCTTGAAGAGGTCATTCAGCGATGCCCTGCGGGTGTTGTGCGCCTTGACTGCGGTGACGATTCCATCACCTTCGAGGATGAGAGCGTGCAGTTGCTTCAATACCTGCCCCAATTGACGGCGAAACGCGTCATTTTCCAGGGAGGCGAGAATCTGCGTGACGCTGTTCAGCCTGAACTGCAGGTTGCCAAGGTTTTCCGCGCTGAGCAGCGCGCCGGTTCCGAGTGACATCTGTGCGGCCAGATCGGTGGTGGCCGTCATCTGAAACCGTATTTCCGAGAGCTTGACCTGAAGGTCCACCTGGCTCGTGATCGATTCTCCGAGCGGTCGGGAAAGAGATACAGACTGATCGAGCGCATCTTCGAGCTGAAAGGCCGCGTCGATCAACCGTGGCTCTATGGCGTCCAGGAAACGGGTTCTGAGATCGATCAGCATCTCGCGCTGTCTGGTTGATCGGGTCAGGCCGCCGATCTGCTCAAGCTTCAGCGGCACCATCCGCGACAGCAAATTTTCGAGCTGTAGCACGCTTTCGTTCATACGGCTCGCCGACATCCCTGCCGTCGGCATATCGACTTTCCTTTTTACCGTGCTGCGCAGAGTGACGAACAGCTGCCTGATGCGCTTTTCGAAATCGGCAACCATCGCGGCCGAATCGGCTATCCGAAGCCGCTCCGTCAGTGCCAAGAGTTCTGCCAGCTCGCTCTGCAGCTGATCGGCGGCGACCAGTGACGGCACGGCACGTTCGATGGCGTTCTTTTGCGAATTCACCAGCAGTGTGAGCTGATAGCCACCTATCACCGCCGCCAGCGTCAACGTCAGCGCTATGCACGCGAACGCCAGGCGCAACCTGACGACGACCCGGTTCGACGCGGATGTGAATTGGCGATACATGGACATGTCAGAGTAGCGGCAGCCATGCACGGAAGTTGCATCCCCCTGCATGTCCAGACTGGCAACGTTGCCAGTGATACGTGTGCGATACGCCTGCAATTCCGGCCGAACGTTTCATTCAACTGAGCGAACGTAGTCTATTGAACTCGTCAAGATTGCTCGATGGTCAGCGCCGTCGGTTGCTGCTCGGTGGAGCCGGCTGCCTGCTCAGCGGCCTTCTGCCGCGGTCGGTGTTTGCCGACAGTACCGGCGAGCTGCACTCGATCGTGGCCGGCCAGGCACGCCAACTGGCCGGTGAGCGGCAGGTCAGTCTGCGGCTGCTGATGCCACAGGGCAGTGAAGCCAACCTGAAGCCGATCATCGCGGCCTTCAGGCAGGCCAGTGGAATACAGGTCGAGCTGGTCGAATCCCCGGTCGATGACATGAACACCCGGCTCATCCTGGACAACATCAGTGACGGCGGTGACTACGATCTCGCGCTTCCCGCCACTTTCGGGCTACCCGACCTGGTCTCGTCCAGAGCCATCGTTCCGCTTGACGACTACGCTGCGCGTTACGAGCCCGAAGGCTTCCGCAACGGCGTGCTGTTCGACGTCGGCGATAGTTTCGACGGCAAGCTCTACGGCTTTCAGACCGATGGCGATGCCTACCTGATGTTCTACCAACGCCGATTACTGGAAGACCCCGACGAACAGCGGCGATACGAGGACCGATTCGGCGAGGCACTGGGCATTCCGAATACCTGGGAGACACTGGATCGGCAGATGGAGTGGTTTCATCGGCCCGATCAGGGTCTGTACGGTGGCCTGCTGTTCCGCACGCCGGGGTACCTGGCCTGGGAATGGTGGGTTCGATACCATGCAAAGGGTTACTGGCCCCTGTCACCGACGCTTGAACCTCAGATCAACGGTGATGCCGGCGTCGCTGCACTGGAGGAGATGGTTCGGGCGGGCAGGTATCTGCCACCGGAGGCAAGTTCACTCGGGCTGTTCGAGAACTGGCAACGTTTCAGCCGCGGCGATGTGTACTGCAATATCGGATGGGGCGGGTCACAGAAGTACTTCAACAGCGACAAGTCCGCGATCAGGAATCGACTGGCCTATGGCCCTACACCCGGAGGCATGGTCGACGGGAAGTTGTTGTTGACCCCCTATTTCAACTGGGGTTGGAATTATGTGGTGGCCACCAACAGCAAGGAGCCGGAACTTGCCTATCTGTTTGCGCTGTTCGCGTCCACTCCACACATGTCGACGCTCGCGGTGCGGCAGGTCGAAGGCTATTTTGATCCGTTCCGGCCCGAGCACTATGAAGACGAGGTCATCAAAGACGCCTACTCACAGGATTTCCTCGATGTGCACAGGCAAAGCCTGGAGTCGGCCATACCGGACCTGTATCTGACGAACCAGGGGCAATACTTCCAGGCGTTGGGAACCTGGCTGAATCGTGCCGTGTCGCGAAAGATCGAACCGGCCGAGGCGTTGGACCGGGTTGCCCAGCAGTGGCGCATGATCAATCGCGGGTCGGACCGCTCGGAACAGCAGGAGCGCTGGCTGAAACTACGCGGTAAATATCCGGCCAAGGTGCGTCGACGACTACGCGATCTCGACTGAGTGCCGGCTGCACACTGAGGCAGTCGCGGGCGTGACATAATGCCCGACCCTCATTCCTAACTTGCTCAGACAGTATATTTCATGACAGATCGTATCGAGAGGCACGGCCTCCAGGTAGCCACGGTACTGGCGGATTTCATCGAGAAACGGGCCTTGCCGGGTACCGGTGTCGATACGGACGCTTTCTGGGGCGGGTTCTCGGCACTGCTTCACGACCAGGGTGTGCGCAATGAAGCATTGCTCGCCACGCGTCAACGATTGCAGGACGATATCGATGCCTGGCACATAGCCAACCGGCAGGGCCCGTTCGATCGAGACGGGTACGAGGCGCATCTGCACAAGATCGGCTACCTGCTGCCCGAGAAGGAAGATTTCGAGATCGCGACGGAAAACGTCGATCCGGAAGTCGCGCTGGTGCCGGGGCCGCAGCTGGTCGTGCCGATCACCAACGCCCGCTTCGCACTGAACGCGGCGAATGCTCGCTGGGGCAGTCTCTACGATGCGTTCTACGGTACCGACGCGATGGGCAATTTCCCGCCGGCTGGCAAGTACGATCGTGGCCATGGCAGTCGCGTGGTGGCACGTACCCGGGTGTTCCTCGACCGCGCGTTTCCGATCGCCGGCGGCAGCCACGCCGATGCGAAGAAATACACGATCGACCAGGGCGCCCTGCTGGTCGATGGCCTGCCGCTCGAAAGCCCGGCGAAGTTCGTCGGGCATCGCGGGGACCCGGCGTCTCCCGATGTCGTGCTTCTGGTCAATCATGGCCTGCATGTCGAGTTGGTCTTCGACGACAAGCATCCCATCGGCAGCCGTGACCAGGCGCACCTGGCCGACGTGCGCCTGGAGAGTGCAGTCACGGTGATCATGGACTGCGAGGATTCGGTCGCCTGTGTGGACGCCGAAGACAAGGTGCTGGCCTACGGCAACTGGCTGGGTCTGATGCAGGGCGACCTGCATGCCGAGCTGAGCAAGGGCGGCAAGACCATCACGCGGCGCCTGCACGATGATCATGCCTACACCGGGGCGGACGGCTCATCCATCACGCGCAAGGGGCGGGCGTTGCTGTGGATTCGCAATGTCGGTCACCTGATGACGAACCCCGCGATTCTCGATCGCAACGGTGACGAGGTGTATGAAGGCTTGATGGATGCCATGCTCACCACACTGATCGCGATGCACGATCTGACGCGCGATGGTGGCAACTCCCTGCATGGCTCCGTCTACGTCGTGAAGCCGAAGATGCACGGTCCGGATGAAGTCGCCTTCTCCGACGAGACCTTCGACCAGGTCGAAGACGTGCTGGGCCTGCCGCGGCACACCGTCAAGCTCGGCATCATGGATGAGGAACGACGCACCTCGGTCAACCTGAAGGAGTGCATTCGCGCCGCGAAGTCACGCGTGGCATTCATCAACACCGGATTCCTCGATCGCACCGGCGATGAGATTCACACATCGATGGAAGCCGGGCCGTTCAGCCGCAAGGAGTTCATCAAGCGCAAGCAGTGGATCGGTGCCTATGAGGATCAGAACGTGGATATCGGGCTGGAGTGCGGGTTTTCCGGCAGGGCGCAGATCGGCAAGGGCATGTGGGCCATGCCTGACATGATGGCGGCGATGATCGAGCAGAAAATCGCCCATCCGAAGGCCGGCGCCAACTGTGCCTGGGTACCGAGCCCGACCGCGGCGACGTTGCACGCCTTGCATTACCACGATGTGGACGTGATGGCGGTGCAGGCGACGCTGGCGGCCGGCGGGCGCCGTGCCTACGTCTCGTCGATCCTGGACATCCCGCTGGCCACCTTCAAGCGCTGGTCGGAGGCGCAGGTCACGAAGGAAATCGAGAACAACGCGCAAGGCATCCTCGGCTACGTCGTCCGCTGGATCGACCAGGGCGTCGGCTGTTCCAAGGTGCCGGACATCAACGACGTCGGCCTGATGGAAGACCGTGCCACCTGCCGTATCTCCTCACAGGCGCTGGCCAACTGGCTGCACCACGACGTGGTGTCGGAGGCGCAGGTAAGCGAGGCGATGCGCAAGATGGCAGCCGTGGTCGACAAGCAGAATGCAGACGACGACAGCTATCAGCCGATGGCACCGGGCTTCGACGGCCTGGCGTTTCAGGCAGCCTGCGACCTGGTCTTCAAAGGGCGTGAGCAGCCTTCCGGCTACACCGAACCCGTGTTGCATCAGCGGCGTCTGGAGCTGAAGGCGGGGGATTGATCGGGTTTGACCTGACGATACCTGCATCGGCTCTCGAGCATCAGGGTCCATGATCCGGGCATCCCGTCACCATGAGAACGGGTGGAGAACGAAGCCATGGTCGTAAAGCGAGTGGAAATCGCGAACTTTCGTGGTATTGCACGCGCGACCCTCGATCTGGAATCGCAGCAGACGGACACGAGTGCGCTGGACAGTCCCGACGTCTGAACGCACCTCTCCCGACGTCCGAACCTGCGCTGTCGCACGCATCTGGACAGTCCCGACGTCCGAACGCACCTGCGCTGTCCCGACGTCTGAACGCATCTGGACAGTCCGGACATCTGAACGCACCTGGACTGTCCCGACGTCTGAACGCACCTGCGCTGTCCCGATGTCTGAACGCATCTGACAGTCCGGACATCTGAACGCATCTGGACAGTCCCGACGTCCGAACGCACCTGCGCTGTCCCGACGTCTGAACGCATCTGAACAGTCCGGACATCTGAACGCATCTGAAAAGTTCAGACGTCTGAACATGCCATTACTACGATCGGATACTGAACCTAGAGTGCTGCCAATAGTCAGGTTTGCCTCATGGGCTCAGGCTTGAAGACCGAATTTTCAACGAAGATCCAGTCTTCTGGGAGAATCACTTCTTTGAGAGAAACGCTTGCGTAGTAAGACCACTAACTCGGCGCCGCGCTGACCTTACCCGCTTCCGGCGCTGGGGCCAGAAACCGATAGATCACGCCGCCGATGATCGCACCGATCAACCAGGCATAGCCTGTGAGCACGCTCAGCGCTTCCACCCACACGGTCGCGATGGAGAACGTGGCAGCAATGGCGAACGCGATCACCGCCTTGTCGTTCCAGCCGCCTCGATAGGCATACCGGGCATCGGGATCGGCGCTGTACAGGTCATCGACCACCAATCGCTGCTGACGGATCAGGTAGTAGTCCACGATCATGATGCCGTACAAGGGCGCAAGCGTGGCCCCGAGGGTGTTGACGAACCCGCTGATGCCCACTTCGCTGATGAAGCTCACCCATAAGCCGCCAATGACCAGCGCGAACAACGATGTGATCAATCCGGCCTTCTGGAAATTCAGGTGTGAGGGGGCGAGGTTGGCAATGCCGTTGACCGCCGGAATGAAGTTGGCCACCAGGTTGATACCCACGGTGGCCGCGAAGAAGGTGATCGCGGCGATCAGGCTGAGAATGGTGCTGTCGGCCCGCTCGAGAATCTCGGTGGGATTGGTGAGCTTCTCGCCGTAGACGACCGCGCCGCCTGCAGTGATCAGCAGGGCCAGGGCGGAGAACAGCACCATGTTCAACGGCAGGCCGGCCAGGTTTCCCACGATCATCGACGTCCGGCTCTTCGAGTAGCGTGAGAAGTCACTGAAGTTGATCAGTACCGCGGCGAAGTACGACACCATGGTGCCGACGATGGCAATGAACCCGTTCAGCTCGGAGGTGAAGGTGGAATCCGGATTGGTGAAGATGGTGGCTGCTTCGCTGAACAACCTGCCTTCGGATTTCTGCCACAGCACCACGGCGAGCACCATCATCACGAGGTAGACGAAGGGCCCGGCAATGTTCAGGAAGGTACCGATCCATGCCATGCCGCGCGAGAAGATGTAAATTTGGAAAGCCCAAACGACGATGAACGAGAACCAGCCAACAGGCGTGAGACCCAGGTACTCGCCCGTCGGTCCGCTGCCGATGAGCGTGGTGATCAGCAGTGCAAGTGCGGTGGAGGCGAAGTAGGTTTGCACGCCATACCAGAAAACCGCAACCGTGGCCCTGAGTATGGCCGGTAGCTTCGCACCGCGGACCCCCATGCTGGCTCGAGCCAGCACCGGATAGGGTATGCCGTGATCGACGCCGGCACGCCCCGAAAGGTTCACGAGGAACATGACCAGCAGCCCCGCGACTATCAATGCCGAAAATGCCGTCCAGCCACTGACGCCATACGAAATGAACAACGAGGCAACCAGGCTGTAGCCGAACAGGCTCTGGATATCATTTGACCAGATGTTGAAGATCTCGAACCAGCCCCAGGTCTGACCCTCCCCGGGTATCGGTGCCAGGGAATCGTTGCTGAGGCTGGACGAGTGGCTCGCCGGGCAATTGGTCGAGTGGGAAGGGTGTGCCCCGGAGTGAGTATCAGACGAACCGTTGTACTCGTTATCCACGGTAGTTCCCCCCTTCGGTCGAGCGCCCTATCGGAACGTGCGGGTGATCCGTCGCGTGCCGTGAGCCTGGCACGCGGATTCGATCGCACGGGCCTCTGCAGGAGCATATCCCATCGATTACGCGCTCTGTCGACACACACTTTTCCGATCGACAAGTCCCGCTGAGCGCGCATTGCATTGTGTTCCGGGCACGCGTACATTTTTCGGTGGAAACCCTGTTCGCCCGGACTTCACTGGAGCAACCGATGACACGAGCACAAGGCGGTGCAACCGCCGCTCAGATGCGCGACCCGAACTACTTTCCGGGTATCGTCAAGGGAACGCCCCTGGGCATTCAACACGTGCTTGCAATGTTCGTCAGCAACGTGACGCCTGCGATCATCGTCGCCGGCGCTGCCGGGTTCGGCTTCGGCTCGGACGACACCTCCGACATGATCTACATGATCCAGATGTCGATGATCTTCGCAGGTCTTGCCACACTGATACAGACCATCGGCATCGGCCCGATGGGTGCAAGGCTGCCGGTGGTGCAGGGCACCAGCTTCGCCTTCATACCGATCATGATCCCGATCGCCATTCAGTACGGCATGGCGGCGTTGATGGGTGGAATCATCATCGGTGGCATCTTTCACTTCTTCCTGGGCACGGTCATCGGCCGAATTCGCCATTGGCTACCGCCGCTGGTCACCGGCCTGATCGTATTGATGATCGGCTTGGCGCTGGTCAAGGTCGGCATTCAGTACGCCGCGGGCGGCGTACCATTGATCGGCGAGCCGGAGTACGGTACCTGGCCGCACTGGCTGCTGGCATCGACCGTCATCGTCGTCACACTGGGCCTGAAGTTCTTCACGCGTGGCATGCTGTCGGTGTCCGCCGTGCTGCTTGGCCTGCTGGCAGGCTATCTGTTGGCGCTGGTCATGGGCAGGGTCAGTTTCGACGCTGTGGCAACCGCTGCCTGGTTCGCAGCGCCTGATCCGTTGCACTTCGGTATAGAGTTCAACGCCGCGGCCATCATCGGCATGTGCCTGATGGGTCTGATCTCGGCCATTGAAACCGTCGGCGACATCTCCGGTATCACCAAGGGTGGCGCCGGGCGGCAGGCCACCGACAAGGAGGTCACCGGTGGTACGCTGGCCGACGGTTTCGGTACCGCGGTGGCGGGCGTGTTCGGTGCCTTGCCGAACACCTCGTTCAGCCAGAACGTCGGTTTGATCTCGATGACGGGTCTGATGAGCCGGCATGTCGTCACCATCGGTGCGCTGTTCCTGATCCTGTGCGGTCTGGTGCCGAAATTCGGCGCGGCGATTTCCAGCATGCCGATCGCCGTGCTCGGCGGTGGGGTGATCGTCATGTTCGGCATGGTCGCCTCGGCGGGTGCGAGCATGCTGTCCGATGTGGCATGGGACCGACGCAACATGGTCATCTTCGCGATCGCGTTATCGGTGGGGCTCGGCTTGCAGCTTGAACCCGGTGCCCTGCAGCACCTGCCGCAGACCGCGCAGGTTCTGATGACCTCCGGCCTGCTGCCCGCCGCGGTGATCGCGATCATTCTCAACGCTGTCATTCCGCACGAGCAGGACGATCTGGAAGAAGTACCCGACATGGATGTGTCTAGCGCTGCCAGTACCTTGAGCGTCGGTACGAAGTCGGAGTGATGACGTGCCCGGCTCGATCGTATCCGAATCGCTCTGGCGCGATCTCGAGCAGGGTACCGACAAGTTCGGCCCGATCGCGTACGACCGAATCTAGACAGATCGAGATTGGATGAGCGACGGCCTCACCCCCGGCGAAGATGGCAGGCAGCGTTGCAGCTGGAACATCGATAAACCCATCTTCCGTGCCTACCACGACGACGAATGGGGTCGGCCTGTCGGTGATGATCGCCGCATCTTCGAGAAGATCTGCATAGAGGGTTTCGGTGCAGGCTTGTCTTTTATGACGATACTGAGGAAGCGCGAGGCGCTTCGCCAGGCCTTCGATGCTTTCGACATCGCCACTGTGGCAGCGTACGACGACGTCAAGATTCAATCGCTGATGGAGAACGCTGCCATCATTCGAAATCGGCGGAAGATCGAATCGGTGATCGGCAACGCCCGGCGAGCACTCGATACGCGCCGGGAATTCGGTTCGCTGGCAGCCCTGTTGTGGAGCGTCGAGCCGGTACGTGCAAACCGGCCACAGCGATTCGACCGGAAAACCCTGGCTACGCTTACCGAGTCCGCTGAATCGCGACGCTTCTCATCGATGCTCAAGCAGCGCGGATGGACTTACGTCGGCCCTACCTCCCTGTACGCCGTCATGCAGTCGCTGGGCGTCGTCAACGATCATCTCGAGGGTTGTGACTTCCGTCGTGAGTGTCTAGAGGCGCGGGCGCGCTTCGTGGTGCCTGGCAGCTGAGCTCTCGAAACCGCGCTGGTCGAATGCGTTGAGCGGTACAGTACACCCGTGGCCCGTCGACATGAAAGTGATGCTGAACCCGTCATCGCCATGTAGCAGTACCCGTAGTATCTCGATGTATAGACTGCTGGCCCCCTGAACCCCCTGAACCCCCTGAACCCCCTGAACCCCCTGAGCACCCGTTATGGATGAATCACACGCCGGCAACGGCCTGTTCGTGCCGCTGGTGTTCCTCGCCGCCGCCGTCATCGCCGTACCGTTGTTCAAGCGCCTGGGCCTGGGCGCAGTGCTCGGCTACCTGGCAGCCGGCGTGCTGATCGGGCCCTCGATTCTCGGCCTGTTCCAGGAGGCCGAAGCGGTCATGCACGTGGCCGAGTTCGGTGTGGTGCTGTTCCTGTTCCTGATCGGTCTGGAACTGAACGTGAAGCGGCTGTGGGCCATGCGCCGGGATATTCTCGGGCTGGGCACCACGCAGATCGTGATCACCGGCGTGGCTTGCATGTTGTACCCGTACTTCGTGGTCGGCGAGTCCGGAACCGCCTCGATCGTGACCGGGCTTGGCCTCGCGTTGTCTTCCACCGCCTTCGTCATGCAGACACTCGAGGAACGGCGCGAGCTGAACGCGCCTCACGGCCGGAAGGCGTTCTCCATTCTGTTGATGCAGGACATATCGATCGTGCCGTTGTTGGCAATCGTGGCACTGCTGGCGCAGATGAATGCAGGGGGCGATACCGGTGAAGGCGACCAGCTGTGGAAGCAGGCATTGGCCATGGTGATCGCCGTCGGGGGGATCATCCTCGTCGGGCGGTATGCGTTGAACC
Source organism: Granulosicoccaceae bacterium (assembly GCA_965214025.1). Classification (GTDB taxonomy): domain Bacteria; phylum Pseudomonadota; class Gammaproteobacteria; order Granulosicoccales; family Granulosicoccaceae; genus Granulosicoccus. Next base: position 10,560 of record CBDCAW010000036.1, read on the forward strand.
CCTGGTTCCGGATCCTGGCCCGTTTCGGAGGCACTGAGATCATGACGGCCGGTGCGTTGCTGGTGGTCGTGGCCGCCGCGCTGGTGATGGATCTGGTCGGCATTTCGATGGCGCTCGGTGCCTTTCTCGCCGGCGTGGTGCTCGCCGAGTCGCGCTATCGCCACGAACTGGAGGCGGATATCGAACCGTTTCGGGGCCTGTTGCTGGGTCTGTTCTTCATGTCGGTGGGCATGAGTGTGGATCTGGCCATCATTCGCGACAACTGGGTTGCGATCGCCGCCGGGCTGGCGGTGTATGTGTCCTTGAAGTTCGCCGTTGTGTATGCGGTCATGCGGCTCTTCGGCAACGGTGTGCCCACTGCCGTGCGCACCTCGGCCTATCTGGCACAGGGTGGCGAGTTCGGTTTCGTGCTGTTCAGTGCCGCAGTCGCCGCCGGTGTGATGTCGCAGCGGCATGCGTCGTTGCTGATCGCGGTGGTCACGCTCTCGATGGCCCTGACGCCACTGATACTCAAGCTGGCGCCGCGGTACCTGATACGCGGATCCACCGCCAGTGATCCTGACGAGGATTTCGAAGGGGCAACAGGCTCGGTGCTGCTGATCGGCTTCGGGCGCATGGGGCAGGTGGCCTCCCAGATGCTGTTGGCCCGCAGCGTCGATGTGACCCTGCTCGATCGGGATCCGATGCGCATCGAGGACGCCGGTCGGTTCGGCTTCAAGGTGTTCTTCGGCGATGGTACCCGGCTTGATGTATTGCGAGCCGCAGGTGCCGCCAGGGCGCAGCTCTTCCTGGTCTGCATTGATGACATGGACGCGATGAAGAAGTGTGTGGAGGTATTGAGCGAAGCCTGGCCGGATACGCCGGTTCATGCCCGAGCGTCCGCCCGCCAGGAGGCGATCTGGCTACGCGAGAGGAACGTGGAAGACATCCGTGAGACCTTCGATTCGGCGATCCGTCTCGGTCGCGGCGCTCTCGTGACGCTGGGTGCCACACCGGACGAGGCGCGTGATACCGAAGAACAGGTGCGTGATGCCGACCTGCGACGGCTGGAGACTCAGGCCCGCGAGGGCATGCTTGCCGGACGCGATATTTTCGTGCAGCCCGAGCCATTGACGACACCGGTACGCACGGCGGATAACTGAGGCCGGCCATCATCCAGAGTCTGTCATCAATTGGCGCGGCGACGTTTAGCCCGCAGAGGTTACCGGATTCTCATTCTCCAGGTACGCCACTGACCAACCATCCATTCGTCGTTACCTGGTGGATAACGATAGAGAAGGCCCTGCCGCACATCTGCGCGGCACCGCACTGTGAACTTGTAATGGTTTCTTCCAATGGTTCTTCGCATCTTTCACGGGCGCATCGACTCGTGCCGGGTCGATTTCACTTTTTTGTCATCAATTGGCGTGTACCTAGCGTTTACTCTATGGTGATATCGTTCACCAGTGGCCAGGATAGCCCCATGACTCAAACCGACGCCAGCACGCGACAGGCTCAGGAAGACGAACCCGAAGAAGCCATCGACGAGGTCCGGTTCGACACCGAGCCAGACGAATCGGCGCTACCGGATCTCGACGATCCATCGCTGTACCTGAACAGCGAACTGACCTGGTTGGCCTTCGATCGGCGCGTGCTGGACGAGGCGCGCAACCCGGACAACCCGTTGCTGGAAAAGCTGAAGTTCCTCGCGATCTCGGATTCGAATCTCGACGAGTTCTTCATGAAGCGCATCGGTGGCCTGAAGCAGCAGGCCGGTGCCGGCCTGACGGCCTTGACCGTCGACGGTCGCTCGCCGCTGCAGCAGATTCAGGAGTGCCGGGACGAGGTTCGGCGCCTGTTGGCGATCCGTGTCGAAGTGCTGGCCGAGCTCATGGTGCTACTGTCCGAGCAGGGCATTGTTCTCAGTCCGTACGAGGGGATCGACGCGGCCGGTCGGAAGACCCTCCGGCGTCAATTCCAGGATCAGGTACTGCCGTTGATCACCCGTTGACGATCGATGAGGCGCACCCCTTCCCGCTGGTGTCGAACCTGTCGGTGAACCTGCTGTTGCGGGTGCTTGAGGCCGGCTGCGATACACCGCATGTGATCCGGATCAAGGTGCCGACGTCAGGGCGCATACCGCGCTTCATGCGCCTCGATCAGAGTGATCGCTACGTACCGCTGGAAGAGGTGATCGCCAACAACCTGGATCTCCTGCTGCCCGGGGCGGAAGTGCTGTCACTGGGCGTATTCGAGTCACGAGGAATGCGGTGGTGGTACGCGACGAGGAAGCCGCCACCGATCTGCTCGAAAAGATCGAGATCGAACTGCAGTGAGCGAAGGTTCGCAACCGGTGGTACGCCTTGAAGTCAGCGACACGCTGGACGAGCAGTTCCGTGCC
>CBDCAW010000037.1:0-36629 GCA_965214025.1 Granulosicoccaceae bacterium
GGCATGCTGGACATGAAGGTCCCTGATGAGGACGGTAGCGGCTCCAGACGGCGACGACGTAAGCGACAGGAACCCGACGAGGCAGGCGGAGCTACTACCGGCACGGATACCGATAGCGCGATAGACGAAGATCGCCAGGCCAGGCGTGACGAGATCCGCATCTGCTTTGTCGGCCGGCCCAACGTCGGCAAGTCGACCTTGATCAACCGCCTGATCGGTGAAGATCGTGTCATAGCCTACGACAAGCCTGGTACCACCAGGGATGCGGTGGCGATACCTTTCAGTCGTGGTGAGAAGCAGTACAAGCTGATCGATACGGCAGGTGTACGGCGTCGTGGCAAGGTCAGTGCGAAGGTGGAGATCTTCAGCATCATCAAGACACTCAAGGCCATCGAAGAGAGTAACGTGTGCGTGATGCTGCTGGATGCGAGCGACAGCGTCACTGATCAGGATCTTCACCTGCTGGGGCACATCATCGAGAAGGGCCGTGCATTGATCGTGGCGGTCAACAAATGGGATGCCTTGAGCGCCGAGAAGCGTGAGGATGTGCGGGCCGATCTCGAACGCCGGGTGGAGTTCCTGCGTTTCACGCGCATTCACTTCATCAGTGCCCTGCAGGGTTCAGGCGTCGGTGATCTGTTCAAGTCCGTGCACAAGGCGCATCACTCCGCCTTCATCGATCTCTCCACCTCGAAGCTGACGCGCCTGCTCGAAGTGGCTGTGAGCCAGCATCAGCCGCCCATGGTGAATGGTCGGCGAATCAAGCTGCGCTATGCGCATCAAGGGGGCGTGAACCCGCCGATCATCGTCGTACACGGCAATCAGTCTTCGAAGGTGCCCGCCTCCTACCAGCGTTACCTGATGAATCATTTCATGAAAGTGCTGCGCCTGTTCGGAACACCGCTTCGCGTCGAGTTCAAGCAGGGCGAGAACCCCTATGCGGCACGCAGCGCGAAGGTGGTTGCTCGCGGTACGAAGGTGGTCAGAAAGCCCGGTCAAGGTCGCAGCCAGGGTCGCGGCGAGGCAGCCAAGCGCGGCGCACGCCGCTGAGTCACGTTTCCACCAGCGTCTTCAGATATTTGCCGTAGGCGGATGCCTTGAACAGCTCGGCGCGTGTCAATACGGTGGCCGTATCGATCCAACCGTTGTGCAGTGCGATTTCCTCGAGGCAGGCGATGTACTGGCCCTGACGTTCCTGAATCGTTTGCACGAAGTGTGCGGCTCCGAGCAGAGAGTCAGGCGTGCCGGTATCAAGCCAGGCTATACCACGGCCCAGTATCTCCATACTGGCGCGCCCCGTTTGCAGGTACCAGTTGTTCACATCCGTGATTTCCAGTTCACCACGTGCCGAGGGCGTCAGACTCCTGCAGATCGCGCACGCCTCGCCATCATAAAAATACAACCCTGTTACTGCGGTATTCGATGGCGGTAGCTGCGGTTTCTCGATGATGCGCGTTGGTGTCTGCCCGTCGGCACCGTACTCGATCACACCGAATTGCTCGGGGTGGGCCACGTGATAGCCGAAAAGGGTACAGCCAGACTGTAGTGAGGCGGCACGCTTGAGAGTAGCCTGCAGCCCATCTCCGTAAAACAGGTTGTCGCCGAGAATGAGGCAACAGGGTTGGCTCTCCAGAAATGTTTCGCTGATGATCAGCGCCTCGGCGATACCGCCGGCTTGCCTTTGTTCGGCGTAGGTCAGTTGGATACCGATGGCCGACCCATCACCGAGCAGGCGTTGCAGGCTCGGCAGATCTCGCGGTGTGCCTATCATCATCACCTCACGGATGCCGGCGAGCATCAGCACCGACAGCGAATAGTAGATCATTGGCTTGTCGTAGACGGGGCACAGGTGCTTGGTGATGGCCTGCGTGGAGGGAAATAGCCGACTACCCGTGCCCGCTGCGAGAACGATTCCTTTCATATGCATTCCAATGGTTTGTTGCGTGCGATCATGTCTTATCATTCACCTGAGGCGAAGGTGCGATGTGGTACCAGTCGCAGCCTAACTATCGCCCTATACCCTACATTCTACATTCGTTGTTTTTTCAAAGCCCTGAAGGAACGCCTTGCATGATCCTATCTATCCAGCTCCTACGTTTCATCGCCGCGGCGCTGGTCGTACTCACCCACGTGCGTATCGAGATCGACAAGGCGATACCCGAGACGCTTGAATCGTTCGGTGGCTTCGGTGTCGATATATTCTTCGTGATCTCGGGTTTCATCATGTCGCACATCTCGCAAAAGAACTCTGAATACTTCCTGAGGAAGCGAATCATCAGAATCGTGCCGCTCTATTGGGCATTCACGTTGCTGCTCGCGGCGATTACCTTCGTGCTACCCGATCTGCTGAACAGTGCGAGCTTCGACATCACTCATATCATCGCCTCGTTGCTGTTCGTGCCTCACTGGAGCACGGCGGCTGAGTTCAAACCGATACTGCTGCTGGGCTGGACACTGAACTTCGAGATGTACTTCTATGTGCTCTTTTTCATATCGATGACACTCAGCCACCGGTACCGAGAACTCATCTGCTGTGGTCTGTTGCTGGCAATTTGCCTGAGCCTCAACTTTCTGGTGATCAGTGAGCCCACGTCTGCCTGGATGTTCTACGCGGATCCTATCGCACTCGAATTCATGTTCGGTATGTTGCTGAGCGTTGCCTGGCGTCATTCGTTACGGGTTCGCGGCGGCTTGCCCGAACCACTGGCCTTCTTTCTGATCGTGTGCAGCCTCGTCCTGCTTCTATTTCAGCAGTTTTTCCCCCGCTGTTCTGGGTGCCGTGCCCCGATTCGTCGTCTGGGGTTTACCCGCGCTGCTGCTGGTCGTCTCCATGATGAGCCTGGAGCACTACCTTGCGCACGCCGGCGAATACTTGCAGAAGGTTGTGCTATGGATGGGTGAAATTTCGTACCCGATGTATCTCATCCACATCTATTTCATCGCACTGCTGTCACGTATCTTCGGTTTAACCAGTCTCGGCCCGGCCGGTCTTTTCGCGATCAGTATCGTGCTGACGTCGCTTGCTTCCTACCTGGCATTGCGACTCTACGACATACCCGTGCGACGCTGGCTCGAAAGGCGAACCGTCGCTCGTCGCTCTTCGCTACCTGCGGCCAGCCGTTAACTGCAACTGCCAACCGCCAACCGCCAACCGTTAAGGATGGCCCGAAGGCCATTGGCGAACCGGCTGGTACACAACTTCAGTGGATGATGCGCTTTCGACCGAACGCGGGCTGCAATAAAGCCGTTGTGCGATTCGGTAGGCCCTGGGTCCCATGCGTGCCACCAGCAGCTTCCAACGGATACGCCTGGCCGCCAAAGCGATCGCTTCCTTGTGGTCGGGCAGGTAGGGTTGCAGCTGGTGCAGTGCGAGAAGTTTGTCGTGCAGAAGGCGGCTCACACCATAGTGCGCCGAGAGATTGCCGACGCGCTTGCGATGCACGGCCATGGAGTCGTTGATGAAGCCCACTTTTCCATTGCGCCCGATGAGCACGTTGAATACCCAATCTGCCGAGGCAATCGGTGTAGTTCGATACCAGGCGGGCAATGCCTTGATGGCACTGCGGCGCACTACCGTACTGATCTTGTGGGCGAAGTTCTCGATCAGCAGTTCGCCGATATCGTGAGAGCCTTCGGTATGCCCCGTATTCGATAACGGCAGTTTGGAGCGTTCGCGAAATCCGTCATCACTGAGGTGATCCACACGGTGCCCGCACAGATCGCATTCGGGGTGTGCATCCAGAAAATCAACCTGGCGCTGCAGCTTGTGGATCGAACTCCAATAGTCGTCGCCGTCCAGAAAAGCGACATATTCACCGCGGCAGGCGTCGATGGTGGCCATGAAATTCGACAGCCCGCGATCACCGTAGTTAGTGGAAGCCAGCAGCAGGCGTACCTGGTCCGGCCACTCGCTACGGATATCTTCGAGAATTCCACGGGTGCCGTCGGTCGATGCATCATCACCGATGATCAATTCGAACGGAAACCGGGTCTGCTGCGCAAGCACGCTTTCAGCTGCCTGGCGAATATAACCGGACTCCTGAAAGGTCACGATGGAAACTGAAAGTTTCAAGAGCCATCCTTTCTTGTGAGATTACGAGCCAGCCCCACTTTTCCGGCATTTCGGGAAGGAATCAACTCTGCAAGCCTGTCACGCTGTGATCATTCGGTACGCCGGAAAGAAAGCGCCATCGGAAGACATTACTGTATCACAATGTTTGTCGACCAGTGTATCGTGAATAGTGCCATTCAGAATCCAGCGACCCAGCGTGAACTCATGGTGAACGGATGAAAAATGGCTCTTGAAGCGGAACAGGGAGTCTTCGTGACCACCACGGCCGGCACCCAGGTGCAGCCGTTGCGCACCGCTCGAGCGGGCCAGTTCGGCAACACCATCGATCAAGGCCTTGAGTGGTGAGAGTTTCGCGAACGCCGGGTTTACACCTGTCAAATGCGCCTGAGCAATAGTGTTGCAAAGTGTAAATAGCATGATGCAGGCAGGTTCATCGTCGACGAAAGCCACGGCCAGGTGTGCCTGGTCTTTCAGCGCCGAGCGCAAGGCGTCGAAATACTCATCGGAAAAAAGGTAGCGACCGGATGCCTGATTCCGATCCATGGTCTGCCGGTACAGCGCCGCGAAGGTTGGGTAGTGAGCCCAATCGGCGTCGAGCTCAACGCGCAACCCGGCACGTTCCGACGCCCTTATTTCCTGCCTCAGATTCTTTTGATAGCTCTGCCGGCGTGCATCGCGCTCGGGTGTCAGGTCGATCGATACGCTACGACCCAGGTGCAGCAGTTCCCCGCCGGCCGGTTCGTCACTGCCATGCAGGGATTCGCACCAGCGATGGTTCGCGAGGATCGGATGAAAGCGTGTGAACAGCGTGGCGATGCGCTGGCCCGCCCAGAGCGCGCCGAACGCATCCCACGCGCGCGCCAGGAAGTCCGTATCTTCAAGGCCTAAGCCCACAGGGCCCGGGTAGCCATAAACCGATGTGGCATCCCGATACCACCCATCGACATCACGCAGCAGATAAGGCCACGCGAAGAATCTTTCGGCCGTGCCGTGCACGGCCAGGTAGGCTTCGCCTTCACCCATCTGCTCGGCGAAGCGATGGTAAGCGGAGAGATGGTAGAAATCATGCGGTGCATCGCTGACCCAGGCATCCCAGGCCGAATCATCCGGACGCAGCAACCAGGTCTGTTCGTTCATCGTCATGGGGAAGGACCACTGGCCCACAGACACGGGAACACGGCTGGGTCGGTGTAGTCCGGCTGCCCATTCACGTTGCTACGGCAAAGCTGATCGTGAGGCAGCGCTATCAGCCTGCCGGTCGAGTCGTGGAAGGGTCTGTGACGATTACCCATGTCCTGCAGGTGCACGGCCAATGCGTAACGGCTGCCCTGGCTCCGATTCGATGTACTGCCATGGATCGTGCGCATGTGATGAAAGCTGACCTGACCACGCTTGAGGTTCAACGCAGACACTGCCGAATCGGGTACGGTTCTACCCAGCCGCTGCCCGAGCCCACTCAGGTCGGCGTCGTTGAACCCGCGCAAGTGCTCGGATTCAGGCCACCGATGGCTTCCATCGACCACCTGCAATGTGCCGTTGAGAGCGTGCGTATCCTGCAGCGGAATCCACGCGGTGAGCATGCGATCCGAGCTGCAGGTGGACCAGTACGAGTGATCGGTATGCCAGCCGATGGTCGATTGATCATTGTCGCTGACCGGTGGTTTGCAAACTGCCTGATCGTCGAACAGCCTGACCGACGAGGTGCGGGCCAGGCGTGCCGCGATCGCACCGAGTAGTGGATGCCAGGCCAGGGCGCGGATGGCGTCGTTCTGCAAAGAGCAGAATTCGTTGTTGCGCACCCCCTGACCATCGCTTGCCTGCCAGTCGCTGTAGCGCGCGTTGCCCGGCAGGGCGTGGTCGCGGTGCCCGGCGTGATGCGCATCGATCGCGTCGCGCACGGCGTCGAGCAGATCATCATCGAACAGAGGCCCGGTCACGTGCCAGCCCTGGGCCTCATACCGCGCGACATCTGCATCACTCGGCAGCAGTGATTCATCGATTGCCGCTTTCGGGTCCAGCATGGAAGTACTCACGATGCCGCTACCGGGCTGGCTGATGCAGCAGTTTGCCGATCGAACACAACAAGGCGCGGGTCTTTGCACTTGCCGAGCGCTTCGCGTACTTGCATCGGCTGATGCATCAGCGCCGCCATTCGCCGTGTCAGACGTTGCACATCGGTCTCGTTCAGGGCCAGGCCGGCAGGCAGTATCATCACACGCGCCGATACCGCTTCCGTCACGGGCAGGCATTGTGTTGCCGGTGGCGTCATGTCGCGGTAGGGTTGCATGCGGTGGCAGCCGGGGTGGAAGTAGCGCCGGGCCATCACGTTTTCCAGGCGCAGAGCCGAAACCAGCTCATCGCGAGTCAACGCCCCGTCTGCCGCGTCCACCTCGACCACGATGTAATGGTAGTTATCCGCCGCCTCGACGCCTCTGGGCATGAGGCTCACACCCGGTACGTCGGCGATACCGCGCGCGTATGCCTCATAAAGCCTCGCGTTGTGGTTCGTCACCGTGCGCATCGATTCCAGCGACGTCAACCCCATGGCCGCGGAGACTTCGCTCATCTTGCCGTTCGTTCCGAGATGGCGCACGTCGTCTTCGCCAATGAAGCCGAAGTTGGTCATCAGACGTAAGCGCGCCGCAAGTTCGGTATCGTCGGTGACGATGGCACCGCCTTCGAAGGCATGCACTACCTTGGTGGCATGCAAGCTGAAGACAGCCGCATTGCCGAAGCTACCGAGTGCCTGAGCCTGCGTGGCACAACCGAGCGCGTGCGCGGCATCGTAGAGCAGTTTGAGACCATGCCGGTCGGCCACTTCCTGAAGTGCTGCCGTGTCCCCGGGATTTCCCCACAGGTGTACCGCGAGGATGCCCGTGGTGCGGGGTGTGATCGCCGCCTCCACGCAGGCCGGGTCGAGGCAGTGCGTTCGCGGGTCGATATCACAGAACACGGGCCGCACTCCCTGTCGCCATAGGGCATGCGCCGTGGCGACGAACGTGAACGATGGCACGATCACTTCGCCGCGCATGCCCAGTGCCGCAACCGCCAGCTCGAGCGCGACTGTGGCGTTGCAGGTACTCACGCAGTAGCGGGTGCCGGCAAGCTGCGCGATCGCCGCCTCCAGCTCAAGCACCTGCGGCCCGAAGTTGGTCAGTCGGCCGCCATCGAACACCTGCTCCATGCGGGCGAGAAAACGCGCGCGATCCGGCATGTTCGGCTTGCCGACGTGCAAGGTTTCCTCGAAGGCGGGTGAGGCACCCAGGATGGCAGCGTCCATCGTCGAGGCTGGTGTTGAATCACCGTTCGGTATGGCGGAGCCGAGACCGGTAGCTGCCGACGCGCAGGCGTCATCCAGGGGCCAGATTCGTTCTTGCGCGGGCTGCGGGGTGGTTGAGCGCATGGCATTGCGTACGCGCGGTGGTACGCGCTGAACATCCGCTTCGTGCTTGACGGTAGGGGGTAGTGTGGTCACTTGATCGTCTCTACGACATTAGGCTCCGGCCGAAAGGGGCCGACGGTGCTCAAGGGTCTCGTGGTGCCATTGGGTGGGCCTTGCAGGGGTTCCGGCACTTGTTCGAGAGGCGGTAATGCGTCACCGGGCGTGATCTGGCCCTGCGAAAGCAACAGGGCGCGTTCGTAGACGACTTCGATCTGCGTCCCCATCCGATCCACGTTCCAGCTCGATACATCGACCTTGGCGGCGTTGTCGGCCAGCTGCTGCAGGGCGGTCCGGTCGTTCATCAGGCGTTGGATGTGATCGATCACGCCTGCCATGTCGTCAGCCGGCAACACCACGCCTGTAACGCCATCCTTCACGATGGCCTCTATGCCAGGCAGATCGTTGGCCACCACCGGCTTGCCGGCGGCTACGTATTGCACGAGCACACGCGGCAGCCCTTCACGCTCGGACGTCAGCACGCAAAGGTCCGCTGCGGCAACGTAGCGTTCGGCGCCCGGTATGTAGCCGATGAATCGAACCTGATGATCGATTCCTAGCTCCTTGACCAGTGCCTTGGCCGCCGCCTGCCGGGCTCCCTGGCCACACATCACGAAGCACAGGTCAGGCTCGCGCGCGAGTAATGGCGCGAGTGCCCTCAGCATGGATTCATGGCGCTTGCGTGGCTCGAACGCCGCCAGCATGAGAACGGTGAAGGGCTTCTGGTCACGCGGCCACTGTTCGATCACGTCGCGCCAGTCGCTCGGTGGCCGTGCCTGTGCGAAACGCCGGGTATCCATGCCTGAATGGATGACCAGATGGCGATCGGCGTCGCTGATGCCGCGTTCCAGGCAGGCGCGACGCACACCCGCACTGACACTGATGGTGTAGTGGGTGAAGCGGCTGCAGAAGCGTTCGATCGCCACGAAGACCTTCTCTCGAAGCCACCCGACATTCATGAAATGTGCGATGTGTACCGTGTGCACGACTGCCAGTGGACGTCTTATGGCTGCCAGCCGGCCGAGTATCCCGGCCTTGCTCTGGTGGGTGTGCACGAGGTCTGGCGCAACCTGCCGATACACCTCACGCAGCGCGCGCAGACCCTTGATGTCCTGCCAGGGCCTTATCGGGTGTACCAGCTGCGGAAGGTGAATGCGGGTGATCGCGGGGTTCAGCTCCTGCGCATACTCGGCGTCGAACTCCTCACCGTGAATCAGGAAGACGGTATGACCCCGCTCCGCCTGATGGCAGCAGCTGGCGACCGTGTTCTCTTCGGCCCCGGCGCGAAGAAATCGGGTGAGTACGTGGACTATCCGGCGCCCGGGCGGCCGCCCCTGGTGAGGGTGCTCCGGGGAAGATGGCCGCTGCGAAGCAGGCGGTTGCTCCGGAGAATATGACGACGACGATTTCATGGTCGAGTGCTCGGGATCGATCTGTCGATGATGGGATTGCCTCTGGCGCCGGGCGAATGCCTGGCCCCCACGGTAGCGCCGATCGGGTGGGCTACCGGATGAACCAGGGGCTCGGCTGTCTGACCCCTGAACCGGGCTCGGGAAATTCCGAAAACCACGTCGTGGCGTCTTAATGCAAGCCCGACGCAGAGCCAGAAGAACACGGAAGTCGATGGGCCGAACGAATCGCTCATCTGGTTGCTGAGCAGGTAGCTGACGATCGCGAACGAAACGCCTGCCGCGACAGCTCGGCCGGGCAGCTCTGCGGACAGGGCCGCCGGCAGAGTTGCGAGACGGTGCAATGTGGTGATCGCCAGCCAGAGGCAGGTGACGCAGAGTATGATGCCCAGCGCGAGCCCGACCACTCCGGTGGTCCGACCCAGGTCGAGGAACACATTGTGACTGTGGGTGACATCCTCGAGAATGAGATCGAGCCGTTGCCCGGCACCTTCGCCGAGTACCGGGCGTGCGCGCATCGCATCGATCGAGTAGCGCCACAGCGCAAGACGCGTATCCACCGTCGACGTGCCCGCTTCACTGCCCGGCGTGCCACTGATCTGCGCATCCAGCAGCATCGCGGCGCGGGGATTGAAGAGCTTGATGACAGGGAGGCTGCCGTAGTAAAGGCTCAGGGCCAACAGCGGCAGCAACAACACGAACACCATGCCGCGACGTGCCGTGAACGCGCACCACCCGAGCGCAAGCAGCATCATCATCATGGCAACGATCAGGTTGGTCTTCGAAGCGGACAACAGCAGCCCCAGAAGGGCCATACCCAATATCAGCAGGCCAAGCAACCGGCGACCGGGTTGACACAGCACGACCACGGCAAGCGGTGTGATCAGCGCGCATACCATGCCGTACTGATTGGGGTTCTTGAAGAACCCCGAGGCCCGATCGGCACCTTCATGGAAGATCATGCCGTTCAGGCCGCCACCGACTTTCGCATACAGGCTCAGCACGGCGACCAGGCTGAGCATGAGCACATTGACGCCCAGGGAAAAGCGCAGCGCGCGGGGGCTCAGGTACAGGCTGACGATCAGTACCAGAATGATGCCCTGGCCGAAAGATAGAATCAGCCGCCCGCTGCGCAGTGGCTGATCGCTGATGTAGATACCCAGATACGCCCAGATCAACAGGGCACCGATACCTAGCAGGATCAGGCGCCGTAGTGCCTTGGCCCTGTCATCTATCGAGGCTCGGGAAGGCACCAGCAGCAGTAGCGCCGTCATGAGCGCCAGCAGTACTGCCCCGGCACCGACGTCGGTATCACCGAGCGTGGTCAGCCCAGGCAGCCAGATCACAGCCAGGAAGGCGTTGAACAGTATCAGAAGCGTGCGATACGCCAAGGCACCGGTAGCGGCACCCGGAACGGCGTGACCAGATGGATGAACGTTTTCCACAGCTATCGGATAAGGTCGGGAGTTTTCGGGAAGTACCGTATTGCCGGACGTGTAACCGCAGATCAACGGACAGTGAAATGCGATGTAACCCCCAGGAAAGGAGGGTCAATATACTAAACTATATGACCAGAACGAAAGGAAAGTGTGAATTATCCATCGGATTTGGGGGCCTGTCACTCGTCGGCGCACAGGCGCCCGCAAGCTATTGAATGACAGTCCGCAGCTCTACGATTTCGATATTCCAATGCAACCGTGTGTCGCCACCGCCGGAGAAGCGAGGTTGCGGCAAGGCCGTTTCCGGCCCCTGCGCGTACAGTCGTTGCAGCTCCACTTCGCCATTTCCGGCGCGCAGCCACGTCCGGCGTAATGCGTCGGATTCGATCGCGTAGCGCGACCCTCGCCCGGTGGCTGCTTCGTCCAGAGGTAACACGTACCAGCGCTCGGCAAATCCGGGCCGATTCCCGGCCGGCGCTTCCGCGTAAACCTGCGGGTCGTACGCGGATGGCTGGCGCGCCCGTTCGAGTACCGGCGGTGGCTGGCTGCGCAGGTAACGTCCCTTCTGATCCATCAGCAGCATGGCTGCGAGCAGCTTGCCATCATCGAACGATTCGGTGCGAAACCGCTGACCGGATTCACCGTCGACGCAGCGACGCAAACCTACGCTGCCATCGTCCTGACTCGTCAGGCATTCGCCGGAAGCGACACTTTTCAAGCGCACCAGCGACCCGTCTTCGATCACCGGGATGTCTACACCGGGAATGCGCATCACGTGGGGTGTGCTGCCCGAGCCGGTAGTGTGACGTCTGATCCAGCGTGCCCGCAGATCGTGCCAGATGGCGAACACATCGGCAGGCTTCGCGCGTTGCGCATCATCGGTCAGGCGCTGGTAGCAATCCCGGCCGTTGCGCTCGTAGTCGGGGTTGTCCGGGTTGAAGAAGCGACCGCCCGGTACCGGGGTCGGCCCTGGGGCCGTGCCGGCGTCACGCCAGTGACTGTACCCTGCATAGAGGAACAGGTTGTTCTCGCAGACTGCCAGATTGCTCAACAGTTCATCGCCGCAGGCACCCGGCAGCGCCAGGTTGCAGTGCGCCAGGTTCGGGTCGACGGCGCTGGTACCGGGCCCTTCGATGAGAAATACGTTGTTGCGCAGCACGAATTTCGGCCAGTCCGCCCAGCCACAGCTGTCGAGCTTCCAGAGTTGGTCGTGGCCGCCTTCCACCTGCCAGTGCCATTGCGGACTACCGCCACCGTAGGGCCCTGGCTGGCGTTGCAGCCGAATCAGCGAATCCTCGATGACGATCGTGCGATCACTGGCTACCTTCGCAGGCTCGCATTCGCCGTCGGGATCGCTGATGAACGTATAGGTGCCATCCACCAGGGTATCCCTGATGCTCAGATCCTGCAGATAACCTTCGAAGAAGTCGTCCCGGTTCCAGGTGATCCAGCTGTCACGAACCTCGAATCCAGCCGTCGGGCCGTCGGCCAGCAACGCATCATGGATGTTGTGGATGCGCGCGCCGTGTACCTCGATGCGCCCACCCTCGCTAAGCAGGAAATTGTTCTTGCGTCGCTTGGTGCCCGACGGCCCGCCCCAGTTCATCGATAGCGGGTTGCGCCCTGCGATGGCGCCGCCGACCCAGCAGAACTCCGTGCCGTGCTTGCGCTTTATCGACAAGGCCGCCCACAGATGCTCAAGCCCGGGAAAGGTGACCTGCTCGCTCTGGACGCCACGCTGGTCGAATCCGGTCAGGCGCCGCCTGGGTACCTCGCGATAGTCGTGATAGGCGCAGAGTGTGCCGTCATCCGGGTCTGCACAACGGCCTTCGAGGGCGAACTGCCGTGTGACCCAGCGAGACGAGGGATTGTCCAGGCAGGCGCTCGCACCGTTGGGTTCAGCGGTCGGCGAGCCGCTCGAGCAGGCCACGAGCACCGGCGACAGTGTCAGGGCCGACAGCAGCAGACGAAGGGGCAGGGGAGACCTTGCCCGGGTGCCTTTCCAGGGTAGAAGCACCGGTAGCGCTCGTGCGGCATGAGAGGGTTTCACCACTGACATTCAGGCGGCGCTGGTGGGGCGCCCGAGTCCGGCCGAATCTGGAACTTTGAAGTTTGCGTCGGCGGGGCCAATGTCATCGGGGTTGCGCGGTGAGTGGATCTTGCGCATGTCCTTCGCATCGAGCTCCAGTGCGGGTCGGTTGCTCTCGCCAGGGGCATAGTGGTCCTGATAATCGTGGTAATCGTATTCGGCTCCATAACTGGCGAGCTTGCCAATCTCCACCTGCGTGAGCAGTACTCCGGCCAGTGGTGCATGTACTGCGCGCAGCTTGTCCAGTGCACTTCTGATCAAGCGGCCCGATGTGTCGTGAGATTTCACGATGAACAGGACGCCATCCGCCTGGCGGCTGAGCAACGCCGCATCGCTCACGGCCACCACCGGTGCACAATCGATGATCACGCGATCGTAACGCTTCGCCAGTTGCACCAGCAGATCCTCGAAATAGCGAGACGAGAGGAATTCCAGAGGCTGGCTCGTCGCAGGCCCGGCACCCAGCAGGTCGAAACCACCGGCCTTGCCTCGCTGTATGCACTGCTCGATGAGATTCTGCCCGGCAATCAGGCTGGTCAGCCCCGGTAGTGATTCGTCGACACCCAGCGCACGCGACAGGGAAGGACGGCGCAGGTCCGCATCGATCAACAGTACTCGTTCCGTCTGTGCGTAGGAGCGCGCCAGGCAGACCGAACACATCGACTTGCCTTCGCCTGGTACCGATGAGGTCAACAACAGGACCTTCGGGGACGAGCTGCCGCCGCCGAGCCGCAGGCTGACGCGGATGGACTTGAAGGCTTCCATGAAGATGCGCTTCGCACGTTCGTCCGGTGGCCTGCCGGAACGCATCATGTGATAGAACCGGCGGGTATTCTTGCGGTAGACCGGAATGACCCCCAGCACCCTGACGTTCAGCGCATCACGCACATCGTCGAGACTCTGGATCGAGTCATCGAATCCGTTGATCGTGATCGCGCCGATCGCAGCCAGGCTCAGCGACCCGATGCACGCGAGTACCACGATCAAAGCCTTGTCAGGCTTGTCCGGTACGAGCGAGGGCGAGGCTGTTTCGATGATGGTCGCGTTGCTCGACTCCAGCCCCCGGGTGGAACGTGTTTCGATCAGTCGGCTGAAAAAAGTGTAGTAGAGGTCGCGGTTCGTCTGAACTTCCTTTTCCAGAGCCTGCAGCTTGACGCGCTGTACTCCGATATCCTGGATATCCTGCTTGCCGGCGGCCAGCCGTGCGCTCAACGACGCCACCTGACGCGTCAACAGGCGCGCTTCGTTCTGCTGCGCCTGCACGGTCTGGGCTATCGCCTCTTCGAGGCTCCTGCGCAAGGACTCAAGCTCCGACTCGAGCGAGACGATACGCGGATTACGTGGTCCGTACTGGTTCGCCAGCCGGCTGAGCTCCCGTTCGGTTGCATTGATATCCGCGCTGGTTTGTCTGACCGCGGAGTCTGCCCGCAGGCTGGGTAGCAGCTCCTGCAGGTCGGTGGAATCCGTGATGCGTTCCAGCTCGGCGACGAGGTCGTTGGTGTTCGACAGGGCAAGCTGAGCAGTCGACAGCTCCTCCGCCGCCTGCATCAGTTCCTGTTCCGAAAGTTCGCCGACATTCCCGCTGACATTGACCAACTGATTTTCGCGACGAAAGTCCAGCAATTCCTGCTCGGATTGTTCGAAGGTCGTTTTCAGTTCGCCGAGACGCTTGCCTAGCCAGCCGGAGGCCTTCGATGCCAGCTCGCGATTGGTTTCGAGAAAGCTCAAGATGTACTGGTTGCCGACCTCGTTGGCGATCGCTGCGGCGAGCCTGCGGTCGGTGGACAGGTAGCTGACGCGTACGATGCGTGTGGTCGGGACCTGCTCCACGCTCAGTGAGGCGAGAAACACGCTGGCTGCCTCCACGTACAGCGCGTCGATGCTCGGAGCCGGATCACTGACACGGTCGCCGTCGGCGACGCGTTCGAGCAGTGCCTTGTTGACCCCGGTGCTCTCGAGAAGGACATTGGCGAAGGCTGGCTCGTTCAACAGTTGCAGGCTGTCGATCACGCGCCTGGCGTGGTTCTGCGAGGTCAGTATCTCGATCTGGGTTTGAACGTAGCCGGGATCCTCGGGCACTCGCTCGACCAGCTTCTCGATATTGACGATATTGGATTCAGGCGATTCGAGCAGTAACGATTGGGTGGACCGATACCACGGCTCCGCAGTCTGTACGTACAGCACGGCAAGGAGTGTGGCCAGTGCCGTGATCAGCAGGATCTGCCATTTGTAGCGCAGAAGTACCCGGAACCAGGCCAGTGCGTCGAAGTTGCCACGATGGGCGCGGGGAGCGGTCGTGGACCAAAAATCAGTGCTTACCGCTCCAGGAGCAAGCGCTGCCGAATTGTCAGACATCGATGTGTACACCCGGAAGTGGAAAGTTTGAGCTCTTGCCCTCGAGCGCGGCACATAACCCACACCTGCACGCAGGTCTGGGTGGCCGCTATCCTCTCAAAGGGCACTATTTTACGTGGCGGTAGTATTACATGTTGCAGAGTCTGCAGGATGATTCCTGTTCATTTCAGTCTTCGCCAGTTATGTTAACAAGGTTAACAAGCGCCGAATCTGTGACCACGTTCTACCGTCGTCCAGCGGCCAGCTCGACTCCCCGGGCCCCGACCTCCGGTTCGGCCCCGATTAGCCCCCGGCTCGACCCAATGACGCTCCGCACCATCGCAGGAGGACTGAAAGCTTGAGCTCGACAGAAATACCCGTACCTGCCGTCAAACCTGCGCGTGCGCGACTGACCAGTGTGCTGTCCGTGGTACGCGGCACCGTGTTGGCGCAGTTGATTTTCGTACTCGTCACGCCACTGCTGACGCGGATCTACTCGGCAGAGGCACTGGGTGTGTTCGCCGTCTACATGGCCGTGATCCTGGTGCTCGGTAACCTCACCAGCCTGCGCTACGAGCTGGCGATCCCATTGCCCAATCACGACCGCGTGGCGGTCAATCTGGTATTGGTCGCCTTTCTCTCCAGTTTCGTCTGTCTGAGCGTGTTGTTGGTTCTATGGCTCGCATCGGGCGGATTCCTACCGGCCGATGTGCACGAACTGCAGAACCACCCGTTTTTGCTGTTCTTCGGCGTGCTGCTCTTCGTGCTCAATGAATCGCTGGGTTACTGGTTCATACGGCGACGCCAGTTCTCGGTATTCGCCACCGGCAAGGTCGTCAATGCCGGTGCAATCGCCGTGTTCCAGCTCGCTGGCTTCGGCTTCGAGGAGCGTCTCCCCATCCTGTTGCTCGCCTTTCCCGCCGGATCGATGCTCAGTTCGGCGTACCTGTTGAGCAAGATCGAACCTACGCTCTATCACTACCGCACAGGCCGGTTGCGGCTCATCACAGCGTTGATGAGCCGCTACCGTCGCTTCCCGCTGTATTCCACCTGGTCGTCGGCATTGTTCGAACTGTCCCAGTCACTTCCCTTGCTGCTGCTGACCGGGTACTTCGGTAGCGCCCAGGCAGGCTACTTCTTCCTGGCTAGACGGATCGCGCTGGTGCCGACATCGGTCGTCGGCCGGGCGATCACACAGGTCAATCATGCCGACATGAAGGAGCACCATCGGCAGGGCACCCTGGGGGATGTCCTGATCGGTCAGATTCGCCTGCTGCAGTGGATATCGTTCTTTCCCGCGTTCCTCATCGCCGCCGTATCGCCGTGGATCTGCCGTGTGCTGTTCGGTGACGAATGGGAAGTCGTCGGCTACTACCTGCAGCTGATCACGCCCTACGTTCTGGTTCGGTTCGCCTTCTCACCCGTGGCTGCGGTGGTTTACGTGGCGCAGTGGCAACGCACGTTGTTGATCTTCGAACTGTGTTCAACCCTGTTGTCCACACTGTTGCTGATGCGCTTCGCCGACAACGGCAATGGGCCCTACATGGCAGTGGGCGCCTACTTCGGGGCGTTGTTCATCGCCAACCTGGTGTACAGCTCGGCCCTGATGTACCGGCTTCGGATCAGTCTGCCCAAGGCGCTGAGCCCATTTTTGCTGCAGCTGGTAGCGTTGCTGGCGTTACTGGTGTTGTTGCACCTGAACGGACTGCTCCCGGGCGCGCTCTTCGGCCTGAACGGATAGGTAGGGCAGCCTCCTAGGTCGGCCTGCTACCGGTGCGATACACCGCCAGGTTCTTGTGCCGCAGAGCCTTGTTCAAACGAGGCCGGGCATCCTTTGCACGGGGCACGCGACGCGCCCCCAGCGCAGGCACCTTGTGGGCTGGTTGTGCCATCTGTACAGGTTTTGCGGGTCGTGCAGAATCTACCAGTTGTGCGGGTCGTGCAGGTTGTACCAGTTGTGCGGGTCGTGCAGGTCGTACCAGTTGTGCGGGTCGTACCAGCTGTGCGGGTTGAGCAGGTTGTAATGGCCTTGCCACAGTCAGCGTCGGCAGGTTCGTTTCAGCGGAATCGAGCGTACCCCAGAGTTCCGGTACCTCCAGAACCCGGTGCCTCTGATGGCGTCGTTGACCCATCCAGATAACGCCCAGAAACAGTGAGCAGATGATCACCCAGCCGCCTGACGCGACCAGCACGAACAGTGGATTGTGCGACCACAACAAAAAGCACAGCACCCCCAGCACCAGCGCAACGCCGAACAGGCAGACGCTCAACGATTCGAAGAACAGCCGGCGTGGCAATAGCACCGAATTGCTGATTACCGCACGATGCACGGCACTGGCGAAGAACAGTATGACCAGACCCAGAGTGACAGGCACTACGAAGTCTTGAAGTTCACTTATCATGGTGGCTCGGAGGCATCACCGACTTGATACCTGACGTCGGTATCCGGAAGTTTATCGCCGATTACGAAGGTCCGGGGCTCTTATTGATAAGTGGTTTGTTACCGTTTTCTGGCACCGGCCTGCAGGCCAGGTGCGCGCGTCCTCCGTTTCAGCAATCTTTCAGTGGTCCGTCAGCCACTTGCCGGCGGCCGGGTTTCCAAAGCCCGATCAGTGGCTTGCCAGCCACTTGCCGGCGGCCTGGTCCCACACGTCGGCATCGCGCGTGATCTTGAAGCAGTCCGGCAACTTGTCGGCATCCGGAAACCGTCCCTTGCCCAGCCACACCAGGGTGTTGTTCGAACAGTCTGCCAGTTCGAGCTCTGGCGGTAGCCCGAGGCTTCCATGGTTCGGTAATTGATCGGCTCGAAAGATCGAGTTGTGTATGGATACGCGAGGTGCCTTGCCGTCGCGGTCCCACTTGAAGAAAGGGCCATGACCCGGGGTGGGCATGCGATGCTGGGCATAGACCACTGGCTGCGGTTGCAGACGAATCAGCGAATCACGAATTTCCCACAGCTTCTGCGAACCATCCGCGACCCCCGACTCCCATGAGCGTGCACTGAATGCCACGTAGCAGCCATCGAGGAAGGAGTCTTCAAGGCTGACATCATGAAGGTAGTCGTTCTGTATGCAGTCGTCGTGGATGTCGGTCATGTAGACACCGCGCAGGCGGGCGTTGCCGGCATCCGTCACGATGCCGTCTCCCTGACCTTCGATACGAACGCTTTCCACGGTGAAGTCAGGAACCTCGATGCTCAGGCCGCCGGCACTGTGATACGGATCATCCCAGGTGATCCCTTTGTCAGTATCGTTCCAGGCGCCCTTGATCAGGCCACCGTGCCAGCAGCCACCGGCATAATCGCCGCGAATCGTCACGGTCCAGCGAATCGGCTTGCCGGCGGAGTCGTAGCCGCTCCAGGTGGCATTGCCGGCGTCGAAGATCACGGCATCGGGATCAGACTGGGCCGGGCGCGCCTTTGCGAGCTGCTGACCGACGAACAAGGCCCGCGTCGCGTTGCCGTCGACGCATCGGTCAGCCTGACCGGCCGGTTCGGCAGCTTCGGCCTGAACGAGCCACGGTGAGAGTGGCGTGAGGTAGGTGGTGATGAGCAAGCCGGACGCGAGCAGGAGCGAGGGTATTGGGAGCTTAGACAAGTGGAAACATCCTGGAGCTTCGATGGAAGCCTGTATGAGGGAAGGTATGAGGTCGGCGATACTACCTTCGATGACCCGATGTTCCCTGCCTCGTCCGTACGCCTTAAATGGCTTGTAATTCAGGCATGTAGTAAACCGCAGGTAACAACCCCGATGCAGCGCCAGTGCCAGAAAGACGTTACCGGTCCGAGTCCCACCTGATGGCCTTGAAGGTCTTGGTCTGCTCGACCATTGCCGTTTCGGTCGGCAGCCTTTCCATCGAGGAGGCACCGTAAAAACCATGGCAATGGCGGGTGTTCGCCAGCACGTATTCGGCATCCGCCGGCATCGATACCGGGCCACCGTGAACCAGCACCAGCACCTCCGGGTTCACCGTCAGCGCCGCCTTCGCCCAGGCATCCACCAGGGCAGGTGCAGCGTCGAGCTCGACGGCGGTATCCGCGCCGATGCTGCCACCGGTGGTCAGGCCCAGATGGCAGACGATGATGTCAGCACCCGCTTCAGCCATCAATTCGGCATCGGCTGCCGAGAACACATAAGGGGTGGTCAGCATGTCCTTCTCGTGCGCCAGGCGAATCATGTCGATCTCCAGGTCGAACGACATGCCTGTCTCTTCAAGGTTCTGACGAAACGTGCCATCGATCAGACCGACCGTGGGGAAGTTCTGCACCCCCGAGAAACCCATGCGCTTCAGGTCATCGAGGAACATGTCGAAGTGGCAGAACGGATCGGTACCGTTCACACCGGCGAGCACGGGTGTGGATCGCGTGACCGGAATGACCTCGGCAGCCATCTCGCGGACTATCTCGTTGGCATTCCCGTAGGCCAGCAGCCCGGATAGTGAGCCCCTGCCTGCCATCCGGTACCGACCTGAGTTATAGATCACGATCAGGTCGATGCCGCCTTCCTCCTCGCACTTGGCGGACAGGCCGGTGCCGGCGCCACCGCCGATGATCGGAATACCCCTGGCTTTCATGTCCTGAAACTTCTGGACCAGGTCGCTGCGTTCGAATCTTGGCATCGTGAATGTCGTCGGTTCCGGGGAGGTGTCTTCAGTGAATGGCCTGCAGCGCCGCGACCGCGGCTGCGGCAAATTCAGGGTCGTTGATGTTGTGCGGCACGCGAAGCAACTGGCGTGTGTCGGTGGCGATGAAGCGCGTTTCGATGGCGTCGAACAGGGCCGCATCTGCCTCCGGGCTCCAGAAGGGCATGTCGGGTGCATCGAGCGCAGATACACCGCCTTCGGGGATCAGGAAGCGCACCGGGCCTTGCATCAGGTTCAGGCGCTCGACTATCCATTGACCCATTCTTGCGTTTTCCTCCACCGTGGTACGCATCAGCGTGACCTGCGGGTTGTGCTCGTAGAAGGTGCGCTCCGCGTAGCGCTCCGGAACGGTTGCCGGAGCGCCGAAATTCACCATGTCCAGCGCGCCACAGGAGCCCACGTATGGGATGCGTCGGCGGATGATCGAACCGAAGCGATCGTCGGTGGCCGCCATCACGCCGCCCATCATCATGTCCGCGATTTCGGTGGTTGTCAGGTCCATGACGGCTTTCAGGTAGCCGCTGTCGACCAGCTTCTCCATCGAACGGCCACCCACACCGGTTGCATGGAAGACGAACGGTTCATAGCCAGACTCCAGTTCCGACGCAACCGCCTGCACGGCGGTGGTGGTGACGCCGAACATCGTCAGGCCCAGCCCGGGCTTCTCCTCGGCAGTAGCGTCCATGGTGGGCGCGTGCAGGATCATGCCGCTCATCGCAGCTGCCGCGTTGCCCAGCACCTGGCGCGAAATGGCGTTGAGCCCTTGCACGTCGGTGACCGAGTACATCATCAGGATGTCGCTCGGGCCCACGTAGGCACCGACATCGCCCGAAGCCACCGTCGACACCATCACCTTCGGCACGCCGATCGGCAAAGCCTGCATGGCCGGTGTGGCCAGGGCCGTGCCGCCGGTGCCTGCCGCTGAGATCAGCCCGCCGAGGGTATCGGCATGAGCTGTCACCCATGCCTCGAAAGCGGTTGCCATACCCTTTACTGCCGTACCGCGGTCACCGGTGAAGACTGCCTCGGCGCCATCGGGATGGGCTTCGGCAATGGTTGTTGCCGCTATGTCCGCGTTTGTCGTGCTGCCGGAGCAGGAGAGATCCAAAGTCTTGCAGGCGACTCCGGCCGCTCGCAGGCAGGTAGCGATGTAGTGCAACTCGTTGGACTTGGTGTCGTAGGTGCCGGCGACCAGCACGGGCTTGTCTGTCATCGATTCAACTCCTGTCGGTTTCGTCGCTTCGTTGAGAAACTTGTGATGCGTATCATCGTGCCGCGGGCGCAGCTTGACATAGAGCCGGCTCATCACGCCATGTGATCATCAGCTACGTATCACACAGCGTCAGGTATTTCCGTGCCTTCCTCCACCTCCTTGCCGGAACACCCCCTTGCCGGAAAATTCATCCAACACCATGAGCACAGTTGTCGAGGCACGATGCCTGCACAAGGCCTTCGCCGAGCACACGTTGATCGACGATGTATCCTTCACGATCGCTCGCGGCGACGTGATCGCACTGATCGGCGAATCGGGCGCGGGCAAATCCACCCTGCTCAACGTGATCGCGGGCCTCGAATCGTACGACAGCGGCACACTCGTGGTCGATGATACCCCGCTGGCCGCTGGTGATATCGACCCCGATATCAGCGCGGCCCTGCGACGGGCGAAGATCGGCTTCGTATTCCAGGCGTTCCACCTGCTACCGCATCTGTCGGTGTGGCAGAACGTGGCGTTGCCGTTGCTGCTGACCGGTACGGCCACGGCCGAGGCACGGGAGCGCGCGGAGGCGATCCTGGCACGGGTAGGGCTGGCCCGTCGAACTGGCGCCAGGCCCGCCACCCTGTCCGGCGGTGAAATGCAACGTGTCGCGTTGGCGCGTTCCATCGCACACGAACCGATCCTGCTGCTGGCCGATGAGCCTACCGGCAACCTCGATGCCGACACGGCGGATACGGCACTCACGCTGCTCGACGAGATCGTGCAGGAGACCGGCTGCGCGCTGTTGCTGGTGACGCATTCCGATCGCGCCGCGGCCCACTGCGCCCTGCAGTGGCGGCTGGCGGGCGGTGCTCTGCATCGAGAGGCAACACCCCGGTGACTGTTCGCCAGAAAAGCCTGACCCTGCGCGCATCATTGACGCTGACCCGGTGGATGGCCCTGTCGGTCTGGCGGCAGCAGTCCGGCGCGTTGATCGCAGCGGTGCTGGCTGTCGCCATGGGCGTCGCCCTCGGGCTGGGGATTCAACTGGTCAATGCGTCGGCGCTGACTGAATTCGACAACGCGCTCAGCGAGATCAACGGTGAAGCGCAGTTCCGGCTTACCGGTGCATCCAGTCGGATGGACGACACGGTGCTGGCACAGGTCGAGCGCGATGCCGCGGTGACGGCGGCGAGCCCTGTCATCGAAGCGCGACTGCAGGTCGGCAAGGGGGGTGGTAGCGACACGGTGCGGCTGTCGGTGATCGGCCTGGACGCACTGCGTGCCGCTACGGTAACGCCGGCACTGTTACCGCAGGTGATCACCGCCGGTGCCGGTGGTTCGGCCACCGCGTTGTTCAGTGAGCAGGCGATATTCCTGTCGTCAGCGGCCCGGCAACAGCTCGACGTCGGCGTCGACGAGCGGCTCAGCGTCATTGTCAGCGGTCGGCCCGTGGCGTTCACAGTGGCGGGTGATCTGCCCGGTGTCGATGATGACCTGGCGATGGCGGTGGTGGATATCGCGACTGCGCAATGGCGGCTGGGGTGGGCAGACTCTCTGTCGCGCATCGATATCCGACTGGAGCAGGGAACCGATCCGGATGCTTTCATCGAGGGAGTGCGAGAGGCGACCGGGGAATCGGCGCTGCGTCTGGATCGGCCATCCGCCGATCGCCAGCGCATGTCCAACCTGTCGCGTGCATACCGCGTCAACCTCAGCGTTCTGGCTCTGGTCGCTTTGCTGACGGGTGGGTTCATCGTATTCGCCACGCTGCAGCTCGCCGTGCTGAGGCTGGTACCGGCACTGGCCTTGCTCGGCGTGCTCGGTGCGCCTTCGCGGTTCCCGTCGAAGCTGGTGGTGGCGCTTGCGTTGTGTGTCGGTACGGTCGGTTCCATCGTGGGGGTAGGTGTGGGCGTGGCGCTCGCGTGGCTCCTGCTGGGGTTGCTCGGTGGCGACCTGGGTGGTGGTTTCTTCGCGGTCAGCCGCCCGTCGCTGTCGATACCCGCAATCACCCTGACAGGCTTCTTCCTGCTGGGTATCGCGGCGGCCATCGCCGGTGCGCTGGCACCGGCCTTGTCGTTGCGTTCCCTGCGCCCTGCACAGGCGATCAGAAGTGGCCAGGTTCTGCGCTCGCCATCGTCCGTGTCGGCAGGCACGATGAGCTTGATACTCGCTAGTGTCGGAGCTGCATTGTTATTGCTTCCCGCCATCGGTGGCATCCCGTTGGCGGCCTATCTGGCCATCGCCTGCTGGCTGTTCGCCGGGGTGCTGCTGGTATCGCCGCTGCTGGGCCTGCTCACCCGGTACCTGGCACAGGCTGCATGGCTGCAACGTACGCCTTTCGTCTGGCTCGCCGGAACGCGTCTGGCCAGTGCGCATGGCAGTGCGTTTCCGGCCATGGCGGGGGTGGTGGCAAGTTTCTCCCTGGTGGCGGCAATGGTCATCATGGTGTTCAGCTTTCGGGTATCGGTCGACGAATGGCTGGTGGATGTACTCCCCGCTGACCTGTATGTACGCATTCCGACCACCGGTGTGGATGGCGCCTTCGATGCGCCGACGCAACAGGCGCTTCGGCAGTTGCCCGATGTGGCGAGTATCGACTTCCTTCGCGAAGTCGATCTTGTCGTCGATCCGGAGCGATCGCCGGTGGAACTGCTGGCGCGCCCTGTCGATGCCAATGATCCGGGGTCATCCCTGCCGTTGACCGGAGCGCAGATTTCACCCGACGATCTATCGGGGCGTTGTGTGTCTGTCTATGCCAGCGAGCCTGCTTCGCGGATCTACGGGTGGGCACCGGGGGATCGGATCGAACTGCCGATCCAGAGTGTTGCCGGGGCGGATGCGTGCTTCGAGGTCGGTGCCATCTGGCGCGACTACGCCAGGCAGCAGGGGGCCATCACGATAGATCGCGATGACTACATCGCCCTGACCGGGGATGCGAGTGTGAGCAGCGCCTCGATGATCTTGACCGAGGGTGCGAGCGTTCAACGGGTGGCCGATGCGGTGGTCGGGAAACTCGCCGATCGGCCGGGGCTGGAGATTCGCAGTGCTGCTGAAATTCGTGGCATTTCCCTGCGTATCTTCGATCGCAGCTTTGCGGTCACCTACGCACTGGAGGCCATCGCGCTGATGGTCAGCCTGTTCGGGGTCGCGATGACGTATGCCGGCGAGTCCATGGCCAGGCTCAAGGAATTCGGCATGCTGCGGCATCTCGGGGTAACGCGACGCGAGATCATTCGCCTGTTCGCCGGTGAATCGCTGTTCTGCATCGGCCTGGGCGTGCTCTGGGGCTCTCTGCTGGGCGTATTGATCTCACAGGTGCTCATTCATCGTGTCAATCCACAGTCCTTCAATTGGTCGATGGCCACGCACTGGCCGATCGGGCAGCTGGGTGGGGCAGCGCTGGTCATGATCGGTCTGGGTGTGGTGACTGCAGGTCTGGCCGCGAGACGCTCCGCCGGTTCCGCACCCATCGCGGCGGTGCGTACCGACTGGTGAGCGCGATGTGGTCCGTGGTCAGAGCTCGACGGGCCGCCATCGCCCAAGACCGATCACGCTCCCGATGGCTGACGGGCCGCCAACACGTTTCATCTCAGAGGAAGTCGAGTGTCATGATCAACAAGGCGAGAAAGGCGGTGGCAAACGCCGAGCGTCGGCGGTGGTTGCACAGCGGTGGGCGTGTATTGCTGGCTGGTGCCATGCCTGCCTTGATTCCATCGGGCGCACTGGCCGATTCACAGGCAGCCGCCCCGGCCGACGGTGCCGCGAATCCTGTTGGCGCCGATGGTTCGGCAGACCGGGCAGTGCTCGCCGACGATGATTTCGCACCGGTCGTACCGGGTTACGCCATGAAGTTTCCGCGTGACTTCGGTGCACACCCGAACTTTCGGACCGAATGGTGGTACCTGACCGCGTGGCTCGATCATCCGGATGGGCCGCTCGGGATGCAGTTGACCTTCTTTCGATCTCGAACGCCCTACGGCCAGGAGAACCCCAGCCGTTTCGCTCCCCGGCAATTGGTGCTGGCACACGCGGCCATCGCTGATCCATCGCTGGGCGCGCTGCGTCATGCCGATCAGGCATTCCGTGCCGACGGAGCGAGCGCACGTTACTCGACCACCGACACCGATGTGGCCATCGGGCCTGCGTCCTCACACTGGACCTTCGTGCGCGATGCCCAGGATGTGTATCAGATGAATGTGAGGGCAAAGGACTTCGGTTTCTCGATGAGCGCGAGAGCAACGGAACACTTCATCGATCCCGCGCTGCAGGGAGTCGGCGGTTTCTCCAGCAAGGGGCCCGAGCCTTCGCAGGCAAGCTACTACTACAGCCGTCCCCAGCTGGCCCTGTCAGGTGACGTGACGATCGGCAGCGAAACACGAACCGTCGAAGGAACCGGGTGGCTGGATCAGGAATGGTCGAGCGAAATTCTGGCTCCGGAGGCGTCCGGCTGGGACTGGGTGGGCCTGAACTTCGATAACGGCGATGCCTTGATGGCCTTTCAGATGCGTAGGAAGGGCGGTGGCGTCCTGCACAGCACGGCGAAATATTTCGAATCTGCTGAAGCCACCGGCAGCAGTTCCGCAGGGGCGACGCGCGAGGTGCAATTCACGGTACTGCGTACGTGGAAGTCGGCACGAACCGGCGCGGATTATCCGATATCGTTGCGTATCCAGGCCGGAGAGCTGGATATCACGCTCGCGCCGCTATTCGATGATCAGGAGCTGGACGCGCGGCGCAGCACGGGCATCATCTACTGGGAGGGGGCGGTGCGCGTGCATGCAACGGCCACCGCAAAGCTGCAGAACGGAGCGATGGGCAAGGCTATCGGGCGTGGCTATCTGGAGCTGACGGGTTATGCAAACGAGCTGGCACTGTAATAGGAATAGTCGTGGTTTTTTGTTAAAGACGAGATAGCAGTTCCAGCTTCTTGGCCGAAAATTCTTCATCGGTCAACAGGCCTCGATCACGTAGCTCGCCCATGCGTTCTATCAGCTTCAGCGGATCGTCTCGGTCGTCTGATTCCGGGCCTTCCGGCTGGCGACTCCGCGGCTCCTGAGATCCGTGCCTGCCTATCTCTGACAACATCTCTGACGAGTCAGATACGGCCTCATGCGATGAAGCCGGCGGCTGATGCTCGTCGCCGTCGACACTCCGGTCTGAAATATCCGCGTCGGCGATGACGGGCAACGCCGCCAGATCGACCGGGCCGAACTGGCTCGACATCGACATACCGTCGTGGCCGCCCTGCTGTTGTGAAAACCCACCGATATGGTGGTTGCCGGTATCGTAGGTCGTTACCCTGCCATCTCTGTCGATCACCAGACGGCAGGCATCGGCGAACCAGGCGTACCGCATCGAATTCTGTGAACCGCTGGACGAGGGGGTGCCCAGTTCCCGCGGCCACCATGTCTGTTTCGTTGAAGACGTTACGAAAGGCGTATCGGGTAGATGCATCGAGCCGTTGTCGCCCTGGCCCTGACTTTGACTCTGGGATTGTGCCGGTGCGGCAAATGGGCCCGCCGACGCCAGTGCGTTCGACAGGTCGGTGCACAGGGCATCCACCCGGTTCTTCAAGCCGGTGTTGAACATGTCACCGAGCATCAACATGCCACCGGACATCCATTGCCCATTGCCACCGAACTCTACATGCCCGAACTGCGCCATTCGACCCTGACCGGCGATGGTCGCCATCAACATGTGCGTTACCGCGTCCGTGCTGAAGTCATGACGCTGCGCGAGGTCATCGACTAGCCGTTGGCCTTCCGGCGTAAGGGTGGACATGATCGTTTCCGTGGGTGAACACTTGGTGGGCGAATGGTGTGTGCCGGCAGAGCCGACTTCAAGGTAGCCACGGAAGGCCGTTGGCATTTCACGATGTCGTGCGACTGCAGCGGCGATTGTCGCGATAGCGATCAAGGCTGCTGTCAATGTCTTCGATGGGTACAGTTACTCCGAAACGAACAACATAGGATCCACCCAGGCGTTGTTCAGAGAAACGGACCAATGCAGGTGTGGCCCTGTCACCCGGCCTGTGGCGCCGACCTCGCCGATGGGTTGCCCGGCCTCGACCCTGTCGCCAGGCTTCACCAGGATCTTGCTCAAGTGAGCGTAGAAGGTCTGTAGTCCGAGCCCGTGCTCGATGAATACCGAATTGCCGTTGAAGAAGTAGTCGCCGGTGTCCACGATCTCCCCGGCCGCCGGTGCGACGATGGGTGTGCCCTCGGGCACGGCGA
This sequence comes from Granulosicoccaceae bacterium, assembly GCA_965214025.1. GTDB lineage: Bacteria > Pseudomonadota > Gammaproteobacteria > Granulosicoccales > Granulosicoccaceae > Granulosicoccus. Next base: position 26,855 of record CBDCAW010000037.1, read on the forward strand.
TGTCGATACCGCCGTGAGGTCTGCGTGGCTGATCGTTGAAGAAGCGCCGCAACCCGAAGGGGCTGCTGATCGGGCCGGTCACCGGCCATTGAAATTCCTCGGCCATCAGTGTGGAGCCGCGCTGGCGACGCGCCGCGGCCATCTTCAGCGTTTCGCGGCGAATGCGCACCAGGTCGTTCGGTGGCGGGCTGACCTTGCGGTTGTCCTTGAGGGTGATGCGCTGTTCCTCGTATGTTTTCGGTTCGACGGTGAAAGGCACCCGGGTTTCCGTACCGTCGGCCGTGGTGACCACCACACGATGTACACCCACCGGTAGCTGCAGGTCGATACCGACGATCGCCCACCAGGCAGAAAGTTCGCCGGTCACCGCGACGCTCTTGTCGCCGAATGTTGCCGTGGGCGGTCGGTCGCCCGAGACCTGTAGGTCGACCAGCGCGATGCCGCCAGGGTACGGCGCATCCTGGAACAGAGCCAGGCTCTTCGGACGCGCATCGGCTTCGGAGGCAGCGGCGGTCTGTAATGGGGTGGGCAGGGGCGGGGGCTTCCTTGCATGTTTCGAATCTTCCGCCAGGCCCTGCACAGTGTCGGAAGCTACCGAGCTTTGCGGCGGTGGCGGAGCTTCCTGCAGGTCCGTTGGCGGCACTGCATCGACCGGAGCGGAAGCGTCCGCCGGCCCTTCGGGTACCGCCACGCAGGCGCTCAACAGCGCACATGCCCCGACAACGTACAATGCTCTGGCATTCATTATCTTATTAGATCCACGTAAAGCGCAGTCGCCCCGGCTACCGCCACTGGCATGACAAAAAGGTTAATCACGGGAATCAGGCTAGCCACGGCGACGGCGCTGCCGTAGCCCAGCGCCTGGCGTCGGTGTTGCTCGAGGCGCTGCCTCACCTCGCGGAAGCGGGCGCCGGCATTACCCATCGGATAATCGATGTACTCGATGGCGAACATCCAGGCACCGAACAGGAACAGCAGCGCGGGTGCCACCACGTTGATCACCGGAATGAACTGCAGCAGGAGCAGGGGGATCAAGCGCACGAGTACGTAGATGAGCTTCGACACTTCAGAGCCTATGGTACGTGGGATCTCGGCCACCATCGACCACAGTGGCACGGCGCTGCCGACAGGCTCGCCTGTCAGGTAAGCCTCCACGCGTTCGGCCAGCAGAGAGTTGAACGGCGCACCGATCAGGTTGGCGAGCAATGTGAAGGCATAGGCCAGGACGATCGCCAGCACGATCGCTGCCAGCCATCGCAGCAGTGTCTCGAAGGCGTTGATGATCCAGACCTCGCGATAGGCCTCGAACAGGCTCAACCCGGCCAGCCACCCGCTGACCTGACCGAACACCAGCCAGCCCAGCCCCCCGAAAACCAGCAGGTTGACGAACAACGGCATCCACACGAAACGGCGCAAACCCGGGCGGCGCACCAGCCGCCAGCCGTGGAGCAGATAGCGGGCCGCATCGGTGAAGCCGCGCGGAGTGTTCGTCATCAATGCATCCTGAGTACGGTCATGGCCTGTGGTACATCAATATCCTGAGGTGGGAGCGTACCTCATGAACGGGATACACCACCTGAAAACGGCAATGTAGACGCAGGGTCACCTGGCACCTGATGCAACATACGTACACTGGCGCAGCGTTGAAAACGACGTACAATCCAGCCCCATGAAAACGCTTTGTCAGGTCGGGCCGCTCCTGTCGGCTCACGCCCGCCAAGCTGCAGCAGCCGAGCCTCCGGTCATCGCCCTTCCCGGTCATCATTACTGTCCCGAATCATGCGTCTGAGCCGAATCAAGCTTGCCGGCTTCAAGTCGTTCGTCGATCCGGTGGATATCAAGCTGCTCAGTGCCCGTGTAGGCATCATCGGGCCGAACGGCTGCGGCAAGTCGAACACGATCGATGCGGTACGCTGGGTAATGGGCGAATCGTCCGCCAAGCACCTACGCGGCGAATCGATGGACGACGTCATCTTCACCGGTTCCTCGCAGCGCCAGCCGGTGAGTCAGGCGTCGGTGGAACTGGTATTCGACAATTCAGACGGTTCACTCGGCGGGGAATACGCCGCCTATGCGGAAATTGCCCTGAAACGTGAAGTAACCCGCGATGGGCAGTCGCGTTACCTGTTGAACAACACGCGCTGCCGACGGCGTGATATCCGCGATATCTTCCTCGGCACCGGCCTCGGTCCACGTAGCTACGCGATCATCGAACAGGGCATGGTCTCTCGCCTGATCGAGGCGAAACCGGAGGATCTCCGCGTGTTTCTCGAAGAGGCGGCCGGCATCTCGAAATACAAGGAGCGGCGCCGCGAAACCGAGAACCGCATCAGCCACACGCGCGACAATCTCGATCGGCTCGACGACCTGCGCGAAGAGGTCGAAAAGCAGATCGTGAAGCTTGCGCGCCAGGCGGAGACGGCGGAGCGTTATCAGGTCCTGAAGGCCGATGAACGACGGTTACGTGGCGAACTGCTGGTACTGCGTCGTCAGGCCTTCGTGTCCACCTTGGCAGAACAGGACCGATCGATCTCCCGGCGCGAAACCGAGCTGGAGGCTGTCGTTACGGAGTTGCGCGCAACGGAAACGGCGATCGAACAGTCGCGCCTGCAACAGGAGGACGCCAGCGACCGTTTCAACGAAGTGCAGGCAAATTACTACAAGATCGGCTCCGAGGTGTCGCGGCTGGAACAGCGTATCGAGTTCACCCGAGAGAATCAGCGCAGGCAGAATCAGGAACTCGCCGATGTGGAGCGTGCGCGGGACGAAGCGCGTGCTCATCTGGAAGAGGATGCGGCGCGCATCCTTGAAATCGACGATTCACTGGCCAATGACCAACCCGCCTTCGACCAACTGCAGAGCAGCCAGCAGCATTCGGCAGCCGTGCTGGTTCAGGCCGAGCGGGAAATTGCCGAATGGCGCGGTCGGCAAGACGATTTCAATCGGCGTCACGGCGAATCTTCGCGTACGGCGCAGGTGGAGCGCTCGCGCATCGATCAGTTGGAACGCAACCTTGCGGCAGCGGATACGCGTATCGCCAGGCTGGATGAAGAGCGCTCGACGCTCGATGCCGCCGATCTGCAGGCACGCGTGGAAGCACTGATCGTCGATGAGATCGAAGCCACCGAAGACGAGGCGCGCCTGCAACGTCAGGTCGGCACCATCGGCGAAAAGGTGCAGGTCTTGCGCGATCGGCAAAGGCAGGACGGTAGCGAACTGAATGACGCGCGTGTCCGGGCTCAGTCGAATCTGGGGCGCCTGGCGTCGCTCGAGGCCTTGCAGCAGGCGGCCTTGGAGCCAGCCGGCGACGGTGGGGATGCCTGGCTGAAGCGCAATGCCATCGACACGCGGCCACGGCTGGCCCAGACGATCACCGCACAAGCGGGCTGGGAGCAGGCGGTCGAGCTGGTGCTCGGGCCTTATCTGGAGGCGGTGTGCGTAGCCGATGAGGATCTGCTCGCGCGCTGTATCGAAGATCAGCCGGAAGCCACTCTTGCATTGTTGCGATGCGGTCAGTCCACGTTGCAAGCCCCGGGTGATTCCGTCTCGGGTGAATTCCTGAACAGCAAAGTCAGTGGTGACGCCCCATTGGCCGAGTTGCTGCACGGTGTTCGCGTCGCCGGCACCGTGGCCGAAGCACTCGTCTTGCGCAGCTCTCTGGGCACCGGCGAGTCGGTGGTCACGCCCGATGGTTTCTGGCTCGGTACCCACTGGCTGCGCGTGGCGCGAGGCGAGGCAGGCGACAGTGTGCTGCAGCGGGAGGCCGAGATTGTCAACCTGCGTGACGCGCTGGAGATCTCAAGCGTACAGATCAGCGAGCGCGAGGTGCGTGTCGAGGAGCACGCCGAGCAACTACGGGAACTCGAAGGCCGGAGGGAGACGGCCCAGCATGCCTGCAACGATGCCGTACGCAACCTGTCGTCGGTGCAATCGGCGTTGCAGACACACCGCCAGCGGCTCGAACAGATGGCCCAGCGCAGGCTGCGCCTCGACGAAGAACGCGCTGATCTCGATCAGACCCGTGAGCAGGAGCGCGAGCAGCGCGAAGTATCCCAGGCACAGCGGCTCGAGGCCGTCGAGCAGCTCGACGCGCTCGATACCGAAGGCACAGCTCTGCGCCAGGAGCAGGAAAGCCTGCAACAGGGGTTGAAGGTGGCGCGTGAGCAGGCGGGTGCGGATCGCGATGCTGGCCAGGCGTTGGCCATCCGGGTGGAATCACTGCGTAGCACCCGTACGGCGACCGAGCAGAACCTGCAACGCATGCGGGCACGGATCGGTGAGCTTGATCAGCGTCATGCGTTGCTCAGCGAGCGCATGTCACAGTCGGAGGGGGACGAGCTCGATGCGCTGGACAACTCCCTGACGTCGTGTCTCGATCAGCGCATGCAGGCAGAATCGTCGCTTGCCGGTGCGCGCGAGCAGCTCGAGGTGGTGCAGCAACGCCAGCGAGAACACGAGCAGGCTCGAGTGCGGCACGACAGCCGGGCCCAGGGTATGCGAGACGTCCTGCAGAATGAGCGCATGGCCAGTCAGGAAGTGAGGGTTCGGTTGAAGACGCTCGATGAGCAGCTCGCCGAGCACGAGTACGTCATCGACGAGATCGAAGCGGCGTTACCGATCGATGCGGCCGTGGACGCCTGGGCCGAGGAATTGGCACGCACCGAAAAGCGTGTGAATCGACTCGGACCGATCAACCTGGCCGCAATCGACGAGCACGCAGAACAGGCGGAGCGCAAGACCTATCTGGATAGCCAGCACGAGGATGTCAGCGAGGCCCTGGCCACGCTGGAACGTGCGATCGCCAAGATCGATCGCGAAACGCGTACTCGTTTCCGCGAAACCTTCGATAGTGTGAACGAGAAGTTTACGCATTTCTTTCCGCGGCTCTTCGGGGGCGGCCACGCCTGCCTCGAACTTACCGGCGAGGATTTATTGAGCACCGGTGTGAGTGTCGTTGCCCAGCCGCCCGGCAAGCGTGTCAGCAACATTCAGCTTCTGTCAGGCGGTGAAAAGGCCCTGACTGCGGTGGCATTGGTATTCGCGTTCTTCGAGCTGAATCCATCACCGTTCTGCATGCTGGACGAGGTAGATGCACCGCTGGATGACGCCAATGTGGGCCGCTTTTGCGAACTGGTCAAGGAAATGTCCGAGCGTGTACAATTTATTTTCATCACGCACAACAAGGTAACCATGGAAATGGCCGACCAGCTCATGGGCGTCACCATGAATGAGCCCGGCGTCTCCAGGCTCGTGGCGGTCGATGTGGAAGAAGCGGTTGAGCTGGCCGGCGCCTGACGCGACAAGGCGCTTCTTCCACCCGCCTTGCGCTGCCCCGTCCAGACCGCCGGCAGCCGGGTTCCTCCTTGCTTGGGCCTGAAGTGCGGGTCCCGAGTTTTCCAACAGGCACTTGACCGAGGCAGTCATCATGGAAAATCTTCGCTGGATTCTCATCATTGCAGGTGTCGCGATCCTGATCCTGCTGTACGTCTCGGGCAGGCCGGGCAGGGCACGACGCGAACTCGAAGAAGATACCGAGCGGGGGCCGTTCAGTCATGCCCACCGGGAACGCGATCTCGATCCGCTGATGGGAGATGAAGAATCGCAGTACCCTGACGACCCTCTGGTGGATTTCGATACCGGTCCGGTCCCGACCGATGACCGGTTCGATCGGCCCACCGGCGGTAACCGGGCGGATCGCCCTCAACTCGATGCGCCCCTATTCACGGACGACGATGTACCCCCTTCTGGGTTTGCCAGTCTGTCGCAGAAGATCGAGGCATTCAGCGCGAAGCTGACGCCGAAACGGCGCAAGCGTGTCGAAGAATCGGAGCCCATCGATTTCGACGATGGCGACGTGGAGAGCCACGCCAGCCAGATCATCACACTGCATGTGGTGGCACCGGAGGGGAGGTTGCTGCAGGGCGAGCCGTTGCTGGATACCCTCGAGGAGCGGGGTTATCATTTCGGTAGCATGAACATCTTCCATTCGATGCATGAAGGCAAGACGGTATTTTCAATAGCCAAGATGGTGGAGCCGGGCTATTTCGATATCGACGATGTCGAAAGTTTTCAGACACCGGGCATTTCGCTGATCCTGCAATTGCCCGGGCCGGTGCCTGCCGATGTGGCTTTTGAGGTGCTGGTCAGCGAGGCGATCGATATGGCGGATGCCCTGGGTGGTTCCGTGCTCGATGGCGATCGCAGCGCGCTCAGTCCACAGACCATCCAGCACATGCGTGAGGGCATTTACGAATACATGCATCGGCAGAAGTATTTCGGTGGCGTACCTTCCTGAATCATGAGCAAGGCGCCAGCCGCCCGCGTCCGGCAGCTGCACGAGGAACTGCACGAGCATAGCCGTCGCTATCACGTATTCGACGAACCGTCGATCTCCGACGCCGAGTACGATAGCCTGCTGCGCGAGCTGCAAGCATTGGAATCCACTTACCCGGAGCTTCTCACCGATGATTCGCCGAGCCAGCGTGTCGGCGCACCACCGTTGACCGAATTCGCCTCGGTGCGCCATGCCGTGCCGATGCTGTCGCTGAACAATGCCTTTTCGCTCGAAGAGCTGCACGAATTCGACCGGCGTGTGCGTACCCGGCTGGAGCGTGACGAGGGTGCGCAGGTCATCTACATCGCGGAGCCCAAGCTCGACGGTCTGGCCGTGAGTCTGCGCTACGAGAACGGTGTGTTCGTGCAGGGAGCAACGCGTGGCGACGGCCGCACCGGTGAGAACGTCACCGAGAACCTGCGTACCATCGGCATGATTCCGCTGAGGCTTGCGCTCGAGCATCCGCCTGCGGTCCTGGAAGTACGCGGTGAGGTATTTATGGATGCCGCTGCGTTCATCGAGGCAAACAAGGCGGCACTGGCGGCGAACCGCAATGCCTTCGTCAACCCACGCAACGCGGCGGCCGGCAGTCTGCGCCAGCTGGACTCACGCAAGACGGCAGCGCGCAGGCTGTCGATCTATCTCTATGGCCTGGGTGAGGTGGAGGGCCTCCGGGCACCTGGCTCACAGCACGAAATGCTGCAATGGCTGGTCACCCTCGGTTTTTCGGTGAACCCCGAAGTGCGCCGCTGCGAAGGTGCCGAAGCCTGTTATCGCCGTTACGAACAGCTGCTGCAGAAACGTGGAGAGCTGGGTTACGAGATCGACGGTGTCGTGTTCAAGGTGGATAGCTTTGCAGAGCAGCGCGAACTGGGATTCGTCTCGCGGGCGCCTCGTTGGGCCATCGCGCAGAAGTTTCCCGCCGAAGAGGTACAGACGCGGCTGGCAGGCGTTCAGTTTCAGGTTGGACGGACCGGTGCGATCACACCGGTCGCCAGGCTCGAGCCGGTGTTCGTCGGCGGTGTCACCGTCAGTAATGCAACCCTGCATAACATCGACGAGATCGAGCGCAAGGATGTGCGGGTGGGCGATACCGTGATCGTGCGGCGCGCCGGTGACGTGATACCGGAGGTTGCACGGGTGGTGCTGGGCGAGCGGCCGAAAGGCGCACGTCGGATCAAGCTGCCGAAGCGGTGCCCGGTGTGCAAGGCAGAGGTGCTGCGCCCGGAAGGTGACGTGATCGCGCGCTGCACCGGGGGCATGCAGTGCGATGCTCAGCAGCGAGAGGGCCTGAAGCATTTTGCCTCACGTCTGGCGATGGATATCGACGGCCTGGGCGACGAACTGGTCGAAAGCCTGTTTGATGAGAAGCTGGTGCAGAATGCAGCCGATCTTTATCGGCTCGATGTCGAACGATTGACGACCCTGCCACGGCTTGCCGAGAAGTCGGCAGCCAATCTGATGGCTGCCATCGATGTTTCGAAACAACCCACGCTTGCGCGTTTTCTGTTCGCGCTGGGTATACGTCACATCGGAGTGACCGGTGCGCGAACGCTGGCCGAGCATTTCGGGTCGCTGGAGGCGGTGATGGGCGCTGATGTCGATGCTCTGGAGGCTGTCAACGATATCGGTCCGAAGGCGGCGCAGAGTGTGAACACGTTTTTCTCGAACGTGGGCAATCGACAGGTAATCGATGACCTGATCACGCTGGGCGTTCGCCTGCCGGTGGTCGAACGCGAAACGCTGGAGCCGGTGCTGGCTGGTAACACCTACGTACTCACCGGTACACTGAGCAGCCTGACGCGCGATGCCGCGAAAGAGCGGCTTCAGCGCCTGGGTGCGAAGGTCAGCAGCAGCGTGTCGAAGAAGACCACGGCGGTGTTCGCCGGCGAGGCACCCGGCTCCAAGGTCGACAAGGCCGAAGCTTTGGAGGTACCTGTACTGGACGAAGCGGCCTTGTTGAATCTGCTCGAGGGCCAATCGGCAGCAGAGCCTTCAGCCGAGTCCACAGCGGAACCTCCAGCCGAGGCGACCACGAGACCAACACCTGAGAATCCTTCCTGATGACGACCACCCCTGTTTTACCACTCTTGCAACCATGAACGGGAACGCACCGATACTGCTGGGGGTGAATGGCGCTGCCGGGCGCATGGGGCGCCAGCTGCTGCAGGCGATTCGCGAGCAGCCGCAGGCGCACCTCGGCGCTGCGATCGATGCGCCGGATCAGGCCTGCATCGGCAGCGACAGCAGCGTGCTGACGGGGGGTGAGCCTACCGGTGTGCAGGTGTCACGACTTGTCGATGTCGCGCCGCAACGTTGCGATGCCCTGATAGATTTCACCGCCCCCCCGGTGACACTGCAGTTGATCGATACTGTGCTGAATGCAGGTGCAGGTGCAGGTGCAGGTGCAGGTGCAGGTGCAGGTGCAGGTGCAGCCCGGCTACCGGCACTGGTAATCGGCACCACCGGTTTCGAGGCGGCGCAGCTCGAACGTCTGCATGCCGCTGCCGAGCACCTGCCGATCGTGTTCGCGGCGAACTACAGCGTCGGGGTCACACTCGCGCTGGCCTTGCTCGAACGCGCGGCGACGGCACTGGGTGACGAATACGACGTCGAAATCAGCGAGGCCCACCACCGCCACAAGGTAGATGCACCGTCGGGCACGGCGTTGGCGATGGGGCAGGTGGTGGCGAAGGCCCTGGGGCGTGATCTGGCTACCGATGCCGTCTACGGGCGGGAGGGCATCACCGGTGCCCGCGAAACACGTACCATCGGCTTCAGCGCCGTGCGTGGTGGTGACATCATCGGGGACCATCGGGTGATGTTCGCCGGCAACGGCGAACGGCTGGAGATCACGCACAGGGCCAGCGACCGAATGATCTACGCGCGCGGGGCCGTGCGTTCTGCGCTATGGGTGGTGAACCGCAAGCCAGGCTTGTATGATATGCGTCATGTACTCGGCCTCGTCTAACGGTGGTTCGACAACGACACACGACAACACATGACGACGGCAAGTCGTCACGAGAGGGACATCTTGGCAACAGCAGTCATCTTTCCCGGGCAGGGCTCGCAGAGCGTCGGCATGCTTACCGAGCTCGCAGAAGCCTACCCGGTGGTGGGTCAGAGCTTCGAGGAGGCCTCATCGGTGCTCGGCTACGACCTGTGGGAGCTGGTGCAGGCGGGCCCCGCCGACCGACTGGGCGATACCCGCTTCACACAGCCGGCGATGTTCGTTGCCGGCATGGCCACCTGGCGTGTGCTGGTCGAGCATGGTCTGCCTGCACCGGCGGTGGTCGCAGGCCATAGCCTCGGCGAGTTCACCGCCTTGTGTGCGGTGGGTGCGCTGAGCTTCGAGGCCGCCGTGGCGCTGGTCAAGATGCGTGCGAACCTCATGGCTGCCGCGGTGGCAGAGGGCGAAGGCGGCATGGCGGCACTGATCGG
>CBDCAW010000038.1:0-15076 GCA_965214025.1 Granulosicoccaceae bacterium
GGAACTGGCCGAGCAGCTGTCGAAGATACAAGACCTGCACTGCTGGTTCACGGACCGGCCCTCGGTGCGGGCACCATTGACGCTCGCAACTACAGTGACCGAGCTGCGTGATCTGTTGTCGAGACTCGGCAAGGATCTTCACTACATCGATCTGCCGCTGACGCCCTTTCGGGACATTCCCGATGCAGACGTACTGCTCGACGTCCACAGAAAGGAGCTTGCCCGCCTGGCCGGGCAGGTGGAAGATCCTCAGGATCACCCGGTTATGGTGGTGAACGGTCTCAACGCGTACGGTCTGGCCGAGAAGCTGGTGCGGCAGCTCAATGAAGGCGAGCAAACGCTTGCCGGCAGGCCCCCACTACTTCCGGCAAGCCATCGCTCGAATGGTGGGCGGCAAGCTTGCAGGTGGCGAGGTGTCGATCAATCCACTGCTGCCTGTCGCGGTGTTGTGGGCACAGTTGAAACACCTCAATGTCGGTGACGTTCATATGGATCCGATGGCAGTGCACGATCCGCAGTTCGTCCGGGCAATCGAGCTGCGATGCCGGGGGCGTCGAGCTGTCGGTACCTTCCAGCGATTCCTCGGCACCTCCCTGGCACGCCGGTTGGATACCGTGCGTCTGGCGGGTGCGGTTCCCAAGGGCGTTGATCAGTGGCGGCAGGTGCGCGACACCGTACACCTGATGCAGCTCGCCGGTGATATCGAGAATCGCTGGCTTGCGGTGAGTGCCTTGCCTGCATTACCGCCTTTCCCCACGGAACGCCTGCAGGCGATACGGCACGTGGCACTACTTGCGGCAAAGGTGGAGAAGGCCGCGCGTATCGTCGCAAGTCTTGCCGGGCCGCTGAAGCGACTCTTTCCTGTCGGGCTCGACATCGATCGTCTGTTGTCGGCGCTCGAGTTCACGGCATTGCAACGACCGCTGCGAGCCAATCTTGCGGCTTTGAGAGAACCTGACGAGCTGCTGACGCGGCTGGATACCCTGGGTACGTCGGGGAATCTGCCCCTGCATGCCGCCGTGCGGCAGCTGCGAGCCAAGCTCGGGGCTGAGCATACGGAAGGCAAGACGCTGGTGCGTGCGATAAACGAGCTCTACGGCGAGATCGACTGTGTCGATGCAATCGGGGATACGCTGGCGCAGACTGCCCGTCTTCTCGATCGGCTACGTGATGCCGGCGCACCGCAGTGGGCGAAGACATGTCGCAAGCCCTGCGCAGACCCCGCAGTTGCATTACCGTCACAATGGCAGGAAGCATGGGAATGGGCCCGCATGAGTGCGGTCCTGCAGTCGATACTGGACAAGGGTAACGGCGAGCGGTGGCAGCAGCGGGCTCGGGAGCTTGAACGCGAACGGGCACAGCTGCTCAACGAGCTGATCCGTACCCGCACCTTGCTGAACCTGAAGCCGCGGATCAGCGACAAGGTGCAATCGGCGTTGCTGGCTTTCACCACGGCCATGCGGCGGTTGGGCAGCGATACCGGACAGAGTGCACCACGTTGGCAGCAGGCGGTGAGGGAGGCGGCGCAGCTGGCCTCCCCGGCTGCGCCGGTCTGGATCATGCCGGAGCACAAGATCGCCGAGCAGATGCCCGGCGTTCTCGGCTCGTTCGATCTCGTCATCCTGGACGGGGCATCCCAGTGCGACGTCACCTCGATTGCCTCGTTGGCCCGCGGTGCCCGCTGCCTGATCGTGGGTGATGCAATGCAGGTGAGCCCCAGTGTGGCGGGCATGCCGGTGCAGCGGGTGGATTCCCTGCGTGCCGAATTCCTGGCCGGACTGGCGGGCGCGCGGCACATCGGTGAGAGTACATCGATCTTCGATCTGGCCTGCCGCATGTTTCCGCGAAGCCACCTGATGCTGACCGAGCACTTCCGCTGCGTCGAACCCATCATCCGGTTCTCGGCACGCTTCTACGCCGATCAGCTGGTGCCGTTGCGAGTGCCGCACGCATCAGAGCGGATCGACCCGCCGTTGATCGATATCCACATCAGCGGTGCCACCCGTTCGGGTGATGTGAACGAGGCTGAAGTCCGTGCCATCGTCGATGAGATCGCTGTGATCGTGAATGATGATCGCTTCGCCGGTCGCACTATCGGCGTCATCTCGTTGCTGGGCAATCGGCAGGCCGATCGTATTGAGACTCGGTTGATGGAAGACGAGCGTATCGGTACCGGGGCCATCACGCGTCATCGCATCCTGTGTGGCGATGCACGCACGTTGCAGGGGCAGGAGCGCCACATCGTGTTCCTCTCGATGGTGCAGGTACCGGATGAGCGTGGCAACGTGCGTGACAGCCGTAGCGAGGATTTCAACCAGCGCCTGAATGTGGCCATGAGCCGCGCCTGCGACCGCATGTACCTGGTGCGTTCGCTGGCGCTTGACCATCTGAAGCCTGCCGATGTCGAACGCAGACGTGTTGCGTCATTTTGCCGATCCCATGGGCGAGGGTGGCTCATTGACAGCGTCCGATGAACGAAGCAAGTGCCAGTCCGGTTTCGAACGCGCCGTATGCCAGCGTCTGCTCGATGCCGGCTACCGCACTCGTGCTCAGGTGAGGGTCGGTAGTTTTAGCATCGACCTGGTGGTCGAAGGGGTAGAGGATCGCCGGCTGGCGATCGAGCTCGACGGCGATCATTGGCACGGCCCCGATCAATGGGAGCGTGATACGCGTCGCCAGGCTTCGCTGGAGCGTGCCGGCTGGGTGTTCTGGCGTGTGTTCGGCAGCCAATGGACGGCACATACCGCGTACTTCTGGAATCAGCTTTGCACACGGCTCGCCCAAATGGGCATCGAGCCGATCGGTGCCGAAGCCTCGGAAGGTGTATTCACCGAATGCCGTGAGCTGGTGTATGACCAGAGTCAGGGATGGGCGGTCGGCCACGACCCTGATGGCACTGTGGTTGACCATGTCACCGCCACCGCCACCGCCGCCACCGCCACCGCCGCCGACACCGACACCGACACCGACACCGACACCGACACCGACACCGACAATTCCACCACTGATGGAGATGCAGCATCACCTTCGCCTCAGCGCTTCTACCACGCTGATTTCCGCCCGGTTGTTCGGGCTGACTGTACGGCGATAATCGATTCGATCGGCCCGATCGATCATGAGCATCTGTGCCGCGAAGTGACCAGCCTGCATGGGTTCGGCAGAACCGGGGCCAGGATCAGGGCAGTCATAGATGACGCGCTGGAGGGCCATCGGGAAAGAACGCTCTCGACAGAGAGCCGGATGAAAACACTGTGGCCGGAGAGTGAATCGCCGTGCGATCACATTCCGTTTCGGGGCATGTACCTTCGCGGCGAGAAGCGCTGCTGGAGCGAGGTTCCATGGCCGGAGCGGGTGGGGCTTGCGCACCTGGCTCTCGATCTATCTCTGGGGGATCCGAAACGAGCCATGCTCAGCCTGATCGGTGCCTCGCGCCTTGCCAGGAAACTCGGGAAAGACTTCGACAAGGCGCTCAAGCGTGCTGGCGTTGCGAGACTATAGATCACTCGTATCGGTGTTCGTCCAGTCGCCGCGCAGGATGGCATCGTGCCGTTCCGGGGTCTCGATGCCGTAGGTCAGCCCGGCGGCGGCACGCCATTGATCCATGACCTGCAGGTTACCGAGGGTGTCGTTCCACGTCATGCCGGGTGCGGCAAATTCCAGTGCGCCTCTCTGCATGGCCTCTGCGGCGGCATCCACTTCGAACGCGAACAGGTGGCGGGGTTCGGGTACTTCCACGACGCGGCAGTTCCCGTTGTTGGCAATGATGCGAATCTCACCGACACCGCCTGCCTTGCCACCGGCGAACCAGAAGTCCTTCACTTCGATGCGCCCGTCGGTGCCGAACAGGCGCAGCATGTTGTCTTGCGGTACCGATACACTGCACGACACCTCGGCGATCAACCCGCCATCGAATCGCAGGATCGCCGAGGACCATTCGTCCACGCCGGTGGCTCCCAGAAACGCCGTCCCCACCACGTCCACAGGGTTTCGGAACGCTTCGTCACCGTCGTGCCTGCGAGACTCGCCGCCGTCTCCTGCTCCAAGCCCCGCGCCGCTTACCGTTGCGGTTCCCACGCCGGCTTTCGAACCGTTCGACAGGTCGGCAACTGCGCCTGCGATCAGGCGCGCCATCGACACCGGGTAGCCACCCACATCAAGGATGGCACCACCCGCCAGCTCGTTGGCGAAGAGCCGATGCCCGGGCGCGGCTTCTGGTACCGCGAACCCGAAACTGGACTTGATCAGCCGTACCTCACCGATCGCTCCTTCGCGAACCAGCTCGAGCAGGCGTAGGGTCTGCGGATGCTGACGGTACATGTAGGCCTCGCCCATGAAGACCTCTGCCTTGCCTGCGGCGTGCAACATGGCACTGGCTTCGAGGGTCGAGAGGCCCAGCGGCTTTTCGCACAATACGGGCTTGCGCGCCTTGCAGGCCTTCATTCCCCATTCGGCATGCAGGGGGTGGGGTAACGCGATGTAGACGATATCGATGTCGGGATCGTCGAGCAACGCCTGGTAGCCGTTGTGAATGCGGGCGCCGGGGAAATCATCGGCGAGGCCGGAACGCTTCGGTGAGCGGGTGGCAATGGCCGCGAGCACGCCGGTCTTGGAATCGGCGATGCCGTCGCGAAACGTGCGAGCGATGGTGCCGGGGCCGAGGATGCCCCAGCGAACTGGTTTATCAGGGGTTGTGCTCACGGGGGCTCTCAGGTGTTCCGTGCGGATTCTCGGTGCAGCAAGGTCCTTGGGGGTATTCACGGTATCGCCCCGCTTCGACATCCACACTTGCATCATGGTAGCAAGATGATGTTCTGTGGGATCGCCGATGTCCGCCTCACTCATCAGCACATCGATGGTCCCGCGTGATCGACATCGCAACCCACGCGCCCTGGCACACCGATGATCGGGCATGTATCTAACATTAGCAGTGCACCTGCCGCTCACTGTGTACCCTGTCGAGAAACCCATGAAGGTTGCCATGAGCCCATCCAGATCGGGCAAGCTTAGCCTGCGTTGGAAGCTGACGCTGTCGGTCGTCTCGCTGGTGATGATCGGTTTCGCCGTCACCATCACCACCCTGACAAGCCGCGCCGCGTCGATGCAGCACGAAACGGCTGTCGCCTACGCCGAGAAGCTGGCACGCCACGCCAGCGGCGAGCTGTCCGCCAGTTCGATCCTGCCGGCACTCGAGGCCGCCACGACATTGGCTGATTCGCTGAAGCGCCTGCACAGCGAGGGTCTTGCAGACCGAGCGGTTGCCGATAGTCTGCTGAAGGGCGTGCTTGCGGGCAACACGGACTTCATCGCTGTCGCGACCCTGTGGGAGCCGAATGCATTCGACGGTGACGACAACGCGTTCGTCGGCAAGCCAGGGCACGATCAGACGGGGCGATACATCCCTTATTGGAACCGTGGCGCGGGGTCGATCGCCGTGGAGGCACTCGTCGGCTACGAGACGTCCGGCATCGGTGACTACTATCAATTGCCGAAGCGAACCGGCAAGCCTGTGTTGCTCGATCCTTATCTGTATCCGGTTGCCGGCAGGGAGGTGCTCATAACCACGCTGGCCGTACCCATTCATATCGAAGGACGATTCAGGGGAGTGGTCTGTGTCGATATCGCACTGGACAAGATCCAGTCGGCTGTCAGCGCTGTGCAGGTCTACGATACCGGCTATGCCACTCTGGTTTCGCACCAGGGTGTGATCGTGGGGGATCGCGATGCAAGCCTGGTCGGCAAGAACCTCAGTACCCTGGGCCTGCCCGATGCTACTGCGGCGACCATCAAGTTGGGCGAATCGCTGGTGCTCGATGGGCGTGACGAGCGTCTTGGTGGGGTGGCCGTCACGCGGGTGCTGGTACCGCTCGTGGTGGGTGAGACCGGCACGCCCTGGTCATTCGTGGCGACCATTCCCGATGCCGAAATCATGGCAGGTGTCGTGCAGCTACGAATGCTGTCGATCATTCTCGGGCTGATCAGTATCGTAGTCGTGTCACTGGGCCTGTATTTCCTGCTCGAACGGTTGATACTCCGCCCGTTGGGTGGCGAACCGGAACACGCCGTGGCCGCGGTATCGCGCATAGCCGAAGGGGATCTGAGTCAGCCCGTACCGGTGGCACCGGGCAACCCCGCCAGCGTCATGGCGCACCTGAGCATGATGCAGGAATCACTGGCACGCCTCGTGGGCAGCGTCCGTCAGGGTGCCCAGGGTGTGGCCGAGGCGAGTTCCGGTATCTCCCGCGGCAACCAGGATCTGTCATCGCACACGGATCAGCAATCCGGAGCGATCAAGCAGACCTCGCAGGCCATGGCGCACATGCTCGAGCTGGTTAAGCACAACGCGGAAAGTGCGGATGAGGCCAATGTGGCCGTCATGAAGGCCGCTGACATAGCGGTGCACGGGGGCGGCGCGATGAATCTCGTCGTCGAGACGATGAAAGGCATCGACGGCAGCTCTCACCAGATAGCCGATATCATCAAGGTGATCGATGCCATCGCCTTCCAGACCAATATTCTCGCACTGAACGCGGCGGTGGAAGCCGCCCGTGCCGGCGAGCAGGGGCGAGGCTTCGCGGTGGTGGCCAGTGAGGTACGTACCCTGGCCAGTCGCTCCGGCGATGCTGCCAGAGAGATTCGCCAGTTGATCGATCAGAACGTGGAGCGTGTCGCCACCGGCGCGCGTCAGGTGGATGATGCCGGATCGAGCATGACTCAAATGGTGAGCAGCATCGAGACGATCACCGGTACGATGCGCGCGATCACCGAGGTCAGCCAAAGGCAGAACCAGGATGTCAGCCAGATCGGTGATTCGGTGACCGGTATCGAGAAGACCACGCAACATAACGCCTCACTGGTGCAGGACATGTCGGCGGCGGTGGCCGGGCTGATGAGGCAAGCCGATGAGCTGGTCGAATCCGTAGCTCTGTTCAGATTGTGACCATGACCCGGCCACGACCTGGCGCTCCCTCCACATGATGGCTGCAGCATCATGAACGGCCAGGAGAACCACCACTGACCGAGCGCGAGTCACGCCCCGGGTTTCTATCTGCAGGTTTTCCTCGTATGAAGGGCACGGTGGGCCTGTGGTTGGACCACTAGTGCCCGATTCGCGGCCCGTTACCCGGGTCAGCGGATTCCCAGGTTCGTGGATGAGGAAATTACGTTGCCCGGTGTCGAACTGTCGAACGTGACGAAAGCGTACGGGCAGACGGTCGTGATTCCCGACCTGTCGTTGCAGATCCGGGAAGGTGAGTTTGCCGTCATCGTCGGCCCATCGGGGTGTGGCAAGTCGACTACACTGCGAATGATCAGCGGCCTTGAAAGCACGACGAGCGGTACGATCCACATACGCGATCGTGACGTCACTCGTGCGGCACCCAAGGCGCGCGACATCGCGATGGTCTTCCAGTCTTACGCGCTGTATCCGCACATGAATGTCGCGGGCAACATGTCGTTCGCGCTGCGCCTGGCAGGTACGCCGAAAGCCGAGATCGAGGAGCGCGTAAACCGCGCCGCGACCATGCTGGAGCTTACGGATTACCTCGATCGCAAACCGAAGGATCTTTCCGGTGGTCAGCGTCAGCGCGTGGCCATGGGGCGTTCGATCGTACGCGATGCGTACTGTTTCCTGTTCGACGAGCCGCTGTCGAATCTGGACGCCAAGCTGCGCTCGACCATGCGCACCGAGCTTGCGATCCTGCACCGGAAACTGGATCGCACGATGATCTACGTGACCCATGATCAGATCGAGGCGATGACCATGGCGGATCGCATCGTGATCATGGATCACGGTCTGATCCAGCAGGTGGGCACGCCGCGCGAGGTCTATACCTCACCGTACAATCGTTTCGTCGCAGGCTTCATCGGCTCGCCGTCGATGAATTTTCTCGATGCCGAGCTGCGCAACGACGGTGGCCTTCTCAGCGTGCATGGCGAAGGCTTCGAACTGCCGGTGCCGGACCGAATCCGTCAGCGGGCGCTGGATGCCGGCAGTGAGAAGGTCACGGTCGGGTTGCGCCCGGAACACTTCGTGGCAAATTTTACCAACGACCCGCACCAGGCACCGCTTGAGCTGACCATCGACGTTGCCGAATACATCGGCTCGAGCCAATACCTTGCCGCATCGCTCGGTGGTCAGTCGATCACGGCCACCGTGGATGTGGGCCCGGATGCCGAGCCCATGGGTTCCGGCACCTACCATTTCGACACCAACCGTCTGTACCTGTTTGATCGGGAGAGCGGCGATGCCCTGTAACAGGCAGTGCAGACTTCGGCGGGTACCCAGCCGCCGGCCCTAGCAAGACAATAAACCACTCGCGGAGAAGACAATGAAACCCTGGCACCTGATCGGGTCGGCGGCAGCGCTTGCGCTGTCGATCACCGGCGTTCATGCGAACCCTTACGAAAAGTACGAAGGCACCACCGTGGTGGTGAGCTGGCCGGCCTTGAGCCATTTTCAGAATGCCGAGGAGCTGGTGTATGAATTCACCGAGGAGACGGGTATAGAAGTCGAGATCGACGCCTTGCAGTACCTGAAGTTGCGCGACCGGCAGATTCTCGAAATGGCCAAGCCCGAAGGTGACTACGACGTGGTCTCGTGGGTGGTGATGTGGAAGGGCGAGTACGCCGCCAAGGGCCTGCTGACCCCCCTGTCACAGTTCTATACCAGCGGTTCTCTGGTCGATCCGAACTACGACATCGACGACATCGCCGATGCCTACCTGCAGAACGGTGGTGTGGTCGGTGGCAAGAAGGGCTACCTGCCCGGCAAGTCCGGGGCGCTCTATGGGGTGCCGTTCGGCGCTGAAACCTCGATTCTCGCCTACCGCAAGGATATCTTCGAAGAGCAGGGCATCGAGCCGCCCGCCACCTACGACGACATGCGCGCGGCGATGAAGCAGCTCAACGAGGCGGGCATCCCTGCGATGACGTCACGTGGCGAAACCGGGCACCAGGTCACGCATGGCTGGTTGCTGCACCTGGCTCCGCTGGGCGGCAGGATCTTCGACGACCAGTGGAACCCGGTGTTCAACGATGAAGCAGGCGTGGAGGCGGCACAGGTCATGCGGGAAATCACCCAGACCGGGCCCAAGGGCATCCCGGCCTACGACTTCGGTGCCGCTTCGGCAGCATTTCTCGGCGGCGATGCGGCCATGTATCTGGATACCCTGAAGATCGCGGCCATGGTGCGCGACCCGGCGATGTCGAAGGTCGACGGCAAGGTGGGCTATGCGCTGCACCCCGAAGGCTCGCGTTGCGGTGCCGAAACCGGCGGCTTCGCGCTCGGTATTCCGGCCAACTCGCAGAACCAGGAAGCCGCCTTCCTGCTGATCCAGTACCTGACATCGAAAGCCGGTGACAAGCGTATGGTCGAACTCGGTGGAGACCCCATCCGCATGTCCACCTACGAGCATTTCAAGGACGATTATGAAGAGTATCCGGTGATCATGGAGCAGTTGCCTTGTGCAGACCCGGACTGGCGTCCGTTGATTCCGGAGTGGAACGAGCTCAACATCGATGTGCTGGGGCAGGCGCTCACCGAAGTGATCACCACCGACAAGCCGATCAAGCCGATCCTCGATGCGGCGGCCGAGAAGGCGCGCGCGATTATGGAACGCGAGGGCTACTATCGGTGGGCGGACTACGAGAAATAGGTTGAGCCTGCGACCGTATCCGCTGAGTAGGTGTGCATGAGTCGGTATCGGCACCGTCCAGGTAGCGGTTCATGAGCACTGCTCCGGCACACGACGTGACCAATGCGGCAGCGGCAGTGGGTGTCGGGCGCGACTATCGGGCGCTCACTCCCTACCTGTTCATCGCACCGGCAGTGGTGTTCATGGTCGCGGGGCTGGCCTACCCGGTGGTGCAGGCCGGCTACCTCAGTTTTCTCGACTGGAAGATCGGCACGCCACTGGAGGACGCCGACAGTGTCGGCTGGGCCAACTACGTACGCCTGTTCAACGATGCGGATGTATGGGCTTCACTGTGGGTGACCATCCGCTTCGGCATCTGGACCATCTCCATCGAGATGTTTCTGGGTATCACACTTGCATTGTTGCTGGAGCGGCCGATTCGCGGTGCGAGCATCTTCCGCACCATCTTCATCCTGCCGCTGATGGTGTCGCCGGTGGTGGTCGGGCTGATCTGGCGCTACCTGTTCGATGCGCGCGTCGGCTGGATCAACTACTACCTGGCAGCGTGGTTCGGCATGGAACCGCAGGTGTGGCTCGGTGATGCCGAGCTCGCCTTCTTCGCGATCGTCGTCACCGACATCTGGCAGTGGACGCCGTTCATCTTCATCATCGTCATCGCCGGGCTGCAGGCGCTGCCGTCCGAGGTGCTGGAAGCGTCGAAGATCGACGGTGCCAACTGGTGGCAGCAGATCCTGCTGGTGAAGCTGCCGATGATCAGCTCGATTCTGGTGATCGCGCTGCTGATGCGGCTGATCGATGTGTTTCGGGCGCTCGAGGTCATGTACATCATGACGGGTGGCGGGCCGGGTCGGGCCACGGAATTGCTGTCGCTGCACATCTACAACCGAGCCTTCAATGCCCAACTACTTGGCTATGCCGCGGCGATCTCGATACTGCTGATCGTCATCGTGTCGGTCATTTCGGCAGGCATCCTGTATCTGGGCAATCCGATGAAGGACAAGGCCGATGTCTGACGCTTCGCAACGCCCCTGGCAACTGGTGGGCCACTATTTCTGCCTGTTCCTGCTCGGTGCCCTGTGCCTGCTGCCCATCTGGGTGATGATCGCCACCTCGTTCAAGGATCAGGTCACGATTCTCGACGGCAAGCCCATCTGGTTCTTCTTCGCGCCGACGCTGGATAACTACGCCTACATCATCGGCCGTGGCAAGTTCGATCGTTACCTGGTCAACTCGGTCATCGTGGCCGTTGCCTCCACGTTCCTCACGCTCGGCCTGGGTGGCCTGTGTGCGTATGCCCTGGCACGTGCCGAGTTTCGCGGGCGCCGCTTCGTCGCCAACGCGACTCTGCTGATCCGCATGGTACCGCCGGCGGTGCTCGCGGTACCGGCATTTTCCATGGTGCTGTTCTTCCAGATCGACAACGATCTGGCCGTGCTGATCTTCTTCTATACCGCGTTGAACCTGCCCTTTGCGATCTGGTTGCTGTTCGGATTCTACAAGCAGATCCCGGTCGAGCTGGAAGAGGCGGCCATCGTCGACGGGGCGTCGGCTCTTCAGGTGTTCTTTCTCGTTCTGCTGCCGCTGATGAAGTCCGGGTATGCGGTTGCCGGCATCTTCACGTTCCGTATCGCCTGGAACGAGTTCATCCTGGCATTGCTGCTGACCGGACGCACCACGCGCACCCTACCGGTAGCGGCGTCGGGCTTTCTCACCGATACCGGTGTGGAGTGGGGGCGCATCATGGCCATGGGCACGCTGATCGTGATTCCGCCGTTGCTGTTCACGTTCTTCGCCGCGCGGCAGATCATAGCGGGCATGACGGCAGGCGCGGTCAAGGGGTAGTCACGGGCAGGATGTGTTGCGCGAGGTTTCGTCGATCCGGATGCGGAAGTGCTCCATCAGGATCCGGTTCCCGACGGTCTCTACCGCCCAGCCGGTGCCAACGACGGTCGCGTCAACTCGCCTGCGGATCCTGCAGTGCTTCACGAAGCATCGCGAGACCTTCATCCAGATGATTGTCAGGAATGGTGAGCGGCGCGAGCAGACGTATCGTGTTGCCCCAGTAGCCGCACGACAGCAGCACCAGCCCGAGTTCGGAGGCTTTCGCGGTCACCGCCTTCACGGCTGCCGCATCGGGCTCGTGGCCACCGCGCTCGGCGACCAGCTCGAAGGCGACCATCGCGCCCAGGCCGCGCACATCGCCGATGGGCCGCGACGTATTGCTCGTGCGGATTTCCTCGAGTGCCTCGACCATGCGCTTGCCGATCCGGTTGGCACGCTCGCACAGGCCTTCCTCATCGATCACGTCGAGCACGGCCAGGGCCGCGGCGCAGGCGATCGGATTGCCGGCGTAGGTGCCACCGAGCCCGCCCGGTTCCACGGAATCCATGATGTCGGCCCGGCCGATGACACCCGAGATCGGGAAGCCACCGCCGAGCGCCTTGGCGATCGGAATCAGATCGGGCTGCACATCGTAGTGGTCGATGGCGAAGAGCTTGCCGGTGCGGGCAAACCCCGACTGCACCTCGTCGGCCACCAGGCAGATACCATGCTCGTCGCACAGGTCGCGCAAGGTCTTCATGAACGAAGGCGGAGTCTGATAGAAACCGCCTTCACCCTGCACCGGTTCGATGACGATGGCGGCGACATCCTGCGGTGAGACATCGGCCTTGAGCACGTGGTGCAAGGCTCGCAGGCTATCGGCCTCGGTGGTGCCATGGTGTGGCACCGGGAAAGGTACATGGTAGATGCCGGGCACGACCGGTGTGCCGCGCGGTCGGTAAGGTACTGCCTTGCCGGTCATCGCCATGGTGAGCTGCGTGCGACCGTGGAATGCGCCGGTGAACGTGATGATGCTCTGGCGACCGGTATGCGCACGAGCGATCTTGACCGCGTTCTCGGTCGCCTCGGCACCGGTGGTGAAGAAGATCGACTTGGCGTGGCTGATGGGTGCCAGTGCATTGAGGCGCTCGGCCAGCTCGATGTACACATCGTAGGCGATGACCTGGAAGGCCACATGATTGAACCGTTCGGCCTGCGCGGCCGCCGCGGCCATGATCTTCGGGTGCAGGTGGCCGGTGTTGGTCACCGCGATGCCGGAGCCGAAGTCGATGTACCGACGCCCCTCGGCATCCCACATCTCTGCGTTCAAGGCGCGATCGATGAAGGCCGTGGAGCCGGTTGCCACACCACGTGGAACGGCGGCTTCACGGCGCGCCAGCCAGGCGGTGTTTCGGCCGGGTTGATCGCTGGCGGTCTGACGGGTGCTCACGATGCATTGCCTCACTGTCGCTGAGTGACTGAAGGTACGCCTGAAGGCTTAGACGACGATACTGGCGAACGGAAGCTGTGCATTCAGGTGCTAATGGATCGTAGCACTGTATGATCGAGATCATCCGCCGGACCATTGGCAACGGGGTGCGCGCCGGCGATCTGAGCGGGCTGCCGTTTCGGTTGCCCGGTATGCCGATGGACCGTGCTCTGTGGTTCACGCATGAATTTTACGGGCCGGGTGCCGATACCGAATCGAAAGGGCCTCAGGCATGAGGCCGAGAAGGCTGGTCCGGTTTCGCACTGGCAGTAACCAGCGTTGCGTGATCGTCCGTGCGTGTGCGCCACCCACATTCGATGGTCGTTGTCATGAGTGATGTGCAAACCGTTGTCGTCGGCGCCGGTGTGGTCGGCCTGGCTATCGCACGCCGGCTCGCCGCCAGTGGGCGCGAGGTGCTGATCCTCGAAGCCGAGGCTGGCTTCGGTACGATCACGAGCGCCCGCAACTCTGAGGTGATACATGCCGGTATCTATTATCCGAAAGGAAGCCTGAAGGCCGAACTGTGCGTGGCGGGCAGGCAACTGCTGTACGACTATTGCGAGTCCCGCGCCATACCGCATCGGCGTTGTGGCAAGCTCATCGTGGCCACTGCGGTGGAACAGCATGAGGCGCTGGAGGTAATTCGGCACAAGGCATGCGACAACGGAGTATCTGACCTGGAGTGGATCAGTGCTGACGCGGCCGCGCAGCTGGAGCCGGCAATACGTTGCACCGCAGCATTGCTCTCCCCGTCAACTGGCATCATCGACAGCCATGCGCTGATGCTGAGCGTGTGCGGCGAGGCAGAATCCAATGGAGCCATGCTTGCCTTTCTATCGCCGGTCGAACGGGTTTCGCGATCAACCGCCGGTGGCTTCAAGATTGAAGTGGGTGGAGATTCGCCCATGACTCTGACGGCCGGCGAACTGGTCAATGCCGCGGGTCACCATGCGTGCGCGCTCGCGGGTGATCTGCCCGGCGATGTCGGGGTTCCAGTGCCGGTCCTGGCCAAGGGCAGCTATTTCGCTCTGCAAGGGCGCTCGCCGGCCAGCCGGCTGATCTATCCCTTGCCCGAACCCGGGGGCCTTGGCGTTCATCTGACGATAGACCTCGCCGGCAGGGCGCGTTTCGGGCCGGATGTGGAGTGGGTAGATACGTTCGACTATGCGGTAGATCCGGCACGTAGCGAAGCCTTCCATGCGGCCATCGCGAAATACTGGCCGGATGCAACGGCCGCCAGGCTGGTGCCCGACTATTCGGGAATTCGGCCGAAGGTACAGCGTGGCGGCAAGATCGTGAACGACTTCCTGATCGAAGGCCCGCTGCAGCATGGGATCGAGCACTGCGTGAATCTATACGGTATCGAGTCTCCGGGCCTTACCGCCAGCCTTGCGATTGCCGAGCGTGTCGCGCAGCGGCTTGGAGCATCGGCCGATTTATGAAGCAGAATCGACCTACCCATGAAGCAGTCGGGGGTATGAGCACTTTCATGTCCGACACGGCAACCCGGCAGGGCGTGCCTTCCAACGCATTACCCGATTCGCGGGAAAGGTTGGTGGTCAAGAGACTATGCGTGCGACTGGCACCGACCATCGCGAACCATTCGCCATCGATATATTCGTGACAAACGTCAGAACGTCGCTCGCCGTCGAGATACGCGTCAACGCTGAGCCGTTCGATGCGACGAGCCTGTGTCGAGGCGATACCGTCCCCGCTACTCCGTTGTCGCCAGCAAGCTTGCATTACCACCGGCGGCGGTGGTATCGATGCACAGGTGTCGCTCGATGACGTAGCGCGACGGGGCCACGGTTTGCGTTTCCAGAGGCACTATGGCGCCCTTGCGGGCAGCCAGTGCCTTGCGCAGTGAACCGGTCCAGTCAGACTCGCCGACGGCGGCCACCGCTGCGATGCCTTCGAGTGAACCGAGGGTCTCGGCCGCGATGCAGCCGTCATGCACCGATACCGGCAGGCCGGCATCGATCAGCGGCCGGGCAAGCTCTTTCACCTCGGGTGCGATGATCACCAGGGCGCAGCCGGCACCCGAGCGCCTGAATGGCCTGGGCCACGGCGATCGTGGCGGTCGGGCCGAGACACAGCACCTTACCTTTGGGGT
>CBDCAW010000039.1:0-52033 GCA_965214025.1 Granulosicoccaceae bacterium
TGCTCCACGTTGTCGGCCTCGCGCGCCAATGCGATACGCATGGCACGGCCCGAACCATCCATGATGATCTCGTCGTTGTCGGTCTTGCGCCGCAGCCGACCGAACTCGGAGAAGCCGGCCTCGAAGATGCGCTCGAGGCCATTCAGGGTACCGCGCCGCGCCGTGAGCTTCGCGAAGGTGCCGGCGATGTCCGATGAGCCCCAGAAATCGTCCTCGAAGCGCTCGGCCAGGCGCCGCGCCTTGCCGAGCTGGCGCGACTTGCCGATGATCAGTGCCCAGGACATCACCGAGGCGATCACCAGGATGCCCATGACGACCTGCACCACCACACTGGCGCCCAGCACGAGCGACAGGATGGACATATCAGAATTCACGCGTGATGGCCTCTCTCAGGGGGTCGGGAATGGCATCGGTTGCCATGGTGTCGGTGTCGATGAATGCCAGGCGAACCTGCGCGGTGACCAGCGTGTCGTCACCGCGCGTCACGCGCTGCTCGACGATCACGCTCGCCCGCCTGACTTCGATGATGTTGGCATGGACCTGGAGCATGTCGTTGTAGCGTGCGGGTTTCAGGTAGTCGATGGTGACGCTGCGCACGACGAACAGACGCCGATGACGCTGCTGCCAGTCGCCGAGTTCGACGCCGACGACCCGCAGGCGTTCCGTTCTCGCCCTTTCCATATAGTCGAGATAGTTGGCGTAGTAAACGATACCGCCCGCATCGGTGTCACCGATATAAACCCGGATCGGTATGGAAAAATCTGACATTGGAGGGAATCTCGCCGGCTAGCGGCAGTTCAGGGGAATTTACAGTGCGATCGTCAGTGCGGTTGTCAGTGCCGTAACGCGAATCAACCGGCGGGCTCTGACGGTCCCGGGTGCCCGGCACGTGCCGTGGCCAGTGCCTCCCGACGCAACGCTTCCTGATTGCGCTCGAACGCAGAATCCGGCACA
Source organism: Granulosicoccaceae bacterium (assembly GCA_965214025.1). Taxonomy (GTDB): domain Bacteria; phylum Pseudomonadota; class Gammaproteobacteria; order Granulosicoccales; family Granulosicoccaceae; genus Granulosicoccus. The sequence goes on from CBDCAW010000039.1 coordinate 955, forward strand.
CCGATGCCCAGGTGGCGATAAGTGTGGTCGGTGACGACGCGCCCGCGTGGCGTGCGCATCAGCAGCCCCTGCTGGATGAGATACGGTTCCACCACCTCTTCAAGCGTACCGGGTTCCTCGGAAATTGCCGCACCGAGGTTGTCGATGCCGACCGGCCCACCCCCGAACTTCTCGATGATGGTCAGCAACAGCCGCCGGTCCATGCTGTCGAGGCCGAAGCGGTCGACGTTCAGCAAGTTCAGGGCCGCATCTGCCGCTTCCCTGTCGATATGGCCATCGCGCCGGATATCGGCATAATCACGCACACGACGCAACAGGCGGTTGGCGATGCGCGGCGTACCGCGAGCGCGGCGTGCAATCTCGACGCTGCCGCCCTCATCGATGGTGACCTGCAGCAGGCGTGCCGAGCGCAGCACGATACCGGCCAGATCCTCGGCCGAATAGAATTCCAGCCGCTGCACGATACCGAAACGGTCACGCAGCGGTGCGGTCAGCAGACCGGCCCGCGTGGTCGCTCCCACCAGCGTGAACGGTGGCAGGTCGATCTTGAACGAGCGTGCCGACGGGCCATCGCCGGTCATGATGTCGATCTGGTAGTCCTCCATCGCCGGGTAGAGCACCTCCTCCACCAACGGGCTGAGGCGGTGGATCTCGTCGATGAACAGCACATCGTTGGCCTCGAGATTGGTCAGGATCGCAGCGAGGTCACCAGGGCGTTCCAGCACCGGCCCCGAGGTGTGCAGCAGGCGCACGTCGAGCTCGTTGGCGATGATGTTCGCCAGCGTGGTCTTGCCGAGCCCGGGCGGGCCGAAGATCAGCACATGATCGAGCGCTTCGCGACGCTTGCGCGCCGCCGAGATGAACAGATCCATCTGCTCGGACACCGCACGCTGGCCGTGATAGTCGGCCAGCAGCTTCGGGCGCATCGCCCGTTCCTGTGCATCTTCCGCACGCGGTGCCGCGTTGATCAGGCGCTCGTCGTTCATGCCGAGTTGACCCGCCGCAACGCCGCGCGTATCAAGGCTTCGACGCTTGCGTCGTCAGGCTCTGCCTTGTCGAGCAGGCGCTTCGCCTCCGCCGGCTTGTAGCCGAGCGCGAGCAGTGCCTCCTCGGCCTGGCCACGCACGTCGTCATCGCCACCGGCGCTCGCGAGCCGAACCTCGCCACCCAGCGCGGCATCCACCTTGTCCTGCAGCTCCACCAGCAAGCGCTCGGCCGTCTTCTTGCCAATACCGGGCACTTTCATCAAGGACGCGACATCCTTTTTCATCACACACGTGGCGAACTCATCCACGCTCATGCCGGACAGGATCGTCAGGGCAACCCTCGCCCCGACGCCGTTGACCTTCAGCAGCGCGCGGAACAGGGCACGTTCGCGCTGCGACTCGAAACCGAACAGCAGCTGGGCATCGTCGCGCACCAGGAAGTGGGTCAGCAGCTGTACCGGCTCACCGATGGCCGGCAGCTGGTAGAAGGTGGACATCGGCGCCTCCAGCTCGTAGCCCACGCCCCGCACATCCACCAGCAGGGCCGGCGGATTCTTCTCGAGCAACACCCCTGCGATTCTGCCGATCACCAGCGCAGGCCCCGACCACGGCTACGCTTGCGCAGCGCCGGCCTCGCGGCGGCCAGGGGCGTGCGCGAGTGCGCGTGGCAGATCGCGATGGCCAGGCCGTCGGCCGCATCGACCTGCAGGGGGCGCTCGATCTGCAGCAGGGCCTTGACCATGGTCTGGACCTGCGACTTGTCGGCCGAACCGGAACCTGTGACCACCTGCTTGACCAGGCGCGCCGCGTATTCGGCCACGCTGATCTGCCGTGAGACCACCGCCGTGATCGCTGCGCCACGCGCCTGACCGAGCTTCAGTGCCGACATCGGATTATTGCTCATGAACACCTGCTCGATGGCCACTTCCTCAGGCCGCCACTGCTCCAGGATGGCCGACAGTTCGCCATGGATGTGGCCGAGCCGCTCTGGAAAGCTATCGCCCCTGACCCGGATGTGGCCATGCGCCAGATAGAAGCTGCGCGCACCGTCCGACTCGATGATGCCGTAACCGGTGATCACCGAACCCGGGTCGATGCCCATGACACGGATGAGCCCGACGCGCTTCGCGGTGGAGGTATCGGTATTCGGCGTGTGGCTCACAGGCTTGGGAAGGGTCGTGTTGTACGGGCTGATTGATGACAGGCCCTGGAGATCGATCACTCAAGAATAGGCCTCCTCCGGCACATCCGCATTGGAAAACACATCTTGCACGTCGTCGAGGTCTTCGAGGGCGTCGAGCAGCCTGAGCAGCTTCTGGCCATCCTCGACATCCAGCGACACATCCGTCTGCGCCCGCATGGTGACTTCGGAATGCTCCGGCGTGAACCCGGCGGCGATCATCGCCTCCTTGACGTCGACGAAGGCGTCTTCGGTCGTCAGTACCTCGATCGAGCCGTCTTCGGCCGCGACGATATCCTCGGCACCGGCCTCGAGCGCGGCTTCCATGATGACATCCTCATCGCTCTCGGCCGAGTAGTTCAGTACACCGAGCTTGTCGAACAGATACGACACCGAACCGACCGCGCCGAGGTTGCCACCGTACTTGCTGAACGCGTGCTTCACCTCGGAGACAGTCCTGTTGCGATTGTCGGTCATGGTATCGACCATGATCGCGACACCGTTGGTGCCGTAGCCCTCGTAACGGTTCTCCTCGTAGTTCACGTCGTCCAGCTCGCCGGCACCCTTCTTGATCGCCCTCTCGATGGTGTCCTTCGTCATATTGCCGCCCAGGGCCTTGTCGACCGCCAGGCGCAGTCGCGGGTTCGAATTCAGATCCGAACCCCCCATTTTGGCCGCCACGTTGATCTCACGGATCAGTTTCGTGAACAGCTTGCCGCGCTTGGCATCCTGGGCATTCTTGCGATGCTGGATGTTGGCCCATTTACTGTGTCCGGCCATGCCGTTGCCTTGCCTCTTTCATGGTTTGAGCTGACCCTCATTGTCGCACGAGCCCTGCTTCGCCTCGTCGGGCTGAAAACGCCCGTCGGACAGGAAACGTGCCACCTGCGCCGCACACCGGCTCGATAGTACAAGCGTGGTATGAGAGTACGGCATCGTGATCCGCGACTCCTCCCCGGTGAGGCGGGTTTCATGCTCCATGACGGCACCATCACCCGGTTGGGTCGCGCGGTAGAACATGGCTCCGATACCGAACTTGCCGACACCGGTGATGACGCCGATCGGCCGACCGTAGCCTGCCAGCGACTCGCGGATGGGTGCATCGCCGAGCAGCCCTCGCTCGATGCTACGCCCCAGGAAGGGCCGCAACAGCCGCTTCGAATACACATGCCTGGCCACTTCGCTGCCACGCACCGGTGAGCCGATGAGTACCACCTTGCCCTCGGGCAGATCGGTCTTTTGCTCGTAAGCCTGGTCGAGCAGATGCAATATGACGATGCCTCCGAGGCTGTGGCCGACCAGATGCACCACCGGCGTCTTCGCCCGGCGCACCGCCTCGAGCACCCGGCCGGCATTCTCCGCCGGTGCTCGTTGCAGAAAGTTGTAGCTCACCTGCTCGGTGCGATAGCCACGCCGGCGCAAGTGCCAGCCGAGTAGCTCCATGATGGCGCTGCGCATCCAGATGCCATGCACCAGCACGACGGTTTCGCTGCCGGGTTTCACGAACCGGCCACCGGAACGATCGCGCGAAGCGCTTCGGTGTTGGTCGGTGAGCTCGTGCGCGACAATGCCTCCTCGAACGGCAACCAGCACCAGGCATCGTGCTCGCTCGGATCGATCCTTACCGGCACTTGCCGTTCGACACAGACACTGAAGCGATGCTCCACATTGTGTGTGACCTCCGGTGCGTAGCGAGCTCGCCATTGATCGCGAATCTCGAAACGCACGTGATGATGATGGTCGACCACCTCGCCCGTCAGGCCGGTTTCCTCGGCCAGCTCACGCACCGCGGCTTGCATCGGCGTCTCTCCCGGCTCCAGACTGCCAGTGACGGATTGCCAGAACGCCGGGTTGTCATGGCGTTGCAGCAGCAGCACCTCGGCGGCGGGTGTATGGATGACGACAAGCACGGATTCCGGTCGCTTGTGGCTCACGTCGGGCCGCCGACTCACGCCCTCGTACGCAGGTGCAGATCCTTCAGCTGCTGCGCCGAAACCTCACTGGGGGCCTGGGTGAGCAGGCAGCTCGCCGACTGCGTCTTCGGAAACGCCATGACGTCACGGATCGACGCGGCACCGCTCATCAGCATGATGATCCGATCGAGACCGAAGGCGATGCCACCATGCGGGGGCGCACCGTATTGCAATGCATCGAGCAGGAAGCCGAACTTGTCCGCGGCCTCCTTTTCATCGATGCCGAGCACCTCGAGTGCGCGGCTCTGCATTTCGGTATCGTGAATACGGATGGAACCGCCGCCGAGTTCGGTGCCATTGAGCACCAGATCATAGGCGCGCGCCAGGCACTGACCCGGGTCGGCGGCGAGCTGCTTTTCCCAGTCGGCCAGGTCATCGGCAACCGGTGCGGTAAACGGGTGATGCATGGCATACCAGCGTTTCTCACGTGCATCGTATTCGAACATCGGGAAATCGACGACCCACAGCGGCTGCCAGTCTCCCTCGATCAGGTTCATGTCGTGACCGATCCGCACCCGCAAGGCCCCGAGTGCATCGGCGACCACACCGGCCTTGTCGGCGCCGAAGAACACCAGGTCGCCATCGGTGGCGCCGGTGCGCTCGATCACCGCCTGCAGGATGTCGTCGCTGAAGAACTTCACGATGGGCGACTGCAGACCATCGCGACCGGCCGCCACATCGTTGCACTTGATGTAGGCCAGGCCCTTCGCCCCATAGCGCCCGACGAACTCGGTGTAGCCATCGATCTCCTTGCGCGTCAGCGAGTTGCCACCGGGAATGCGCAGTGCGGAGACTCGCCCGTCGGCGCTCTTCGCAGGCTCGGCGAACACCTTGAAATCCACATCCTGCAGCAGATCCGACAGCTCCACGAGCTTCAACGGGATACGCAGATCCGGCTTGTCCGAACCGTAGTCACGCATGGCGTCGCCGTAGGTCATGCGCGGAAACTCAGCCGGTAGCTCCACCTGCATGACTTCGCTGAACAACCGACGCACCATGCCTTCCATCAGACCCTGGATGACCGATTCATCGATGAACGACATCTCGATGTCGAGCTGGGAGAATTCGGGCTGGCGGTCGGCACGCAGGTCTTCGTCGCGAAAGCAGCGGGCTATCTGGTAGTAACGATCGAAGCCACCGACCATCAGCAGCTGCTTGAATAACTGCGGAGACTGCGGAAGCGCGTAGAAACTGCCGGCATGATTGCGGCTCGGCACGAGATAATCGCGGGCACCCTCCGGCGTGGCCCGCGTCAGCATGGGCGTCTCGATCTCGACGAAGCCCTCGGTATCGAGAAAGCGCCGCATCTCGCCGCTGACCTTCGCTCGCAGCCGCAATCGTTCCTGCATCTCCGGCCTGCGCAGATCGATGTAGCGATACCGCAGCCGATGTTCCTCCGACACATCGCCGTCGTCGAGCTGGAACGGCGGGGTGGCGGCGCGGTTGAGGATGACCAGATCGTGACCCAGCACCTCGACCTCGCCGGTGGCCATGTCGGGGTTGACCGTGCCTTCGGGCCGCCGACGCACCCGCCCGCGAATCTGCAGGACGAACTCGCTGCGCACCTGCTCGGCAAGCGCGAAGATATCGGCGCGGTCCGGGTCGAAAACCACCTGCACCAGACCACTGAAGTCGCGCAGGTCGATGAAGATGACACCGCCATGATCGCGCCGGCGGTGCGCCCAGCCGCAGAACACGACGTCGGTGTCCAGATGCTCGGTGGTGATGTCACCGCAGGGGTGGGTACGCATGCAAACCTCAGCCGACAAAACCGGTTATTGTACGCCACCGAGCAGCCTGCCTCCTAACCGGAAGAACCAGAAATTCAATGACTGACTATCATGTGTACGGCATCGGCAACGCGCTGGTGGACATGGAATACGAAGTGAACGACAGCGACCTGTCGGCCCTGAAGATCGACAAGGGCCTGATGACGTTGATACCCGAAGCCCGTCATCACGAGTTGCTGAACCATTTCGAAGGGCGTGAATGCCGGCGCTTCAGTGGCGGCTCGGCGGCAAACACCATGATCGCGGTGGCCCAACTCGGCGGCCAGTCGTTCTACTCGTGCAAGGTGGCCGACGACGACACCGGCCGGTTCTACATGAACGATCTCAACGAGGCCGGGGTGAATTCGAACCTCGCATCGGGTTCGCTGGGAGAGGGCGTGACGGGCAAGTGCATCATCCTGATCACGCCGGATGCCGAGCGCAGCATGAGCACGTTCCTCGGTGCCACCAGCGACCTGGGCGTGGCGCAGCTCGACGAAGCCGCGATTCGCAACTCGCGCTACGTGTACATCGAGGGCTACCTGGTGCCTGAAGCAGGCGCCCGCGAGGCAGCGGTGAAGGCGCACGAGGTGGCGAAGGCTGCCGGCGTGAAAACGTCTCTGACCCTTTCCGATGTGAATATGGTGCGCCACTTCAACGACGGGCTGCGGCAGATCATCGGCGACGGCATGGACATGATCTTCTGCAACGAGGACGAGGCGATGCTGATGTTCGACAGCAGCTCGCTCAACGAGTGCATCGATGCGTTGAAGCCATTGTCCCGACGCTTCGCCATCACCCGTGGATCAAGGGGTGCCGTGCTGTTCGATGGCACCTCGATGATCGAGATCGCAGCCAAGGACGTGGCACCGGTGGACAGCACCGGCGCCGGCGACATCTACGCCGGCGCCTTCCTGCACGGCCTGGCCGACGGCATGCCGTTCGAGCGCTGCGGCGAACTCGCCGGCGCCGCTGCCACCGAGCTGGTCACCCGTTTCGGGGCACGGCTGCCGGCTGCCGACCTGCAGGCGATCGGGCAACGGTTCGCCGGTTGATCCCGACGGGCCTGGTCTGACCCCTTTGGCGGGCAGGGGCTGCCGACCTGTTGCCTGTTCACGGTGTTCCTGCATGCGTCGGCGGGCGTTCGTGCACCAGCAGAGGGCATCGGCGGCTCAGTGACGGTTGCCAGGTGGTACCCTGCGTGAACCAGAGTCGATGCAAAGGGTCGTGTGCATGTCCGAGACGAAGACGCAGGCACGAAAAGCTGCCGGTTCGGCGCAAGCCGATACCATGGAGTCCATCATCGAGTCGGTCCGCAAGGCGGTTCCGAAGCGCATTCCGGACGGCGACCGACAGGCGTTCGACCCCTTTTTGGAGTTGTACTTTCGCGGCGGCTCCTATAACGACCTCAAGAAACTGGACAAGGAAGACCTGGCAGGTGCAGCGCTGGCTCACTGGCAGCAGCTGCAACAACGCAAGCCAGGTCAGATGCTGCTGGATGTTTACAACCCCGCGGTCGAGGAGCATGGCTGGCAATCGAAGCACACCGTGGTGCAACTCGTCACCGATGACCAATCGCACCTGATCTCCTCCCTGCAGAGTGCCCTGGCTCGTGAAGGTCATGCAACGCACTTGCTCCTGCATCCGATTCTCGCCGTCGAGCGCGACGGCTCGGGCAACTGCCAGGCAGTATCGGCGGCGAGTACGGATGGAGGTGCTTCCGGCGGCAACGAGTCTCTGATACGCATCGAGATCGATCGGCTCAAGGCAGCGGCGCTTGACGAGGCACGCACCCGGCTGCTCGCGATGTTCGAAGTGCTCGCTGTTATCCGGCGCGATCGCGATGCCATGAACAGCCGCCTGCGAGCGCTGGCGGAAAGTGCGACCGCACCCGAGCAATCCACCTTCCTCGACTGGCTCGACGAGCGGCAATTTGCCTGTTTCGGTATCGCGGGCTTTCGTATCGACAACGGCACCACCCTTGCACATTCCCCGGAAGACCCTCTCGGCGTTTTCAATACCGACTCGGCCACCGGCGGCTGGCCGATCGACACGCTCATCGCGGATGACGCCCTCGAAGCGGTCGCTGGCCTGGATGACGAGGTGGTACTCAGCCGTGGCGTGCGGGTGTCGCCTATCATTCGCAACGAGGCGGTCAACCTGATCCTGTTGCTCGAGCGCGACGACAAGGGAACTCTCATCGCCCTGACATGCATCACCGGGCTGTTCGTGCCGGGCCTGCAGCATGAGGCCATTTCCACCGTGCCGTGGCTGCGCGAACGGGTGCAACGCGTCATCGAAGACGCCGATGTCGCGGCGGATTCCCACAACGGCAAGGCGCTGGCCAGCACCCTGCGCGGGTTTCCACGCGACATGCTGGCGCAGATGCGGCTTGACGAATTACGCGAGATGACCTTCGGCATCATCGCCCTGCACGGTCGCGAACACATCCGCCTGTTCAGCAGTACTGACTTTCTCGGCAATTTCTGCAACTGCCTCGTCTACATACCACGCGATACCTACAGCCGCGAGCTACGCATCGAGATCGAGCAGATATTGCTCTCGCGGATCCAGGGGGAATCGGCCGAGTTCAACATGAACTTCTCATCCGACTCCACGCTGGCACGTCTGCATTTCGTGGTGAAGAAGAACCCGCCGCTGAATCGCGTCATCGACTGGAACGCGATCGAGGAGCGCATCTGCGAGGCCGCGATCACCTGGAGCGATCGCCTGTTGCAGACGTTGACCGAAAAGCATGACGAGGCTACTGCCCTCGACCTGCATCGACGCTACGCCGACGGCTTCGCCAGCAATTACCGCGACGACTATTCGGCCAGAGTGGCGGCGACCGATATCGGGTTCATGGAAAATCACCTGCCGGACAAGGCGCCGGTGATGGCCTTCTACCGACAGACCCGTTCCGGCAACAGTGCGATCAACTTCAAGCTGTTTTCCGCGAACATGCCGGTGTTCCTGTCGGACGTCATACCGATCATCGAGAATCTCGGGCTGCGCATCGAAGCGGAGCACCCGTTCGAGGTACAGCGCAGCGATGGCTCCAGCGTCTGGATCCACGAGTTCATGGTCAAGCGCACGGGCAAGGAGTCGCTCGACCCCAAGACGGCGGCGCATCGGATACAGGAAGCCTTCAGCCGCATATGGGAGGGGCGCGTGGAGAACGATGGCTTCAACCGTCTGATTCTCGACGCCGGGCTCACCTGGCAGCAGATCGTGATGCTGCGCAGCTACTGCAAGTACCTTCTGCAGATCAAGGTGGCTTTCTCGCAGGCCTACATGGTCGACAGCCTGGTGACCAACCAGGGCATAACGGCGAAGCTTGTGGAGCTGTTCGAGGCACGCTTCTCGCCAACCGGGGGCACGACGGATACCGACGCGATCGAGGCGGACATCAGAGACGCGTTGAACGATGTTTCCAGCCTCGATGAGGATCGCATCCTGCGCAGTTACATGAACCTGATCCGGTCGACGCTGCGAACCAACTACTACTGCGAAGACAGGGAAGGTCACGGCTTGGCTTATCTGTCCTACAAGCTCGATTCATCGGCCATCACCGACCTGCCCCTGCCGCGCCCGATGGTCGAGATCTTCGTCTACTCCTCGCGCCTGGAGGGCATACACCTACGTGGCGGCAAGGTAGCGCGAGGCGGGCTGCGATGGTCGGATCGCCGGGAAGACTTCCGCACCGAAGTGCTGGGCCTCATGAAGGCGCAGATGGTGAAGAACGCGGTCATCGTGCCGGTCGGCTCCAAGGGCGGCTTCTACGTGAAGGCTGCCCTGCCCGCCGAGCGCGAAGAGGCGATGAAGATCGTGGTGGCCTGCTACCAGACCTTCCTGCGCGGCCTGCTCGACGTGACCGACAACATCGTCGACGGCGCGGTGGTTCCGCCACCGAAGGTGGTGCGTCACGACGACGACGACCCTTACCTGGTGGTGGCGGCCGACAAGGGCACGGCCACATTCTCCGACATCGCGAACGGGGTATCGGCCGAGTACGGCTTCTGGCTCGGCGATGCCTTCGCATCGGGCGGGTCGGTCGGTTACGACCACAAGAAGATGGGCATCACCGCACGCGGTGCCTGGGAATCGGTGAAGCGCCACTTCCGCGAGCTCGGCCACGACACCCAGACCACACCCTTCACGGTGGCGGGCGTGGGCGACATGGCAGGCGACGTGTTCGGCAACGGCATGCTGCTCTCGCAGCAGATCCGTCTGGTGGCGGCGTTCAACCACATGCACATCTTTCTCGACCCGAACCCGGATCCGGCAACCACGTTCACCGAACGCCAACGCCTGTTCGAGCTGCCACGTTCGGGCTGGAACGACTACGACAAGAGCCTGATCTCCGAAGGCGGCAACATCTTCTCGCGTCAGGACAAGCGCATCGAACTCACACCGCAGGTGCAGGAAGCGCTGGGTACTCAAGAGAGTTCCTGCACACCGGTCGAACTCATCAACATCATATTGAAGGCCCCGGTGGACCTCCTGTGGAACGGCGGCATCGGCACGTATGTAAAGGCCTCGGCCGAATCGCATGCGGACGCTGCCGACCGCGCCAACGACAGCGTGCGGGTCAACGGCCGCGACCTGCGTTGCCGGGTGGTGGGTGAAGGCGGCAACCTGGGCTTCACACAGCTGGGCCGCATCGAGTACGCCCACAAGGGCGGGCATATTTACACCGATGCCATCGATAACTCGGCCGGTGTGGACTGTTCCGACCACGAAGTGAACATCAAGATTCTGTTGAACGCCGTGGTCGCGGCCGACGACATGACACTGAAGCAGCGCGACACCCTGCTGGAAACCATGACCGACGACGTGTCGACCCTGGTACTGGGTGACAACTACCTGCAGACGCAGTGCATCGAGCAGACCCACGCCGGTGCGAAGCAGGCACTCGAAGAGCAGTCGCGCTTCATGAGCCACCTCGAGTCCGTCGGCAGGCTCAACCGCAGCATCGAGTTCCTGCCCGATGGTGAGGAAATCGCCGACATGCTGGCCGCCGAGCGCGGCCTGACCCGTCCGCAACTGGCGGTGCTCGTCTCGTACAGCAAGATGGTGATGTACGACGATCTGCTTGCCACCGACTTCACCTCGGAGCCGGCGCTAGAACGCGTGCTCGTCGACTACTTCCCGGGCAAGCTGGGCAAGGAGCATGGCCAGAGTATTCTTGACCACCGGCTGCGCAATGAGATCATTGCCACCCAGGTCACCAATGAATTCGTCAACCGGCTCGGGCCCACGTTCGTGTTCCGCATGCAGACAGAACTGGGCGCGACCGTCAATGAAATGGCGGTGGCCTTTATGGCGGTGCGCAGCATATTCCGCCTGCCGAAGCTCTGGCGGGACATGGAAAGCCTCGACAACAAGATCACTGCCGAGATCCAGACACAGATGCAGATCCTGGTTCGGGGCCTGGTGGAGCGCTCGACCCACTGGATACTGCGGCTGAATCGGGATGAGGAAGGCATCGATTCCCTGATCGAGCGCTTCGAGGCACCGATAGCCACCCTGGTCGATGCCATGCCCGACTGCATCGCAGCACCGAACCGCGAAACGCTAGAACAGCGCAAGCGCTTCTTCATGGATGCCGGCGTGCCCGAAGCGACCGCTCTGACTGTCGCTGAGGTAGTGCCCCTGTCATCCTCCCTGGATATCGTGGAAACCGCCTCGATGGTCGATCAGCCGGTGCCCGATATGGCGGCGCTCTACTTCGAACTGGGCCACGACCTCAACCTGCTGTGGCTGCGCGATCGTATCGGCGAGCTCAAGGTCGGCAGCCAGTGGCACACGTTGGCGAAGTCCGAATTGCGCAGCGACTTGCATCAGCAGCAACGACAGCTGTGCGCCGAGGTGGCACGCTGCACCGATACCTCCTCCGGCCCTGCTGAACGCGTGGAAAGCTGGCGTGAGACAAGCAGCGCCAGCGTAACCAAGTACATCAACCTGATGACCGACATGCGCGCCGCCTCCTCGGTGGATTTCGCCATGCTGTCGCTCGCGGTGAACGAGGTACACAAGCTCTCGCAGGGGCAGTAGGGCCCGCTCTTCAAGCATCGTCACTCGTTGAGGGCTACTCGAACCGGCAGGAGTCGGCTTCGCGGAAGCAACAGGGGGAGAGGACATGGGCCGTGCTCGTTCTGCAAGACGTTGTCGCCCAGCCACGGTGATCCGGCCCGACTACTGCTACAGTATGCGAGATCAATCGATCGACGCCGGGAGCGGGTATTGCCAATCGCCAATCTGATACTGATGCTGCTGATCGGCACCATCTTCGGTGCCGTCGCTGCCGTGGTGCTTCGCGGCAAGCGTCAGATATTCATCATCAATATCCTGCTCGGTATCGTCGGCGCCTCACTCGGTGCCTTCCTGCCGGTGCTGATGGGGCTCTCCGCAGTGGTCGACGTGAGCTCACCGGATTACCTGCTACGCGCGTTGTTCGGTGCCTTTCTGCTGGTACTGGTGGCCAGCCTGTTCAGGTCGCTGCGACCTCCTACCCTGTAGGACGCTGGCTGACAGGCTGGCTACCTTGCTGAACGTTGAGCACGAACAACGAACAGTACGCGCGTAACGGTTGCTCCGCGCCGCCGGTGGCCATCAACGACAGTTGATAATGCCCCCGGCGAAGTCATGCCACTCAGCCGTTTACAGCCCACTTCTGGTTCGTCGTACCCTGGCAATTGAACAGGACCAGTGGCGCACCCGACAGCGAACTGGAGTTCGAGATTTCCACACATCTTCCGGACTGGTCGTTGAGCAGATCCCCGTTTTCGGTCAAGGTGAACCGCTGGGCTGGATCATCCGAGCACGAAGCCAGTTCAACCGCCAGGCCGTTTGCCGTACCGCCGCCGGCAGTACTCATGCACATGTCGTTCGCTGATTGCAGCCTACCCTCGCTGAACGACCATCGTTGTGCCGCGGAATCGTTGCATCGGTACATGTTCAGCTGCGTACCCGCGGTAAAGTTCGAGGAAGGTACGTCGATGCACAGGTTGTTCAAGAGACTGGCCAGGGATACCTGCCCACCGACGGTCGTGGGTTCACCTGGAACCGGAGCATCGAACTGGCTGCCGAGAAACAGTGTCCAGTACGTGTCGGCATCGTTGCCTTCCGGCGCCACGGTACAGCTCGCTCCGACCTCTTCGAAATCGCTTGAAACAAGATCCTGACAGGTACCCGATGTTCCCAGAGAGGCCTGCAGGAACTCTGCAACATCCGGCTGGCCCGTGGTTATGGATCCGCCGAGCGAATTGAACGGATACCCCGCCTGCCTGACCTTGTCGGTGTAGAAGAGGCCGTCGGACCCTACGAAGCTTTCGAAATTGTTGGTTGCCATGTCGTCCGCATGGGCACCGGCGACGCCTGCCAAGGTGTCGTTCCACGTCAGCGGCTGTGCAGGTGGCAGGGCGTTACTGCCACATTGCGTGGCCGATGAACGTATACGGTTCAGCTCGTCCAGCACCGCAGACTGAATTTCTTCGGGGGCTGCACCGCATTCCGCAGCGTAGGCACTTTGCGCAGCGAACGGCATTGCGACAAATGGGGTCAATAGAACGGAGACTTTGAGAATATGACGACGATACATTTTACTTTCCTTGAATATGGCTCCAGAAGAGAAATAAGGATATCGGTAAACCATCGTGCATTGTTCGAAAATTATTGATCCGAAATGCACAGGGTCGAATCAGCAAGCGATCCGGCCGACGTGCACCGAACGCTCATTGCGTAGAGAAAGTAATAGTGTCGGGTCGCGTAAGGTGAATACTCGATATAGGCAACAATTGCATAACGCGTAAGGTAAATACCCTATATAGGCTGCATAACGCGTAAGGTGAATACCCTATACAGGCAACAATTGCATAAGGTGAACACCCTATTGATGCGGCAATTGCAAAAGGATTCAGAAAAATAAAACGATGAAATGAAAGCCTGAATACGACTGACATTCCCGAGTTCAACGTGAGAGTGCGAACTCAGCCGACTGCTGGATCGCATTGCGTAGCGAAGGCCTTTCGAAGTGGCAACGCGGTACTTCAGTCGGTGCGTTCCAAGCGCCGCCACCGGCGACAACTGCGAAGCCCGGCGTGCGGGCAGGAACCCGGACGGCAGACCCACACCGATCCAAACCGCTTTTACCCCCCAACGATCGCGATCGGTGAAGGTACCAGGTGAAAACCGGCGATGAGTGTGGGCACCATCGGGCACCATGCTGAGCGCCGTGCCGATTCGACAGTCGCCGCATCATCGAATTCCCGTGCCTCGGTCTGCAGCGTGACCCAACCCTCCGAAACCGGACCAACGAACGGGGGCATTCCAGGGTGATGGTGAACGTCGAGCGTGAAGATCGAATAGTCCGCGTGTATAAGGTTGCTCCACAATGCCGAGGGCAATCAACAACAGTTGATCACCCCCGCCAAGTCACGCCAATCAGCTGCCCGCTTCTGGTACGCCGTGCCCTGGCAACTGAACAGGACCAGCGGCGCACCCTGCGGTGAATCGGAGCTTGAGGGTTCCGTACACGTTCAGCACGGCTCGCCGAACGAACCCTTGTTATCGATTAAAGCGAATTGCTGACTAACTACCGATAAACAGGGTCCAGTAACTGGTGAAATCGCTGCCTTCCGGAGCCACTGTGCAGCTCGCTCCGACCTCTATGTGGTCGCTTGAAACCAGAGTCGCGCAGACATCCGGTGAGTCCAGAGAGGATTGCAAGAACTCTGGAACGTTCGACAAGCCCAGCCCTATCGTCCCCCCGAGCGAATTCGCCGGATACCCCGCCTGCATGATCCTGGCGCCAAAGTCGACGCCGTCGGACCCAGTGAAGCTTGCAAAATTGTTGGTAGCCATGTCGTTCGAATGGGCAGCGGCGACGCCTCTCAAGGTGTCGTTCCAGACCAGCGGCTGTACAGGTGGCAGGGTTTCATCGCCGCATTGCGTATCCGATGAACGTATGCGGTTCAGCTCTTCCAGCAGCGCAGCCTGAAAATCTCTGGCGTCTGCGTCGCATTGCGCAGGCGCAGCGTAGGCACTTTGCCCAGCGAGCGGTATTGCGACAAAGGCGGACAATAGAACCGAGGCTTTGAAAATACGAGGACGGTACATTTTAACTTTCCTTGAATATGACACCAGAGGAAACCCAAGGATATCGGCAAAAGAGCTTGCTATGTTCGAAGTTAATGGACCTGTAATGCATCCGGTCGAATCAACAGGTGATCCACCAGCGCGGACCGGTCGTTCATGACACAGCGGCAATGGCGGCGCCCGATCGCGTAAGATGAACACCCTACATACGCAGCAATTCCATAAGGTGAACACCCTATTGACGCGGCGAGTTCAAAATGCATTAGGCGGAACTACCAGAAAGATGAACGAATAGTCCGCGCGTAACGATTGCTCCACGACGCCCGGGGCCATCAACGACAGTCGATCACCCCCGGCGAAGTCATACTACTCAGCCGTTCACGGCCCACATCTGATTCGCCGTGCTACCTGCTGTACCGCCGACGGCGGAACTCATGCACATGTCGTTCATCGATTGCACCCTGCCCTCTCTGAACGCCCATCGTTGTGCCAAGGTACCGTTGCGGCCGTGCATGTTCAGCTGCGTACCCGCGGTGTAGTTCGAGAAGGGTACGTCGATGCGCAGGTTGTTCAGGTCACTGCTCAGAGATACCTACCTACCGTCGGTCGCAGACCCAACGGGGGCTGGAGTGTCGAATTGCTTGCCGAGAAACAGTGTCCAGTAACTGCTGAAATCGCTGCCTTCCGGACCCACGGTGCAGCTCGCTCCCACATCTTCGTATTCGTCTGAAACAAGTTGTGCGCAAACATCCGGTTGCCTCAGAGAGGATAGCAAGGACGCTGGAACGTTCGGCATGTTCACTGATATCGTTCCCCAGAACGAATTCCACGGATACCCCGCCTGGTCAGCCTTGATGCCGAAGTCGACGCCGTCGGACCCAACGAAGCTTGCAAAATTGTTGGTTGCCATGTCGTTCGAATGGGCAGCGGCAACGCTTCTCAAGGCGTCGTTCCAGACCAGCGGCTGTGCAGGTGGCAGGGTTTCATCGCCGCATTGCGTATCCGATGAACGTATGCGGTTCAGCTCTTGCAGCACCGCAGCCTGAAAATCTTTGGCGTCTGCGTCGCATTGCGCAGGCGCAGCGTAGGCACTTTGCCCGGCGAGCGGTATTGCGACAAAGGTGGTCAATAGAACCGAGACTTTGAAAAGATGACGATGGTACATTTTTACTTTCCTTGAATATGGCACCAGAAGAGAGCTAAGAGTATCGACAAACGAGCCTGCAATGTTCGAAATTTTTGACCTGTAATGCATCTGATCGAATCAGCTGGCGCTCCGGCAAACATGAGCCGACCATTCATGGCACAGCGGCAGTGCTGATGTCCGATCGCGTAAGGTAAACACCTTACACACACAGCTATTGCATAAGGTGAATACCCTATTGACGCGGTAATTGCAGAATGAGTCGGGCAAAGGAAGCAATGCAATGAGAGCCTGAATATGACAGGCACTCCTGAATTCATCGTAAAAGTCCGCATTTAATCGATCGCTGAATCGCATTGCCGGTGGAGGCATCTCGGTGTACATGGCATCTCGGCGTACGGGGTGCAGCACTTCAGTCAGTCGGCTCTCGGCGCCTCTACCGGCTGCAACCGTGAAGCCCGACGCACCGGCAGGAACCCCGATAGCAGACTCACACCAACCGAACAGGATCTGCAGCAGAAGCGTGCGTACTGGCACCGATCGCCTTGCGGATGCCGATCCAGCGGGTAGGCTCGAGAACCGCCCTAACCCCGCTTTTCGCAAGGCTGCCATTGATGCGATAATCGACCTTCCGCTGGCATTGCACGCCGCGGAACCGGCCGGCGAACCCGGTCAGCACCCGATCAGCGAACGACAACCGTCTATGAACATGCAAAGGGATGTGCAGCCTGGCCATGCCTTCCATCGGGCCACACGCTGATGGCCGTTACCCGTGACGATGTGGTCCACGATCGGGTTCGGGAGCGCCTGCGTATCGACCCTGTGGAATGTCGGCACCTGTTGAGCGATGCCAAGTTCGAGAGCACTCGAGCCGCCATGCTCGCCGCCTTCGAAGATTACGAAGAACTATGGGTGTTCGCCTATGGCTCGTTGATCTGGAACCCGACCTTCAGGTATGCCGAGTGCAGGGTCGCCATGCTTGCCGGGTATCACCGTGCGTTCTGCCTGTGGGCGAACTCCGGGCGGGGGAGCCATGAACTGCCGGGGCTCTGGCTGGGGCTGGATGAAGGGCACGCTTGCACCGGCCTTGCCTTCCGGATCGATAACGCCGAGCGGGACTACGAATCGTTGATGTTGTGGCGTAGGGAAATGGTCTCCGGGGCCTATCTGCCGCGCATCCTGCCGGTAAACATCGACGGTCAGCTTCGCCCTACCCTGTGCCTGCTGGCCAATACCGAGCACCCACGCTACGCGAACAAGCTGAGTGAAGCCGAGGTGATCAGGCATATCTCACACGCCGAAGGGCATCTCGGCACCTGCCGTGAATATCTTTACCGATTGGTGGACAAGCTGCACAGCGAATCGATCGCCGACGCCGAACTCGAAGCCCTCAGGCTGAAGGTGCATGCAGTGGCACCGGACTGACACCAGCGCGTCCGGCCACCTGATCAAGTTACCGACGGCACTTCGACAGGGCCGTGACGCTCGGCAATTCTTTTACACGACAACCACCGAGAGAGCGGCTGTTTCGTGGCGAGGGAACACTACCCCCAGAAGGCCGGCTGCGTCTGCCGCCGCCGCTGCAACAGAACCACGATCGCCAACAGCAACAGCGCAGGTAGGTAGAAGACTTCTTTCCATACGCGCTCGGCGGGCAATTGCATGCGTTCGATGGTCACCGGCGTATCGCCGTAAAAATCGAACATCTGCAGCTTCGTGAAGAAAGGCGTACCCGGGAACGGCTCTTCGAGCAGTACCTGATCTTCCTCTTTCAGCGCCAACAGACCCGCTTGCTCAAGCCGATCGACCCCGGAACCCGGTTCACCCAGATTGGCCATGATCGTCAGTCGGGACATCTTGTCCGGGTAATCGAAATCGGGTCCGGCAATCTCGATGCGCACGCGTTCGTCGGCAGGCAAACCTTCGGCCGCGGTGAAAACTTCCGCACCGGTCTTGTCGACATAGGGATCCTGAACCTGATCAAGCCAGTAACCGGGGCGGAACAGTGTGAAGGCAATCAGCAGCAACAGGGCCGATTCCCAGATTCGACTGCGAGCGATAAAGTAACTCTGAGTGGCGGCTGCGAACAGCATCATGGCCACCACCCCGACGACGAAGACGAACACCGCCTTCGGCAGCGACACATCTATCAGCAGCAGCTCGGTATTGAAGATGAACAGGAACGGCAGGAGTGCGGTACGTATATCGTAGGCGAAGCCCTGCAAGCCGGTGCGGATGGGGTCACCGCCTGAGATGGCGCTGGCGGCAAACGCTGCGAGGCCGACCGGTGGGGTATCGTCGGCCAGGATGCCGAAGTAGAAGACGAACAGGTGTACCGCGACCAGCGGCACCACCAGACCCTGCTGCGCACCGACAGACAATATGACCGGTGCCATCAAAGATGACACCACGATGTAGTTGGCCGTGGTGGGCAGGCCCATGCCCAGCACCAGGCTCATCACTGCCACCAGCACCAGCATCAGGATGAGGTTGCCACCGGAGAGAAACTCGACCAGCTCACCCACCACCTGGTGGGCGCCGGTCAGCGACACGGTACCTATGATGATACCGGCAACACCGGTGGCCACACCGATCGGCATCATGCTCTTGGCCCCGTTGATCATGCCGGCGGTGAAGTCGGCGCACGAGCGTGCGAACCCGGCCGCAAGCGTATCGTCGGGGCTGGCAAACGCGGTACCGAGACGAAACAGGGTCTTTAGATTATGTTGCGTGAGCACGATGAAAATCATCGCCATGCAAGCCCAGAAGGCCGACAGCGAAGGTGACAGGCGTTCGATCAGGATGCACCAGAGAAGCACGACGATAGGCAGGATGAAATGCAAGCCTGTCAATGCCACCTGGCCCGCGTTCGGCAGGGTGTCGAGCGGTGAGTCCGGATCCTGCATTTCGAGGTCGGGGCGTCTCGCGGCTACCGCGACCAATGCGAGATAGATGATGAGGAAGACGCCGCAGGCGCCGTACAGCGTCATGCCTGGAAACGCGACGGCGATCCAACCCAGGCCGTAGTACACCACTGCGCCCAGCGCCGTGATAGCCAGGAAGCCGAACAGGAACCCGGCAAGCCGTTGCATGGCCGTGAAGTGAGAGGGCGGCTTCTCCAACCCCTTGAGACCGAGCTTCAGCGACTCCAGGTGAACGATGTAGATCAGCGCAATGTAGGAGATCAGCGCCGGCAAGAGCGCATGCTTGATCACCTCCGGATACGAGATCCCGACGAATTCCGCGATCAGGAAGGCCGCCGCACCCATTACCGGTGGCGTGAGCTGACCATTGGTCGAGGCAGCGACTTCCACGGCACCCGACTTCTCGGACGAAAAACCGGTACGTTTCATGAGCGGAATCGTGAACGTACCGGTGGTGACCACGTTGGCGATCGACGAACCCGAATAGATGCCCGACAGGGCCGAGGCGACCACGGCCGCCTTGGCCGGCCCGCCACGCAGATGGCCGAGCGTGCCGAAGGCGAGCTGAATGAAATAGTTGCCGGCCCCCGCCTTCTCGAGCAGGGCACCGAACAGCACGAACAGGAAGATCATCGATGCAGATACACCAAGGGCGACACCGAAAACGCCCTGCGTCTGCATCCAGAAATGCCACATCGCCTTGTTCAGCGATGCGCCCTTCCACTGCACCACGTTCGGTAACCAGTCGGCATTGCCGAAGAAGGTGTACACCAGGAACACACCGGCGACGATCAGCATCGGCAGGCCGAGCGAGCGATAGACCGCCACGAACAGGATCGTCAACCCGGTGATCGACACCACGAGATCGGTGGTGGTGGGCAACCCGGCGCGGGTGGCGATCGAATCCTTGAAATACAGCAGGTAGAGGCAACTGGCGATACCCCCTGCCATCAGCAGCCAGTCGTACCAGGGGATGGTGCTACGCGAACTCGACTTGAACAACGGGTAGCACAGAGTGGTCAGGCCGATGGCGAAGGCCAGATGTACGATCCGCTGGCCCACCCCGTTGAGCACGAGGTCCATCTGGAAAAAATCCGATGCCCAGAACGGCAGACCGGAGGCGATGTAGAGTTGAAAGGCACTCCAGGAGAAAGCGAACAGGGCGATGAACACGCCCAGCGCACCGATAGGGTTCCTGCCGCCGGTATCGGCGGCAAGAAAGTCATCGGCTACGGGTTTCAACTCAGCCACCGGCGTGAACCCGGGGGCTGCAAACCTGCAAAGCGTCGGCGATGCATTGCCGGATCATGGGCGCGCCGCTGACCGGCAGCTGCCTGACCAGCCTCTACAGCCAGCCACGCTCCTTGTAGTATTTCTCGGCACCGGCATGCAAGGGCGCTGAAAGCCCGTCACTGACCATCTGCTCTTCCGTGAGTTCGGCAAATACCGGATGCAGCTTCTTGAAGTCGTCGAAATTCTCGAACACGGACTTCACCACGGTGTAGACGACATCATCGGATACATCGGCCGAAGTCAGGAAGACCGCGCCGACACCGAAGGTGTTCACGTCTTCATCCTGACCCTTGTACAGGCCGGCAGGAATGGTGGTGGTACGGTAGTAGGAGTTCTCCTCGACGAGCTTGTCGATGGCATCGCCGGCTATCGGCACGAACTGCACCTCGCAGGTGTTGGCCGCCTCGGTGAATACCGCCGACGGATGCCCGACCACGTAGGTGAAGGCATCTATCTTGCTATCGCAAAGCGCCTGGGCCGTTTCCGCGCCCTTGAGTTCGGAGGTGACCGAGAAATCGCCCTGCTTCATGCCCAGCGCATCGATTACCACTTCGGAGGTGGCACGTGTGCCCGAACCCGGCTCGCCGATACTCACGCTCTTGCCTTTTGTATCCTCGAACTTCTCGATGCCGCTGCCACCTCTGGCCAGCACGGTGAGCGGCTCGGGGTGCAGCGAGAACACGGATCGCAAACCCTCGAACGGCCCCTGGGGCTCGAAGTCGGATGTGCCGTTGTAAGAGTGATATTCCCAATCGGACTGAGCAACGCCGAACTCCAGCTCGCCGGCACGTACAGTGTTGATGTTGTAGATCGAGCCATCCGTGGATTCGGCCGAACAGCGGATTCCGTGGTCGCGGCGGCCCTTGTTGACCAGACGACAGATCGCACCGCCCGCGGGGTAATACACCCCTGTGACCCCGCCGGTACCGATGGAGATGAACTGCTGGTCCTGAGCGAGAGCTGTGCTGGAGGCCAATCCGCCGGCTGCCAGCAGGCCTGCCCCGATGGCCGTGCCAATGAAGGTTCGCGTCATGTTCGTATTTCCTCGTCGGTTTTCCTTGAGCGGCGGCACCGAAATCAGTGCATACAAGTCACCGCGCTAGATCGAGCTGACGTGAATGTAACAAATTTCCTGCTCGCTGGCGAAGTAATACTCGACGCCATGCACGGCGCAGACCCAACGTGTCGGATACGGTCGATTTTTTGCGACGCGTGTCTGTCGGCGTGCGTGGCAAACCCCGACCGGCGAAACTCTTCGGCCATGTATCCTCGGCGATGTGCGATGTAATTGTCGCAATTGAGTGCATCGAAGTCGTCGTCGATGTAACGTCGCACTATCCCGGTGGTACCCGGTGTGCGTACTATCGCAACCTGAATGGCAGCGCGTGAGAGAGACAGACATGAATGATGATGCGCAGAACGGCGAAGATTTCGACGACGACGAGATCGTCCTCGCGGAGCTCGACGACGCAGAGCTGGTCGAGCAGATGCACGACGATCTGTACAACGGCCTGAAGGAAGAGATCGAGGAAGGTACCAACATTCTGCTCGAGCGCCAGTGGACACCATCCCGGGTGCTCAACGAGGCACTGGTCGAGGGCATGCGCATCGTCGGCGTCGACTTCCGTGACGGCATCCTGTTCGTGCCCGAGGTGCTGATGGCCGCCAACGCGATGAAAGGCGGCATGGCGATACTGCGACCCTTGCTGGCCGAAACCGGTGCAGAATCCATCGGCAAGATCGTGATCGGCACCGTCAAGGGCGACATCCACGACATCGGCAAGAATCTGGTCGGCATGATGCTCGAAGGTGCGGGCTTCGAAGTGATCGATATCGGTATTAACAATCCGGTGGAAAACTATCTCGCCGCACTGGAAGAACACCAGCCCGACATCCTGGGCATGTCCGCTCTGCTCACAACGACCATGCCCTACATGAAGGTCGTCATCGACACATTGAAAGAGAAAGGCATGCGCGACGATTTCATCGTGCTGGTCGGTGGCGCGCCGCTGAACGAGGAGTTCGGTGATGCCGTGGGCGCGGATGCCTATTGCCGCGATGCCGCCGTTGCCGTGGATACCGCCAAGAACTTCATCGCTCAGCGCCGTCAGGCAGCTGGTTAGCCGAGCGGTGACGATCACTCTACTGCCGGCTTCCCGACGTGTGCAAGAACATCCCGGCCGGTACGCTGGTCATCGCCTGCGGCGCATTGGCGCATGAACTTACGGCACTGAAGCAGGCCAGTCACTGGCAGCATCTCGACATCCGCTGCCTGCCGGCCGAATGGCATAACACGCCCGAGAAGATCACACCGGGTGTGGCCAGGCTCATCAAGGCCCATCGCGACACGTACGCCGGCATTCTGGTCGCCTACGGCGACTGTGGTACCGGCGGTGCGCTCGATCGGTTGCTGGAGCGAGAGAACATCGAACGCCTGCCGGGAGCGCACTGCTATGCGTTCTTCACAGGCCTGCCTGATTTCGAACGGCTCGCGGAGGAGGAAATCGGCTCGTTCTACCTGACAGACTACCTTGCCCGCAACTTCGAGCGTCTGATACTGGAAGACCTCGGCATCAACCGGCACCCGGAACTGCGTGACATGTACTTCGCCCACTACCGGCGGCTGGTGTATCTGGCACAGAGCGACGACCCCGAGCGCCTGGCGGATGCACAACGTGCAGCCGACTCTCTCGAGCTTCCGTTGACGATACACAAGACAGGCCTGGAGCCGCTGCGAAAGTCGCTCCACAAGCTTCATCCACTGCCGACCAGAATGGCCCCTTCTCCTACCGATTCCGCTGGCACCCCTCATGGCTGACCTCATCATCATCACCTGGCGCGACATTCCATCACAGGTGGTTGCCAAGGCCGGGCGCAAGGCCGCCAAGGTGCTGCTCTCCGATCGATTCCAGCAAGCGATCGATCGGGCGGCGATGCGAGCCGGCAAGGGTTCCAGCGATGCCTACATGGAAGACTGGTGCCGCGAGCGCACTGCCTGCTCCGCCGACCTCCAGCATGAGGCCGATCAGGCCGCCGCGCGTATCGAATCGGAATGGAGCGACGAACGGCTGGAGAGGGTCACCAAGGCCCGAGGCCTGCTTGCGCCTGTTCCGGAATCTGACACGGGAACCGGCGATGTATAGACGCAGACTCTGGTCGGTTCGCCATGCCCGTGCCATGGAGATCACGTACAACCTGGTCGAACGTGCGCTGATCGCGATGTCTCCGCTGTTTCGCAAGATCGGCTACGAGCGTCTGGAGAAACCGGTGGCGGCGGTGGAGCGGGTGACCAAAGGGCTGTTGTTCGATTGCCAGATGTGCGGTCAGTGCATGTTGAGCCAAAGTGGCATGTCCTGCCCGATGAACTGCCCCAAGCAGATCCGCAACGGGCCTTGCGGCGGCGTGCGGGCGAATGGTAATTGCGAAGTGAAGCCCGACATGCCTTGCGTCTGGGTACAGGGGTGGCACGGCAGCGAACGGATGCGTCATGGCGGTGACATCCAGATCGTGCAGTTCGCCGTCGATCGCCAGCTCAAGGGACGCTCCTCGTGGCTGGCGGTGGTGCGCGAAAAGACTGAGGAAACTGCCGTATGACACTGGACATTCCCGGCACATCGGGCAACGACGACCCGCGCGGCGATACCAAGCCCGACGCGACTGTCACGGCCGATGAAACCGGTACTCAGGTGACGCCGGCGAACGTGCCGCATTCCGGCCCCTACGAAGACGAACCGGTGCCTGGATACCCGTTGCCGGTTCGCGAAGGTCATAGCTCACCGGGACGTCTGGAACGCGTGCTGCGCGATGGACAGTTCGCGATCACCACCGAGCTGGCACCGCCGGATTCCGCCGACCCGAACGGTGTCTATGAACGTGCGCGCATGTTCGATGGCTACGTGGATGCGATCAATGCCACCGATGGCAGCGGTGCGAACTGCCACATGGGCAGCCTGGCCGTGTGTGCCCTGCTGGCACGTCTCGGCTATGCCATCATCATGCAGATCTCCTGCCGCGACAAGAACCGAATCGCCATGCAGGGCGACATCCTCGGTGGCGCCGCGCTTGGCGTATGCAACATGCTGTGCCTGTCCGGCGATGGTGTGCAAGGTGGCGACCACCCGCAGGCACAGCCGGTGTTCGATCTCGATTGCCTGTCGCTACTGACGCTGGCTCGCACGATGCGCGACGATTCCACCTTCCAGAGCGGCCGCAAGCTGGAACATTCCCCGAAGATCTTCCTGGGGGCGGCGGCGAACCCTTTCGTCGCCCCGTTCGACTGGCGACCCTTGCGCCTTGCCAAGAAGATTGCGGCCGGTGCTCAGTTCGTGCAGACGCAATATTGCTACGACGTCGATCGTCTGAAGCGATACATGCAGGCGGTACGCGACCTCGGGCTGCACAGGAAGGTATTCATCCTCGTCGGCGTTGGCCCACTGGCCTCGGCGCGCTCGGCGGAATGGATTCGCAGCAACGTGGCCGGCGTACATATTCCCGATGCCACGATCGAGCGCCTGCGCGGCGCCGATGATCCCAAGTCCGAAGGCATGAAGATCTGCATCGAACTGATGCAGCAGATCCGTGAGATCGAAGGCGTGAGCGGCATTCACGTGATGGCCTATCGCCAGGAGCATCGGGTTCCCGAGATCATCGAACGCTCCGGTGTGCTCGCCGGCCGTTCACCCTGGCACCCACGACAATACACCGGCAACGCCGACGTGCAACACCAACTGGAAATATACAATGGCTGACACTGTAGTTAGCTCGGCTAAACGCGAGCATGTCATCGGCCCGGACACCGCTTTCACCATCATCGGTGAGCGCATCAACCCCACCGGGCGCAAGATTCTCGCCGAAGAGATGAAGGCCGGTGATTTCAGCCGCGTGGAGTCCGATGCGCTGGCACAGGTCGCCGCCGGCGCACAGATGCTCGACGTGAACGCCGGTATTCCGCTGGCCGATGAGCCTGCCCTGCTGGCACAGGCCATCAAGCTCGTGCAGTCGATCACCGACGTGCCATTGTCGATCGATTCCTCGATCATCGAAGCGCTCGAAGCGGGCCTCGACGTGTACCAGGGCAAGGCGCTGGTCAACTCCGTCACCGGAGAAGACGAAGTGCTGGAGCGGGTGCTGCCGCTGGTGGCGAAATACGGGGCTGCCGTGGTCGCGATTTCCAACGATGAGACCGGTATCTCCGAAGACCCGGAGGTGCGGTTCACAGTGGCGAAGAAGATCGTCGATCGAGCGGCCGATTTCGGTATTCCCGCCTCGGACATCGTCATCGATCCGCTGGTCATGCCGATTGGCGCGATGCGTTTCGCCGGCCGTCAGGTGTTCGACATCCTCTATCGCATCAAGACGGAGCTGGGCTGCAACACGACTTGCGGTGCGTCGAACATCAGTTTCGGCCTGCCACAGCGTAATGGCATCAATGGTGCGTTCCTGTCAATGGCCATCGGTGCCGGCATGACGTCCGCAATTACCAATCCATGCCATGAAGAAGTAATGCGCTCGGTGATGGCGGCTGACGTACTGATGGGTAATGATGCGGACTGCCTGAAGTGGATTCGCAAATACCGCGAACCCGCCACCGAAGGTGAGGCTGGCGCGCGTGGTCGGCGAACCAGTCGACGCAATCGGGGCTGACCGCTCTACCTGGACGCACTGCATGATGGAATCTACCGAAAGACCGATCGCTGAAGAGTCCGACGCCAACCTGCCCTCCGGATTAGCGGTGGAGGCACGAACCGGTGCGGCCGGCTTAGGTGCCGCCGGCTCAGGTGCCGCCGGCCCGCACACGAGCGGACACGGCGGCCCTGGCGGTACCGACGCGGCTGAAACTTCAGGAACCCGCAGTGGCCAGCCACGCAGCTCCGACAGGAATGCCCTGGTCGTCTTCACTCCCAGCGGCAAGCGCGGCAGCTTCTCGATCGGTACGCCCGTGCTGCAAGCGGCTCGCGAGCTCGGTGTAGATCTCGACTCCGTATGCGGTGGGCGTGGCCTGTGCGGGCGCTGCCAGATCGCCTGTTCGGACGGGAAGTTCTCCAAGCACGGCATTCAATCCAGTTCTGACCACCTGGGCGAGGCAACTCGGGTGGAAGCCCGTTACGAACGTATCCACGGCGTGCTCGCCAACGGACGCAGACTGGGCTGCCAGGCAACGATCCTCGGTGATCTGGTCATCGACGTGCCAGCGGGCAGTCAGGTTCATCGGCAAGTCGTCCGCAAGGCGGCCGAGCACGTCACGTTGGTGCTAGATCCGGCAGTTCGCCTGCACCTGGTACAGGTGCAGGAGCCCGACATGCACCACCCCTCGGGCGATCTGCGTCGGCTCAGGGAGGCGCTGGCCGAGGAATGGGGCCTGGAGGATCTGCGCTCGAACCTTCATCTGCTGCATGGCCTGCAGAAGACACTGCGTGAGGGCAAGTGGCAGGTCACCGTGGCGGTGCACGAAGAAAAGCAGCTGCTCGCCGTCTGGCCAGGCTTTCGCGAGACCGTCTACGGTCTTGCCATCGATGTCGGCTCCACCACGATAGCCTGCCACCTGTGTGATCTGGCCAATGGCAACGTGCTCGCCAGCAATGGCGTGATGAATCCGCAGATACGCTTCGGCGAAGACCTGATGAGCCGGGTTTCCTACGTAATGATGAACCCGGGGGGTGATGCGGCGATGACTGCCGCGGTGCGCGAGGCGATCAACACACTGGTCCGCGAGGTCACCAGCGAGATCGGCATTGGCCCTGCAGACATCATCGATGTCAGCATCGTCGCCAACCCGATCATGCACCACCTGCTGCTGGGCATCGACCCGACCGAGCTCGGCGGCGCGCCTTTCGCACTGACCACCGATGAATCCTTTTCGATCGATGCACAGTACATGGGCATCGAATTGCATCCCTGCGCGAAGGCCTATCTATTGCCGTGCGTGGCGGGCCATGTGGGCGCCGACACCGCTGGCATGATTCTCGCCGAACAGCCCGATCAGCTCGACGAGATTACCTTGCTGGTGGACGTCGGCACCAACGCCGAGATCGTGCTCGGCAGCCGGCAACGACTGGTCGCCTGTTCCAGCCCGACCGGGCCTGCGTTCGAAGGTGCTCAGATCAGCGGTGGTCAACGCGCCGCTCCCGGTGCCATCGAGCGTGTTCGCATCGATCCGGAAACCCTGGAACCTCGCTACTCGGTGATCGGCAGTGATCTGTGGTCGAACGATCCGGGCTTTGCCGACGCAGTCGCCGACATCGGCGTCACCGGTATCTGCGGCTCCGGCATCATCGAGGTCGTGGCCGAGATGTTCCTCGCCGGCATCATCGACCGTGACGGCGTGATCCGCGGCGAACTGGCAGAGAGAAATCCACGCATCGTGGCCACCGAGCGCACGTTCGCCTACGTGCTCACCGAAGGCAACGTCAACATCCGCATCACCCAGACCGATGTCCGGCAGATCCAACTCGCCAAGGCGGCGCTGTACGCCGGCGTACGTCTGCTGATGGATCGGCTGGGCATCGAACGTGTCGATCGCATTCGGCTTGCCGGCGCTTTCGGCAGCCATATCGACGTGACCTACGCCATGGTGCTCGGCCTCATTCCGGACTGCAACCTGTCGAAGGTGGGTTCGGCCGGCAACGCCGCCGGCACCGGTGCACGCATCGCCTTGCTCGATCGCAAGTCACGTGCAGCCATCGAGCACACCGTGCGTTACGTCGAAAAGGTGGAAACCGCTGTGGAACCCGCGTTTCAGGCACACTTCGTCAACGCCATGGCCTTTCCGCACAAGCAGGATGTGTTCAGCGAGCTGGCGAAGAAGGTCAAGCTTCCCGACATCGGCGAAACGACAGATGCCGGCACCAACATGCGTCGTGGCCGGGCCGCGCGCCGACGTACGCGACAGGCCTCGGGCTGAGGGCCAGGCTTGTCGACCGCTTGGCGGCGATGTACGGCCCCGTTACCCGGTCCTGCTACGTCACTCTTTCAGCTCGTGTGAGGGTTCCTGCCGCGGCAGGATGCAAGATGATCGGCGGGACAGCAGCCTAGCGAAACAGGACCACCGGTATCCGGCACGAACGAATCATCTCGGTAGTGGTGGAGCCGATGATGTACTGGCGAATGCGTGAGTGACCGTAGGCTCCCATAACGAGCATGTCGATATCCTCGCTCTCGACCTTGCCTGCAATCACCTCTTCCACTTCGCCGGGCAGGGTTTCGCTGGTGACCGTGTAGCCCTTCTCACGCAACAAGGCAACCGCACCCTCTTGCTGGCGCCGTAGGCGAGTCTTGTCTTCACCGATGCTCAACACATGACAATCGATATCCCGGAATGCCGATTCCCGCACCAGGTAGTCAACCGCCTTCATCACGCTGGCACCACCGTCGAATGCGATCAGGAAACGGTTGATCGGCTTGAACGCACGTGAGGTGACCATGATGGGTCGATGACTGACCCTGACCACCCGCTCGACGTTGGACCCAAGGTGCAGCTTGTCGAAATCGGCGCCTTCCCCGCGCTTGCCGATCACGATCAGGCCGGCATCGGCTTCCAGCTCAGCCATGGTGTCGACGATCTGACCATTGCGAAGCCGGGTGGCTACCTTCGGCACGCCGGCCGCCTGAAGCATTTCCTTCGCACTGTCGAGGATCGCACGACCGCGACGCTGCGCCAGGCGCGCCTGCTGACCATCGAGCTCGGCAAGCTCCTCGAGCAGCGCGGTGCGCGCACCCAGCCCGATGCTGCCGCTGAGATTCGCAGGTTCGGATGAACCGTGCCGACGCCCCAGCACGTGCACCAGCTCGATCGAGGCCTGAATACGCTGGGCCAGCCAGGCTGCGTGATCGCAGACGCTTTGCGAATAGACCGACCCGTCGACGGCGGCGATGAGCTTCGGCCCGGCCGGAACCTTCGTGCCGTCGGCTGCAGGCCCGCTGTTTGCACCGACCGCCTCCGCACCACCCGTCGATCCTGGCTGGCTTGATCCCGCCTGGCGCGATCCGGATTTGTCTTCCGGAACTTCTTCAGACATGCCGTTCGCTCCTGATGTTCAAGCACATTCCCGGTGGTTCGGCCGGTAGCCGAGCTGGTGGTCGCACCGTTGGCCCGGTCAATGATCCATCAACTGATCCATCGCCCCAGGCTTGTCATGTACGCCAAGCTTGTCGACGATGGTCTCGCTGGCCTCGTTCAGACCGATGAGCTCCACCTGGGCACCTTCACGACGAAACTTCAGCACGACCATATCGAGTGCCGCGACACTGGAAATATCCCAGATATGCGCACGGCTGACATCGATGACCACGGTTTCCAGCGATTCCTTGAAGTCGAAGGAAGCATTGAATTCCTCCACCGACGCGAAGAACAGCTGGCCTTCCACCTGGTAGGTGCGTGCCAGCCCGTCGTCGGAAAGCACCGACTTGACGCGAAACAGCTGGGCGATCTTCCAGGCGAAGAACACGCCCGAGAATAACACGCCGGTCAGCACACCTATCGCGAGGTTGTGCGTGACAACCACCACGATCACTGTCGAGAGCATCACCACGGAAGAGCTGCGGGGATGGGTGCGCAGATTGCCCAGCGAAGACCAGCTGAAGGTACCGACGGAAACCATGATCATGATCGCCACCAGCGCTGCCATCGGGATGCGACTCACCCAGGTGTCGAGGAAGACGATCATGAGCAGCAGGAACATGCCGGCGCAGAAGGTGGACAGGCGGCCGCGGCCCCCCGACTTCACGTTGATGATCGATTGGCCGATCATCGCACAGCCGGCCATGCCACCGATGAAACCGGTTGCCGTGTTGGCAATGCCCTGACCGATGCACTCACGGTTCTTGTCACTGGTGGTATCGGTAAGTTCATCCACGATCGACGCCGTCATCAACGACTCCAGAAGGCCCACGGCCGCTACCCCGGCAGAGTACGGCAGGATGATCATCAGGGTTTCCAGGGTCAGCGGAATCTGCGGTAGCAGAAATACCGGCAGTGTGGAAGGTAGCTCTCCCATGTCACCCACGGTTCGCAGATCCAGGCCGAACAGCAGGGACACCGTGGTCAGCACGAGAATGCACACGAGCGGTGACGGCACCGCGCGCGTGAAGCGTGGCAGGATGTAGATGATGGCAAGCCCTGCCGCCACCATCACGTAAGTCAGCCACGGCACACCGACGAGCTCCGGCAACTGGGCCATGAAGATCAGGATGGCCAGCGCATTGACGAAGCCCGTCATCACCGAGCGTGAGACGAACCGCATCACGAAGCCCAGGCGCAATGCGCCGGCGGCGATCTGCAGCAGGCCGGCAAGCACGGTCGCCGCCAGAAGATACTGCAAGCCATGATCCTTTACCAGGGTCACCATCAAGACGGCGGTGGCCGCTGTGGCCGCCGAGATCATGCCCGGCCGCCCACCGGTGATCGAAATGATCACCGCGATCGAGAACGAGGCGTACAGCCCGACTTTCGGATCCACACCGGCGATGATCGAAAAGGCAATGGCCTCGGGAATCAGCGCCAGCGCGACGACGAGGCCGGCGAGCAGGTCAGCACGGACATTGCCGAGCCAGTCTTGCCGCAGGTTGTGCGACAGATGGGTGATCAAGGAACACTCTCCACGGGCAATGCTTTGGGGGAACACGGGATGCAAGAAACACGCAAGTTCGAATCTCGTTGCGTGTTGATGGCCGTGCACCCGCCGGGGGCGCATTGTACGATGTGCACGACCCATTGGTAGCGTCGGGTGGGCAACTCAGCTGTGATGGCACGCCGGTGGCGGAAAGCACCCGTCCCTTGCGCATCTCACTGCATGGCGACTGCGTATTCGCCACATAGGAGTCAACGAGGCTAAAAAGACATGCCAAGCTGTCGCACAAACCTGATCTTCTCATTCGCCTTCATCCTGGTTGGTGGTACATCGGCTGCGCTGCCCTGGCTGCCACTGCCCGCCATGGCGGACGAGACTGAAGCGGCACGGAAAGACGCTCTGTTCTCACGCTGGATCGCACCGCCGGCGGTAAGTTCTCCCGAGCCGGGCATGGAGGCAGACAGTGCGGCAGACCTTGAAGAACAGCTCATGGCGGCCGAGCGGCAGGGGGCAGTAGCGAACGATCAGGTGTTCGATGAAGTCGATCTCGCCGATCGGTTTCTGCCCGACGTGGAAGCCGAGGGCAAGAGTGAGCCTTCGCTGCAGGCAGCGCTGCCTGAATCCGAGTCGGAGAGGCCGGTACAGGTTCCGGTCGAGGAGCCCTCCTGGCCCGCCGAGCCGCGCGTGGTGCTGCATGCATCCCCGCGAGGCACGACGCTGGCCGAACGCTTCATCGGTAAACTGGCCGCGCGACCCGACATATCGCTGGAGAATCGGCGGGTGGATATCGATGTCTCGACCAGCCATCTGCGCTACTACGACAGGCGCGACGCTGACAAGGCGGCAAGCCTCGCTGTCACCCTCGGCACCGCCGCGGCGCCGTTGCCGGTGCGGGACTTCACTCACTACCGTCCAAGGCCTCACCGTGGTCTGATCGAGGTGTGGGTGACAGGTACCGGCGCCGACGAGAACGCCCTGCCGTCGACGATCGAACTCACCAGTTCGGAGGCGAGCGAGTGACTGGTGGTCCTTCCACATGGGCCTATGGGCTAACTGATGACGGGCCCTGAATCTTCGGTCGCGTTGTCAAGCTC
This sequence comes from Granulosicoccaceae bacterium, assembly GCA_965214025.1. GTDB lineage: Bacteria > Pseudomonadota > Gammaproteobacteria > Granulosicoccales > Granulosicoccaceae > Granulosicoccus. The sequence goes on from CBDCAW010000039.1 coordinate 32,982, forward strand.
CTTCTCAGGAGCAGGGACCGCCGGGGCAGGAACCTCACGGCGAGCAGCAGCAGGGCCAGCGAAACAGGTACCCACCGCAGGTCGGTCGGCACCGTGTGGCGTTGCGTACCCGGTTCGTCGAGCAAATGTCGCGCAAGATCAGCAGGAATCTGAAGGCGTCGATAACCCAATGAGGCAAGCTGCGCCAGCTCGTCGAGGTGGCGCTCACGCAGGCTCGACAGCTCCTCATGGCTCTGGCCGGCTTCCGGGCCATCGAGCTGCTTGACCTCACTGGCCTGCCAGTACCCGATCTGACGCCCCTGCGCATCACTCTTCGGAATACGGGTCAGGGTGTCTCCGCCTACACCGGCGATCAGACCGGATACGCCCAGACCTTCGTCACGCGGCATGCCGGATTCGCCCTGACTCAGAGGCGGTGCCTCATGGCCGTCGCTGATCAGTACCAGGCGCGTCGAACCACCGATCGCAGCGGCAGCCCGCAGGCTCTGGTGCAGCCCCTTGCCGATGCTGCTGGCATTGGCGAAACGCATGCGTCCGTCGATACCTTCCAGCGACGATAACAGGCCGGCATAGTGCTCACAGACCTCCAGCGGTTCCAGCAATAGCATCGTGCGCTGCCCAGCGAGTGCGTTCCAGCCGACCCGGGAGCCACAGGGCAGGGCTAGCAGCAGCTCCGCCGCCGCCGCTCGGGCCAGTGCCAGACGGCTGACCGACGCGCCCTCCAACGACACATCAGTGACGTCCATGCTCTGCGAGATATCGAAAGTCACCAGGTAGCGGTGGATGGGCTGCGGACGATCGATCGGTGGCAACCATAACGCAACGATCAGCAAGGCAAGGCTCACTCCCAGGCTCCAGGTACCCGGATCGGATCTACCGATGCCAGAGGTACCCATGAACGTCATGGCAGGTCCCGGGTGTCGAAATCCGGTGTGATCACCCGCACACGCTTGACCGGTGGCACTCGTTCCGCAGCCGCCGGGCCAAGCTCGGGGGCGAACTGCAAGGCGCGTTCGAGATTGAAACGTGCATCCCAGCTCTGTGGTACTTCACGTAGCAGATCCCGGTAGCGCTGCTTGGCCAATTCCACCAATGGCCTGCCACGCTGTGAATCGGCGCCAACCCGTATCGCTTCCCGCAGGTAGGCATTGGCCAGATTGAACAGGGCCGCCTGCCCTTCGCGTTGGCCGGTGTGCTCACGAATCAACGTGGCATAGCGCTCGCTGGCAGGCTCCAGCTCACCGTTGGCCGACAGGGCGTTGGCGACGGCGAGCTGGGTGGCAGGTTCGGTAGCACCCGATGCCGACTCGGGCAGGGAAGGTTCGATGGCGCGGGATATCGACTCGGGGTTGGCGATCGAATGATTGAGGTTTCGAGCGTGATCGAGATCGACGAACTGCAGGCCTGCCACTGCGGCAAGCACTCCGGAAATCACCGCGAATCCGACATGCCAGTAGCGACGCTTCATGCCCACCGTACCTGCCGCAGTGCACTCATGAGCGTCAGACAGGCAAGGCACCCGAGCGCGAACCCGATCGCCGCTCGCGTGTAGTCGACGCGTGGCACACGTTCGCGATAGCTCAATGGCAGATTCTGCCGGCGATCGATCTGCTCGATGGACGCTGCCATGGACTCTGCATCGTCTGCCTGATACACGTGGTAGTCGACGCCGAGACCTTCGAAGAACCTGTGCAGGGCGATCTCTTCCACACCGGTGTCCGCATCGACGCCGACGGTTGTCAGGTTCGGACTGTTCGGCCCGCTCTGCATGTAGATGAAGAACAAAGTGATTCGATTACGCTCCAGCCCGAGGCTGATCCGTCGCTGCACCGGTGCGCTCAGACGTGCGCCCCCATCGGAGACCAGCAATATGACCCGACTGCCGGAATAGTCGCGATCGTCGAAGGCATCGATCGCCGCCAATAGCGCCAGACCCATGTTCGTGTCCGCCGGCCCGCGGCCGACCGCAGTGGCCAGCAGCCCGGCTCTGACGATGGCCACGTCATCGGTGAACGGTGCGACGCGCATGGCAGCCGAGTTGAAGAGCGTCAGCGCATAGCGATTGTCCGGACGCCTGTCCAGCAGATCGATCAGCGCACCGCGAACCACCTCGCTCTTCGACTGCGTCGGTGGCTGTTCCTGGCCAGGTACGGGTGCACCGAGACGAATCGTGGCGTCCATGCTGGAACTGCGGTCCAGCAGGATCGAAACCTCCGCGCCACGCCCGACGCGCTCGATCGATTCCTCCGAGCGGCCGGGCTTGGCCAGCGCGAGTACGATACCGAGTATGGCCAGCACGGCCAGCCCCCGCCAGGTGATGCTCAGGAGCCTGCCCGCACGATCCTCGGGCAACCATGCCGTCGACGCCAGGGGCAATGTATCGCGTCGTTGTCGCAGCAGCGGTAGCAACGCCAGGGGCAGGAGCCAGAGCGCCGCGGGCACTTGCAGCTCCATCATTGCCTTTCCGCCTTTGCCAGATCGCGGGCCAGCTCCTGCAGCATGAAAGGCTCCGACTGGCAAGGCTGCCGGAAGAAACGCGCTGCCGATGCCCGATAGAAGGCCTCGATCCGTTCCTGATTCGGCGCCAGCCAGCGCTCACGTTCGATCAGTATCGGCACGGAGCTCGTCTGAATCGTACGTCCGGCGGTCTGATTGAAGGCTTCATGCATGGCCTTCCACGCCGCCAGGGGCGCATCATCGGCGGGACTGACCGAAGACTGCAAGCTGCGGTAGGCACGATTGAAGGGCAGATGCCTGCAATCGTGATGGTTGCGCCATAGCCACCAACCAAGCCAGCCGAGCAATACGCCGGCCAGGGCAACGGTGGTCAGGATCAGACGCTGCCTCTTGGCCACGACGTCCAACGGTTCGGGGGTGCGGTCGGGTTGCAGTCGTGGCAGTGAGGACGCTCCCGAGATGGATTCCGACGTGGTTGCACCGGAATCGATGGCAGGAAGCATTGGCGAGAGTGTGAAGGTCCAGGGTGCGATGCGCAGGGGTTTGGCAGGCGCCCCATCTCTCGAAGACACCGTGACGCCTGGCAGTGAAACCTCGGCAAGGGTCGTCGGCACGTTCACCACCTGATAGCGAAGTTCCAGCCAACGCTGACCATCGGCATCGCGAACGATGGTAGCGTACCGACGCTCCAGCCAGGGGCCGATCCGGGCCGGTTCCTGCAGGTCGGAGATGTCCGCGCTTGCATTTTCCCCCTGCAAGGCCGTGCGTTGAGTCAGCACATCTCCGAGCAGGTAGCCCACGGCCCGTGACGGATTTTCCTGCGTGGCCTGCGCCAGGATGGAGCCCGGCATGGATAGCAGACAGACCATCGAGACAAACCGGGCCACAAGCTTCAGGCGCACACAGACCCTCGAGATGCACAGGGCGCCAGGCTTCAGCTGCAGACAGGCCGTCGAGATGCATAGCGCGCGAGGTTTCATCTCACCGTCTCGATGAAGTAGCGTGACAGGGCATCCGCGTCGAATGCACCCTCGATGAAGAAGGGATTGCTGGAACGCTTCGCACACAGGGTACGGATCAGAGCACGTCTCTCGTGAACCCGACTTCGCCAGGCTTCCCGGCCGGAGGCCGACAGCCACAGGCTGCGCTGCTCGCCACTTTCGACATCTCTCATCGTCGCCCAGGACCCACCGACCGGCGGCTCGGTTTCAGCACGGTCCCATAGCACCAGCGGTACCACACAGGCCGGCGACAGTCTGGTCAACATCAACGGCAGCCTGTCAAGCGGCCAGTGAAAGTCGGAAATCAGCAGCACCAACGCAGGCCGGCTTGCCATCTGCGCGATGCACTGCATAAGTGCGGTCGGTGCGTCCGTGGATCCGGCAGGCTCGGCTGCACGCTTCTGACGCAGGAGTCGCTGACGCAAGAGTTGCCAACCGCTTGCAGCACTCTCGGCCGGGTTGTCTTCGTGCTCGACGGTGCAGGTGCGCAGGCGATCGGCCAGGGCCATGCCGATACCGCGGCTGGATCTCGGTGGATGGAAGAGATCGCTGCGCACACGCACGTCGAAGCCGCTCAGGCCGACCGCATCACCCTGACGAAAGGCACTGGTACCCAGCGATTCGATCACATCCGCTGCGACATCCAGCTTGCATCGAGCCGCACTGCCGAAGTGCATCGAAGCCGACACATCGACGATGACCTGGATGTTGACTGCCGAGCGTTGCCGGTTGGTGCGTACCAGCCACTCACGGCGGGTACTGCGCAAGCTGGCTCGCAGATCGAGCCGACGCGGATCAGGCTGATCGAACAGCCGCGCGTGACCGGCGAACGCCAGGCCCGGCCCCAGACTCTGGCTACGGTGCGCCCCGGGCCGGCTACCGCCGGGCACACCCGGCAATCGATAGACCAATTCGGCCGACGCGGCGCTCAAGTAGCATTTCTCATGTCGAACTTTTCATGTCGAACATCTCACGTCGAATCCCTCACATCTCTGAAGTCACATTCAAGTCGCATTTCTCACGTTGTCCACCTCGCGGTCTGTCTGACGTCGTATTGGTCGGTGCCTGTCCCTCAAGGCTCGAATTTCAGGGTGAGGCAACCTGGTTCATGATGCCGGCAATCAGCGCCGGGGCGATCGTCGCGCGGCGCAGTTCATGGATCGGCGTAAAGAAGATTCGATGGCCGAGCACAGCCGGCATCACGGCATGCAGGTCGTCGGGAAGCAGATAGTCGCGACCGGCAAGCCAGGCCACCACCCGCGCTGCACGAACCAGGGCACTCATGCCACGCGGGCTGGCACCGGCGAGCACCAGTTCGTCGATTTCCACATCGTCAATGGCGATACTGAAGCTCTGCGGTTTCTCGGTGGCCCGCCAGACATCCAGTACATACTGTTCGATGGTCGGGCTGGCGTGTACCGACTGCTGGATCGCCGTGGCGATGTCGTTGAGCTGATCGCCGGGGCACAGCCCTTCGGCGACTGATGCGATCAAGCTATCGGCATCGTGATAGGCCGTATCGAACACCAGTGAGCTGCGTATCGCAGGCTCCGCAGGTGTGCCCATGTTCAGCTCGAACATGAACCGATCACGAGCTGCAGAGGCCAGTTCGAACGTCTCCTCTTTCTCCACCTTGTTGCGGTCAGCGAATACCGTCATGTGCGGAAAGTGATGTTCACGATTGAATGCCGAGACCGAACGCTCCGCCATTGCCCGCAGCAGCAACGACTGCACCTGTGGTCGTGCTCGGTTGATCTCGTTGAAGAAGAACGTCGTCAGACCCTCGCCATGACGCAACAAGGGACCCGGATCGATACGTGGCTGACCTTCGCCATCGACATAGGTGTGATACACCAGATCACCCGGCATCAGGTCGATGGTGCCCTCCACCCGTTCGAACTCGCCACCCACCGCGCGGGCGAAGGCGCGCAACACGGTGGTCTTGCCCACCCCCACGTCACCCTCCAGCAGCACATGCCCGCGAGCGAACAGCGCGACCGTGATCAGCCGGATCAGATCCGGCTGCCCGATCACCACGCGCGTTACGGCAGCCTCGACATCCTGCGCGACGGTGCGCCACGCCTCCTGCCGTTCATCGTTCAGACGCACGCCGCTCGACTTGCCGCCGGTGCCGGATTCATCGGAATTCACTGGCGCTCCTTGTTTTCTCGTGGGCCGATCAACTCGATGATGACATCGGCTACCAGCCCGGATCTTTCAATATGGACGTGATGACCACTACCGGCCGCCACGATCACTCGACCATCATGACTCAATGTTGCCAGGTCATCCTGCAACTCTCGCCACAGGGCATTCTTGCCGGCGCTGTTCTTTCGACCACGGTAGAGCTTCAGGCCACGGCGCAACACGCGCACCGGATAATCCACCACTTCGCGCTCCTCCTGTAGCTCGTCGGCAGAGCGCCTGAAGGCGGCAAGCTCACCGTGAACGGCAGCATACGTCTTGTGCGTGCGCGCGAACGCGGCCACACGACGCCGGAGCCCTTCGGGTAGGTGGTCGGGTACCTCGATCGCCGAGAGCACGAAGTTGGGCCCACGAGGCAATACATGACTGTCCCCCAGGGATTCGAGACGATCGAACTGATCTTCGTGTGAGGCATCGACCAGTACCAGACCGATCAGCTGATTCGCACGCAGAGCTGCCAGCTGCCGTACGATGAAGCCGCCGAAGGAGTGACCCACCAGGATCAGTGGTCCTTCGATCTTCAGCGCATCGAGCAACTGGTCTGCTTCGCGCGCGAGTTGCGTGGCCTGCCGTGGATAGGGTGATCTGTCGCTCCAGGCGTAACCTGCCCGATCGTAGGTACAGGTGCGGGCACGATCAGCGAGCAGGTTCTCGACCGGCCGCCACTCCAGGGCATGACCGCCGAGGCCGGGTTCGAACAGGACCGTCACCATCCCGTCACCCCGGCACTCCACATGCAGCTGGTGTGTACCGAGCGAAACTTTACGGCCTGTCGGTTCGGTGATGAAACCGAATTCGAGGGGCTCCGCTGCCTGCCCATCCGAGTTCGCGTTCGCGTGCTTTGCGAGGATGCACGGAGCTGCCATCAACCACGTTGCCAGCACACCGGCACTAAACCGGCTTGCGGGGCCCGGGTCGAACTGCCTGATGCCGCTGCCAGACATCAAGGCAGGTACTGTGCGACCTCGCGCAGCACCGTGCTGAGCGTCTGTTCGAGTTCGACCGGCCTCTCGCACAGCGAGATGATGGCGCTTTCACGCTGGTCGTAGATCCGTTCCTGCCAACGCAGCGTTTCCTCGAATTCCTGCCGTGCCGCCGCCGACTCGAAACCGTCTTCATCTCTCGACAAGGTGTTGAGCCCGGCTTCGATCTTTTCCGCAGCGCTGATCTGCTGCCGTGTATAGCGCTTGATGCCGCGAATGTAACTATCGCGACGCCGGTTGGCAACTTCCAGTATTCCATCAGCCAGCCGGTTGAGCCGGGTGAGACGTTCACCGGCAGGTTTTGCCTCGACGAAGCGTTCGATACGTTCGCGCTCGGTGTCGGTGAAGCTCTCCAGTTCGCCCAGATCCTGTGCCAGCACCCGGGTATCGGGATCGTCCTGCCACTCTCCCCTCAGCGCTTCGTCGATCGGCCGCGGCCAGACAATTCCGGCACTGATCTCCGGCACCAGTACCTGAACGCACGGCCAGTCCGGATCGGCTGCCGGCTGGGCCGTCAGCTCCGCCATCGGCACGAGTACGAACAGCAGACTTGCAAACCGGGTTTTGGAACGTAGATGAAGCATCAGACCGGGCTCTTGTCCTTGCGTGAGAGAAGACCACGTTGCGGGTCGTAGCCGACCACCGCCAACGCGAGAAACAGGGCCGCGCACAGGGCGACGACCGACAACGATATCCAGGCGATGTCGCCATACAGGGCAAACCGCACCAGCTCGACGGCGTGTGTGAAGGGGTTGAACTGGCAAATCCAGTACAGCGGTGCACTCGAATCGCGGATCTTCCACAACGGGTAAAGTGCCGATGAGGCGAAGAACATCGGAAAGATGACAAAATTCATGACACCGGCGAAGTTCTCAAGCTGCCGTACCAGTGACGAGAGCAGCAGGCCCAATGCCCCCAGCATCAGGCCGGCGAGCACCAGCGCCGGCAATACCAGCACATAGCCGGCCAGCGGTGGCCGGATTTCCCAGAACCAGGCGATGCCCAGGAACACATAGACCTGCAGCAAGGCCACGCAGACCCCGGCGAGCAGCTTGCAGAACAGCAGATACCAACGCGGTAGCGGGCTGACGAGCAGCACCCGCATGCTGCCCATTTCCCGGTCGTAGACCATCGACAGGGAACTTTGCATGCCGTTGAAAAGCAGAATCATGCCCATCAGCCCGGGCGTGATGTACTCCTCGTAGAGCACGTAGGTCTGATAAGGGGGGATGATCGAGATACCAAGCACCGAGCGAAAGCCGGCGGCGAAGATGAACAGCCAGACCAGTGGCCGTACCAATGCCGAGAAGAAGCGGCCGCGCTGATGCACGAAACGCAGCGATTCCCGCCCGACGACACCCTGCAGGCAAAGCCAGGCGTGAGAGCCGGTCACGGCTCCGCCTTGTCGGCAAGGGTTCGATACAGGGCCGGAATATCGGCAGCCCCGTGCCGCGCCAGCAAGGCGGCGATCTCACCACTGGCCAATACACTACCCCGCTGCAGCACGCAAATCCGATCGGTGGTATCGATCTCGTCGAGTAGATGCGTCGACCACAGCACCCCGACGCCCTGCTCCGCGTTGAGCGTGCGAACGTGCGCCACGAAATCCGCGCGACTGTGCATGTCGAGACCGACCGTCGGCTCGTCGAGCAACAGCAGTGCCGGTTCGTGCAACAGCGCACGGGCCAGCTCCACTCGACGCCGCTGGCCACCGCTCAGGGAGGCGACCTTGCGGCTGGCAAGCGCTTCGAGATCATGACGCGACAGTGCGGCCGCGATGCGCGACGTGGCCAGTGGCCTCTTCATACCCTGCAGAGCAGCAGCATAGCGCAGGTTCTGCATCACGCTCAGATCCATGTCGAGCGTGGTGCGCTGAAACACCACGCCCATCGTGGCCAGCGCACTCAGCATCTGCCGTCGCAGGTCGTGACCCATGATCGATACCGAGCCGGAACGAGCAGAATACAGGCCTGTTACTATCGAGAACAAGGTGGTCTTGCCGGCACCATTGGCCCCGAGCAATGCGACGAATCGGCCCGTCGGTACCTCGAGCGACACCTGCCGCAGCGCCGGCTGCCCGCCATAGTCGAAGCTCAGAGCGTCGGTCGACAGTGCAAGCTTCGACGACACACTCGCATCATCGCGCTCGCCGGCGCTGATCAAGGCTTCACCACCACCCCCCACGGCAGGCGTCCCACCTTGATAGACTTCTCAACGCGCTGACTCGCAAGATCGATGACCGAGACATCGCCACTGATGCCGTTGGTCGAGAACAAGCGCTTCTCGTCCGGTGAGAACGCTACATTCCATACGCGCGGCCCCACCAGCAGGTAGTCCTCGACGGCCAGTGATTCCATGTCGATCACCGCCACCCGGGCTGCCGGCCCGAGAGCGACGTAGGCCTTGCCGCTGCCGTCGGTCGACAAGGCTATACCGACAGGCTGAATGGACTCGGGACGCAGGCCCGGCACCTCGAAGCTGATCGTATCCGTGATCGTCTGACTGGCCACATCGATGATCGAAACGGTGCCGCCGATCTCCGAAGATACCCAGACCGCGCTACTGTCTGCCGTGAACTGCGCGACCCTCGGCCGGGAATCCACCAGTACGTTGGCAACGATCTTCAACGATTCGGTATCGATGAAATGCGCCATGTTGGTGGTTTCCGAGGTGCTGACGAGCCACTTGCCATCAGGACTCAGCCCGATACCTTCAGGCTCGATACCGACCGGTATCTCGACGAGCTTGCGCTTCTGCGCCACATCTACCACGGTGACCATCGCATCGTCCTCGTTGGCGATGTAGAGCCGCTTGCCATCGCCACTCAGGGCCATGAGTTCGGGGTCGGGGCCGGAAGGCAGATTGTGCGTCACGCGCTTGCTATCGAGATCGAACACCTCCACGTGATCCTCGTCGCTGGTACATAGATAAAGTTGTGAACCGTCGGTGCTGAGCACGATGCCACGGGGCCTTTCACCTACCTCCAGGGTATCCACGACTTCCAACGACTCACCGTCGATCACCGAGATCGTGTTGTCCTTCTCATTGGTCACATAGACGCTGTAGGCATGCAACGGCGAAGCGACCAGCAGCCAGCAGGCACCGAACGGTATCAGCAAGCGGTGCCGGCAGGCCCGGAAAGCAATGCGAACTTTCATTTCAGAATTCCCCACAGGTGGATTCGGGTTCGTCATAGCCCAGCGTATCGAGTTCGGAGTGTTGGTGCAGAAAGCCTTCCTGCGGTGATACCGACACGAGCATGCGCGGCGCCACCAACAGAATCGGTTGACGCAACTGCCCGTTCCAGGTTCGGAAACTCAGCGGCACCCCCTTGAATGCCGCCAGCTTGAAGTCGTCTGAAAGCAGGTAATCCCGAATTGCCGGGCCGGTCGCACCAGCCCCGCGCGTCACCGCTTCACCGATGGCGCGCATGGCAGCCCAGGCAGCCTGGTCGCGCTCCGTCATCGCACGTGAGGCCATTTCCTCGAAACGGCGCTGCAACTGGGTGGCCCCCCACTGTTCCTGGGTGCGGTCCCACGATGTCGGCTCAAGGCCCTGCGTGCCGGCCACCGGCCGCGGTCGCGTGGTCCGATAACTCAGGTACTCGCCGAACTCATCGAGCTCATCGGCCACCAGCAGCACATCGTGATCTGCAAGCTGTGTGGAGCGCGGGACCTCCTGTTGCGCGTTGTGATGCCCGGAGTCGGTGCGTCTTGCACCGGGCACTGCGGTCCAGTTCCGTTCATCGACCAGCTTCAGGCCGTATCGATCGATACCGCGGCGCAACGCCTGTGCGTACCGTACATCGGCGGGGTGCCGACCGGTGATCAACGCCACCGACGTCCAGCGTTTCCAGGCCAGGTATTGCGCCAGCCCATCACCGAGCATCGCACGGCTGGGTATCGTGTGAAGCACATTGGAACGGCAATCGTCGTTGCGCAAGCGATCGTCCGACGCCCGCGCATTGATGATCAGCGCATCATCGGCCGCATCGGCCAGTGCGAGCAGATCGTTCGCCGGCAGATCGGCGATGAACACAGAGTCTCCTGCGGCCAGCCGTGGTTCCAGCGCATCGGCCATCGTGGCATCAGCCGACAGCTGCACTTCGTGCACCTTGTATTCATGACCGAGAAATCCACCCGTGGTCTCGTTCTCCGCCAGCCCCAGTTCAGCACCGCTGATACCGTCACGCTCGATGGGCACATCCAGCAGGGAGAGCGGAATTCGAGGCTTTTCGTCACGGCCGACGTAGGTGATATCGATCGTCTGTTCGGCAGCGTCGACTACTGGCACTACCGATAGCAGGAGTGCCACTGACAGCGCGGCACGGCAGAGCGTCGTCAGACAGGAACCGGTGGACGCCCACCTCGGGCCCGCTGATGTCAGGCAGGCGCCCTGCCTGCGGTAGTCGGCCGAACGCCGCAGCGGCCGGTCGGATGGCGTGAAATGGAACACATCGGGAAAGCTGTTCATCTGGGACTCTTATCGGGTACATCGCCCACCTGCCGCAGGCCGGGCGCGGGTTCCAGTATCGCAAACTCGAAGCCTTCGAAATACCAGTCATCGGTACCCTCGGCAAACCAGTACACCCGCTCGTACCCATAGGAAAGTGCGCGTTTTGCGGCATTCCACGACATCCAGCAATCGGTTCGACAGTAGAAGACGACGGGGTGCCGAAGTTGCCCGTCCGTCGCCGCCGCCAGGTGCCTTCTGAAGTAGCGTTGAGTGACATCGGACAAGGCTCCCATGCCGGTGTCAGGCAGCCACAGAGCACCGGGAAGGCCTTCATGCGGCACCGGTGACCAATGCTGGTTGTCCGGCAGTCCCGGTGGCCGTCGATGCTGCGGAATCACGTCGACGACCACAGCGTTTTGCGTGCGCTGCAGTTCGCGAACATCGAGCGCTGATACCCGCGTGGCACCCTCCAGCGCATCGGGCACGCGGGCATCGAAGTTATCCAGACGATACCCGTCGGGTTGCGGTACCGGACCGATGGCCTCGGCTTCGGAGAGGCTGGCCGGCAACACCTGCGTGAGCAGCACAGTGACAGCGATGACCTGAACAGCCTTCACTCGTTGAGTGGTTGGCCGAGCTCGTCGAGCAGTGGCACGTCGAAGTCTTCGAGGATGCGATCGATCTTCGGGCTCACCGCTTCCAGCGCCTGGTTGACGGTATGCTTCCAGTCAGTCTCGTTGTATCGCACTGCCATCGACACGCGGAAGTCCATGCGTACCCGCGGGTCTTCCTTCAACAACGGCACGACTGCCAGGGCGTGCTCGGCACGCTGCGCATGCCAGGCGGCAATCGGCCCCCAGATGAACGCGACATCGGTGACACCCTTGTCGATATCCTCGATAGCTGCACGCGCGGGTTTGTCACGGCGGGTATCGGTAACGAGCTGGTAGGGCTTTATCTGCGCCATCAAGCCGGCCTTGGCCAGCACATCTGCCGGTGGTGTGCCCGCCACCACACCAAGCTTCAACCCATGAAGGGCGGCTCGGTCGATCGACTTCAGGTCGAGCCCGGAATCTTTCCGGTACACCATCGTGTACACGGAGTGATAGTAGGGGTTGGTGTTCTGCACCAGTTCACTGGTGGTGGTGATACCCGAGATCACATCGCAGGCACGCAACCGTAGTGTATTGCGCACGAAGCCGGTGGTTTGCGGATACCAGGTGTAGCGAACCTCGAGCTCGAGGTGCTCGGCGATCGCTTCGACGATGCGATTTTCGAAACCCTCGAGCGCCTCATTGGAAAACGGCAGGTTGTCCGGATCCGCACAGACACGCAACACCGATGTCGTCAGCGCCTGACGGCCCGAGGATGCGGCTGCGACGGTACCGCTGGCAACGACCACGGCACCCACCAGCGTAGCGACCACGGCTGAGCGTAGAAGGGTGAGACCTGACAAGAACCTGCCCGATGACGAGATGTGCGAGCTGCCGCCTCTCATCGTTCGTCACGCGTAGCATCGTGAGCGAGGTCAGTGGTTCGATCGGTAGTATCGAGTGAGCTAACGATAACTGCGAGCATTGTCATCAATGACCATTTCTCTGCTACAACGAAGATCGCCGCGGTCTGTCCGCGGCGATCTTCGATCCGGTCGGTGAGTCTCGATCTACAGCGAGAACACCGTCAGCACACCGCCGAGGTTGGAATAGCTGGAAAGCGACTTGTACGCACCCACTGCGCCCAGACCATCGGTATCTCCCGACAGGCCGGCTGCGAAACCGATGCCGGCCCAGCCACCGAGACCTGACAGTACGCCCACGTACTGCTTGCCCTCATGCTCCCAGGTGGTCACGTTGCCGATGATGGAAGATGGCGTCTTGAAGCGATACAACTCATCGCCAGTCTTCGCGTCCACAGCCTTGAGGTAACCTTCGAGCGTGCCGTAGAAGACGACGTCACCCGCGGTGGCCAACGCGCCACTCCAGACCGAAAACGGCTCGGGAATGGTCCATTTGATCTCGCCCTTGGCTGCGTCCCAGGCAATGAAGTTACCCAGGTTGTCGGTGCCGTCTCCGGAGACCTTGCCGCCGGGAAACATCGAAAGCGTCGCGCCCACGTAGGGCTGGCCGGCCGTGTATTCGACCTCGAAAGGCTCGTAGTCCATGCAAACGTGATTGGTCGGCACGTAGAACATGTTCGTCTTCGGCGAATAGGCGGCAGGCTGCTGATCCTTCGTGCCCAGTGCCGCCGGGCAGACGTTGGTCGTGTTGACGTCTTCGCCATTCTGATGGGTACTGTACTCGGCAACCACCTGCGGCCGGCCGGTCTTCATGTCGACATGGGTGGCCCAGTTGACCACCGGGTCGAACTTCTCGGCGACCAGCAATTCACCGGTTATGCGATCGAGTGTGTAGCCGAAGCCGTTCCGGTCGAAATGCACGAGTGCCTTGCGGTTCTCACCGTCGATCTCCTGATCGACGAGGATCATCTCGTTGACACCGTCGTAATCCCATTCATCGTGCGGCGTCATCTGGTATACCCACTTCGTCATGCCCGTATCCGCGTCACGCGCGAAGATGGTCATGGACCAGCGATTGTCGCCGGGGCGCTGTACCGGGTTCCAGGTGCTCGGGTTGCCGGTGCCGTAGTAGATGAGGTTCTCTTCCGGGTCGAACGAGAACCAGCCCCAGGTGGTACCGCCACCGATCTTCCACTGGTCGCCTTCCCAGGTGGCCGTGCCCGAATCCTTGCCGACCGGCTCGCCCAGATGCGTCGTCTTCTTCGGGTCCATCAAGGTCATGTCGTCCGGGCCGGTCGAGTAACCACGCCATGCCTGCGAACCGTCCTTGATATTGTAGGCCGTGAGATGGCCGTGTACGCCGAACTCACCACCTGATATACCGAGGTATACCTTGTCGCCGTAGACCATGGGCGTCGCCGTACCGGTCTCACCCTTGCCGGCATCACCGTTCTTGACCTCCCAGACGACCTCACCTGTCTTTTCATCCAGTGCTACCAGGGTTGTATCCGCCTGATGCAGAAACACCTTGCCATCGCCGTAGGCAACACCACGGTTGACGGTATCGCAGCACATGACCGGGATGACCGATGGATCCTGCTTGGGCTCGTACTCCCACTTGATCCGCCCCTCTTCGTTGAGGTCCATGGCAAAGACCTTGTTGGGAAACGGGGTGTGCACGAACATCGTATCGCCGATGACGAGCGGCCCACCCTCATGCCCGCGCAGCACCCCGGTGGAGAAGGTCCAGACCGGTTTGAGATCCTTGGCGTTATCGGGTGTTATCTCGTCGAGTTCGCTGTAACGCGTGTTGGCATAATTGCCTGTCTGCATGGCCCAGTTAGCCGGATCTTCCACCAGCTTCATGAGATCCTCGTTGGCATGAGCCGCCGATATGCCGAGCGTGGCAGCCGCGAGCGACATGCCCATGAGTCGTGCATTTCTGATGATGTTCATACTCTCTCCAAGCAGATTGACAGGCCCGGCACTTACCCGGAATAACGCACGGTTCCTGCTCGTTGCCAGCACATCATCTGTGACAGCCAAGACAGGTTGTCACTGACTGTATCCCTTGGACGAAAGTACAGTCAACAGCGCAGCCAAGGGCCATTGGTACCACTGCCTATCGAATTATCCGACGCGCCGATGGCCACTCCCACGCCAGTACCGTATGCGATAAGCGCCGACAATCACTCCCATTCCAGTTCCGTATAGGCGCGCGACACGTTGCGTGAATGGTTCAGCTCGAACGTGGCCCACTGCCCGGCTTCGTCGCGGCCAACGCTCTTCACGGCTTCCGCCAGGCTCGAGCCGGCACCGATCGCAGCCCGGGTCTGCTCCAGCAACGCATCCAGATAGCGCTCCTGCGCCCGGGTGACCTCGTTCCAGGACCCGGGCGGGCCATGCCCGGGCACGACCAGATCCGGAGCCGCGCGCTGCAGTGAAGCCATCACATCGATCCAGCCCCTGAGACTGCCGTCGAGCGATGGCACCCGCTCGTGAAAAACCAGATCAGAGGCCCAGAGTGTGCCGGTGGAATCATCGAACACCGTCAGGTCGTTGTCGGTATGCGCGACGGGCCAGGCGCTTATTTCCAGCCGTCTGCCACCGGGATCGATGATCAACGGCGTACCCACCGCTACCAGCACGTCGGGAACGGCCTCGGGCATGTCCGCAGACGCACCTGCCAGCAGATAGGCGAACCGCTCGCGATAGAACTGCCCGCGCTGCAACTGCGCGCGCGGGTAGTTCTTGTGGGCGACGAT
This sequence comes from Granulosicoccaceae bacterium, assembly GCA_965214025.1. Classification (GTDB taxonomy): domain Bacteria; phylum Pseudomonadota; class Gammaproteobacteria; order Granulosicoccales; family Granulosicoccaceae; genus Granulosicoccus. Next base: position 48,364 of record CBDCAW010000039.1, read on the forward strand.
GTTCGGAGCCTCTGCGAACACGAAGCTACCGAACACGTGGTCGGGATGATAGTGGCTGAGCACCACGTGCGATACGGGCAGATCCGTGACCTTGCCAATCGCATCCTGCAAGCGCCTGGCGCTCGTGACGCTGCTGCCGGGATCGATCACCACCACCGATTCGGTGCCGACGATGAAGCCGATATTGGCGATGGCGCCATCGTTGGCCGGTGTGAAGTCTTCATGCACACCGGCGTGCAGGTAATGACCGGTGGCAATTTCAATGAAGCCGTTCAAATCGACTTTGCCGACGGAGACTGCTTGACGATCGGCCCGCCGATCACTCGCGCCCTGCAAGCCGGCGGCGGACTCGGCGGCCAGGGCCGTCTGGACGCCTGATGCCATGCCGGCTACAGCCAGGATCGAAACGCACAGGGCAGCGGGCATTCGCCGTGACGAGGCTGCTGAAAGGCTTGACAGTTTCCACCACTGCGGCCAATGTTCAATGCGACTCATCGATCCATTCTCCAGGTTCGGCCCACCTGCCCATGTGTGCCATGCCTGCATCATACGGGAAAGCTTTCGTGCGATTGCCCCTACCCTGCCTTGCCCTGTTACTGCTGTCATCCAGCCCTGCGATTCTCGCCTTCGACAAGCTGACGCCTGCGCAACAGCTCATCTACGAACGCCCTCATCTGGCCAACACCGCAGCCGGTGACCAGATCCAGTACCGATACGAGAGTGCCGCGCCGGGCAAGGCGCCGGTGATCGATGAGGTGACCGTATCGATCACCGGCGCCGAGAAAGAAGACCGACGTGACGTCAGCATCGACTTCCTCTCCGACGAGCGGCACCTGAACCTGCCGGACTTCCCCGGCAACCGGGGCAACCCGGTCATCATCGCGATGTTCGAACATGTGGCACGGTCACTGGGCGAGCAGACTGGCGGAGGCACTCTGTATTTTCGCAACCGCATCCGCGATTCGCTGGCTCAGCCGCAGATCGGCATCGAACAGGCAGATGTCGAATTCGGCCGGCAGACGGTTGCGACGCGACAATTCGAGATCAAGCCATTCGAAGGCGACAGCTACCTCAAGGGGTTTCCGGCGATCGCGGCTTCCACGTTCCGGCTGACGTTCAGCGATCAGGTGCCGGGCGGGCTCGTGGGTATAGAGGCAGGCAGCCAGGTTGAAGGCGAGCACGCGTTCTCCAGCACCATCGAGATTGCCCCATGATCAATCGACTGGCAGCGATCCTTACAAGCCTGCCACCGCGGGCGGAAACCGATGACCTATGGCCCATGAATAATTCAGGACAAGTGGTGATGCTCTCTCATCGTGCTAGCGCCCGCACCGGCATACCAGGCAAGTCGCGAAGCAAGGCCCGTTTCCGTACGTCAATGGCGGCGCTGTTAATGTACGCATTCATGCAACCGTTCGGCGTCTTGGCACACGAGCCTGAAAAATCGGCAGATGAGTACCCGACAGCGGCGATTGCAGACTACGTGCTCGCCTGCATGGCCGCCAACGGCAACAGCTTTGAAAGCCTGCACCAGTGCTCCTGCAGTATCGACTTCATCAAGGCCCGCATGCCCTACAAGGCCTACGAGCGCGCCAGCACCATCATGCAGGTTCAGCTCGATACCGGGCAGCGTGGCATCTTCTACCGTGATTCCAACTGGGCGAAGCAGCGCGTGGGTGACCTGCAAGGCTTGCAGGCAGAGTCCACCCTGCGCTGTTTCTGAGGCCTCCGGGATCAATGCAACAGTGCTTCTTCGCCGCTCATCCGTCCGTGTATTTCGGGCTGCGGCGCTGCCGGTTGCCTGCTTGCCGCCTACGCGTCATTCGTCGGGTGCGAGTGTCTGCTCGTAGCGGTTTCCCTTCGAGTCGAGTGCATAGACGAGCAGGTCTGACGGCTCGACCCGCTCGCGAAACCTGACATCCACCACCGGGTTCTCACTGAGCGAGAAATTGGTTTCGACATCCACCAGTGGCTTGCCGTCGATCTGTGCACCGATGGTGTGGATGTAGAAGGCGGGGATATAGTTGCGCGAGATCTGGTCGAACTGCATACCGGAGTTGTTCGGATGGCTGATCTTGATGACCGCTTCCGACTGCCACGAACCCGCCCTGGCACCTGACTCGTCGATGGCACCGGCGTCAGACAACGATGCGACCGGAAGCTTGCCCGTGCCCCGTTCGGTGGCATCACCAGCCCCGTTCGTACCCTGCCGGCTCTCGATATCGATCTGATTGAGAAACAGGCGCATCTTGCCGGCGTTGGCCATGGCGGCATCCAGATCAGCCAGTGCCGGTGCGGAACAACCGCCCGCGGCCTTCACGAAGGCGCTGGTCATGTGCAGGGAGCCGTCACTCAGCTCACCGATGGCACGTACAGTGGTGTACTCGTGAATGCGGATGCGGGTTTCCACCGACTCCCAGTCACTGGAGCTTTCCTCGAACCGAAAGATACCAGCCAGTGGCAGCGGGTTCTGATCGACCAGCAGATGCACCTGGCGAATCGGTCTGCCCGGATCCATCGATACCATCGTGATCGGGACCACCGCTGCATCGTAAGCCCGTTCCGGGGCTTGGAGCATTATCACACCGTCATCCTCGATGATCGGACGATCGTCGAAGTAAGTCTGCTTCAGACTCGACCATCGTTCGCCTTCGCCTTCGGTAGCCGCCACTGCGGGTGACAGGCCCTGCGACAAGGCAACCGACAGCAGCAGGCCCAGCGAACCGAGGCGCATCGAGCGGAACCCGCCAGGCTTGCTCGTTCGCTCTCGCACCTGCGGACGGCTATCGGGAGCAACAGGCAGACGCCGGTGGCCGGCAGTTGCCCTGCGTGCCTGCAGGCGGGTGAAAGCCATAGGGAATCTCCTCGTTGACGCCGTTTGCGCTACGGCCGCGCTATCGGGGGTACACCCAACCTTATTCCCTGGAAACCCATGACCGGGAATTCCAGGCCATGAGCTGTGTGCACTACCACTTTCCTCTCAAAATACCACGTTGATCGGTATTGCGTGAAATACGTCCGTGACACACGGAAACTCGAGATTCGACGGCGGGCACAAATTACGGTATACCAAGAAGTTCCGTGCACCCGATGCCGACCTCGACGACGCTGCCCTTGAAACGAAAGGCCATAGGGTCAGGCCTGCTGATCTTGCTGCTGGTCAGCATGGTTGCAGGCCATTACTTCACCCGCGCCGGCGACGCGTCCAGCGCCATGGCCCGCGGCCAGTATCACCTGGCAGGTGACTACTACGCGATCGCGGCGGCCGAAGGTAACCCCATCGCTGCCACGAGTTTGGCCAATCTGTTGTATCTCGGGCTCGGAGTCGATCAGGATCTGCCGCGCGCGGCCGGATTGTACCTACAGGCTGCGGCCAAGGGCCACGGGCCGGCTCAGTTGAATCTCGGGCATCTCTACAGCCAGGGCCTGGGAGTGACGGCCGACCCGGGCCGGGCTTTTGCCTGGTACCGGATGTCCGACATTCATGGCAACCCGAAGGCGGAATACTATCTGCGGCAGATATCTCTCGAGAATACACTCACCGCGATGCAGATGTCCTACATCCGCGACCGATGGGCAACTCTTGAAGACCTGACGGCGGAGAAGCTGTGAGCGGCGAAGCACAGCTTCTGCAAAGGCACCTCTCCCGTCACTACTTTCCGCTGGCCTG
>CBDCAW010000040.1:0-78337 GCA_965214025.1 Granulosicoccaceae bacterium
TCCGTCACCGCCATCGATCGGGAAGAACGACGTTTGAGCCTGGCGAACGGCGACAGCCTGAACTACGGCAAGCTGTTGTTCGCCCACCGGTGCCAGTGCAGTGAAGCCGCCGATCGATGGCATCGACCTGCCACACGTTCACCTTCTGCATACTCTCGAGGAGGCGCAAGATGCTGACTGATCGCCTGGAACATCCGGTCGAGCATGCGGCGGTGATCGGTGCCAGCTTCATCGCCCTCGAGACGGCCGCGGCGCTCAGGGCACGCGACGTGAAGGTGACCGTGGTGGCACCGGATGCGGTACCGCTGGCGAAGATTCTCGGTGAAGAGCTCGGAGCCACATCCAGCAGCTGCATACCGACCAGGGCGTGGAGTTCCAGCTCGAAAGCAAGTTAACTCGCATCGAGACAGATGGCGATCGTGCTGGAGGACGGTAGACGGCTCGTCGCCGATCTCGTGGTGGCAGGCACGGGTGTCAGCCCTGAAACCTCATTGGCAGAGGCGGCCGGGCTGGACGTCGACGATGGCATCAAGGTCAACGATTGCCTGCAGACCAGCGACCCGAACATCTACGCCGCCGGCGACGTGGCTCGCTGGCCGGAACGATTCACCGGTGAATCACAGCGCATCGAGCACTGGTTCCTGGCTCAGCGGCACGGTGCCGCCGCGGCGCGCAACATGCTCGGCGCGGCGGAACCTTTCGCCGATGTGCCGTTCTTCTGAGCAAGCACTACAGCGTGAACCTCAGATACAGCGGTCATGCCAGCGACTGGGACAGGCATCCAGACAGACGGCGATCTCGAGGCGGGCGACTACAGCGCGCGCTTCATCACGGACGGCAAAGGCACGGGCGATCGCGACCATCGGCCGTGACCGAGAGTGCCTGGAGTTCGCAGCCGAACTCGAGCGTACGGTCTGAGGGTGCACCGGAGGGTCGCTCACGGACTTACACCTCCGTCACCGCCAGCACTCGTCGATCCTGCGCGGCACGGGTGGCTGCCTCGGCCAGCACCAGTGCCATCAGGCCATCGTGCCCAGTGGTCGGCATCGCCGTGTTGTCGGCCAGCGCTCGCACGAAGGCAGTCATCTCTGCAGCATAGGCGGCGGCATATCGACTAATGAAGAAGTCGACCAGTGGCGGCTGTAACGACCCGGAAGCTGCAGCAACCGTCACCCTGGACGTTCGATGGTTGTCGGCATTGGCCATGCCGGCCGATCCGTGTACTTCGATGCGCTGGTCGTAACCGTACCGAGCGCGTCGCGAGTTGCTTATCGTGCACTGGCGCCCGCTCGCGGTACTCAGGATGATGTTGGCACTGTCGTAATCGCCGAACTCGCCGATCCGGCGATCAACCAGCACCGAACCCGCGGCCTGCACCGTCTGGATCTCCTCATCGAGCAGCCAGCGAGCCATGTCTAGATCATGGATCGTCATGTCACGGAAGATGCCACCCGAGTGTGCGAGGTAATCGTAGGGCGGAGGGCCCGGATCGCGACTGGTCAGCGCGATCATCTCGACGTCCCCGATGCGGCCCTCGTCGATTACCTGCCGCAGGGCGAGAAAATCCGGATCGAAACGTCGCTGGAAACCGACCATGAGCGCGGTACCGGTCTCCTCGACCACCGCCAGGCTTTCCACCACCCTTTCGATCGACAGATCGACCGGTTTTTCACAGAAGATGGCCTTGCCGGCACGCGCGAAACGCATGATCAGATCGCTGTGTGTATCCGTTGGCGTGCAGATCACGACAGCATGCACATCCTCGCTGGTCTCGATCGAATCCAGCGTGCGAACTTCACAGCCATGCCGACTCGCCACCGCCGCTGCTGCCGGTTCTATCAGATCGCTGATCGCGACCAGCGTGGCATCGCTCATCGCGGCGATCGTGTGAGCATGGATCTGGCCGATACGGCCGGCGCCGAGAACCGCGAAACGAACACTCATCTGCTGCTTTGCCAGTAGGTACCGAACCGAGGATAACGCACTTGCCTGTGCGATCTGCCCAAGCCGGTGATGCTATGAAAATATCGCAGGGTACAAGCGCAGGTCGCCGGTTCACGCTACTGTATTTGCATGAAAGTATTCCGCTGCACATGCCCCGACCGACCAGTGCTGTTCTTCGAGAATGTTCAGTGCGGGCGATGCCGTCGACTGACCGGTTTCTGCGCAAACACCCTGACGCTCAAGCCGTTCGTGGCGGCACGGGGAACCATTCCGGAAGAACCCGCTACCCGTGTATGGGCCGATGATGACGACTACCTGTACATGCAATGCAGCAACTGGACCGCTCATTCAGCCTGCAACTGGATGCTCCCACTGCGCACAGCCGATGCAAGGGATCACGACCGTGCGTCTGCCCGGAGTGTGGACCACCCTGTCGGGCACAGGGTGCCGGGAGCAACTGATGCAGTCGATCTGCACGTGTCACCGGACCAGCCGCGCCTGTGTCGCGGCTGCCGACTCAACGAGATCATTCCGGACCTCACGGTGCAGCAGAACATCACGCTATGGCGCAAGCTGGAAATAGCCAAGCGGCGTTGTCTCTACAGTCTGTTGAGTCTGGAACTACCGGTGGGCGACGCCAGTACCGTACTCGGCGGTACGGTACCGGAGCTGGCTTTCCGGTTTCTGGCCGATCGGGATTCCACCGCTCATTTCGAGAACCCGCTACCCGGTGAGACGCCCGTGCTCACCGGTCATCAGGAGGGTGTGGTCACGATCAACCTGGCAGAGGCGGATGACATAGCGAGAACCCGCATGCGCGTGAACATGGACGAGCACTACCGCACGCTGCTCGGCCACTTCCGCCACGAAACCGGGCATTACTACTGGGACGTCTTTCGCCTGGCGGACGCCGGCTTCCTGAACGACTTCAGGGCCGTGTTCGGCGACGAGACGCGGAATTACGCCGCTGCCGTACAAAGCCATTATTCGAACGGACCGGCCGATCAATGGCAACAACGCTTCGTCAGCCCCTACGCCTCGATGCATCCCTGGGAAGACTGGGCCGAAACCTGGGCACACTACCTGCACATCATCGACACGCTGCAAACGCGTCGGCAGTTCGGCGAACCGTCCGTCAGTGAACCTGACATGAGTGGCTCGCAACACCTGTCGGGCATCGTTTCCGGAAACCTGCCGAGCGACGGGCCGATCACAGCGGTCGATGATGAGCAGACACCGGCCGGGGTGACAGGCGGTGCAGGGGGAGATATCGGTTTCAATGAAATGATGAGCCACTGGATCGGTACCTCGATCATGCTCAACAGCCTCAACCGCAGCATGGGTCTGCCCGACCCGTACCCATTCGTGCTGAACCGCGAGGTCAAGCGCAAGTTACGCTTCGTGGACGAGGCGATTCGCCGCTTCGGGCAGAACACAGGCACGAGAGGTTCTGCGATATCGTAGTGTCGGGCCCAGTCCATTGCCTATCGCAGGACCACCGGTAAGCTGATCCAGTAGGGGATCACGCGTCGTCAGTAGGCGATCAGCGCACTCCGGACGTGGCGGTTCAACTCGCTCGTCGGCTGGCCGCTACCGTTCGTACCGTGCGCCATCTTGCCAGGAACCAAAGCCGTGACGAATCACAAGCGACCGGTGATATCGCTCGTTGCCTGTCTGGTCGGCATTGGCTGCCTGAGCCAGCCGCTGTCGCCTGGCGTCGCGCAGCCCCTGCCGGTGCCCGCAGTGGCGATACCCGCATCCGATTCGTTACCAGTCTGCGTCTATGTCAATTCGTACGCCCCCGGCTACAGCTGGTCCGACGGCATAGAGCGCGGGCTACGCGACAGCCTGGCCGGCCACTGCACGATCGTTCAGGAAAACATGGACACGAGAACTTATGTTTCCGAACACTACAAGCGTGCTGCCGGCCTGAAAGCCTTCGAACTGATCGACGAAGTCGATCCGGCGATCGTGATCACCTCCGACGACAACGCGGCCAAGTACCTGGTCGTACCCTACCTGATGGACACCTCGCTACCGGTGGTCTTTTCCGGCATCAACTGGACCGTCGAGGAGTATGGTTTTCCAGTGTCCAACATCACCGGTATCGTCGAGGTCGCGCCACTGATGCCACTGCTCGAGGCCGGCCGGGCGATGACCGAAGGAGCTGAAAACGTGGCCTTTCTAGCTGCCAACAACGAGGGCAATCACAAGGGGCTGGCACGGCTGAAGGAGCGGGCATCCGCGCTTGGCCTCACGGTAACCGGCGAGTTGTCCTCAAATTTTGCAGAATGGCGTACCAGCCTGCGACGCGCACAAGACTATGACTTCGTGGTCGTCGGCAGCCTGGTCGGTGTATCGGGATGGGACATGGACCAGGCCCGGCGCCTGGCGGCGAAGCATACCCGCCGCCCGACGCTGACCAACTTCGAGTGGTCCATGCCAGTCGCCCATCTCGGCTTCACCAACATCAACGAAGAGCATGGGGAATGGGCAGGTGCGGCGGCGATCGCCATCCTCGACGGCACCAGCCCGGCTGACATTCCACTGGCCACCAATCGCAAGTGGGATGTCTGGATCAATCCCGTACTGATCGATAGTTCCGGGCTTGCAATCGATACGCACCTGGTGCGGAACGCCAAGCTGCTGCCGTGAATGATCATGGCGACACACGGGCACGGGATGACATGGCACGGCTGAGGGCAGGAGATGCCGCTTCGCAAGGACATGCCATCTTTTCGACCGGCGAATGGCTCGGCATGCTGCTGGGTTACCTTGTAGTGGTACTGGCACTGTTCACACTCGGCTACCGGCTGAACGAGGAAACTCAGGCTCATTTCTTCGAAGAGCGGAGCCAGGAAGTGGTGACCACGATGGGCATCCGTGTGGGCGAGATACGCACCTTGCTGACCGCTGTGGTCGGCATGCATTACGTATCCAACGGGTTTCGCAATACCACGTTGGCAGGCTTCGCGATGCCACTGCGAACCCATGCGCCGTATATCGCAGCGATCGGGCGGTTCGAACGCGTATCAGCAGCGCAGCGTTTGAGCTATGAAGCCTCGATGGCCGAACAAGGGCTGTACCGGTTTGCCATCCAGCACTACGACAGCAACGGCATCAGGCGCTATGACACCTTGCGCGCGCACTATTATCCGGTGGCCTATGTGGAGCCGACGGCGCCTGACACGCTATCTCTGGTCGGCAACAACCTGGGTGGTATCAGAGAGTTCGCCGGGCTGATGGACCAGGCGGCAGCCAGCGCAAGCCCTTTCGTCAGCCAACTACCCGAACCCTGGCCGTTGAGCGGCCAACTCCTGCTGGCGCAACCGGTGTATCGCGGGCAACATGTTCCGCTGCTACCCGCTCTACGTCACCAACACGCAGACGGTGGCTACTGGCTGGCAATCGATCTGGACAGCATCATCGATCGTCAGACGAAAGACGCTGCACACCTGGATATCGAGCTCACCGTACGCAATGACGGTACGTCGCGAACTGTCTATCAAACGGCCGGCGTGAGCGACGATGCTGCGGTGCTGCCGGACATTCATGCGCCGCGTACGACGCTCAAGCGTTGGTCGATCGGCTCGTCGGAGCTCTTGATCAAGATCACCGGGCGTCTGCCGATCGGCAAGCCCTTCGTACTGGTGGCACTGATCTCGTTTCTCGCCTTGACCCTGGTCTTCGGCCTGCTGATCAGGGCCCGCTATCGCGAGCGTCGTGCCGAACAGGCCAGGCAACGACATCGGACAGCTCTGTTCGATGAGCGTGAACGTGCGGAGCGCACGCTCAATGCGCTCACCGATGTGGTGTTCTCGCTGGATAGCAAGGTGTGCCTGCTCCACATGAACCCGGCGGCCGAGCGATGGGCCGGCATCGCCAACGAGATGGCAGTCGGCAAGCCCCTGTCACACCTGCTGACGTTCTACACCCTGCCACCTGAACCCTCACGCTTCGAGCTCGCCGCAGCATTGAGCTCGCTGGATGCTACCGCGGTGCTGTCACAGGACGTCTGCCTGAGCTTGACAGAAGACCCTGGCAGTGTGGTGAATCTGTCGTTGTCTCGAACGCTCGACCCGGAGGGCCAACCCAGCGGGTTCATCATGGTGATGCGCGACGTGAGCGTGGAGCGCGAGCTGACACGGGAGCTCGAGTTCCAGGCACGGCACGATCCGCTGACCGGCTGCTTCAACCGCTATCATTTCGAGGCATGCCTGGCCCGGTTGATCGGGGAGACACCGCAGCGCACCACCAGCGCCGCCCTGTTGTACATGGACCTCGATCAGTTCAAGGTCGTCAACGACACCTGCGGGCACACGGCCGGCGATCGCCTGCTGGTCGAGCTGACGGCCAACCTGACTGCACTGGTCAGGGACGGTGATGTACTGTCGCGCCTCGGGGGCGACGAGTTCGGCCTGATCATCCTGGGATGCGACGTCGATGCCACACGCCAGGTGGCCGAACGTGTATACGCCATGTTCCAGAAGTTCGTTTTCACGCACGGCGATCAGGCCTTCGCCGTACGCGCCAGCCTGGGTCTCGTGCTGATCGACGAGCATGAACGCAGCGTGGAAGAGGTACTCTCGGCGGCTGACATCGCCTGCTATACCGCGAAGGACCAGGGGCGTAACGGCTTGTGCATCTACTCCGACGATGATGCCTCGATGACGCGACGTCACCAGGAGATGAACTGGGCACCACGCTTGCAGGATGCTCTGCTGAACGACCGGTTCGTGCTGCTGGTGCAGGCCGTTGCCTCGCTGGATCAGAAGGCCGCCGGGCATGCCGGCGACATCGAGCACTTCGAGTTCCTGTTGCGTCTGAAGACCGTGGACGACGAGCTGATCAGCCCGTTTCAGTTCATCCAGGCGGCCGAACGCTACGATCTGATGCAGCAGATCGATCGCTGGGTCATCGATCGTGCCGTGCGGACGGTGTCGGACCTGCCTCGGGACGTACGCCGTCACTACACGTTCTCGATCAACATCTCGGGTCAGTCAGCAGCCGATCCCGGCTTGCTCGGGTACATGTCCGACCTGTTCGAAACGTCTGATGCAGGCCCCGCAAGCTTCTGGATCGAACTGACCGAGACCGCCGCGATATCGCACTTCACCACGGCGCTGACCCTGATCGAAGGCCTGCGCAGGCTTGGCATCAAGGTGGCGCTGGATGACTTCGGCTCAGGCCTGAGCTCCTTCGGGTACCTGAAGAGCCTGCCGGTGGACATCATCAAGATCGACGGGCAATTCGTGAGGGAGATCGCCGACAACGTAGTGGACAGCGAAATGGTGCGAGCCATCGATCGGGTCGGCAAATCGATGGGCATCCGGACCGTGGCCGAATTCGTCGAGACCCAGGCCATCGTCGACGAGCTGATCACCATCGGTGTGGACTATGCGCAGGGATACCACATCGGCAGGCCTTGCCCGCTGGACGAGGCATTGTCGACGCGCGCTCTCAAGCGAGCTTCATGATCCCTCGATTCTGATTCGCCGTGCGGGTGGGCTCCCCACCCTTCATGTCTTGTCGGGACAACAAACGTCGTACACAGACATGTGCCTGACCGTTCATGTCCGTCAGACTGTGGTCTCGGCAGGATCAGCACACAGGTCGTACTGCAACACGTGACTGAGGTTTCCTGCCGCAACCCGTTCAAGGTACTGACTCATGGCCCAGTCCAGCGATATCGACATTGCCCGCGCCGCAAGCAAGAAACCGATTCAGGAGGTTGGGGCCAGGCTTGATATACCGTCCGATCACCTGCTGCCGTACGGTCACGACAAGGCCAAGGTATCGGCCGAATTCATCGCCGGCCTGGCTGGCAGGCCCGATGGCAAGCTGATCCTGGTCACGGCCATCAACCCGACACCTGCCGGCGAGGGCAAGACCACGACCACCGTAGGCCTTGGCGACGGCCTCAACGCGATCGGCAAGAAGGCGGCCGTCTGCATTCGCGAAGCCTCCCTCGGGCCGTGTTTCGGCATGAAGGGCGGCGCCGCCGGTGGGGGTCATGCCCAGATCATTCCGATGGAAGACATGAATCTGCACTTCACCGGTGACTTTCATGCCATCACCTCCGCACACAATCTGCTGTCGGCGATGATCGACAACCACATACACTGGGGCAATTCGCTGGGAATCGACATCCGACGGGTGGTCTGGCGGCGCGTACTGGACATGAACGACCGGGCCCTGCGCCAGGTCACCAGCAGCCTGGGCGGTGTGGGCAACGGTTTCCCACGCGAAAGCGGCTTCGACATCACGGTGGCATCCGAGGTCATGGCCATACTGTGCCTGTCGACCGATCTGGCGGATCTGGAAAGACGCCTCGGCGACATTATCGTCGCCTACACGCGTGACCTCGAACCGATCTATTGCCGCGACCTGAAGGCCGACGGGGCCATGGCCGTGCTGCTGAAGGATGCCATGCAGCCCAATCTGGTGCAGACGCTGGAGAACAACCCGGCGTTCGTGCACGGCGGACCGTTCGCCAACATCGCCCATGGCTGCAACTCGATCATCGCTACCCAGACGGCCCTGAAACTGGCCGACTACGTGGTCACCGAAGCAGGCTTCGGTGCTGATCTCGGTGCCGAGAAGTTCATGAACATCAAGTGCCGCAAGGCAGGTCTGGCCCCTGACGTCGTGGTCATCGTTGCCACCGTGCGCGCCATGAAGATGAACGGTGGCGTGGCGCGCGAGGATCTGGGCAACGAGGATATCGATGCGGTGAAGAAAGGCTGTGCCAACCTGGGCCGCCATATCGAGAACGTCAGCTCCTTCGGTGTACCGGTAGTGGTGGCGATCAACCACTTCGTGACCGATACCGATGCCGAAGTCGATGCCGTCGCCGAGTACGTCGACAGCCTCGGCTCGGAGGCCATCCTGTGCAAGCACTGGGCACAGGGTTCGAAGGGCACCGAGGCACTGGCGCAACGGGTGGCCGAGATCGCCGAAGGCGGAACCAGCGAGTTCAGTACCCTCTACCCGGACGACATGCCGCTGTTCGAGAAGATCGAGACCATCGCCACGAAGATATACCGCGCCACCGAAGTGCTGGCCGACAAGAAGGTTCGCGATCAGCTACGCCAATGGGAAACGGCGGGTTACGGCAACCTGCCGGTGTGCATGGCAAAGACGCAGTACAGCTTCTCCACCGACCCGAACATGCGTGGCGCACCCAACGGGCATTCCCTGCCCGTTCGTGAAGTCCGTTTGTCAGCAGGTGCAGGCTTCATCGTAGTGATCTGCGGCGAGATCATGACCATGCCCGGACTGCCGAAGGCACCGGCCGCCGAGGTGATCAAGCTCAACGAGAACGGCGATATCGAAGGGCTGTTCTAGTAACCGATGACGAGCCCCGGGAAACGGCCCGGGAAACGATTCGTCCTGCCGGTGAGCAGTATCGTTACCGGATCGGCGGTGCGTACAGCAGGCCGCCATTCGTCCACAGATCGTTGACACCGCGCTCGAGCCCGAGCACGGTGTCGGGGCCCAGATGGCGCTCGTACGATTCGGCATAGTTGCCGACGTTTCGCACGATGGCGGCACACCAGCCGGCATCGAGGCCCAGCCAGCGGCCGAGATTCTCATCCAGGCCCAGCAGGCGACGAGCTGATGGCGTCCGTTCAGTGGCGGCCGAATCGACCGTTGCCTGCGTGATGCCGAGCTCTTCAGCATTGATCATGCAGTTCAGAGACCAGCGCACCACATTCGTCCAGTTGGCGTCACCGCTGCGCACCATCGGCCCCAGCGGCTCCTTGGAGATGATCTCCGGCAGGATCGTGTAGTCGGCAGGCTCGGTGAAACGGCTGCGAAAGGCCGCCAGGGCCGAGCGATCGGCGGCGAGCGCCTGGCACTTGCCTGCTTCGAAGGCAGCAGCCAGTGCCGCTTCGCTCTCGAGATGAAACGGCCGGTAGCGGAGGCTTGCAAGCCGGAAGAAATCGATGGCATTGAGTTCGGTGGTGGTATTGCGCGCCACGCAGATGCTGGCATCGTCGAGTTGCAGGGCACTGCGAATGCCGCCTCGCTTACTGACCATGAAGCCCTGGCCGTCGTGGTAATTGATACCGACGAACTCACCGAATCGTGCATTGCGCGTCAGGGTCCAGGTGGTGTTGCGACTCAGGATATCCACCCGGCGATTACCCAGTGCGCCGAAGCGTTCGTCCGAGTCCACCGTCACGTACTCGACCTTGTCGGCGTCGTCGAACACCGCGCTGGCCACTGCACGACACAGATCCACATCGAGCCCGGCGTATTCGCCCAGGCTGTTGGCCGTGGAAAAGCCTTGCAGGCCCTCGTGCACACCGCAGCGTAGCGTGCCGCGCTGTCGAACATCTTCAAGTGTGGACGCATCGGCTGCAAGTGCCGCGGTCGACCAGACCAGCGCGAGGCCGCAGACCAGCACGGCCGTTGCCGATAGCCGCGGAAACCTTCGCCGGGTGCCATCGTACGCACCTGAGTACGCAGACTGGGCAGTCGATGTCTCGCGTGCAGTCATGTTCATGGCCTGGGTGTCACATTGATAACGCACACGGGTACTACAAGCGTGCTACCGGGTTGCTACAGCGGTGCCGACGGCAGGACCCCACCTGCCACGATCCTTTCGACGTCCGCGAAAGCTTCAGGTGTCATGGGCCCTGTCTGCCGTGCGAACAGTTCACCATTCGGATCGATCAGCCAGTAGGTAGGTGTCGCTGTGTACGGCACTCCAGAACTCTCACGAATCTGCCGCATGTACACATCGCTGAAGGCCACCAGGTGCCCATAGCTGGTTTTATCCGCAGTCAGTCGATTCCTGATCGCATCGATCTTCTCGACGCCATCGATCACCACACCCAGGACCTGCGCACCTGTGTTCCGATGGGCTTGGTGCAACGCATCGAGCAGTGGCTTCTGCTGCCGGCAGGCAATGCAATCGAGAGACCAGAACTGCACGAGCGTCCACTTGCCCTGACCGACATGCTGTGCGAGATGAACCCGATCGCCCTCCAGGTTCGTCATCTGAAACGCCAGCACCGTCCCCGGCAGGATAGGCAGCAGCACGCTGCAGAACCACATCAGAACCCACTGTCTCTGGCGTCTCATGGCCTCGCTTCCTGTGTTCAAAAGTGTATTGAACGATATATCGAAGGCCTTCGACGTGTCCGAAGCCTCAAAACGCAATCACCCGGTGTTGGACAATCTCGGCCGGTCTGCAACCTCATCGCGACATGACCCGGTGCTGGACAATCTCGGCCTGTCTGCAACCTCATCGCGACGTGACCCGGTGTTGGACAATCTCGACTTGTCTGCGACCTCATCGCGACGTGACGCGGTGCTGGACAATCTCGACTTGTCTGCGACCTCATCGCGACGTGACGCGGTGCTGGACAATCTCGACAGGCACCGGAGAATTGTCGCTGGGGTGCCTGAAGCTGGCCCGCAGGCACGGTGACAGGTAGATCGCCGTCTCGGGTATACCGTAGCTCAGCAACTCCTCGCCAACCCGGGCACCCCGCGCGTCGGCAGCCGGGTTGCTGCCATCGGCATCGGTACAGGCGGTAATCTGGAAGACGTCGTCGGCCCGCACGTCACGGGTGAGCAAGCGGATCGCCTGCTTGTTGCCGACACCCAGCACCAGGGTTCTCGCGTCTTCGAAGATCAGCACCGTACGCCGCAGGCGCTCGAGGCCCGCGAGGCGCCGGTCAACCGAGCCTTCATCGGCACTCAGGAAGCGCTGGCGGGCCATCGACATGATCTGTGAGCCTTCCGTACGGGTCGTTGCAGGCAGCGTATCCGACACGCGCACCTGCAGCTCGTCGATGCCGGCACTGACCAGGCTGCCATCTGCGCTGCGCACGCCGGAAATGAAGGTTGTCTCAGCGCCCCCCTGCTCCCTGAACGGGTTGTCGTCGATGACCAGCGAATCGGCGACGGCGCTGCCTTCGATGATCATCAGCGACGAGGGAAAGATCAGCTCATCGATCTCCACGAACTCGCGCCGCACCTGAATGGCATTGATCGACAACTGGTAGTCGTTCAACGGGCCGGCTTCGGTTTCTGCGAAACGCTTGCTGTAGGTGGTGTAGTTCTGGCCCTGATCCGCACTGACCTGCTGCACGCCGTAGCCCGCATCCTCCAATGCCCGAATCAGCACGTTGCCGAAAGCCGACACCGGCCGGGATACCTGCAGTGTGGTACTGGCCGGGCGTACTTCCGGCAACTGCACCAGTACCGACACCAGGTTGGTGGCCACCAGGTTCAGCCGTCGCAGTTCAGCCTCCGAGGTCTGCGACACGACATCGGGAGCAGCGCCGATACGTGGCAGCCAGGCGCTGTCGTCGCGAGTTTCCACCGGGGCGAGTGCACAGGCCTGCAGTAACATTGCCGCTACGATCAGCACCGGGATCGCCGCGCCCGATGTCGGTGCGCGCGGCGTCGGTGATGCACCCGTCATCGCACTGTCTGCGTTCCTGTCCGCGCGCGGCGTCGGTGATTCACCCGTCATCACACTGTCTGCGATCCTGTTTGCACGCCTGCCGGCGGCACCGAACACAGACCGGTACACAGCCTTGTAAAGGGCTCCGGGCGCGGCGCTCACACGCGGTTCCTGCGCAACAGTTCGATGACCACGCCGCGACTCGGAAACCGGTCACCGGCACTGGTCGGGGCCCAGCAGCCCTCATCGAGAATATGATCACGACTGATGCCCAGCGACATCAGCTCCTCGGTTACGCGCCCCGAGCGCCCTAACGCCAGGCCTTCATTGCCGATCGCCAGTGCCGTGTAGCCATTGCTGCAGCCAACCAGACTGATCAAGTCCGTACGTTCCTGGTACTGATCGACCAGTTGGCGTATCACGCTCTTGCCTTGCTCGCCGAGGCGCATGGAATCGTTCGGAAAGATCACCACCTGGCGGGAGATACCGACATGGCTTCGGGCAATTCCGCCGAAATTCATGGTATTTCCATAGAAACGGTTACCGACCTCGACCTGGCTCGTGTTCAAGGCCTGCAGGCTGGGTCCCTGCGATGTCGAGCGGGCCACATTCCTGACCACACCCGCTGTGATCAGCGAGATCATCGGGACCTCGACCGGCGCGGTACTTTGCGAGACGTGGCTGACCCTGGTCAGCGAGCTGCTGGTGGCTCGGCCCGGCATCGCATCGGCAAAGCCTGAATCGTCCACCTCGACCGGCAATCGGGAGCCCGCGAGCCGGACGGGCGAATCAGGAACCGATCGACCGGTGGCGTCCAGGCGATAGCGGCGGGATACCTCTACATCGCCGATACTCAGGCTGTAGTTCAGACGCGATATG
This sequence comes from Granulosicoccaceae bacterium, assembly GCA_965214025.1. Classification (GTDB taxonomy): domain Bacteria; phylum Pseudomonadota; class Gammaproteobacteria; order Granulosicoccales; family Granulosicoccaceae; genus Granulosicoccus. The sequence continues at coordinate 13,250 of CBDCAW010000040.1, forward strand.
CCGCTGCCGGGGGTCTCGCCGGCGTCGACCGCGTTACGCTCGTAGTGCAGCAAGTGTGCACCCAGGTCAGTATCTACCCGCTGGATGCCGTAGCCTGCCGCTACCAGACGTGTGACGAGAAGTTGGCCGAGCGGGTCGGTGTGCGCCCGTGTCTGAATCGTGGTGGACATCGGTGGCAGCACCTGCGCGAGCACGGCCACCAGGTTGTCGCTGGCGAGGCGGTCCAGTGAGACCGCCTTGCGAGCCCTGGGTGTTGCAGGCCAGCTTACGGATTCGCTACGGGCTTCCTGGCGCGCTGCTTCGACTGCGTCTTGCTGTGCCTGCTCGCTCGCCAGATGAGCACTGATCGAGCTGCAGCCGATGATATTTGCCAGCGATAGGAGCAGCAGCGACAGCAGCCCTCGGCGGGTGTAGTAGGTTGCCAGGGAACCGCGATGACGAGGGGGGTGCGACATGATGAACGAACTCCTGAGGCTTCACATCTCGGCGCGGCTCCCACGCCGGCGCCGTGCAGGCTATCGACTCTCATGCCAACCCGACTGCGCTCGTTGCCTCGATATCGGCTCGACACGAGCGTTCACCAGCCGCATACTTCCGATCTTGCTGCTGCTCACAGTTTCTCTCTCACCGATTTCGCCGATCTCAAATTCAGATGTCCTCACCCGAGCACCTCGCTGACCGATTTCCCGCTGACTTCCTCTTCGGCGTGGCAACCGCCGCCTATCAGATCGAGGGTGCCGTTGCTGAAGATGGCCGCCAGCCTTCCATCTGGGACGCCTTCTCGCACGCGCCCGGACGTGTGGTCAACGGGGATACCGGCGACGTGGCCTGTGATCACTACCACCGCTGGTCGGCGGACCTGGACCTCATCCGGCAGCTCGGCGTCGGTGCATACCGTTTCTCGCTCGCCTGGCCGCGCATCATTCCCGACGGCAAGGGTGCCGTGAATCCGCGTGGGCTCGCGTTCTACGATCGCCTGATCGATGGATGCCTCGAACGCGGCCTGCAGACTCACGGCACGCTCTATCACTGGGATCTACCGCTGGCACTGCAGGAACGTGGCGGCTGGGCCAATCGCGGCACGGCTGAGCGGTTCGCGGACTACGCACGCGTGGTAATCGAACATCTGGGCGACAGGCTCGATGCACTGACCACTTTCAACGAGCCCTGGTGCTCGGCCTACCTGGGCCACCGGGCCGGGGTGCATGCACCGGGCCTGACAAGCCTGGATACCACCCTGGCGGTCATTCATCATCAGCACCTTGCACACGGGCTGGCGGTGCAATCGATGCGTTCGGTGCGAACCGACCTGCCGCTGGGCATCGTGCTCAATGCACACGCTGTCTACCCGGCCTCCGATGAGGATGCCGATCACGAAGCCGCACAGCGCCACGATGCCTTTCACAACGGTCTGTACTTCGCACCGCTGTTCCACGGGCGCTACCCGGCGTCCGTAATGAACGTTCTTGCGCAACGCATGCCCGGTGAATTCGAAGCGGACCTCGAGCAAATTCATCAACCCCTGGATTACTGGGGTCTGAATTTCTACACACCCACGCGAGTCAAAGCGGCAGGTACCGAGCACACCGAGTACCCGATGACGGAGCCGGCGCCGATGCTCCCTACGGTGCCACGTACCGATATCGGCTGGGAGATCGCACCCGATACTTTGGGCGAACTCATCAACCGGTTGTACGAGCAGTACCCTTTGCCACCGTGCTACATCACGGAAAACGGCGCCGCATTCAATGATCCGATGAAGCAGGGTATCGTTGCCGATCAGCGCCGTATCGACTACCTCGACGAACATCTGACGGTGATTGCCGCGCTGTGCGAGTCAGGTGTGGCCCTCAAGGGCTACTTTGCCTGGAGTCTGATGGATAACTTCGAGTGGGCCGAGGGGTACACCATGCGCTTCGGCATCGTGCACGTCGACTACGGCACTCAGGTGCGAACGATCAAGGCAAGCGGTGAATGGTACGCCAACCTTGCCCGTGCCCACCGCGAATCGGGTTAGCGTCCACTACGGCTGGCGTAGGGGCGAATCTCTTTTCAGCACCGGATCCAAGGCCTTCAGTGTCGCGTCATTCAGCGCGCTCCATCTGGCCGCACAGGACTGCCGACGTTTGGCGCCGCTCAGGGCTGCCGGCAACAGCCGCGCATGCGCCGCCGGATCCTGGCCCAGTATCCAGCACCCGATCTGATCTTCACGCAACTGGTACAGGCTGTGCCGGTGCCAGAAGTCATCCAGCGAACCATCGAGCTTCTGGGAAGCATCGGCGAACGCCGAGACGTTGGCAAACCATTGCTCGCCGCCATTGTCCCACTGCCCCAGCGTCACCCAGGTAGACATGGCCTCCGCCTGTAGATCGACATCGAAGTTCTGCTTTCCGGCGAGCGGCGCGCTGCTTGCCAATGCGTGCCCCAGCAGGTAATACAGCGTGTACTCGACAACGTCGAGCGCCCGTTCCAGCGCTTCGTCGCGATCTTCCACCAGCTCAGACTGCGTGGCTATGGCGTGAGCCAGATAGCCGTTAGGCAGATTGAGCACGTGAGTGTCAGTATTCATCGACGGGCCCTCACTCGACCCCAGCGCCAGCACGAGAGAGGGTTCCAGTTCGAAATTCTGTTCCACCAGCGCGACGAAATCGGACAGTATTCGGCTATCCGCCAGGATCGTCATAACCTGCTGATCGACTTCCTTGCCGCCGTCTTGCCACTGCAACGTCACACCGGCCTGACTACCGAGTGAGAAGGACACGGTAGTGGCCAGCAGCAGAACCCGCAAGTTCGTCGTCATCGAGCGGCAGACACCACGGTTGGCGTGTTTTGGCGAACGTATGAGCGAATCACGGATACACGAGCCGCCCACCGAAGCTGAAGCCAGGTTTACCGGGCCGGGGTATGCTGGACCTGAAAATGATCGGAACAAGGCGGGTTATCAGAGCTGGTTCGCGGGAGCGCTGAATTTTATTATACTTTTCGTAATCTTTCCGAACTCATTGTTGGCACGCGCAGAGCGATGTAAACAAACGGCTTTTACCCCCACGCTCGCGCGGCCAATGCGCCCAGCACCGCACAGCTTGCCGACAGCACGGTACCCCATGCCACGTCCACCAGACTCATCAGCGGCGGCCAATTCTTCAACGTCGACCAGTTGGTCATGTCGTAGGTGCCGTAGGCCATCAACCCGACCAGCGCACCGTAACCCGCCACGCTCGCCAGGCTGACGTCGGAACCGGGTCGCACCGCGAGGAACACAAGCCCTCCCGCGTAAAACAGGTAGAAGAGCGCCGCAGGGGCGACAACGATGCTGTCGCGCATCAGATCGCCCAACTGATTCGCGTAGAAGCTGCGAGCGATCAGGCCGAGCCAGATGCCATCGATGATCAGAAACGCCACGGCAGTGGCAGCGTAGGCGACGAGAAAGGGTTTCATGATGGCTCGGTTCCTGTGCACGTTGCCGGAAGTGCCAACTGTTACGACACTCGGTTGGTAGCGAGATCACCTGGTGAACGACCTTGGCTCAGAAAGGGACCGCCGCTTCCAGACAGAGCCACACGCCGGTAATCGGATGCGTCACCATCAAACGTTCGGCATGCAGCATGAGCTGCGAGGGAGTGTTCACATGAACGGGTTCGGTTGACCGGGAACCGTAGAGACGATCACCGATGATCGGCGTATTCAGCCCGCGCGGATGCGCCATATGCACACGCAGCTGATGCGTACGGCCGGTTCTGGGATGAAGGATGACCCGGCAAGGCGACAATCCCTGATCGCAGCGACGCCAGCTCGTCGAGGCCGTCTTGCCATGGGTATCACAGACGATCTGGTGGGGTCGATCGTCGATGTCGAGCCGAAGCGGCAGATCGATCAGACCGGCCATACCCGGCGGCGGCGCCTCGAGTATCGCCACGTAGCGCTTGACGGTCTGGCGCCGTTCGAACTGTTGTTGCAGATGCCGGTGAACCTCGCGCGTCTTGGCCAGGACCATGACGCCGGAGGTATCCATGTCGAGCCGATGTACCAACACCGGTCCGGACACGTCAGAGCGCTGTACCAGTAGCCGACTGTGAACGGAATCGTGAACGTGAATACCCGGTTGAGACAGCAGGCCCGAAGGCTTGTCGACCGCGATCAACCAGTCGTCTTCGAAGACGATCGACAGATCGGTGCCGGTCACCGGCGCTGCATCGGACCTGATCATGAGGCAGCCTACCGCAGTTGCACACCGGCCATTCGGCCGGCCATCTTCAGAACAGCGCACCGCAGTTGCAGATGGGATGGGGGACTTGCTACCTTGTGAAGCCTACGAATTCCATCGGATAGCAGCTCGCTCATGCAACATGACCATCCCCTGCTCGTCCGGGTTCGAAAATCGATGGATACCGGTCTCGTCGCCGTCGAGATCGCAGGCCTGCTGATCATAGGGCTTGCCACCGCCTTCGCGATCGGCAAGGAAATGCAGGTGATGTTGGTGAATCGGGATGTCACCCTGGCTGATCTGCTGTTGATGTTTCTGTATCTCGAGGTGTTGGCGATGATCGGTCAGTATCTGCGCACCGGACAGATCCAGGTACGCTTTCCTCTTTATATCGCAATGGTCGCACTGGCCCGTTATCTGATCATCGATGCCAAGGATATCGATGCCGTCCGCATCCTGGCAGTGGCGGCGGCCATCCTTCTGCTGACCATCGGCGTGCTGGTGCTGCGATACGGGCACACCACCTTCCCCTACGCCGAAAATCAGCGTTACCGTTCCGATGACGATGACGAATCGACCGGAAAGGCTGACGAGGCATCGTTGTAGACGTCGAGCAATTGACATTGCGCTGCGGACGTCGGAAAACATCGGAGCTGCGAATATTCGATCGGCGGTACCGGAATTGTATAATCTGGAAAAACCGAGTGTATTGAAGGCCGGATGTCGTGATGGTAAGCCCGATCGGTTAGCTTCGTGCGCTATCCACGGAGAACCCTGAATGATGAAGTTTTACAAGCTGTGTCGTGCATTTGCACTCACGATCCTAGGTGGTACCGTCGTGTCGCCGGTTATTGCCCAGAACGCGGGCCTGAGTGATGCCGTCGAGCTGCAGGACATCGAGCTGTTCGTCAGCGACGATGCTGCCCAGATCAGCCTGATAGCAGCCGGAGCCAATACGAGCAGTGAAGATGCGCGCTACCGATTTTCATTCCTGACTACCGAGCAGCGCGACAACGTGTTCATGCTGGACGTCAAGATACAAGCGCGGCGCCTGTTTTCCGAAGATATCAACCTGCAGCTTGGAACGCGTGTGTATGCGGGTATCCTGTCGGAGGAGAATACCGATGCGGTAGGCCTGGCGCCCGGTTTCGAGGTCAGCTACGAATACCCGACCGATCGATTTCCGCTCTATCTGAGCGCAGGCGGTTACATCGCACCCGATGTATTCACGTTCGGTGATGCGAATCGTATCTTCGAGTACTTCGGACGGGTGGGATTACGCGTCAGCGACTCACTGACCGGCTTCGTCGGCTTCCGTTTCCTGCGCTTCGATACCGATCCCGACGAGACCGAAGTGGACGACGAATTACACATCGGCATTCGCTGGCAGCCGGGCAACTAGAACGGTAGGAGAACGACAACGCAGCCCTGCTGACCGGAGCCTTCCAGTCAGCAGGGCTAGACGTCGACACGTCAGCCAGTTCTATTCGCCGATGCGGTCAGCAGGAAGGCTCATACCGCTGGAAACTGCAGGTGCGCTACATCATCACCGGCGCCTGGTCATCCAGGCCACACGAGCGAGCACTACACCGCGACCTGTACGTCATTGCACCCGTTTGAACCTGGAAGAACCCGCCTGGTCACGCGCGTGGCTTTCGACCCCGTATCAACGACATGATGGCCAAGGCTAGACAGACCACGAACATGGCCTTGGCGAGACCTGCAGCGGGTCCGGCAAAATCTCCGAACACCATCGTCGCGGCTATCAAGGCTACAACCATAAACACTTGCGCCCAACTTTCCATCGAAAGACTCCTTTGTGAAACGTAGGCATCATCCGTCAGCCTCGGCTTCGTTCGTCGGGCGCCCGAAGGTGGCTCCCCTAGCACGTCATTATTACCTCAATCCACCGCTTCTGCGTCCCAACGAAAGAAATACAGCCCTTTCTTCACCACATTTGCCGGTTTCGTCACTCGCAAGGTCGAGGTAAGCCGTTGGTAGTGATCGCGTCGTGCGGCATGCACGCTTTCGACGGTTCGGTGAAGACCCGAACATGGTTCACCATCTGGAAGGTGTCACACCCGATCACCGGCTGCGTGCAATGTGCCACGTCACGTGGTGCAACGTGCCACGTCACGTGGACCGGGTAGCCTCCAGCTCGCCGGCGAGCAAGCCGCGCAACCCAGCCTCATGATCTGGCCAGGCATACCGCAGGCCAAGTACATCCCGTGAACGTCGGTTGCGAACTCGCTTGTTCTCACTGTAGAAGGATCGCGCCATCGCGCTGATATCCGCAGTGACGAAATCGACCTTCGGCGGGGGTTCCTTGCCGATCAGCGCATGGGCGAACTCAACCACGACCTGCGGCGGTGCCGGTTGATCATCGGTCACGTTGAATACACCGCCGAGCGACTGCCGAATCGCCAGCAGCGTCGCGCTCACGATATCGTCCACGTGTATGCGGTTGAACACCTGACCGGGCTTTATGAGGCGGCGTGCCTTGCCCGCCAATGCATCCGCCACGGCGTTACGCCCGGGCCCGTAGATACCAGAAAGCCGCAGCACGGCGATCGGCACACCCTGACGGCTCGCAAAGCCCTGCCAGCCACGCTCGGCGAGCAGTCGCATGCGCGATCGCACCTGAGTGGATCGGCATTCACTGTCTTCGTCGACCCACGCCCCGTCATGGTCGCCGTAGACACCGATCGTGGACAGGTAACCTACCCATTTTAATGCAGGCATGGCACCAGGATCATCCTCCAGCAACGCCTGCACAGCATCGAGAGCGGTATCACTGAAAGGCTCCGTGCGGGCAGGCGGCACACTGACGACGAGGTGTGTACAGCGCCGGAGGGTCGCCTGGAGCTCTGGAGTCAGCGTCGCACTCGTGGCCGGGCCTGACGTCGGCACGGAGCCCGACGCCGGGAATCGCATCGGCTTTACACCTTGCCGTTCCAGCTCGACGCAACCTTCAGCGCTGCGACGGGTACCCACCACCTCGCCCAACTGCTGCGCCGCACGGGCAATGCGCGCCCCGGTGAAACCGGCGCCAAGCACTACCAGGTTCATTGGCCGGCTGGCTCGTCATCAGCTCTGCCACCCGCCCTGACGAAACGCCCGTGTGCAATCACAGGCCCCGTCGGACCGGCATCGGTCGGCGCACCGTCGGGCTCGATGCTGACGCCGAACAGCTCGGAGTTCTCGATCAGGCTGCTGACGTCGTAACTACGCGCTTCGCCGACTTCAACCGGTAGCACAGCCACCGGTTTCACACCATCCTGACCCGGTGGCAAGGCCTGCCAAAGCTGTAGATTCTGCCCCTGCTCGATAGCCGGTGGTGCCACCGCGACCACCCGAACCTTGCGGTTCTCATAATCGGTTTCGATGACGAAGCGAACATCGCCGTCGGCATCGGTCTCGACCACGCTCACACCGTCGAGCTCGAAGAGTTCTTGATCGAGCTGACTGGCCTGCTGCTGTACCACCGTACCCAACAGCAGGCTGGCAGCCGTGGACACAGCGGCTACCGCTGGCCAGAAAAGCTTGAAAGGAGCCCGAATCGGCGTTGCCGGAACAGCAGTGATGCCCGCGCCGGTCGACGACGTGACGGTAGTTGCCGAACCGACTTTCGGTTGTTCGGTACGTTGATCGTTGGCGGCCTCGATCTGCCTGACGCGAGCGACGATCGATGGCCACACATGCTCGCCCGGCGTGCGAACCGACGTATTGCCGTGCAGCGGCATGAAGCGCTGCTCCCACTGCGCGACTTCTTCCTGCAATGCCGTATCGTGCCGCAGTACCTGCTCGAACAACTCAAGGTCACGCCCGCGCAAGGTGCCGAGCACATACTCACCGGCCCGCACCACCCACCAGCGCTCTTCAGGCGTGCCGGTCGGCATCATCGCGATACTTCACCCATTGATGTCTGGTCTCTTTTCAAAGGAATTATCACACCTACGTAATCTTTACGCTGCAGGACGCGCACCGGAGCCAAGGTTCTGTCTGTCAGGTACCCGGCAGCCACATGGTAGCGCCAAACGGCTGCAGAACGAACTCCTCGTCGTCGAAGCCATGCGTCGAACGGTTTGCCATCGGTTGGCCCATAAGCGCCTCGGGTCTGATCGATGACGGATCCTGCAACCTGTAAAAGTTGCAGCCTCGACATGCTGAGGTTTAAGCCTCTCTATAGTCTCCGCCATGCCATCAAGTACACCGAGTAGCGACAACGGCGCGCACCGCCAGTCCTTGATGATCGTGGAGGATGACAGCGCCACCCGTGAGGTGCTCTGCCTCATCGCATCGTCCAACGGCTTCGAGCCGACGAGCCATGGCTCGGTTACCTGCGCGATGAACAACCTGGCCATCGTCAAGCCGACGGTACTGCTGCTCGACTGGGACCTCGGAGAGGAGCGTAGTGGCATCGATGTGGCCCGTGTGGCTGCCGGCTGTGCGTGGCAGCCGTCCATCGTCATGATCACAGGTTCCAATATCGACCGGCTACGCGCCGAGACCCGTCATCTTCCGGTGGTCGCATACCTGCAGAAACCCTTCAGCAAATCCAGTGTCGATCAGCTCCTGCAGGAGCTGCAAGCCACTGTGGAGAAGCCATGACCTCGATAGCGTCGCCTGACATATACCTGCACAAGCAGCCTGAACCGATTCCGCCCGGTCAAGATCCCACGCAGGTGCCGGAGATCGATCCGGAGCGACCTGTGCCCGTACCACCGGATCAGACTCCGCCTGAACCGGTCGAAGATCCGATCGTGCCGGAGCCTGCACCACCGGTGGAAGATCCGAACCCGAACCTGCCCGACCACATCATCACCCGTGCGACTGCCGCCGCCACTGGATACATGCGTTACTTGACCTCGAGTCGATTGTCGATGGTTGCTTTCGGATAGGCCTTCGCTGCCACGTCACCGGCGCGATTCTTCTCCGCCGTCGAACCCACGAAACCTGTCAACACGATGGTCTGGTCGGCAACCTCGACTTGAATGGCTGCGCCACTGATGTCCTCGGCGGCGACAAAGGCCTGTTTCACACGGCCGATCATCTGCGCACTTCGCGGCGGTTCCGGCTCTATTTCCGGACCGCCGATCATGCTGCACGAGGCACTTGTCAGGGTCGTTCCCATCAGCAGCACGGCCAGCGGCAGCCATGAACGGCATACCTGCACACCGGAACGGTCGATCGCACGACGCTCAACCCGCATGGTGAAGTTGTCTCTCATTGACTCTTGTCGATCGCCTGAACCAGTCCGTCACAGTATTCACTATCCTCGCCACTTGGCGGTTGAATGAAAGGCAGAATCGCGGCCGCCGGTGCGGCTACTGCAGCCAGGGTGGCGGCGGCTACTGCCTTGGCTGCCAGTTCACGTCCGGGCAGCACCGTGGGGTTGCTCAATGTGCCACCGATGTCGACCGCCGTCTTGGCGGCCAGCACACTGACATCCTTGGGCTGGGGTTCGAGAACGAGATTCAGTGACTCATCGTTGAAATCCAACGATCCGTCTGCCTGGAACACGGTATCCCTCGTGTCGAGTACCAGGCGATTGATCGAAGCTACGCCGTCCTTCGCATGCAGGTCCAGATAGCCGCAGTCGATCGGGGTGAGCGTCTTGCCCGGATCGATCAGCAGCGTGATGCTCTCTACCAGATCGACTCCGGCCAGTTCCGTGAGCAACGCATCCGCCTTGCCACCGGTCATCAGCAGGAACAATCCGCCGTCGCTGCTCGCCGCCATGTCGGCCACCGTGTCTCCGAGCAGCCAGAACTTGCCACGCCCGCCGATGATGCCGAAGCTCTGGTCATCGACACCGGCCTGCTTCATGATCTGCCTCAGGTCGACACGGTGCATCTTCGCTTCAGCCGTCGTGCTGAAAGGTTCCACACCGGTGTCCACGTTCACCTCCAGCGTCAATTTACCACCAGCCACACCCACATCCGCCGGTGCCAACGTCAGCTTCTGACCGTCGATTTCGGCACGCAGGTTCAAACTCTCCAGTGGCCAGTCCCTGGATACTATCGTACGTGCCTCGTACGACACCGCACCGTTGAACATCGAGGCCAGAGCGTCGAGCTTGATGGGTTCGTCCGGCAATACGCGAGCGTCCGGATCAGCAGGCTCGTCGGCGTCCGAATCGGCCGCCTCCTCGCCGGCGGAAGACTTTTCTCCCGGCGAATTTTCGAGCACGCCGAGGATGTCCTGCACGTCGAGGGTCTGCGAGAGCAGATTGGCGTAGAGCGTCAGCGGCTGCGTCGCGGTGTCGATACGCACGTCACCATTCAGATCGCTCGCCCCGAGCCGCGCCTCCAGACGCTTCGCCACGATCTCCGAGCCATCGCGCTGGGCCTCGCCCGCGAGCTTGAACGGCGGCACTTTCGGCATGTCGATACGCGTGAGCGCGGCAATGGCACCGATGCTCGGTACGTCGATGTCGAATTCCAGATCCACACCGGCCTGTGCGGCATCGTTCAAGCCGTTGAGCAGGCCATCGATGGACAGGCGGTTGTCACCGAGCTTGCCCTCGACTTCGAGATCGAGCTGCTCGGGCGGTAACGCCGTGCCGGCCAGCGAGCCGAGCGTGGCCTGCATGTCGACCGGCACTTCGTTGACCTGGCCCTGCAGGCTGAGATCGGTGGGCCGAGCGGGATAAGCCGTCGACCCGGCCGCATCCAGCGTCAGCTCGGCCCCGTGTCCGGACACGGCATCCGCAACGCTGAGCAGCAGGCCATCGATCTGTATGCGCCGCAGTACGGGCAAACGTACCGGTTCAGAGTTTTGCGATTGCCCGGAGGGTTGCTCAGGGGACGATGCCGGCGCATCGCCGGTCAGTGCATCGATTACCGGAGCCCAGTTCAAGGCACCCTGCTTGTCCCGCTCTGCCCGAATCGCGGATTCGCCGAGTTCCAGCGAGTCGATGACGAATTCCCCGGTGAGCAGGGAAGGCAGATCGATGCGCGTCGACAAGGAAGCCACATCCAACAGCGGTTCGCCGTCGGGAAGCTCGATGTTCAGACCACGAAGTTCGACGCCGGGCTTCATGCTGAAGACCTTCAGGCCCAGGGCGTCCAGGGTGACTGGAACATCCAGCGACGAAGAGGCGATCGGCTCGATACGATCGGCCAGCCACCGTGCCGGCGCCAATGCCAGCGCGACGACGGCGAGCACCACGATGCCGACCACCAACAGCAGTGCGCCTCCAAGGTACTTCACGACGACTCTCCATTCATTCTCAAGGTAATGCTCGGTAGAAGTAGCGCTCGATAGAACTTTTGATCAGGCGATGCGATCTGTTGGTTACAGTGAAGGCTACCAGTTGCGAAAGCAGTCGGCGCGCCGGACCCGTCTCAATCATGTGAGAGAACCCTCGGCGGCGCAAGGGTACAGCTTATGCCTACCGCCACCCGAGCATTGCCGTAGAGTGCGAATGGACACAGTACGAAACAATCGTGTAGGAATTGGTCTTGCAGGAAGCCTGGTGCCGGTATCCCCGGCGAACAGACCCGCAGACAGACGAGCGTACAAGCCGGATAACGAAGAATGACTGGATGGGCACAGGCCGTGCTCGCTCGGTTCCCAGTGGCCCGACAACTTTTCGAATGCACTCTGCCAATCTCAGATCCCCGGTTCGGCAACGTAGATTCATGAGCAGGCTTCTGGTGTGGCTTGCCCGATCGTTGCTCGTCATACTGAGCGTGTTCTTCCTGCCCGTTGGTTGCATGGTGGCGGCGCATTACACCACCGATGACAACCTGAGCTGGTCGTCACTGCGCCGCGACAGCAGCGCACAGGCGCCCGCCGTGGATTCGAGCGATGCCGTCATTCAGGTGTATGCCGCGCGAGCGGCACGCTGGCGAGGTGCTTTCGGTGTGCACACCTGGATCGCGGCGAAACGGGCCGGAGAACAACACTACACACGCTTCGAAGTCATCGGCTACATGGTCTACTGGGGCGGCGACGGTGTACGCGTCGGGCCCGGCATGCCCGATGCCTACTGGTACGGCAACCGCCCGACGCTGCTGCGCGACCTGCGCGGAGGCGAACAGGTAGATGCTCTGATAGACCGCCTGTTCGATGCGGCGGAAGTCTATCCGTACAACAATGTCTACCACGTCTGGCCTGGCCCCAACAGCAACACGTTCATCGCGCATCTGGCCAGATCCGTTCCACAGCTGCGTCTGGAGCTACCGTCCACCGCCATCGGCAAAGACTACCTGCCCCTGGAATCGCCGGTCTCGATGACACCCAGTGGCACCGGCGCTCAGTTGTCGATCGGTGGCTACGCCGGGGTGCTGGCCGGCATCGAGGAAGGCCTGGAACTGAACCTGCTCGGCCTGACCGTCGGGATCGACCTGTACCCACCCGCTATCAAGCTGCCGGGGTTCGGTCGCTTCGGCTTCTCCGACTACAAGCGCCAGACGCTCAAGCCTGAAAGCGATGAAGGATCGCAATCGGCTGAACACATTTCCCCGACAGCCGGGCCAGGGTAATACGGCTGTGTGAGCAACTGTGAAAACTGGAGGCGCCCGGTATGCCACGTCACGGAAGTTTAGCGCAGGCTTGACTACACTTGCGTTCTCCTGAAAGACCATGGCGCAACGGAATCAATGTCCCACCCGACCCCTTCATGCCAGCCGGCGTGGCGACACCCTGCCCTGCTGCTTCTATCGACCCTTCTGGGCATGACGGCCTGTGGCGGCGATTCGTCTGATTCCGATGTACCGAACGGTCCTCTGCCAAGCGCCGAATCGCCTCTGTCGAACGATGGGCAGCCGGCGCCCGGTACGTCTGCGGCGCCGGCTCCCAGGCCGCCGATCGAGACGATACCCGCCGTGGCCACCGGTGAGTCTCTGGCGCCGCTTCCCGACCCGCCGCTGACTCCGCCACCGGGCGACGACAGCGAGCCTTCCCCGGCAGACATCGCCATCACGACGATACGCGACTTCCCGGTGGTACAGGACCCGGCGCGCATGCTCGACGATCCGGAGGACGAGATCAGCGAGGCCGAGTTTCTGGAAGGCCCCCTGCCGGCCGTGACCACGACGCCGCCGAGCGTCGATCCGACGTTGAACGCAGCGCCGTTCTTCGTCGACCTCGACGATCAGACGATCGATGCAGGCGCCGAGCTCGATCTGCTGCTGCAGCCGATCGACCCGGACGGGGGCATACCCGGCATGTTTCCCAATGCATTGCCGCCCGGCGCACGTTACGTCGACAATCTGGACGGTACGCGATCACTGATCTGGCGACCGTTGCAACCGGATGTCGGCATTCGTGAGTTCACCATCACCGCCATCGATCCGCTGGAACCCGATTATCGGGTCGAACGCACGATTCGCATCAAGGTGGAACTCCCGGCTGATACCAGCACCATCGAGAACCTGCCGCCGGTGGTCAATCTGGTACGGCCTCACACGGTGCGGGTGAACGACCCGGTGGTGATCGATATCAAGGGCTCGGACCCGAACGGCACTACGCCTGTACTGAACATCGAGAATCCGCCACCGGATGCGACCCTGACGCCACATTTTTTCGACGATGCCGTTCGGGTGCTCGGTTTCGTACCCACCGAGGTCGGTACCATCACCCTCTCGGTGACAGCCACCGACGCCGAGGATGCAACGCTCGTCGGCGAGCGTGACATCACCATCGAGGTACTGCCTGCTGCCGACTTCACCCGGCCGGGCGAACGTTTGAGGGAGTTGGCCGCCGCTCGCAACCTGATGCTCGGCTACGCATCGCTGCAGGGTTTCTACCATCGCCCGGATGGCGCCATCTACGCGCACATCGCCGGCGAGGAATTCGATCTGGTTACCACCGAGAACGACCTGAAGTGGTCACTGGTCAATCCGTTACCGGGCAAGTATCGCTGGGCGTCGGCCGATAATCTGGTCGCTTTCGCAGAAGCGAAGAACATGGTGGTGCACGGGCACACGCTGGTGTGGCATCGCCAGCTGCCGAGCTGGATCAAGCGATCACTGCCCGCCGAGCGTGAGGGGCACATGCGTGAGTACATCGATCGGGTGATGCGCCGCTACGAGGGCGATATCCGGTTGTGGGATGTGGTGAACGAGTCCTTGGAGGATGACGGCAGCTTTCGCGATTCGGTCTGGTTCGAGGCCATGGGCGAGGACTATATCGATATCGCTTTCCGCCAGGCGCGTGAATCTGCTCCGCAGGCACTGCTGCTCTACAACGACTACGACATCATCGATGGCGGCCCGAAGTTCGAGGCCATGCTGGCACTGGTGGAAGACCTGAAGGCGCGCGGCACACCGATCGACGGCGTAGGCCTGCAGATGCACGTGTTCAGCGACTTTGGCGGTCTCGCAGGCACCGCAGACATATTGCAGGCCTTCGCCGATCTCGACCTGGACATCTACATCACCGAGCTCGATGTCTCCGTGGCAGAAGGCGACACGTTTGCAGATCAGGCGGTGGTTTACGCTTCCATCACCGAGACTTGCCTGGCACAACCACGCTGCAGGGCATTGCAGACCTGGGGCTTCACCGACATGTATTCCTGGCGTGATGAATACACGCCGCTGCTGCTCGACGAACGCTACCAGGTGAAACCTGCCTACCTGGCGATGCAACGCGCCCTGGCCGGAGACTGAAAGGCTCTCACCGAAGCGATTCGGCGGCTCTCCCGCATGATAACGACGGGCTCGGCGTTGTCATCGTGGGGGACCACCGACCCGCGTGCATCACTCGTTCTCGCTACGCACCGTGACCATCGGTTCGTAGTCTTCATCGACGGTGATGCTTACCGTGATCGGCTGACAGCACACCTGGCAATCGTCGATGTAGGATTGCTCGTTGATCGAACAGTCGACTTCGATGGACTGCGCCTCGCCGCAGTACGGGCACAGAATGAATACCGAGCGCAGAAGCTCCATGTCAGTGGCTCGATACGGGCTTGCGCCGCCCCGCGAGGAAGAACAACCCGATTGCCACCAACAGGAATCCGCCAAACCAGGCCAGCGACCATTCACCGATGCTCAGCCCGAGAAAACGCCAGTGCACCTCGGCGCAGTTACCATCACCCTTGAACAGCAGCTCGAGCGTTTTCAGCATTGGCATGTTGTCCATCCAGTACTGCAAGCCTGGACCACACTCGGGTACCTCGTCGGGTGGCAGATGCTGCAACCAGACCTGACGGCCGGCAGTAACGATGCCCCCGATGGC
The DNA here is from genome assembly GCA_965214025.1 of Granulosicoccaceae bacterium. Taxonomy (GTDB): domain Bacteria; phylum Pseudomonadota; class Gammaproteobacteria; order Granulosicoccales; family Granulosicoccaceae; genus Granulosicoccus. The sequence goes on from CBDCAW010000040.1 coordinate 28,644, forward strand.
GAACAGGGCCATGAACACCGTGCAGGCGCGCTGGAATGCGGTGGAAGATAGCCGGATCAGGGCAACGAGCGCCGCGGCCCCGATACCGTAGTAGAACAGACGCTGGGTGATGCACAGAGGGCACGGATCGAGGTACTGCCAGAACTGCAGGTAATAGCCGTAGCCCAGCAGACAGACAACGCTCAGAAGAATGGCCGGCCAGGACCATGCGAGCGCGCGCGGGAGGCGGTTTGTCTGAAGCATTCGGTGTGCTCGTTCAGCAGTGAGGTGGACGACGGTCAGTGCAGCAGGAAATGGTCCACGAAATAGCGCCCGCCCTTCAATGCGACGGTGGCCATGCCGAGAATCTGCCCTTCGGCCCGGCTGTATTCCTGATCCCACACCAGTGTGAACGATTTGGGCTTGCGTAGTATGGCAATGAGTTCACGTGTTGCCGGTCGGCCCCACTGTTCTTCCCGCGCGTCGCAGTCGGCGTAGAAGCGCTCCGGATTGATCTGCCCCTTGAGCGCCACCGAAAAGTGCCGCGCATGCAGGGCATAGTCGCGACGTGCGACCCCCTCGATGGTGTCGTTCAGCATCGGTTCGGCGATCTTGATGATCTCCGGATCGTCCAGTTCAAGGCAGCTCATGAATGCAATTGTAAGCGCCCGGGTCGATTTAGCCAACGGCTTGACGCCGTGATGCTCGTGATGTCGAGAGCCCGCCCGACCCAGGCCAGGGTAGTCACCCGGGGCGTAGGCAAAGCGGGGTTTCCCTACTCTCAGCCGACGACGGGCTCCGTGCGGTTCTTTCGTCCGAGGCGATAGCCGCGATACCACTCTTCCTCGAACTCACTGGAAGCGAAGTAGGAATGGTGGCAGTTGGACGGGGTAGTTCCCTTGATACCCGCCTCCATGCCAGCCTTGCGGGCAGCGGCGGGCGTGACATTGACAAGCGGCTTGAATGCTTCGGATATCACGGTGTTCAGGCCTACGAAATCGAACTCGTTCGTCATCGGTACTGCTCCTTCGGGTTGACATCGAACCGGCTGGAACGCCGGGTCTTCAGTGCGAGAGAAACTATCACGCACCCTGACGCCCGATGCCCGACCAGTTCGCATCACCGCACGTCCCGTTACAGGCTCCGACCGGAAGGGGCTGCGAAACTTGAAGCGAGCCGCAGATCGCTCTGCAAGGACTCACGCGCGGCAGCCCGTGCCACGGCACTGTGCTGGCGCAGCACGAAGGAGGGATGCGTCGTGATCAGCAACCGACACTGATCGGAAAACCGCAGCCAGTGACCGCGCTCGGCCTGCACCTTCACCGGCCGACCGAGAAGCGCCCTGGCCGCAGTGGCCCCCAGTGCCACGATGACGCGTGGCGCCACCAGCTCGATCTCGCGTTGCAGCCACGGCTGACAGGCGGCGATGTCCTCTTCGGACGGCCGTTGGTGCAGGCGCAGCTTGCCACGCACGCTGAACTTGAAGTGCTTGACAGCATTGGTCATGTACACGTTGTCAGCCTGAGGGCCGCATTCGAGCAGCAACTCCCGCAACAGCTGCCCGGCTGGACCCACGAAAGGTTGCCCGCGAAGATCCTCCTGATCACCGGGTTGTTCTCCCAACAGCATCAGGGAACTGTTCGACGCTCCGGCTCCGGGTACCGCACGGGTAGCGTGACAGGCATGGGCACAACGCTCGCAACTCGACAGCTCCTGCGCCAGGCTCGCCAGGGTTCCGGCGGCGACGCCACCTGGCTTGCCGGAATGCTCATCGGACGGCTTGCCGACATGCAAGGCTCTGGCAGCGAAGCGTGGCGCCCGGGTGGGTGCCGCGGCCACCATGCCGGCGGTTCTCACGCTCGCCTGCCGGGTCAATGGCGCGATCAGAGACGCCTCGGGCAGATTCTTCCAGTATTTCATCGGCATTTCCGAGCGCATCGCATCGAGCCGTAGCCGTGCCGGGTTGAAGATGTTGGCGAAATAGGTGCGCCAGAGATCTTCCATCGGTTCGCTATCGGGTAGCGTATCGCGATCGACCGCCGGCCCGAACCGCAACGCTTCGCCATCCCAATGCGCACTGCCTTCAGGTGTCGCGATACTCCAGTTCATCGCCGCGAAACGCCGCCGGAAGAAATCACAGTTATAGCGAAGGATGTGATGATCGGGCTCGAACCAGGCGTGGTAGTGCTCGACCTCCGGCAGATTCGACCGCCGGAAGCGCAGGAACGCTCGCATCTTGTGCATGTCCCTGCCGATCGACTTGCCCAGCGTGACGGCCCGATGCACGTCGTCGTCGCACACGTCGTGCAGCAGGTGTGCTTCGCCGTGACCCTGACGCCATAACAGGCGGTACAGCAGAGCGAAGCGCGCCGGGTCTTGATGGCAGACCACTCGCCGGGCCAGATCGATGAAGTGCCGACTGACCTTCAGGCTGTTCCCCCCTACGTTGGTCCCGCTGCCGGACTCACCGCTACGATTCTCACTGCCGCCGGTATCACCGAAGAGATCCGAATTACCTCCGGGGAACTGCCAGACTACCTGCTCGGGCGCCTGCCCTTCACGGACAAGCCGGCGAGCATTCGAGCGCCAGCCGTCGAAGTCTGCAGCATGCTCGAGCTCTACGGTGATCATCGGAGGTCAAGGTTTGCACGACCCGCGAACTCCATCAGGCAGCCTGATCGGCGAACAGATCCATCTGCGCATTCCGCTGCAGGTAGTGCTGCCGAAGGTTCGACAGGTCGAGAGAGGCTGACGGCGACCAGTCAGCCAGTGTGATGAATGGCAGCATGCGCTTGACCGAACGGGACACCCGCTTGAGATCCTCGACGCGCAGGGCGTGATACCGCCGCGCCTCGATGACACGCTGCACCCCTCGCGAACCCAGCCCCGGAATGCGCAGCAAGAGCTCGCGATCGGCACGGTTCACGTCGACCGGAAACCGATCCCGGTGCTTCAGCGCCCAGGCAAGCTTTGGATCGATCGCCAGATCCAGCATGCCGCGGCTGCCACCGGCCACGATCTCATCCACGGAAAACCCGTAGAAGCGAATCAGCCAGTCTGCCTGGTACAGCCGGTGCTCGCGCATCAGATGCGGTGGCTTCAGCGGCAGCTCTGCACTGGCGTCCGGAATGGGGCTGAAGGCAGAGTAGTACACGCGCTTCAACGCATAGCTACCGTAAAGATTGGCGCTGCACTGAAGCACTTCGTCATCGCCCGCGGCATCGGCACCGACAATCATCTGCGTACTCTGCCCGGCGGTGGCGAAACGCGGCGGGCGCAACCCGGAACGGCTGCGATCGCCGGCCTCTTCGGTTTTCAGGCGAATGGCCGCCATGGAGCGCTTGATGCTGCCGTGATCCTTCTGTGGAGCCAGTGACGCAAGACTCGCAGGGCGCGCCAGCTCGACGTTGATCGACAGGCGATCCGCCAGGCGCCCCGCTTCGGCCAGCAGCTCCGGAGAGGCTTCCGGAATGGACTTGAGGTGGATGTAGCCGCGAAAGCCATGATCTTCACGCAGCCGCCGCGCCACTTCCACGATCTGCTCCATGGTGTAGTCGGGGCTCTGGATGATGCCCGACGACAGGAACAGCCCTTCGATGTAGTTGCGACGATAGAAGGACATCGTCAGCTCGACCACTTCCTCGATCGAGAAGCGGGCGCGCGGCACGTTGCTCGACACCCGGTTCACGCAGTAAAGGCAATCGAAGGTACAGAAATTGGTCAGGAGGATCTTCAGTAGTGAGATGCAGCGGCCATCGGGTGCGTAGGAATGACAGATGCCGGACCCCTCGGTGGAACCGATGCCCTTGCCATCCAGTGAATTGCGCTTGTCGGTTCCACTCGACGAGCAGGACGCGTCGTACTTGGCAGCATCCGCCAGTATGGCCAGCTTGCCCGCGAGCCTGAGAGGAATCGCCGGCAGGTCTGCCGGCTTGGGAACGTCGATCGATGGTGGACTGCTCATGACAACAGTATATACCCGTACAGTCTTCAATACCTTGTGATCAATGCATCGTTCTCGCCGATCACCTTCCGTGACCCATCGAGATACATGCACCACCGCATGCATCCGAATAGCGACGTGCGGAGAAGTCAGCTGTAGGCATGCAAGCGGTTGTACAGCGTTTTCAGACTGATACCGAGTGTCTTCGCCGTCTTTTCCTTGTCGCCACCGTGATGGTCCAGCGTCGCATACAGCAGTTCCTTCTCGATCTGCCAGAAGGTCTTGCCAACGAAATCGTTGATCTGCTGCATCTCGCCATCCGAGGGTTCATCGGTATCCGGCAGTGCGAGTGTGAGCTCCGAGCCGGTGCAGTCGAGACAGGCGCGGTGCAGTGCATTTTTCAGTTCCTGCACATTTCCGGGCCATGTGCCTGCCTCGATAGCCTCGCAGGCTTGATCCGACAGCACGTAATCGGTCGATTTACGCTCATTGATGACGGCGAGCAGATGCCGGGCGATCGCCAGCTTGTCCTCGGCGCGCTGATGCAGGCGCGGAACCTTCACGACACACTGCGCGAGTCGATAGTAGAAATCCTCGCGCAGCGCACCGCTGGCGATCGCATCCTGCACCGCACGCCGCGCAATGCCTACCAGACCCACACGGGCTCGCAACGATGTCACCCCGTTGGTTCGCAGGAAATGACCGGTATCGATGAAGCCGAGTAGCCTGGCCTGCAGATCGACGGACAGTTCGGTGATGTCGTCCAGCACCAGGGTGCCGCCAGCGGCCTGCTCGAGATAGCCCGGCGTGTGATCGGCAGGTTCAGTGGTGTTCTGCACGCCGAAGAAACGGCTGTGCGCCGCCGCATCCTTCTCACCCGCACAGTTGACGGTAATGAGCCGTCCCGGGCACCGGCTCTTGTGATGAATGGCTTCAGCCACCGCGTTCTTCTCGACCCCCGTATCGCCTTCGACCACGCACAGCACTCGCTGCATCGTCGCCGCCTGAGCGATCATCGTGCGCAAGTCGCGGCTGGCTGCCGATGTACCGATCGACAGGGTGGGCGGTTCCAGGTTCGCCTCCCCGGTACCCGCATCGGATTCACGTTGCCGGGCGATCAGTTCGCGAGCCTCCAGGGCGCGCGCCACGACACCTTTCAGGTCGGCGAGCCGGACAGGTTTCGCGAGCATGTCGAAGGCACGGGCGCGGATGCACTGCACAGCGAGCTTCTGCGAGGAATCACCCGTTATCACGATGAAGCTGGGACGATCGGGCCCGACCATCTCGGACATCAGCTGCAGCCCGTCACCATCGGGCAGGCTCACATCGATCAACATCACGGCCGGCTGCCGTTCGCTGATCAACTCGCGTGCGGCGCCAAGCGTGGTCGCGATGTCGACATCGTACCCCATCGACGTTACCGCCTTGCCCAGCGCACTGGCCAGGGTGTTGTCGTCTTCGAGTACTATGGCGTAGTTGCTCAAGGCAGCTATTCGTCGGGTAGCGTTCAATACAGAAAAAGTAGGGAAGGTTCCGGTGAACTATTCAGCGCACGTAACGTTTACATACGGGCCGAAATGGCCAGGCATCCACTGGTAGTAAATATTACCAGCATTCGATCGCCGCGCGGCCGGTACGAGCGATCAACCGAGACGATCACAGCAAGACTTCCCACTCATGGCCAACGATGCGAACACGGATTCAGCCACCCCTGGCGAGGGCAGCGGTAGCTCCGGCGAGCTGCCGGATGACCTGATCGACGAGGCGTCAGACACCGCTGTGAACACCCTGCTGGACATCTGGCAGAACTTCACCGGTCACCTGCCCTTCATCTTGGGCGCCTTCGTCGTGTTGATGCTGACCTGGGGCGTGTCGAAGCTCATCGACATGATCGGTTCCCGAGCCCTGGGCCGCTGGAAACGTCGCGAATCCGTCAAGGAATTGATCTTGCGGCTGCTGAGTATCGTCGCGTGGGTGGTCGGCCTGCTGCTCACAGCCATCGTCCTGTTTCCCGGCCTGACACCGGCTCGGGCACTCGGTGGAATGGGCCTGGTCTCGATCGCGGTCGGCTTTGCCTTCAAGGATATCTTCGAGAATTTCTTCGCGGGCATTCTCATCCTCTGGCGTTTTCCCTTCGAAAAAGGCGACTTCATCGAATGCGAACAGATCCTCGGCCGCGTCGAGAAGGTACACGTGCGCATGACCTACATTCGGGAGACCACCGGTGAGCTTGTCGTGGTGCCCAATTCGTTCCTTTTCATGAACCCGGTACGCGTGCTTACCGATCGCGCCGTTCGACGGGTCACCGTCATGGCAGGCGTTGCCTACGGTGAAGACGTCAGTGAATCGGTCGAGGTGATCACGGCGGCGGTCGAGCGGTGTGAAACGGTGGACCACGGCAATCCCATCGAGATCTTTCCACAGGCTTTCGGCTCCAGCAGCATCGATATCGAAGTCACGTGGTGGACCCAGGCCACACCGCTGGAGGTGCGCCGTTCCCGCGGCGAAGTCGTCACTGCGGTGAAGCGGGCACTCGACGAGGCCGGTATCGAGATCCCGTTTCCGTACCGCACGCTTACCTTCAAGGAGCCGTTGCCGCTGATTCATGATCGCAAGGCCTCCGGTGGCGCCCGCGACACGCCCACTGCCACGAAGACCGACGATCCAGACCCATGACTGACATCAACCCGCCAACCCAACGGGCCGACCGGGTACCGGATCAGCCCGCCCGCGGGCATCTCGCCGAAACACCGATTCAGATTCCCAAGCGCGGCTGGTGGGACATCGCACGTCGTGTGTTCGTCAGGCTGGGCGATGACAACATCACGATACTGGCTGCAGGTGTCTCCTTCTATGCCATGCTCGCGATCTTTCCGGCCCTGGGTGCCATCGTCACGCTCTATGCCCTGGTTGCCGATCCGTCAGAGGTGGAAGCGCACTTCAACTCGATTTCCGGAATCATGCCGGCGGACGTCTCGCACATCATCAGCCGCCAGTTGGTGGCACTGTCATCGCGGGCGAACAATGCGCTGGGCTTTCAAGTCATCTTCGGACTGGTGCTGGCGATCTGGAGTGCGCACCGGGGCGTCGATGCCATCGTGCGTGCGATCACCGTTGCCTACCGCGAGCGCGAAACCCGTGGCTTCCTGATGATGAACGCCCTCACCTACCTGCTTACGCTGGGTGCGGTGCTGATGATCGTCAGCGCCATGATCGTGATCGTCGCGGTACCGACCGCACTGTCCTTCCTGCCCACGAGCGAACTGACGGATCAGTTGACCCGGGGCATCAGCTGGCTTGTGTTCCTGGCGCTGATCATCATCGCGCTCGGGTTGCTGTACCGATTCGCACCGCCGCGCACGCCGGCGAGCTGGCGCTGGCTATCGCCCGGTGCGGTGATGGCGACCGCGCTGTGGTTGTCAGGCTCGCTGGCGTTTTCCTTCTACGTCACGAGTTTCGCGAATTACAGCAAGACCTACGGCACGCTCGGCGCCATCATCGTCCTGCTGATGTGGTTCTTCCTCAGTGCACTGGCGGTGATACTGGGCGCCACCATGAACGCCGAGATGGAACTGCAGACCAAGAAGGACACCACCGCCCGGAAACATCCCCGCCCCATCGGCGAGCGCGGCGCGTTCGTGGCCGATCGGGTGGCTGACGAGATGGACGTGTAACGGCTGTGACGGCTGCGACGGCTGTGATCACCAACTGACGCAGGACCTTCTGCAGCGATACCGCTAAGGCCCGACGACCTCGAAAGTCAGTGAGGCCCACAGACTTTCCCAGTGAACCGCCCCCGCGCCTCCGCGTGCCTGTATCACCTGTACCGCATTGACCAGATACCTGCCGGCGTTCGCGGTCGCAAACGCCACGCGACCCTGCTCATCTGTCCTGTACACCTGCCGCTCAGCCTGCGGGCCTCCAGAATCCAGAAACACCTCCACCTGCGCATCAGCCAACTGACGCCCCTTGAACAGCAGCTCCAGTTCCAGCGTTTCCCGTGCCGAATACGGTGACGACAGCGCCACCAGTTCGAAGTCCAGGCCCTGTGCCGCGAGCAGCTTGGAGTCCTGATCCGTGACCCGTGCCTCGCCGTCATCGTCCACCTGGTCAACCACCTCGTGATCCGGCGCAGGTTCGACATTCACCAGCGTCTTCGCAAACCGCAGGTATCGCTCCGTGATGTTCGTCTCGGGCAGGCCACGCTGCCGGTGCACCGCCTTGACAGTGCCCAGACCGTGGTAGTTCAGAAACGTGCTGAATTCCTCGAACGTGTCGTAGCTCAGCATCTGCGGCTGTGTGGTCAACACCACTGACTGCAAGCCTGGAACCTCCAGCCTGGCAGCGAGCGCCGGGTAGTCGCCCAGCCTCCCCGACAAGACATGGCGCCCGTCGGCGTCGAGACGGTAGAGCTGACGGTAGCGTTCTGCATCGAACGGGTAGCTGGTGCCGATAAAGTCTTCGCCGTTGCGGATATCCACCCCCAGCACATCACCACGACGCGGATGATAATTCTCCGGGTCCAGCCAGTACTCGTGCGCCGTCACCGGCGCGCTCGACCCACAAAGCACCAGGAACGCTATGATGACGTATCGTTGCATGCATCGCAGCTTAAGGGCGGTGCAACACGCGTGCAACAATAGACCGCCACTTTCAAGCACTCATGCAGCCTGCCTCAGCACGCTCTTCGACCTTCAGGCCAACCTCGTGGCCGATCCTGGGCTGCCTGGTGCTCGCTCCGGCTACCGTCGGTTGGCTGGTCGGCGTCTTGTGGGTGCATTGGCCGTTTGTCAGCGACATGTGGTACGAGGCCAGCGTACAGCGGTACCTGACGATGACCGGACAGGTAGGTCCGGTTACCTACCTCGTCACTCACGACGATTTTGACGCGCTGCAGGCATCGGTGGCATCGCTCGACGGCGTGCTTGGTATCGAGGTGCATCGCCACCCTGATAGAGCGGCCATCGCCTTTCAGGACGCGGGAATCGAGGCGATCGAAACGGTGCATGAACTACCGACGGTGAGCAGTATGCAACAGGCATACATACCGATGATATGCCACTGAGGCCAGCGCCGACTCAGTTCCCACCAGCCGCTGCTGACCGGCTCAGCAGATCGTCCACCAGTTCTACCCAATGCACCACCGGGCGCCCCAGACCGGTCTGCAGGTGCAGCTGGCAACCGATATTGGCGGTCGCGACCACGTCCGGCTCGCCGTGGACGATGGCGCGCACCTTGTCGTCGCGAAACCGGTGGCTGAGTTCCGGCTGGAAGATGGAATACGTGCCGGCCGAGCCACAGCACAGATGGGCATCGTGGATTGGTATGAGGTTGAACCCGAGCTTGCTCAGCAGTGTCTCGGTGACCGCCGGCAGCTTCTGTCCGTGCTGCAGGGTGCACGGCGGATGAAAGGCGATGCGCCCTGCGGCACCGGCGTCGGCATGGAATCGTGACAGGTCTTCACGGGCAAGCACTTCGATGATGTCCACGCAGAGCTCACTCACACGTGCCGCCCGGTCCGCATAGTCGGGGTCGTCGGCAAGCACGTCGCCATAATCCTTGACCATCACGCCGCATCCACTGGCCGTGGTCACGATCGCCTCGGCGCCCTCCTCGATCCGCGGCCACCATGCATCGATGTTCCTGCGCATGAAATCCCTGGCATCTTCCTGCTCGTTCAGATGATAGTGAATCGCACCACAGCAGCCAGCCCTGGTGATCGGCAGCAGCCGTATGCCGATGGCATCGAGCACCCTCGCCGCTGCGTGGTTGGTGGCAGGCGCCATGCTCGGTTGCACACAACCTTCCAGTACCAGCATGGTTCGCTGATGCTCGGTGGACGGCCAGCTGCCTGCCTTCTGCTTCGGTGGCACGCTCGCCCTGAGCCCGGTGGGCATCAAACTTCGCACGCTTTGCCCGAGTGCGACGAACGGTGCCATGCGCCTGCGATAAGGCAAGCTTGCCAGGATCAGCCTGCGCATGAGCCTTTGTTTCAAAGGCCGCCTCACATGCTCCTCCACCAGCGAGCGACCATGGTCCACCAGATGTCCGTACTCGACGCCTGACGGGCAGGTCGTCTCGCAATTACGACAGGTAAGGCACCGATCCAGGTGCGTCATCGTGCTCTGGGTGGGCGTGTGCCCTTCCACCACCTGCTTGATCAGGTAGATCCTGCCACGCGGGCTGTCGAGCTCGTCACCCAGCAGATTATACGTCGGGCACGTGGCCAGACAGAACCCGCAGTGCACGCACTTGCGCAGTATCGCTTCGGCCTGGATGACCCGTACGTCGTCGGCCAGGGCTGGTGCTATCGTTGTCTGCATGGTGTCAGGCTTGCGTTTTTTCGATATCCAGCTCGGGGTGAAACCGGCCCGGGTTGAACAGGCGCTGCGGATCGAAGCTGTCTCGCAGTCGCGATTGCAGGCGTTGCATCGTGCCCGAAAGGGGTTGGAAGATCTCACCGGGCTCACCGCCGACGGAATAACGGATGGCATGGCCGCCGAAGCGTGCAGCTGTCGCGAACACGGTACGGGCCGGTACGTCGCTCTTCAGCCAGCGCAGTGCGCCGCCCCAGTCGATCAGCCAGTCGCCTTCGAGGGAACGTTTCAGATCGGCCATCGGTACGGCCGGCGGCAACGACAGCCGCCACAGGACGCGCTCGTCGCCCGCACCGGCACGCACCCCATCGGCCGCCACACCGCTACCATTGTCGCCGGTAAAGAAAGGATGCGTCATGTCACGCAGTGCGTCCCACGGCGTCTCGGTATCGGCCACCACCTCGCCGCGCCAGTGGGCGACGGCCGCCTTGAGCGCGGCGTCACTGCCGCTGAAGCGCAGGTAGCGTTTCGAGCCGATCACGGCGGCACCGAACAGGGGATACGATTGGCGTGAGGCAGGAATCAGCGAAGCAGCATCGTCGGCTTCGGCATTCTCGACGACCAGGGTCAGCTCTTCGGCAGGCTGCGGCAGTACCTTCATCGACATGTCGAGCAACACGCCGAGCGTGCCGAAGGCACCGACATGCAGACGCGACACATCGTAGCCCGCCACGTTCTTCATGACCTCACCACCGAAATGCAAGTCTTGCCCCAGGCCATTGATGATTCGCATGCCGAGCACGAAGTCCCGCGCCGCGCCCGCCCACGGACGGCGCGGACCGGACAGGCCGCAGGCCAGTGTGCCACCGATGGTGGCGCCTGGAAAACGCGGAGGTTCGAAGGGAAGCATCTGGCCGGCCTCGTGCAGCGTTCGCTCCAGCTCAGCCAGCGGCGTACCGGCGCGCACCGTGACCACCAGCTCGGTCGGTTCGTAGTTGATGATGCCGCAGTGACCATTCACGGCCAACGCGCCTGTCTCGGGCGCATCTGACCGGGCGGTCGGCTTGCCACTGCCACCATTACGGGTACCCCCGATGAAGTGCTTGCTGCCGCCTGCCTGCAGCACCAGCGGCGTACCGTCGCGTGCCGCCGCTACGACCTGGTCCACCAGCTCCTCGCTCTGGTCCGCATCCTTCGAGGGTGCTCGTGGTCGTCTCCCTGCTTGTGCTCCTTCCACTAGAAGCGCTCCAGTTCCGGGTGCGGCAGCTGCCCGTGATGCACATGCATGGCCCCGAACTCCGCACAGCGTTGCAACGTCGGCACCGCCTTGCCCGGATTCAGATGGCCTGCCGGGTCGAACGCCGCTTTCACGGCATGGAACTGCGTCAGCGTCGCCTGATCGAACTGCACGCACATCTCGTTGATCTTCTCCACGCCCACACCATGTTCGCCGGTGACCGTACCTCCCACCTCCACGCACAGTTGCAGTATCTTGCTACCCAGCTCCTCGGTGCGCTGGGTCTGACCTTCCTTGTTCGCGTCGAACATGATGAGCGGATGCAGATTGCCATCGCCGGCATGAAACACGTTCGCGATCGGCAGTTCGTATTCGGCCGACCACTGTTCCATGCGCCTCAGCACATAGGGCAGCTGACTGCGCGGAATGGTGCCATCGATGCAGTAGTAGTCCGGCGCCAGGCGCCCTACCGCGGGAAATGCCGACTTTCGCCCCTTCCACAGCAACAGCCGCTCCTCTTCAGAGGCAGCCACCTGAAGACTGCTGGCGCCGCTTGCGTTGAACACAGCCGATGCCCGCTCGATCTGGTGTTCGACATCCTCATCCAGGCCATCGAGTTCGCACAACAGCAGCGCTGCCGCCTCCACGGGGTAGCCGCAATGCGCGAAGGCTTCTGCCGCCTCCATGGCGGGCTTGTCCATCAGCTCCAGCCCGGCTGGAATGATGCCGGCGGCGATGATGTCGCCGACCGCTTCACCCGCCGCCTCGACGGTATCGAATGCAGCCATGATCAGTTTCGCGCAAGGCGGTACCGGCAGCAGCTTGACAGTGACTTCGACGGTCACGGCCAGCATGCCTTCGGAGCCTGTCAACAGCGCCAGCAGGTCGTAGCCCGGTGAATCCATCGCATCCGAGCCGATCGTCACCAGATCCCCATCGATGGTCACTACCGTCACCGACAACAGGTTGTGCACCGTGAGCCCGTACTTCAGGCAATGCACACCGCCGGAGTTCTCGGCCACGTTGCCACCGATGGTGCAGGCGATCTGCGACGAGGGATCGGGGGCATAATACAAGCCGAAGGGCCTGGCAGCATCCGAGATGGCCAGGTTACGCACCCCGGGTTGCACGCGCGCAAACCCGTTCTCGACATCGAGATCCAAAATACGATTGAACTTTGCCAGGCCGAGGATGATGCCCTCTTCGTGCGGTAGCGCTCCACCGGAAAGCCCGGTACCCGCACCCCGGGCCACGACGGGCACGCCCTGTTCGCTGGCCCAGCGCATGATGCCCTGGATCTGTTCGATGGTTTCGGGCAGCACCACCAGCAGCGGCGTCTTGCGAAACACCGTTAGCCCATCGCTCTCATAGGGCCGCAGCTCTTCCGGTGTCGACAACAGGCAGGACGCTGGCAGGAGCGCACTCAACTGCTCTCGGCATCGCGCTCGCTTCGACTTCAGTTCGGCCGACTCCGCGACCGGTGCCGGAGCCGGCGGGGGGGCATCGAGCTCGAGGCTGGCTGGATTGGCTGACATGTTGATCGCTCCGGTTGTTGCCTATGGATTCAACAAGGCCATCAGTGGATCGCCGAGTTGCAGCACGTTGATCGCGAGCAGACCGATAATGCCGACGAACGTGAAATAAAACAGTGTCGGCAGGATGGTGATACGCAAGGTAGCGCCTTCCCGACCGAGCAGGCCCACCGTCGCCGACGCAGCCACCACATTGTGGATGGCGATCATGTTGCCCGCGGCCGCACCGACGGCTTGCAACGCGACCAGCATGGAACTCGACATGTCGAGCTGCCGGGCCACATTGAACTGGAAGTCGGACAGCATCAGGTTCGACACCGTGTTGGAGCCGGCGATGAAGGCACCCAGACCACCCACTGCCGGTGCGAACAGTGGGTAGATCTCACCGACACTGTCGGAAACAAACGTAGCCATGGCGACCGGCATCGACATCAGATCGGCACCGTTGACGCCGGAATTGATCAGGATGCGCACCATCGGGATCGTGAAGATCAGCACGAAGCCAGCGCCCAGGATCGTATTGGTGGATTCCTTGAACGCCGCTCCGATCTCGCCCGGTTTCATGCGATGCAGGAAGAAGGTGATAATGACCACCATCAGCAGGATGCCACCGGGCAGGTACAGGGGCTCGACACTACCGGTGACGTCGGTCTCGCCGAGAATGTCGGTCCAGCCAAAGGCCATTGCCGTCAGCGCCTCCTTCACCGCCGGTACGGTGCGCGAGACCACCAGGAGCACGGCCAGCAGCACATACGGAATCCAGCCCATCAGCGCGGACATGTCTTCTCGATCGGTCTTCCGTTCGAGGTCGATCTTGATGGAACCGATCCAGGCGTCGGGCCAGCGGCGCTCCTCCGGGAAATCCCACACATCCTTCGGAATCAGGAAGCCGCGGCGCGCCGCCGGCACGACGATGGCAAGCCCTACCATCGCGCCGATCATGGACGGGAACTCCGGCCCGAGCAGTACCCCGGCGAGCATGTAGGGCACCGCGAACGAGACGCCGGCGAACAGGGCGAACGGCAGGATCGAGAAGCCTTCGGTCCAGGAACGACGCTCGCCGAAGAAGCGCACCATGATCATGACCAGCAGGAAGGGCATGAAGATGCCGACGATGCCATGGGTGATGGCCACCTCGCTGGTGATCAGACGGAAGTACTCCGTCCAGTCCGAGCCCCCGGCGGCGAGCTGTTCGCTGATGCTGACCTTGTCGAGACCACCGGCGACACCGACGACGATAGGTGTGCCGACCGCACCGAACGATACCGGGGTGGACTGAATCATCATGCCCACGACCACTGCGGCAAGCGCCGGGAAGCCGAGAGCCACCATCAGCGGGGCGGCCACTGCCGCCGGCGTGCCGAAGCCGGAGGCGCCTTCGATGAAACAGCCGAACAGCCAGGCCACGATGATGGCCTGCACCCGGCGGTCGGCACTGATGCCTGAGAAGCCGTTGCGGATGGCGCGGATGCCACCGGAATGCTTGAGCGTGTTGAGCAGCAGGATCGCACCGAAGATGATCCACAGGATGGATACAGTCAGCAGCAGGCCCTGGAAGGTCGATGCCAGCACGCGGTTGAAGCTCATGTCCCAGGCGAACAAGGCCACCACGACAGCGCAGACGTACACGATCGGCATCGCCAGGCGCGCCGGCATGCGAAAACCCACGAGCAGGATGCCGGCAAGAAAGATCGGCAGGAAGGCCAACAGGGCCAGTAGGGCTACACTCACGGGCACACTCTCCTTTGCAGCGGGATTACCAGTCCAGTTCGTTCGCCAGACCCTTCTCTTTCGCAAGCTTCATGGCCGCCATCGCGATGGCCAGATCCTGCAAGCCAACCCCGGTACCATCGAACAGCGTTATCTCTTCATCGCCGGTTCGCCCGGGGTGTTTGCCCGTGATGACTGCACCGATCGTGTTGATGGCAGACTCTTCGATGGAGCCGTCCCCGATCGCATGCTGGGCCTCGCCGATACTGATGGACTGGGCCACCTCATCCGTGAACACCTGCGACACACTGAACAGTGCCGGATCCATTTCCTGCTTGCCTGCGGTATCGGTACCCATGCAGGCGATGTGCGTACCGGGCGTGACCCACTCTTTCATCAGCAGCGGTGTCTTCGCCGACGTGATGCTGATGATCACATCCGCCTGGTTACCGAGCTCCTCCTGGCTGACCGCCTCGAACGGCAGGCCCAGTTCTTCGGCCACCTTGCCCAGGGCGGGCAGCATGTCCTCATGGTAGTTCCAGGCCAGAACCTTGTCGAATCGACGCTGCTCGGCGGCGGCACGCATCTGGAACGCCGCCTGGTGGCCCGCACCGATCATGCCCAGGACCTTCGCATCCTGGCGCGCCAGGTGGGCAACGGATACCGCACTGGCCGCTGCGGTACGCAAGGCGGTGAGGTAGTTGCCCCCGACCAGGGCCTGCAACTGACCGGAGTCGGGATCGAACAGGCAGACCGTGGACTGGTGGTTGGTCAGGCCCTTGTCCAGGTTGCCGGGCCAGTACCCGCCTGACTTCACACCCAGCGCCATCGTGCTCCGATCGAAGCCTGACTTGAACCCGTACAGCGCGTCGGCATGGCCGATCGCCTCGCGCACGACCGGAAAGTTGCCGGCCTCGCCACGCGCCATGGCCGCGAACACCGATTCGATGGCCGTGAAGGCATCACCGCGCCCGACGACCTCTTCACACGCCTTCTCGTTGACTACCAACATAGCTGCCCGCCCCCTTCAGTAGGCCATGCCGCGTGCACTGACAGGCCACAGTGCCTCGACCTTGCCGTCGCGCACACCGACGTACCAGTTGTGCACGTTGCAGGTCGGATCACAGTGACCCGGCACGAGTCGCAACTTCTCGTTGATGGCGAGTACGCCCTTCGAATCGGCGATGACGCCGTGTTCATCGGAGCACTTCACATACTCGACATCATCCCGGCCGAAGATCACGGGCAGGCCGCTGTCGACCGACTGTGCCTTGAGCCCGGCATCGCAGATCGCCTTGTCGGCCTTCGCATGGCTCATGACCGAGGTGAGGATGAACAGTGAATTGTCGAATTCACTGATGCGCTCGCCGTTCTTGTCCTTGATGCGCCCGTAGTCGGCGTCCATGAACGCGTACGAGCCGCATTGCAGTTCGTTGAACACACCCGAACTACCTTCGAAATAGTAACTACCGGTGCCACCTCCACCGATGATGTCGCAGCTCAGCCCCTCGGCTTCCAGCAGCACGAGAGTGTCACGCACCATCTCTATCGCAGCGGCCGTCTTCTGCTTGCGCTCTTCATAGCTCTCCAGGTGTTGCATGGCACCCTGGTAGGCCTGGATGCCGGCGAACTTGAGGCCATCGGCCGCATCGATGGCCTGGGCCAGCTCCACCACAGGCTGGCCGGCCGTCACACCGCAACGGCCGGCACCGCAGTCGATTTCCACCAGGCATTCGATCTCGGTGCCATGCTTCACGGCGGCAGCGGAAAGCTCTGCCACATTGGCCATGTCGTCCACGCAGCACAGGGTGCGGGCCCCCAGTTTCGGCATGCGCGCGAGCCGATCGATCTTCGCCGGATCCCTTACCTGGTTCGACACCAGCACATCCTTGATGCCACCCCGGGCGAACACTTCCGCCTCCGACACCTTCTGACAACAGACGCCGACCGCATCGCCCTTGTCGACCTGGTACTGCGCCACATCCACCGACTTGTGCATCTTGCCATGCACGCGATGCCGTACCCCCTTTTCGGCACAGAACCGACGCATCGTTTCCACGTTCTTCTCGAACGCGTCGAGATCCACGATCAGGCAAGGCGTCTGGATGTCCGCCTCTGCCATGCCGGGCTTGGCCGGAATGTCGTAGCCGACCTCGAATTCGTCGAGCGCGACGGTCTCGTCGGGCGATATCATGATGTTCATCAGGAAGTGATCCTCAATTTGTGATCCAGGGCAGCTTGTCCATATCGACATTGCCACCGGTGATGATGACGCCGACCCGCTGGCCGGCGAACAGATCCGCGTTCTTCAGGATGACCGCCAGCGGCACCGCGCACGACGGTTCTATGACGATCTTCATGCGCTGCCAGGTCAGCTTCATGGCATCGACTATCTCCTCCTCGGTGGCGGTGAGAATGTCGGTGACATGGCGCGACACGAAGTGCCACGTGTATTCCTTCAACGGGACCTTCAAGCCATCGGCGATGGTGTCGGGAGCATCATCCGCGATGATGTGCCCGGCCTTGAAGGAGCGCATCGCATCGTCCGCATTGACAGGTTCCGCAGCGTAGATCTTCATGCCCGGAGCCCGGTTCGACAGGGTCAGGCAGGTGCCGGAAATCATGCCACCGCCGCCGATGGGTGCGACCACCGCATCGAGATCGTGCGTCTGCTCGAGCATTTCCAGCGAGCAGGTAGCCTGGCCTGCGATCACGCGCGGATCGTTGTAGGGGTGCACGAACTCGGCACCGGTGCGTTCCACAAGCTTCGCGAACTCGGCTTCACGCGACGTGGTGGAGGGCTCGCATTCGGTGATCTCGCCCCCGTAACCGCGTACCGCATCCTTCTTCGCCTCAGGTGCCGTGCGTGGCATCACCACATGGCACGGAATACCGCGACGCCCGGCCGCATACGATAGCGACAAGGCATGGTTGCCACTCGAATGGGTGGCCACCCCCTTCTCGGCCATCGCATCGTCAAGACCAAATACTGCATTGCTGGCCCCACGCACCTTGAACGCTCCGGCCTTCTGGAAATTCTCGCACTTGAAGAACAGGCTGACACCGGTGCGCTCGTCGAGAAAGCTCGACGTGAGTATCGGTGTGCGATGGATGTACGGCTTGATTCGCTCGTGTGCCGCCTGCACATCGTCGAACGTGGGGATGGTCAGCGCGGCATCGTCACCGTTGCTGCCTTCGGTACTGTTTTCAGACTTCATGAACCGGTACTCCCACTGCGGTAGAACTCTTGCGCGGCGACCACGCCGGCACCCAGCTCGAGCGGGTAATTCAGGTCTTTCATCGCCATCTCGACGGTAGCCAGCCCCGCTAGCGCCATCGGCTCGGTCAACGCACCGAGATGGCCGATGCGGAAGGCCTTGCCCGCCATCTCGCCAAGCCCGATGCCGAAGGAGACACCATAGGTGTTGTAGGCATGCTCGGCAAGCTCGTCACTGTCGAACCCATCGGGCACGTAGATGGCACTGACCGTATCGGAACTCAGCTCGGGCGTTCGCGCACACAGATCCAGGCCCCAGGCCGCCACTGCACGACGCACCCCTTCCGCCATCCGGTGATGCCGTTCGAACACGTTGTCCAACCCTTCCTCGAGCAGCATGTCCAGACTTGCCCGCAGGCCTTTCAATAGATGGACGGCGGGTGTGTACGGGTACCCACCCTTGTCGTTTGCCTCCTTCATCATCCGGAAGTCGAAGAAGCAGCGGGTGCTGGTCGCGCCGTGCATGCATTCGAGCGCCTTGCCGCTGACGCCGACGATGGCAAGGCCGGTGTACAGCATGAAGCCCTTCTGCGAACCGGCAACCGCGATATCCACCCCCCATTCGTCCATGCGGAAATCCATGCTGGCCAGCGAGCTGACGCAATCGGCCATCAGCAGAGCCGGGTGACCGGTCGAATCGATTGCGTTGCGCACGGCGCCGATGTCGCTGCGCACACCGGTCGCGGTCTCGTTGTGAGTGACGAGCACCGCCTTGATCTGACGCGCCGTGTCGGCCGCCAGCCGTTCGGCAAAACGATCGGCCGGTGCGCCCGTGCCCCACTCGCACTCGATGACTTCGACATCGAGCCGATGGCGCTGACACAGATCGATCCAACGATGCGAGAACATGCCGTAGCGTGCGATCAATACCTTGTCGCCCGGCGACAGCGTGTTGGTCACGGCAGCCTCCCAGCCCCCGGTACCACTGGCCGGGAACGTGATGATCGTGCCCGTGTTCGTCTTGAAGACCTTCTTCAGATCGTCGAACAGGGGCAGCAGCACGGCATCCTTGAAATCCGGCGCGCGGTGATCGATTGTCTGGGTGTGCATTGCCGAGAGCAGGCGCGCGGGAATGTTGGTCGGCCCCGGAATGAAGACCGGATTCTGGCCATGCGGGTCACTCATCAGCAGACTCCAAATAGGTATGCAACCTGAGTATACGACAGCCAATTTTCTCGTCAATTTTTCCGAAATTGATTTTTATTCGGTGCGAATAAATCGCAATGATCTGTTAAGCGTGTAGTTATCGATTTTCCGCTGCCCGGAAGTGCACTTGAAAGAGGACCGGAAGATCGCTTGAAAGAGGAACGGAAGTTCACTCGAAAGAGGAACGGAAGATCGCTTGCAAAGAGGACCGCTAGTACACTCCATGTTCCTGAAGACGAGGTTCGGCGACATGGAAAACTCCACACCACCCGGCAGGCGTCGCGGTCCGGGTCGGCCGCGCCTGCCCGACGCGGAGCTGCAGGATGCAACGACCGTTCAGGCACTGGATCGCGGTCTGGTGTTGCTGAAGCTGCTGGGCCAGCGAGGCAGCGCCACCCTGTCGGATATCGCCTCGCAGGTGGAACTACCGGTATCCAGCGCCTATCGCCTGCTCGCCACCTTGCAGAAACAGGGCTTCGTGGACTTCGACGCCGTCAGCCAGGAATGGGCGGTAGGCATCGAAGCCTATACCGTGGGCAGCGGTTACCTGCATCGCACCAACTTGGTAGACGCCGCTCAGCCGATCATGCGCACACTGATGCAGGACACCGGTGAAACCGCGAACCTGGCGGTGATCACCGACCAGGGCGAGATCACATTCCTCACCCAGGTGGATTCGTTTCATGCCGTGCGTGCCTTTCACTTGCCTGGCACACGTAGCCAGGCGCATTGCTCGGGCATCGGCAAGGCGCTGTTGGCGGAACGTTCGAGAGAGCAGGTCGACGCATTGCTGCTGCACAACGGACTGCCGCGCTTCACACCGAACACCCTCGTCTCATCTGAACCTCTGTTCGAGGACCTCCGGCTGATCTGGCTGCGTGGCTGGTCGATCGACGACGAAGAGTGCCATCAGGGCATGCGCTGCATCGCCGCGGCGATTCATGACACTCGTGATCAGGCGCTTGCCGGCCTGTCGATATCCGGGCCGGTGGCCCGCCTGCCGGATGAACGACTGGGGGAACTCGGCTCGAAGGTTCGCGACGCGGCGGCACAGGTCACCCGCAGGATCGGCGGCAACGTGCCGAATCACCGCGCACGCAGCGTGAGCTGAAAGGCAATCTGAGAGCACGCCTGTAGCCTGACGACGATCGGTACCGGCGCGCTGGCCGGCTTCAAGATACACAGGGCCGATGGTCAACCCGACGTAATCCACACGTTTCGCCGGCACACGCTCATTGCGTTAAGATTGCCGACTGATTTCGGACGCCGATCCGAGTAGTTTCACTGCAGAACAGGTACAGCACATCATCATGAAGCGCAGAAGAGACGCCAAGATCATCGCCACGCTGGGGCCGTCGAGCAATGACAAGGACACCATCGGCCGCCTGTACGATGCAGGTATCGATGTGTTCCGGCTCAACTTCAGCCACGGTACGCACGAAGATCACAAGCGTACGCACGGCTTCATCCGGGAAGTGGAAAAGGAACGTGGCCGGCCCATCGGCATTCTCGCCGATTTGCAGGGTCCCAAGCTGCGGGTCGGTCGTTTCAAGGACAAGCGGGCCACCCTCGAAGTGGGCGCCGAATTCGTGCTCGATCAGGACGATACACTCGGCGATGCCACGCGCGCGCCGCTGCTGCATCCGGAAATCTTCGCCGCTCTGACCGTCGGCGCACAGCTGCTGGTCAACGATGGCAAGATTCGCCTGCGCGTGGTCGAGTTCGATGAACACCGCGCGGTAACGAAGGTGGAAGTCGGCGGGGTCATCAGCGACAACAAGGGCGTCAACGTGCCAGACCTGTATCTGCCGATCTCGCCGTTGACCGATAAGGATCGCAAGGATCTCGACTATGCGCTGCAACTCGATGTCGACTGGGTGGCCATCTCGTTCGTGCAACGTCCGGAAGACATGACCGAGCTGCGTGAGATCGTCGGTGGGCAGGTGGCGATCATGGCCAAGCTGGAAAAGCCATCGGCCATCCAGCACCTCGATGATATCGTTGCGCTGAGTGACGGGGTGATGGTGGCACGCGGCGACCTGGGCGTGGAAATGCCGCAGGAAACGGTGCCGGTGGTGCAAAAACGCATCACGCGGTCGGCACGCCAGGCCGGCAAACCGGTGGTCATCGCCACCCAGATGCTGGAATCGATGATCACCTCGCCGGTGCCTACCCGGGCCGAATCATCGGATGTGGCCACGGCCATCTACGACGGTGCCGACGCGGTGATGCTGTCAGCGGAAACGGCGGCAGGTCAGTTTCCGATCGAGGCGGCCACCGCGATGGATCGCATCATGGTCGAAGTCGAGAGAGATCCGCAATACCGCATCGCCATCGATGCCTCCATGCCGAAGCCGGGCAACTCGGTGGCCGATGCCATCAGCTCGTCCCTGCGCCATGTAGCCACGGTGATGCCGCTTGCCGCGACCTTCACTTACACCGAGTCCGGTTTCAGCAGCTTCCGCGCTGCCCGCGAACGGCCCACGGCCTCCGTCATCGGTTGCACTCCGGATATTCGCACGGCAAGAATGCTGGCACTGGTGTGGGGGGTGTACGCTGTGCTTTCCGAGGAAATGCACGATGTGCAACAGATGGTGGACAACGCCATTCGTATCACGCTCGCCGAGGGTTTCGGTGAAAAGGGTGAGATCATTGCCATCACCGCCGGCATGCCGTTCGGTCGAACCGGTACGACCAACATGCTGCGCCTCACTCGCCTGAAGGATCTGCCGCCTCCTCAGTGATGTCTTCTGTCCATTGGCCGTTTCTGACCAGTGGAGTTCCCTGCCGAGCGGTGGTCCCTGCCAAGTGATTATTTGCTGAATGATGTTCAGAGCCTTGCCAAGCTGCCTGTCGTACCTGTGCCTGACGTTTGTGACGACGTCGATCGCTACCATCGCGACGGCCCAGAGCCCGGTGGCACAGGAACCGGCGCCACCGGGTTCCGAATCCGTCCAGCCCCCCGGCAGCATCAGCGCCCGCGATATACAAGCTGAGGAGGACGATACCTTCACGACCATCGCTCGCCGGGAACTCGGCCAGTCGGGGCTTGCCAACCTCCTCGCCGAGTTCAATCGCAAGCCGGTGGACACCAGGCTCACGGCCGGTGAAACTGTGCGCATTCCTCTGTACGTGCCCCTGCGCGAAGAGTCTGCAACCGTCGTTTTCGTCAAGGGCACTGCCACTCAGGATGGTCAGCCCCTGCTACGCGACAACGAGGTGGTGCTGGGCGATCTGCTCGAGACCGGGCTCGACGGTTTCGTCAGCCTCGAGTTCGCCAACGGCAGTGTGGTGAACATGCAACCGGGCACGCGAGCGCGGATCACGCGGCTGAACTGCCTGTCGGACGACGACAGTTGCCTGGTCGAGATACTCGGTGAATCCGGCGTCCTGGATGCCGATGTGCCACGCCGCGGCACTCAACCCAACGAGTTCATCATCACCACGCCCCATGCGTCGGCAGCGGTGCGCGGAACCGAATTCGGATTCGACGCCGATGCAGCCCGGCTGCTGGTCACCGTGACCGAGGGCCAAGTGGAGCTCGAGGCCGAAGGGGAGAGCGTGGATGTTCTCGGCGGTTTCGGTTCGGTGGCCGTGGAGGGCGAACCGCCCTCACCGCCCGTACCGTTGCTACCTTCTCCGGTATACCGGTTCGTACCGGTACGCATAGCCACCGACGATCTGGTCGAGCTGTGGCCGCTGACCGATAGCCAGGGTTTCTACGTACAGCTCAGCCGTGACAGCGCAGGCGATGACGTCACCGCCGATTTCGAAGCAGACGACAATTCGCTGAGCCTACCCCCGGTCGAAGCCGGTGCCTATTATCTCAACGTACGCGGGCTCGATGATCAGGGCCTGCGCGGGTTCGCCTCGTCGACACGCGTCACCGTTGCCGACATAGACCCTGAGCTGCCGTTGGTGAGCTCCCGCATCACACGCCGCGGCCAGGCCTTGCTGGTCGAGGTTGTCGATCCTCCTGAAGGCATTGCGGGTTTCGAGATCCAGATATCCGAATCCGCGGATTTCACCACACCCATCACGGCCGACGTGGGCTCCGGCGGCTCGGCGCTGTTCCGCATCGATGCCGATGTACTGTTCGCTCGTGCGCGCATACTGGAAGACTTGCTGACCGTGTCGGCCTTCGGCGAGACGGCGGAGTTGCGCTGACCCGGCGTGGGCTGGTTCGGGATGTGCTGAAGATTCGCAACGCCGTTGTTCTCAATGCCATCGCCGTGGCGGTCGGGCTGGCACTGGTGCACCTGCTCGTAAGCCTCGCTGCCGGTCTCGACGCGGCAAACATCGCGCTCGGTGCGGCAGTGTGCACCAGCTTCGCCGATCACCCCCTGCCGGCGCGGCGAACGGCACACCGCGTCGCAAGCGCGGCGATCCTGAGCGTTGTCGCCTCCTGGGTGATCCTCGCAAGCCTTGGCTCGCCCGTCTTGCTCGGATTCGCCATCGCGGGTGTCGGCTTCGTCGCGACCCTGTTGCTCGCCTGGGGGCCACGCGCCGCGTTGGTCGCGTTCGCACCGATCCTTGCCGTGGTCTTCGCGCTGGCCACGGCGAAACCGGAGCAACTGGCCGATGACAGCCAAGTCGCGATCTTGCTTACCATCCTGCCCTGGCACGTCGCCGGTGCGCTTGCGTACACACTGTGGGCAATCTGCTGCGCGCTCGCACTGAAACGGCGCTACCGACGCTCGGCCCTACGCGACCTGCTGAGCGCCATGGCGCTTCGCCTCGAGACCCGTGCCGAGCTGGTCGACCGTCCGGAAAACGACCCGACAAGGGCCGGTGCCTGGCGTCGCTGGCTGTACGGCGAGGCCGACTTCGCCGATCGCCTGCAACTTGCCCGAGACTTCATGTTCGAAGGCAACGCGACCCTGCGCGAGCGTACCATCCTGACCCGTACCGTGGAACTGCGCGATTCGCTCGTGGTGAGCCGCTTCGACCGATCGTTACCCGGGGTGAATCCGGCTCACCGACGCTGGCTGACCAGACGCTCCGCGAAGGCACTGCGACGAATCGCACGTGACCTGGAAGCCGCGGTAAGCGCGCTCGACAGCCGCACGCCCGACTCGCTTACCGGCGAATACAACGCCGAGGCACTCTACGACGGGTCACCCGCGGGTGCCGATGCCGCCTATGAGAGCTACGTGCAGGTGTTGCGTTTCCGCGTGCGTGCCATGCGCCGCGATGCCTTCCACATCGCGGAGCTTGCACGTGGCAACGTCCAGCCAGGGTTGTCGAACACGGCCGACGTCAAGCGCTTCATCTCCGCGGAGCGATGGCAATGGCATGCCCTGGTGAAGAACCTGCGATTTCACTCACCCGTGGCACGGCACGCAGTTCGCATGGCGATCGCGATGGGTGCCGCCTACGCCGTAGCGCCCTGGTTACCCTGGACACCCCATCCGCAGTGGGTCGTGCTGAGCGTCGCGGTCGTACTGCGCGGCAGCCTGGAACAAACCTTGGTGCGGCGCAATGCCCGTGTGCTCGGCACCTTCGCCGGTTGCCTGGTGGTGCTGGCGCTCACGACGATAAGCTCGCCGATCGCGCTATCACTGGTGTTCCTGAGCGCCGTGGCGGTAGCCCATGCCACTCTGACCCGACGTTACTGGCTGGCAGCCGCAGCCTCGACGGTGATGGCACTCCTGCACTCGCATGCGATGGACCCGGCGGTCGGCTTCGCGATCGGCGGACGTGCCGGGGATACCGTGGTCGGTGCGCTCTTCGCCTGGGGGTTCAGCTACCTGCTACCGTCCTGGGAGCGTGAAAAATTGCCAGCTGCCGTGCAAGCGACAGTCGAGGCACTGGATAGCTACACCGCAAGTGCCGTACGCCCGCCCGGCAAGCTCAACGTTACCGAGCAGGCCCTCGCGCGAGATCGCGCCCACGCCGCGCTGACGGCACTCGCGAGCATGATGCAGCGCACCGCCGCCGAGCCAAGGCGCGTACGCCTGTCCGAAGAGGCGCTTACAGCGCTACTCGATCACGGCCGCAGGCTGATGGCCGATGTATCCGCCATCCGGATACTGCGCGCCGAGCTGGGTGATGGTCAGGGCGCTGATGATGGTGATGGACAGACGTCGACGCAGACCGTTGATGCGCCTCTTGCCGAGCGCCTGCAATCGCTCGATGAAGACAAGGCACAGGTTCATGAGGCGGCCGCAGAGGTGCTCAAAGGCGTTGCGGCATAGCGGTTCCACTATCGCTCCACTCGCTGTCTGCCCGATACCGAGGACCTGATACCGAGGACATGATCCATCCGGTGGAGCGCATCCCGCTGTACACTTCGGGAGCGCGCACAATGAGACCCTATGAGCACAACGATCTTCATCGATGGCGAAGCAGGCACCACGGGCCTGCGTATTCGCGACATGCTGGCTGAACGGCGTGACCTGACGCTGCTCGAAATCGATCCTGATCGGCGCAAGGACGTGGAAGAGCGTCGGCGCCTGTTGAATGAGGCGGACATCGCGATCCTTTGCCTGCCCGATGCCGCGGCGAGAAACAGCGTTCAGCTGATCGACAATGAGCGTACCCGCGTCATCGACGCGTCATCGGCGCACCGGGTCAGTGATGGGTGGACTTACGGCTTTCCTGAAATCGGATCTGAACAACAGGCAGCGATACGGCAGGCGCACCGGGTCAGCAACCCGGGCTGTTGGCCTCAGGGTGCCATTGCCGGATTGCGACCACTCGTCAAATGCCGGGCTGGTTCCACGCGACATGCCGGTGGCGGTGCATGGTGTGTCCGGCTACAGCGGGGGCGGACGTTCGATGATCGACGACTATGAGAGTGCCGGCGCTTCGATCAGCAGGTACTCGCCCTACGGGTTGACACTCGATCACAAACACATGCCGGAACTCCAACGCTACTCCGGGCTTACCGCTCGGCCACTGTTCACACCGGCGGTGGGCGCGTTCGCGCAGGGAATGATGGTCATGACGACGCTACAGCTCGCCTGGCTGACCCATGCACCGACGGTCGCGCAGCTTCACGAAGCCTTGACCGAGCACCATGCAGCGGTCCCCGGAAGCGTTGTCGAGGTCGCAGCCATGGCAGAATCGCAGGTGCTGTCACAGCCACCGTCGCAGGCGTTGAACCCGGAAACGCACAACGGTACGAACCGGATGACGCTGCACGTCTTCGGCAACGACGATCACAAGCAGGCAACGGTAGTGGCGGTTTACGACAACCTGGGCAAGGGAGCGTC
Source organism: Granulosicoccaceae bacterium (assembly GCA_965214025.1). Lineage (GTDB taxonomy): Bacteria > Pseudomonadota > Gammaproteobacteria > Granulosicoccales > Granulosicoccaceae > Granulosicoccus. The sequence continues at coordinate 55,002 of CBDCAW010000040.1, forward strand.
GGGGGCGGCAGTGCAGAACCTCGATCTGATGCTGGCAAGGGATAGAGGCGAGCCTCGCGCGGACAAATCGCTGACCCGGATCGCGAACCCAGGCCGCGAACTCAGACGAATCGGGAATCGATTGCCCGGCGTGCACGGGCCAGTTGTTGCAGCATGGCGTCGCCACCGCGTACCGCAACCCCGACGGCCAGTATGTCGAGTACCACCATCTGGCCCAGGCGGGATTTCACCGGCGAGAAGATGTCGCTGTCTTCGACGACGTCGACGGTCAGGGCGATGTCGCTGAGCTCCGCCAGCGGCGACTTGGTCGCGGTGACGGCGATGACCCTGGCGCGCGCCTGGCGCGCGATATCCACGGTGGTGAGGATGTCGCGGCTCCGCCCCGAATGCGAGATCGCGATCACCAGTGCACGTTCGTCAAGCAGCGCGGCGGCCGAATGCTGGATGTGGGGGTCGGAGTAGGCGATCGCCGGCTTGCCCAGGCGGAAGAACTTCAGCTGGGCGTCCTCACCGACGATGGCCGAGCCACCCGAGCCGTAGAATTCCACTCGCTCACAGGCCTCGTACAGTTCGATGGCACGATCCAGCAATTCCGGATCGAGAGTATGACGGATATGAACCAGCGAGGCGATGGCACCGTCCAGCAGCTTGGTCGACAGTTCGCGGCTGGTGTCACCGGCGGTCACGTCGCGGTAGAAGAAGGTGTCGCGGCTGGCCAGATCCTGCGCGAGGCGTAGCTTGAATTGCTGGAAGCCGACACAATCGAGCGCCCGGCAGAAACGAATCACGGTGGGTTCACTGACGGTGGCCCGGCTGGCAAGCGTCTGAATCGACGACTGGACGCTCGCTTCGGGATCGGCAAGGATCGCATCGGCGACCTTCTGCTCAGACTTGCGCAGGCCATCGCGTGCCGACTTGATCTTCGACAGCATCTATTCGGACCAGTACACTGACGGCGCCCCGGTATCCCGATCGAAGAAGCGGGCGATCGGTAGCAGCTGCCCCGTACTGTCTGCCAGGGTGTCGGCAAGTGCACCTTCGAGCACCATGCGCTTGTCGACCCCGGTGATGTGCAGGATTCGCTGTGCCGAATCGAGCAGAGCGGCCCGCGTCAGCGTGATGCGCGTTTGTGGTTGAGACGCGGGTTTCATGATGGCGACGTTCGCATCATTCTGCGTTGCCAATGCCTGCTGAACGTCGGGCGCGTCGGGAAACAATGACGCGGTATGGCCATCGGCACCCATGCCCAGGATCACCACGCTGAAAGGCCGCGGTATGGCTGCCACCGCCGCCTCGATATCGGCCAGCGCCTCCGCGGGAGACTGGCCTTCACGGTAGAGGCTGACGAAGGTGGCGCTCGCGGCACGCTCGACCAGCAGTGTTTCGCGGATCAGTTTCTCGTTGCTCGCGGTATCGTCGGTCGGCACCCAGCGTTCATCGGCCAGCGTGATGCTCACGCGGCCCCAGTCGAGATCGGCCTGCGAGAGCCTGGCGAACAAGGGCACCGGGGTGCTCCCGCCGGACACCACGAGCGAGGCCATCCCATCGACTTCGATGGCGGTGCGAAGCCGTGCAAGCGTGGCACGGGCGACCTGTTCGGCCAACGTTTCACGATCCGGCGCGACGTGCCAGTCCGGCACCGAATGCGCGGTCACCCGTGACGGATTCTTGCCGTCCATGTTCTTGCCGTCAGAGCCCTTGCCGTCCACGTCTAGTCCTCGTTCCATTTCAAGCCTCCACGGCTGATCAGTGCGCTGGCGGCCGTCGGCCCCCAGGTGCCTGAGGTATAAGGTTTCGGTCGATACTGGTACTGCTCCCAGGCCTGACGAATGGGATCGATCCAGGCCCAGGCAGCAGCAACCTCGTCGCGACGCATGAACAGAGTGGGCACACCGCGCACCACATCCATGATCAGCCGCTCGTAGGCGATCATGCGGCGCTTGCCGAGCAGTTCGTTGAAATCCAGGTTCAGATGTACCGGACGCAGCTGGATGTCATCACCCGAAGCTTTCACGTACACGCGCAGCTTGATGCTCTCGTCCGGCTGCATCCGGATGATGAGCTGGTTGGGTGTGGACATGCCATCGGAGGTGTCGAATATCAGGTGCGGCACCTTCTTGAAATTGATGATGATCTCGGTGACCTTCTCCTCCATGCGCTTGCCGGTACGCAGATAGAACGGCACCCCCTTCCAGCGCCACGAAGCGATCTCCGCCCGCAGCGCGACGTAGGTTTCGGTGTCGCTGCCGTTCGGAATGTCTTCGTTGTCGAGGTAGCCCGGCACCGGACCGTCGCGGTAGGCGCCGGCCTTGTATTGCCCGCGTACCGAATTCTCGATCACGTCGGTGCCTGTGAGCGGTGTCAGCGCGCGCAATACCTTGATCTTCTCGTCGCGTACCGCGTCCGGTTCGATGCTCGCCGGCGGCTCCATGGCAATGATCACCATCAGTTGCAGCAGATGATTCTGCACCATGTCGCGCAGCGCGCCGGTCTGGTCGTAGAACGCTCCGCGGCCTTCCACACCGAGGGTTTCCGCGATCGTTATCTGCACATCGGTGACGTGCTCACTGCGCCACAGCGGCTCGAACAAGGTGTTGCCGAAGCGCAGGGCCAGCAAATTCTGCACGGTCTCCTTGCCCAGGTAATGATCGATGCGGAAGATCTGCTCTTCCGTGAACACTTCCGACAGCCTGTCGTTGATCTCCTCCGCCGAAGCCTGATCACGGCCCAGCGGTTTTTCCAGGGCCACTCGACTGTGCGAAGTGATCAGCCCGGCCTCGTGGACCCCCTCGCAGATACGCGCGAACAGGCTCGGCGCGACCGACAGGTAGAAGACCCGCACGATGTCGTCGCGCCCTTCCAGCATTTCGCCCAGGCCGCGATAGTCATCAGCGTTCGTGACATCCACCGGCTTGTAGTGCACATGTTCCAGGAATTCCCGCCATTTGCCCTCATCGAACACGTCATCGCCGATGTGCTGGGGCACCTGTTCGCCGAGCTCGCGGCGAAAGCCCTCGGTATCGAAATCACTGCGCGCCACCGCGATGACGCGCGCATCGTCCGGCAACTGGCCGTCGCAGTAGCGAAAGTACATGGCCGGGATCAGCTTGCGGATCGACAGGTCGCCAGTGCCACCGAACAGGATGAAATCGAACGGCGGAACGGGTTCGTTTGATGCGAAATTGGGGATCATGGAAGTTGATCGGTTGACTCGTTGATGAATGCGGCAGACAGACAGCGAGGTCGATACCTTGTAATTTTACTACAGGAAACGGAGGGCGAACGTTCGGGTTCGATGCGGCATTCGAGCCTGCCCGACTGCATCGAGACACAAGCGCTGTCGTCTTGACGCCCGGCCCGCTTCTCCATTCGAAGCTGACCCACGCCTGTGCCATACTGCGTAGCAATCTTACAGCACTCTTGAGGCACACCGAATCATGTCAGATCTGAATGACACGATCGCCAGCGTCACCCGGCGCATACAGCAACGCAGCGAGGCTGCCCGCGGCCACTATCTCGCACGAGTGGATCGTTTGTCCAGGCAGCACCCGCAGCGTGGCAGCCTCTCCTGCACGAACCTGGCGCATGCGGTGGCGGCCTCGCCCGCTGCCGACAAGATAATACTGCAGGCCGAGAAACAACCGAACCTGGGTATCGTCACCTCTTACAACGACATGCTCTCGGCGCACCAGCCTTATCAGACCTACCCCGATCTCATCAAGGAGGCGGTCCGGCAGGTCGGCGCCACGGCCCAGGTTGCCGGTGGCACGCCGGCCATGTGCGACGGCGTCACGCAGGGCATGCCGGGCATGGAGCTGTCACTGTTCAGCCGCGATGTCATCGCGATGTCCACCGCCATCGCGTTGTCGCACAACATGTTCGACGCAGCCGTCTATCTCGGCATCTGTGACAAGATCGTGCCCGGTCTGCTGATGGGTGCCCTGAGCTTCGGTCACCTGCCCTCGGTCTTCGTGCCGGCCGGGCCGATGACCACGGGCCTGCCCAACAAGGAGAAGGCGAGAACGCGCCAGCTGTACGCCGAAGGCAAGGCAACCCGAGACGATCTGCTCGCATCGGAGAGCGCCTCCTACCACGGCCCCGGTACCTGCACCTTCTACGGTACCGCGAACAGCAACCAGATGATGATGGAAGTGATGGGCCTGCATATGCCGGGGGCCGCTTTCATCAATCCGGGCACGCCCTTGCGTGACGCGCTGACCAGTGCCGCCGCGCAGCGGGCCATGCAGATCACGATGCGCGGCAACGAGTACACACCCATCGGCCGTGTCGTCGATGAGAAGGCCATCGTCAACGCAATCGTCGGCCTGCTGGCCACCGGTGGCTCCACCAACCATACCCTGCACCTGGTGGCCATCGCTCGCGCCGCCGGCATCACCATCGACTGGGACGATTTCAACACCCTGAGCCGCACGGTACCGTTGCTAACGCATGTTTATCCGAGCGGTCAGGCCGACGTCAACCAGTTCCACGCCGCCGGTGGCATGGCCTTGGTGATCCGCGAACTGCTCGATGCCGGCCTGATGCACGAAGACGTCAGAACAGTGGCGGGTGACTCGGGGCTGCGGCAGTACACGCAGGAGCCCTGGCTCGACGACGGCCGAATCAGCTGGCGTGAAGGGCCTGCCGAATCAGCCGACGACTCGATCATATCGTCGGCCGACAAGCCTTTTCTGAACGACGGGGGGCTGCGCCTGATGTCCGGTAACCTGGGGCGTGCCGTGGTCAAGACTTCAGCCGTCAAGGACGCCCACCGCATCATCGAGGCACCGGCGGCGGTGTTTCATTCGCAGGGCGAACTCAAGGACGCATTCGAGGCGGGTCAGCTCGAACGTGATTTCATCGCGGTCGTCCAATATCAAGGGCCGCGAGCCAATGGCATGCCCGAGCTGCACAAGCTCACGCCCCTGCTCGGCGTGCTGCTCGATCGTGGCTTCAAGGTGGCGCTGGTCACCGACGGTCGCATGTCAGGTGCTTCCGGAAAGGTTCCCGCGGCCATTCACGTATCGCCGGAGTGCAAGCTTGGCGGAGCGCTGGCCAAGGTGCGTGATGGCGACATGATTCGCCTGGATACCACTACCGGTGAATTGCAGGCACTGGTCGATGAGCAGGAATGGGGGGGCGCGTGAAGCGGCTCCGGTCGACCTGTCGCCGAATGCGGAAGACATCGGGCGCGAACTGTTCGGCGGTTTCCGGCAACATGTGAGCACCGCCGAAACCGGTGCGGTCAGCCTTTTCGAGGATCACTGAATGGAAACGCGAGAACTCATGCAGGTGGCACCGGTCATCCCGGTGCTGGTGATAGACGACGTCGCACATGCCACGCCCCTGGCCGAGGCGCTGGTAGCCGGTGGCCTGAGCGTGCTGGAGGTCACCTTGCGCACGCCGGTGGCGATGGCGGCCATGCAGGCGATGGCGGCCGTCGAGGGCGCTATCGTCGGTGTCGGCACCGCGCTGAGCGCGGCAGACCTGAAACGCTCACAGGACAACGGTGCCACGTTTGCAGTAACACCGGGCTTCACCCGTAGCCTGGGTGAAACCGCACAGTCCATCGGCCTGCCTCTGCTTCCCGGCGTCATGACGCCTGCCGAGATCATCGAGGCACGCGACCTCGGCTACACGGCACTGAAGTTCTTTCCGGCCGAGCAGGCTGGCGGCACGGCCTTGCTAAAGGCATTCTCGGGTCCGTTCCCACGACACGGTGTTCTGCCCTACCGGCGGCATCGATGCTGTCAAGGCGAAAGATTACCTTGCATTGTCGAACGTACTGTGTGTAGGTGGCTCATGGGTGGCACCTTCGGCCATGATGAAAGCCGGTGACTGGGAAGGTATCACCGAACTTGCCCGGCAAAGCGTGGAGGCGTTGAAACGAACTTGAAGCAGGCCTTGGCAAGGTCTGCGGCAAGATGATATCGAATGGGTTGTGCATCCCTGGGTGTTGGTGTTGCTAAAATGCAACTTGTAATCGTGAAAATGACAATTTCGATTACACTGGATACTCCTCAACCCATGCGAGATTGCAATGAACAAGAAGTCACTGATATTCGCCACCGCGGCGTTGACGCTAGGAAGCAGTCCCCTTCTGGCCCAGGACACCATCATCAGTGAACTGGATGCCAGTATCAGGCTGGGCCTGGGCCTCGACAGCGAACCGGAGACCGACCTGTCATTCCGCAACTGGGGTTCGCGTCTGCGCTGGAACGGCGCTGCCGATATCCCGAACTCCAACACCGCCGTCATCAGCTATCTCGAATTCGGCTTCGATCAGGATGACGGCGTCTCGGGAACGCGGCAGGGCTGGGTCGGCGCCCAGGGCGATTTCGGCACCGTCAAGGGCGGCAAGCAGTATCGCGCCTTCTACGATGCCGTCAGCTCGATCACGGATATCGCATGGTGGAACAGCTGTTTCTACGCCATCGGCTGTAGCCGCCAGAGTTCGGTGGTCAAGTACTCCAACGACCTTCTCGTCGAAGGCGGCGATCTGATGGGTTCGGCCACGCTCGAACCAGGTGATGTCAACGACGACGTGCTCGATCAGCTTGATCTCGGCGGGCGCTTCGCTATCGGCAATGGCATGACCGTGGGTGCCGCCATCAGCATCGGCTCGGAGGATACCGATGGGCCAGACGTGGATGTGATCGATCCGGTGACGGGTGTCGTCATAAGTTCCGGGCCGAGCGACGCGGAATCGGGTCTCGCGCTCGGCGTCGGTGCCACCACCACCATCAACGACATGGATATCGGCGCCATATTCGAATACGCGTCAGACGACTACATCGGTGGCGAAGACGACGGTTTCCTGATCGAGGGTGCGGTTACCAGAGGCCCCACCTATGGTGTCGTCGGTATCGCGGATGATGGTGGCACACCCTTCTTCCTGACGCTGGGCTACATGAAAACGCTGATCGAAGACCGTGCGCTGATGTACTTCGAAGCTGGCGTGGATGACCCCGACACCGAAGACACCGACCTCAATGTCAGCGCTCGCGCCGTACTGGTGTTCAACTTCGACGTGTTCTCGACGGAAATCGCACAATAGTCCCAAGATCGGTACTGCCAGATCGGAAGTGATACCTCGGGCCGTCAAGGAGGGTGGCCCGAATTTTTAACCCTGACTGCCCAACCCTGACTGCCCAACCCTGACTGCCCAACCCTGACTTCCGGACCCTGACTTCCGGACCCTGACTTCCGGACCCTGACTCCCGGACCCTGACTCCCGGACCCTGACTCCCGGACCCTGACTCCCGGACCCTGACTCCCGGACCCTGACTCCCGGACCCTGACTCCCGGATCAGAGCCTTGCGAACCGGGACAGGCCCGCGGGAAGGGGCCCACCGCAAGGAAGCTAAAGCAGATTCGAAAACAGCACGATCATCATGATCACGGTGACCACCACCATCATGCTGTTCACGCTCCAGCCACGGGCCAGCAACGCCCCGGGTTGAGCGACCTTCATCAGCGACTGAACTCCCTTGCCCAGCACGACCATGGCCCCGGCTCGCGCCTTGTCGTTCACATCGACAACGGCACCCACCACACCCGGCATGATCGACGGTATCCATTTACGGTAGACCACATCGCTGTCGATGTTGGTCGCGCGCACCTCAGGCGGATGCCGGTGAGTCTTCATCAGGAACACGAACGCCAACAACGCAAAGCACAGCAGCTGCATCTGTGTCAGTACATGACTGATGCCGTAGGGATGGTAATCCACCTCATAGGGCAAGAGGCTGTACAGCAAGCCCGGGAACACGCCAAGCCCGACACAGAGGACCGCGGCGATGATCATCGCGTACCGCATGTGCCTCGGTGCTTCCAGCGGCCGCTTGCCACTGTCGTGAGCGAAGAAGGTGAAGTACGGAATCTTGATACCCGAATGGCTCAGCACGCCGGCCGAGGCGATCACCAGGCATAGCCAGACGATATAGTAGCCGTTCCCGGCCGATGCGCTGAGAATCAGTGATTTGGACACGAAACCGCTGAACAGCGGGAAGGCGGAGATCGAGGCGGCACCGATCAAGCAGCAGACCATGGTCACCGGCATCGACTTGTAGAGCCCGCCGAGCTCCGACGCCTTCGATGTGCCGGTACGGTACAGCACCGCACCCACGCTCATGAACAGCAGGGCCTTGTACAGGATGTGGCAGAAGGCATGAGCGGCCGTACCGTTGATCGCCATGTCGGTGCCGATACCGATGCCGACCACCATGAAGCCGAGCTGGTTGTTCAGGCTGTAGGCAAGCACTCGTCGAAGGTCGTTCTCGATCTCGGCAAAGAAGATGGGAAACAGCGTCATGACCGCACCGATATACACAAGGATCTCGGTACCGGCATAGCCGCGTGCCAACGTGTAGATGGCCATCTTGGTGGTGAATGCGGAAAGAATGACCGTACCGGTGACGGTCGCCGCCGGGTAGGCATCCTGCAGCCAGTTGTGCAGCAGCGGGAAGGCGCACTTGATGCCGATGGCCAGGAAGATCAGCCAGGTTCCGGTACTGACCAGACCAAGGTGCTCGAAGGCGATCGAACCGGTATCCTGATAATGCAACAGCAGCCCTGCCAGCAGCATGACCCCGGAAAGCACCTGAATGATCAGGTAGCGCATGCCGGTGGCGAACGAGGCCGGCGTGCGCCGCGCCCAGATCAGGAACACCGACGAGATTGCCGTGCCCTCCCACCAGATGAACAGCGTGATCAGGTCGCCGGCGAACACCCCACCGATGGCCGACCCGGCATAAGCCAATGCCGCGACCTGCTGAATGCGATCCTCGACATGCCAGGCGTACAGGCCGGACAGGAAGGCGGCGATGGAGAAGATAATACCGAATACCAGCGACAGCTTGTCCACCCGCATGAAGGTGAGCTGGAAACCCAGCATGTCGACCTGGGCATGCAGGCCATGCTCGAAGCTCAGCATCGCGAACAGCGCGACGATCGGTGTACCGAGCATCAGCAGCCCACGCCAGCGCGACGCCAGCAGCGGCAGGATCGCTGCCGCGATCAGGTAGATCAGAGGAGGTTCGAACAGCATCAGCGATGACCCTCCGATGAGTTCCCGTCCGATGCCGAGCCGTCCATGGCCAGCCGTTCGGTGCCGGCCTCCGGGTAGGTTTCGCCATCCACGCCGAACGGGGAATAAAAGCTCTCGTCACGCCGGATCAGGGTCCGTAGCAGCTTTGCACCCAGCACGATCGCGGTAAAAGAGACGAAACCGACAATGGCATAGAAGCCCGGGAACCCTTCGCCAGGCACCTCGGTGTGCCGGTGAATGACGAAGTCGAGCAGGAACAGCACCGCGCACAACACACCCAGACCAACGATCAGCCGCTGAACGGCGGCCGGACTGTCGACCCAGAGAAAATACTGCGCCAGCGCCGGAAAACGGCCGGTGTCTCTCGGCTGGTCGTCGCTATTCTCTATCGCCATTGGATCAGTCCGATCAGCTCGATCAACGTCTGCGGGAAGAAAAACAGCAGGAAGCTGCCCATGGCCGTGAGCGTGAGTGCCCACAGCGAAGAGAACGGCGCTTCCTGCAGGCGGGTGATCGGTTCAGGCGGTGGCCGGAAGTACGCCCGTAGTGGTATGGGTACCAGGTAGGCGATGTTGAACAGCGTGCTGAGCATCAGAGCCGCCAGCCAGAGGTAGTTGCCGCCGTCGATCGAGCCGCCGGCGATCCACAGCTTGCTCCACATGCCCCCACCCAGTGGCAGGCCGATGGTGCTCAACGAGCCGATCATGAAGGCGGCCATCGTCAGCGGCATCGCGCGCCCGATACCATCGAGCTCGGAGATCTTAGTCTTGTGGGCCGCGACGAGAATCGCGCCGGCACAGAAGAACATCGTGATCTTGCCGAAGGCATGCATCACGATGTGTAACACCCCGCCGCTGACCGCCATGGTGGTGGCCAGCAAGGCGGCCATGACGATGTAGGAAAGCTGGCTGATGGTGGAATAGGCCAGCCGTGCCTTGAGGTTGTCTTTCGTGAACGCGACGATCGACGCGGCCAGCATCGTGAAGGCGGCGACCGGCAGCAGGTAATCCGCGGCGCCGGCGACCGTGATGGTGTCGATGCCGAAGACGTAGGTGACGATCTTCAACAGGCTGAAGACGCCCGTCTTGACGACGGCCACCGCGTGCAGCAAGGCGCTGACGGGCGTCGGCGCCACCATCGCGGCCGGTAACCAGCGGTGCAATGGCATCACGGCGGCCTTGCCGATACCGAACACGAACATCGCCAGCAGTATCGCCACCGATCCCTTGGCCATGCCACTGTCGGCCAGCACACCGCCCGGCACGAAATCGAGCGTGCCCGCGATCACCGCCACCGCGATCACTGCGGGCAGCAACAGGCCGATGGAGCTGAACATGAGAATGCCGAGGTAGACCCTGCCCGCCTTTCTCGACGCCTCGTTGCCGGCGTGGGTGACCAGCGGGAAGGTGGAGATCGTCAGCACCTCGTAGGCGACGAACAGGGTCAACAGGTTGTCGGCGTAGGCGGCACCCATGACCGCCGCGATGGCGATCGCGAAGCAGGTGTAGAAGCGTGTCTGGTTCTTCTCGTGATGACCACGCATGTAGCCGATGCTGTAAACCGTCGTCACGACCCACAGGAAGCTTGCGAGCAGCCCGAACACCATGCCCATCGGTTCGACGCTGAGCTTCAGGGAAAACCCACTCACCAGAGCGATTTCTCCGCTGACCGACGGCTCGCCGGCCAACAGGTCCTGATACAGGGCATTGTTCAGCAGCAGCAGGACCAGGCCTGCGATGATGATTGCGCCCTCACGGTAATTTCGCTTCGCTTCACCGAAGAACAGTATGAAAGGAATGACGGCCAGGGGCGGCAGCAGTGTCCAGATCGGATTCACCTACAATCCCCCCATCAGCTGAGCGGCGGCCTGGGAGGCGATCTTCAACGTCACCTCGCCGTACACACCGAAGTACACGCTGAACAGGATCAGCACGTACAGCGGAATCAGCATCATCAACGGTGCCTCATGCACGTCGTCGTCGGGGGAACGGGGTCGACCGGACACGGCCCCGGCAGGCTCGACACCTGCCGAGCGATCGAAGATCATGACCTCGACGGCCCGCCCGATGTACACCACCGCCATCAACGAACTGATCAGGATCAGTGCCGTCTGTGTCCATTGCTCATCGGCGAGCAGTGCGGTGATCAGCTGATACTTGCTGATGAACCCGGCCGTCAGTGGCAGGCCGATGAGCCCGGCCCCGGCAATGATGAAGGCGATGACGGTCAGCGGCATGCGCCGCAGCAGGTTGTTCAGGCTGGGTGCATGCGTATGCCCCATGCGATACAGGATGCAACCGCAGGCCATGAACAGGGCGGCCTTCATGATGCCATGATTGACGATGTGCACCATCGCAGCGGTGACTCCGGATTGGGTATCCAGGGAGAGGCCTGCAATGATGTAGCCGATCTGGGCAACACTGGAATAGGCCAGCATGCGTCGCAGATCCGTCTGGAAGATCGCCACCAGCGACATCAGCAGAAAGCCGCCGATGGCCGCGGGCATCAGCACGCTGCTCAGGAACAGATCGCCGAAGCTGTATCGTTCGCCGAAGATGCTGAAGAAGAAGCGCAGCAGCACGTAGATCGACACCTTGGTGGCGGTACCGGCGAGAAACGCGGTGACCGCTACCGGGGCATAGTGATAGGCGTTGGCAAGCCAGGCATGCAACGGGAAGATGGCTGCCTTCACCATGAGCCCGATGGTCAGGAACGTGAACGCCACCAGCACCGCCCGCGGCGATTCGGTCTCCGGAACGCGCTCCGCGAGGTCGATCATGTTCAATGTGCCGGTGGCCGCGTACAGGAAGCCGATGCCGATGAGAATGAACGACGCACCGACACTGCCGAGAATCAGATATCGAAAGCTGGCACTGAGCGCCTTGCGATCGGTGCCGAACGCGATGAGCATGTACGTGGAGAGCGAGGAGATCTCGAGGAACACGAACACGTTGAAGGCATCACCGGTGATGACGATGCCGGTCAGACCGGTCAGGCACAGCAGCCAGGCGGCGAAGAACAGGTATTGCTTGGCCACCGGTACCGACTGGCTGATGCTTTGCCAGGCATACACGAGCGCGAGAAAGCTGATCGACGACACCAGCACCAGCAGCAGCGCGTTGACCGTATCGATGTAGTACTCGATCCCGGTGGGAGCGGCCCAGCCGCCGATCGCATAGCGGATGACATCGCCGTTGCGCACCTCGCCGAGCAGCTGCCAGGCGATCAGCATCGCGGTGCCGTTCGCTATCAACGCGATGACCCACGCGGCCCTCGCGTGTCGGATGATCACGCATACCGGTGCAGCCAGCAGCGGTATGAGAATCTGCAGCGCCGGCAGCTGGTCGCCGATCACCTTGTCTGGTCTCCGTCCTCGATTCGCCTGATCTCGTCTTCCTCGATGGTGCCGAAACTTTCATGGATGCGCACGATGAGAGCCAGGCCCACTGCCGCCGTGGCCACCCCGACCACGATTGCCGTGAGTATCAGCACGTGCGGCAACGGATTGGAGTAGATGACGTCTGGCACCAGCTCCCCGCTGGCATCCTCGAGCACGATCGGTGCGGTGCCGCCGGTGACCTTGCCCAGGGTAATGTACAGGTAGAAGATCGATGTCTGGAAGATGCCCAGCCCGATCAGTTTCTTGATCAGGTTGTAGCGGGCCATCACGATGTAGAGCCCCGCCATCATCAGGATGATGACGACCCAATAATTGAAAAGCCCCAGCACTTCACTCATGAACGCTTGCCCGCAAAGCCGTAGAACAGACTGATCATCACCGCTGTCACCGTGATGCCGACACCCAGCTCGACGGCGAAGATGCCCCAGTGCTGACCGTGATGAGGATCGTGTGCCAGTGCGTTGTAGTCGAGCAGATCGCCACCGAGCAGCATGGTGACGACACCGGTACCGGCGTAAAGCAGCACGCCCAGGGACATCAGGATGCGCAGCATGCCGGGCGAGATCACCTGCCGCGTCCGGTGCAGGCCGAAGATCAGCCCGTGCAGGATGAAGGCGACTGCGAACAGCACCCCTGCCTGGAAGCCGCCACCGGGGCCGTAGTCCCCATGAAACTGTACATACAGAGCGAACATCATGATGAACGGGATCAGCAGCTTGGTGATGACCTGCAGGACGCGATGCCGCTGACGCTCATAACGCTTCACGCGCGAGCCTCCGGTTCGTCGCCTGCCGGCGATGTACTGTCGGAAGCCTCGTCGCCCTCACTCTCACGTCGGTTGCGGTGCGTTTCGTCTTCCTCACCCTCCTCCTCGCGGCGGCTACGCTTCATGCCGAGAAGGCTCAGCACGGCAATGCCGGCCGTGAAGACCACGACTGTCTCACCGAGCGTGTCGTAACCGCGGTAGCTGGCCAGTACGTTGGTGACCACGTTGGGCGGGCCTACCTCGTGGGGTGACTCCTCGAGAAACCGGACCGCCAGTTCCGGGTGCGTCTGTGCCGGGGAATCGGCGGCGCCGTAATACGGCATGTCGAGGGTGCCATAGATCAGAAGACCGCCGGTGACCACGACGAAGCCCGCGACCAGCCAGCTGTCGTGGCCGCGCGGCTTCTGCTCGTGCGAGGTGAACGACATGCAGCCGAGAAACAGGATGGTGGAGATGCCGGCACCGACCGCCGCCTCGGTGAACGCCACATCGACCGCATCCATGACGACAAAGATGCCGGCTGCCGTCAAGCTGTAGCAGCCAAGCAGGATCACCGCGGCGAGCAGGTCGCGCAGGACGATGATGCCGATGGTGATGGCCACCAGGAAGCACAGCAGCACGATGATGATGAGGTTCTCCATCAGTCTTCCTCCGCCGCCGGCTTCGGTGTGGCCATGGGGCTGCCGGAGGTGCCATCGCGGCTGCCCCACATCGGTGCATCGGCAGGTCCCGAAGTGCGCCGGTCAGGACGCGAGCGAGCCATTCGACTGGCCTCCTCCGGCGAATCCAGCAGGGGTTTGCCATCGCGATCCACCGGTACGTGGCCTGACAGCAGTGCTGTCTTGGCAAGCGCATGCGAGGCGGTCGGTGAGGTGAACAACGTGAAGAACATGATGAGCACGACCTTGATCGCGGCCATGGCATCGCCGAACACGAACACGGCCTGCAAGGCCAGTGCGACCACCAGGAAGATGGTGCCGCCGGTATCGGTGACACTGGCCGCGTGCAGGCGCGAGTAGAGGTCCGGCAGGCGCACCAGCCCGACCGCCCCGGCGATGATGAAGACGCAGGCGACCAGGGTCAGTGCCCAGCTCGCGAGGTGGATCAGCAGGTCGAACATCAGTAGTCGTCCTCCTGGTAGGCGCCGGTGCCCAGATCATCGTATTCGAACAGCTTGAGCACGGCGATGGTGCCGACGTAGTTGATCAGGGTATAGACCAGGGCAATGTCGAGGAAGTCCGGCCGGCCGGTGAGGAATCCGTAGGCGGCAATCAGCAGGACCGTCTTGGTGCCGAAGGAATTCACCGCCAGGATACGGTCATAGATCGTGGGCCCGGTGAGCGCCCGGGTCATGGTCAGGATCATGCAGACGAGCAGGGCCAGAATGGCGGCGGTGAACATCAGCGAGCTCCCGGATTGTGTCGCATCGGCCGAATACCGTGGCAGGCACTCGATGACCGGTGAAGGTACATTCGCAAGCCTGGCATCAGGCGGCAGAACGATCTTTCAGGTGAAAGTGCGGTTCCACATCGCGAATGCGTGACGCCATTTCGCCGTCTTCGAGTTCCTTCAGGCTGTTCTCATGCAGGGCGTGCACGAGGATGTCGTCCTCGGGTGTGAAGTTGATCGCTGTGGTGCCGGGTGTGAGCGTGATCGAATTGGCGTAGATCACGCGTCCGATTTCAGTGTCGGGAGTGGCGGTGACACGCCGCAGCGTGGGCTTGATCGACATGTCGCGCTGAAACACTCGCCGCGTGACATCGACATTCGAGAGAAATATCTGCTGGCCCAGCCAGCCCCAGTAGCCTGCGATGTGCAGAAACCGAAAATACACTGGCTGACCCCGATGCTGAAGCACGCGCATGCGGTTCGACAGCCAAACCACGAGTACCACCGACAACACGCCAAGTATGAGCAGCTGGCCCTTGAACAGGCCGGACAACAGCAACCAGGTGGCAGCCATCGTGAGGGTCAGGCGGATGGTCAACTTCATCGAGCGTCCTTTTGGTAGGGCTCGCCAATTCGGTCGGGCTCGCAAACATGACGGCCCGCTCATACTAACCTGACCATCGCTGACTGTGTCAATCATGACAATGTCGCGTCTGCGTTGCCCACGGGTTGCGTGAATGTTACCTCTTGCCAGTCGGGCGATGAATCGACACTTTTCCGCTACCATGCTCCATTGCTCGAAGCTAGTGCCCGTCAACCCGCCCAGCTGAAGGATCCCTGTGCTTCCCTATTCCCCGCATCTGTCTAAAGGCGTACGCGACGCCTGCCTCAAACCTGCCGCTTCCGATCTCTCGATCAGACGTCGTGAGAGCATCACCGGCTCACGCTTTCTGCTGGTCGGCCTGTGCCTGAGTCTGAGCCTGGCGGCCTGCTCGCCTTTCGAGGCGGACGATGAAGACGCCGCTTCTACCGGCGCCGCCGGACAGTCCGGCGCGGCATCGACCGAGACGCCCTCGATCTCATCGGCGACTGACGCGGCGGACGGCACCACGACGATCAATGGGCCAGCGGCGTCGGGTTCGCCAACCGCGGCCGATGTGCAGGCCGGAGAACTGGCTGCAGCGGGAGAACCGGTCGGAGGACCCGCAGCCAAGCCTGTTGCCGGATCTCTGTCGAGCACCGCGACGAGCACCGGCAGGTTCTCGCTCGAAGCGGATCTGCCTGCCATCGGCCTGGTCGAAGGTGAACCGGCGAGCGAGGCGCGCATCCGGCTCGCCCCCCAGGGTGGCACACTGACCGAAACCGAGATCGACGTGAATTCCGAAAGCCCTGACCTGCAGGTCACGCTCTCGTCGTTCAGCGATGACGGACCCGGTGCGAGCGCGGTGCTGCGCGTCGAACAACCCGTAGGCGTCGCACCGATCATGCCCACGACCACCAACGTGGTCCTCACCGCGGCGGATGCCGCCGGTGAAAATGCCACCCTGACCCTGCCGGTGCAGGTGACGCCGACGCCGAGGCCCGATGTGTACCTGCTTGCCGGCCAGAGCAACATGGTCGGCTTCAGCGGACCGGGCTCGAAACTCGGTGGCGCGGGCGAGCCGGATGCGCAGATGGCCGATGTACGGCAACTCAACGTGACCGGCAACGACCAGACGAATTTCGCCGCGCCGACGGCATTCACCGATGCCGGCCGCATCGCGGTCAAGAGCCCGCGTTTCGTACCCGCGACAGACCCGTTACACGATGGTTACAACCCGGCCTCTAACAGCAAGGCCGGCACTCAGGTCGGCCCGGCCCTGTCCTTTGCACGCAGTGCCCGCGAGGTGACGACGGCGGAAATCATTCTGGTGCCCGCGGCCTGGTCGGACACCGGCTTCTGCTCCCGTGAAACCAACAGTTTCGAAGGCATGGGCTGGAATTCGAGCCAGCCACAGCACGGCGCCTTCAGCGGCACGCTTCTGCACGATCGGGCGATCGCACGCGCGAACCTGGCGATCGAGGAAACCGGCGGTATACTGCGCGGCATTCTCTGGCACCAGGGCGAGGCCGACTCCGACAAGGCGGTCTGTGCCGCCGCCTATGCGGACAACCTGGCCAAGCTGGCAGGTTCCCTGCGCACATCGATCACCGCCGACGCGCGCGGTGCCGAGGCTCGTGGCAGCGGTGCGGCAGTACCTTTCATCGTCGGCACGATGTCACGCGGTGCCGACCAGCGCGGCAACTATTCCGAGTTCGGTGACGCGAAACAGCAAGTCGATAATGCGCACCGGTCGGTGTCTTCGAACATTCCCTTCGCTGGCTTCGTCAACAATGACGATCTCGTCCCCCCCGAGTACCCCTGTGGCGAAGCGGCTTGCATACACTTCGGCGCTTCGGCCCAGCGCGAGATGGGCGGCCGTTACTTCGAAGCCCTGCAGCAGGTCGTCAACCGCTGATCGGGCTGGTCGAACTCCCTATTCCCCGGTTCTACCCTCACGTCCCTATCCACATGACAAGGAACACAGCTTTGAGACAGTCATCCGTATCGGGTACCCCACCGGCGAGCGCTCCGAATTCATCGGTCGCGCTCGCGCGCAGTCGAGCGGGCGTTCTGGTACTGATACTGGCGGCGAGCCTGTTCGGCTGCAGCGAGGCCGACGATGACGACGGATCGCAAAACCCTGCGCCAGGCGCCGGCGCACCGCAGCAGGACGGCTCGACCAGCGGGCCGACGGCTTCTGCCGGCTCCGACCAGTTCTCGCTGGCGGCGAGCGAATCTCGCCTGAGCCTGCAAGAGGGCGCCGACGAGGGTACTTCCATCGCTCTGACGCTGGAACGTAGCGCGGGCTTCTCGGCGCCTGTGGAACTCTCTGTCGACACCGCCGCATCGGGTGGTGGCTTGAACGCGAGTCTGTCGGACACGACGCTGGAAACCTCGGAGTCCGACAGCGAGCTCACCCTCGCACTGGCCGTCGACACCCTGCCGCGGCAACGGGAGCTGCTCGACCTGGTCATCACGGCAACATCCGGTGCCGAGAGCGCCAGCACCACGGTACAGATAGAGGTGGAGCCCGTGCAGGCGCCGGATGTGTATCTGCTGATCGGCCAGAGCAACATGGTCGGCTTCAGCGGCGATCGAACACGCATGGCAGGCGTCGGTGAACCGGATGCACCGGATCCGCGCATCCTGCAGCTGCAGGTCAGCTCCAACAACAGCGAAATGGTTTTCGCCACGCCCAGAGACTACGTCAGCGACGCAGCGAATATCGTGGTCGCCAACCCACTGATCGAAGCACTGGATCCCTTGCACGAACCGCTTGGCGAGGATGGCAACGGCAAGGTCGACGCCTACATTGGCCCTGGCCTGAGCTTCGCCAAGGCGGCGCTGGCGAACACCACCCAATCGATCGTGCTGGTGCCGGCGGCCTGGTCTTCCACCCAATTCTGCCTCGACGACCCGCTGCCGCCGAACGGCCAGCTCGGGGGATGGAACGCCATCGAACCCACCAGCCCGGAGCTGGGGAACACCTTGTTGTTCGACCGCGCCCTGACTCGGGTGAATGCGGCTCTGGAGATATCCGGTGGCATTCTCCGGGGCATCTTGTGGCACCAGGGTGAGACCGATGCGAATGAGCGTTGCGCGCCGCTGTACGAACAGAATCTGAGAACGCTGGTCAGTGAAATCCGTTCCCGGATCGATGTCGACCCGGCCGGTGCGGCGTTCCGCGGACCCGATGCGCCGGTGCCTTTCATCATCGGCACCATGTCGCGCGGTGCGGACGAGCGCGGTGACCTGTCCGTGTTCCCGCCCGAAAAACAGCGGATCGATGATGCACATCGCCTGTTGGCCGCCGAGCTGCCCTTCGCAGGCCTGGCCAACCTGGACGATCTGGTACCTCCGCAATACCCTTGTGGCAATACCACCTGCATTCACTTCGGCCCCGGAGCGCAACGGGTGGCAGGCGCGCGTTTCTACGAAGCCTTGCAGGGGTCTGTGGAGCCGTGAGGTACTCATGGAAGCTCACGCACCGGTCGTGCATCCTCTTCATGTATCAAGAGCGCGATTGAGCAGACGAATGCGCGAGCAGTGGTCTTCACACTAGCATGAGGATCCACGCCCTTCAGTATCTGCGTGCCCTGGCGGCGCTCGCCGTGGTCTACAGCCACAGTGTGATCCAGGTGGACACCTTCGAGAAGCTACTGCCCCACCGCGGCAGCTTCGGAGTCGACGTGTTTTTCGTCATCTCCGGTTTCATCATGGTGTACATCTCCCGCCCCGGCGATACCCCGGGCAGTTTCATGCTGAACCGTGTGCGGCGCGTGGTACCGCTGTACTGGTTCTTCATCCTGCTAATGGCGCTGATCCTGCTGGTGGCGCCAGGGGTGTTCAAGACGACCGTCTTCGATGTTCAGATCCTGCTGAAGAGTCTGGCGTTCATCCCGCATTACAGTCTCGCCCATCCCGATGAGCTGTGGCCACTCGTGGCGCCGGGCTGGTCCCTGAACTACGAAATGTATTTCTACCTGTGTTTCGCCGTGTCGCTATGGCTTGCGCCGCGCTACCGCCTGGCGTTCATCAGTGCGCTGATACTCGCGGTGTTTCTGGTGGCCAGGCTTTCCGGCGTGCACGCTCCGGGCTCATGGCAGCAGGCGCTGGCGAGCTTCTACGGTGATGCGATCGTGTTCGAGTTCGTATTCGGCATGCTGATCGCCTGGCTCTGGCTGCGTGGCATCAGGCTTCCGGCTCGGCTTGCCCTACCCTGCCTGTTGGTCGCCGCGGCATTGCTCGTGTTTCCCCCTGAGGCCTACCTGCCGCGCCTGTGGCAGTTCGGCCTACCTTCGGCGCTGATCGTGATGGCCACCATCAGCCTGCCACTGCCGGCGGTCGGTCCGTTGATTCTGCTCGGCGATGCCTCCTACGCGCTTTACCTGAGCCACATCTTCACATTGGGCATCGTACGCAAGATCATTCCGCCCTTCCTCGGTACCGACGCCGTCGCTGCCTGGCAATTCGTGCTGATATCCTTAGTAGCGTGCACGCTCGTCAGCATCGTGGTGCACCGCCTGGTGGATAACTGGTTCCTTCGCGTGGATCGGTTGAACAGCTTCCGATCGCGCCGGGGGGTCAAGCCTTCGCGGCAGTGGTGACCGCTACCGAGGTCAGGCCTTCGCGGCCGCAGACTCCACATGCTCGCGGATCAGTCCCAGAAAATCGTCGCCGTAGCGATCGAGCTTGTGATCACCGACTCCGGACACTTCTGCCATCGCCGACAACGACAGTGGCTTGCGCCCGAGCATGTCCGCCAGCGTGGCGTCGCTGAAGACCACGTAGGCCGGCACACCGGCACTCTCACTGAGCTGACGCCGCAGGGCGCGCAGTGCTTCCCATAGCGGCTGATCCGCGGCAGCGATTTCGACGGACTTGCCGGGCCGTGAGGTGCGGCCCGACGAACTCTTGCTGCTGCGCTTGTCGGGCTTGCGTAGTTGCAGGGCTTCTTCACCACGTAATACGGGGCGGGATGCCTCAGTCAGCTTGAGCGCACCGTGGGAGTCGGCGCCGAGCAGCCCGCCTGCGATGAGCTGGCGGAACAGGCTGCGCCATTCGGTAGCACTGGTGTCGCTGCCGATGCCGAAGGTGGACTGCTGGTCATGCCCCATACGCGTGACCCGCTCCACCGGCTTGCCCGTGAGTACGTCGATCAGGTAATTCACACCGAAGCGCTGACCGGTACGGTAGCAGCATGACATTGCCTTGCGTGCCGCCTCGGTGGCATCCCAGGTAGTCGGTGGTGACAGGCAGTTGTCGCAATTGCCGCAGACCGCCGAGTCGTTCTCGCCGAAGTAGCGCAACAGTGCCTGGCGGCGGCAGCCGATCATTTCCGCCAGCCCCAGCATGGCCTCGAGCTTCTGCTGCTCGACGCGCTTGTGGGCCTCATCCGCTTCCGACTGCTGCATCATGGCCCGCAGGTTGATCACATCTTGCAGCCCGTAGGCCATCCAGGCATTGGCGGGCTGCCCATCACGGCCGGCCCGGCCGGTTTCCTGATAGTAGGCCTCCACACTCTTCGGCAGGTTCAGATGTGCCACGAAGCGCACATCGGGTTTGTCGATACCCATGCCGAAGGCAATCGTGGCGACGATGATCAGGCCATCCTCGCGTAGGAATCGTGCCTGATTGCGCTGCCGCTCGTCGGCCGTGAGCCCGGCGTGGTAGGCAAGGGCCGGGCGACCCTGTGCATTCAGCCATTCTGCAGTCTGCTCCACCTTGCGCCGCGAAAGGCAATAGACGATGCCGGCATCCATCGGGTGCTCGCGCTGCAGAAAGGCCCAAAGCTGATCGCGCGGACTGGCAGGTTCACTGATGGCATAGCGAATGTTCGGCCGGTCGAAACCACTGATGAACCGGCGGGATTGCAGCAGCCGGAGGTTCGCAGCTATTTCCTCGCGGGTACGCTCGTCGGCGGTGGCCGTCAGTGCGATGCGCGGTACCTCGGGGAAGCGTTCGGCAAGGATCGACAGGCCAAGGTATTCTCGCCGGAAGTCATGCCCCCATTGAGAAACGCAGTGGGCCTCGTCAATCGCGAACAGGGCCAGCGGTGAGCGGTCGAGAAGCTCGAGCATGGAGGGCATGAGCAAGCGTTCCGGAGCGACATAGAGCATGTCCAGATTGCCTGCGAGCAATGCCTGCTCGGTCTGCCTGACCGCATCCGGCGACATCGAGGAATTGATGAAGGCTGCGTCGAGATCGAGGGCACGCAGTGCATCGACCTGATCCTGCATCAACGCGATCAGTGGCGAGATGATGATCCCGACACCGGTACGGGCCAGTGAGGGAATCTGGTAGCACAGCGACTTGCCACCACCGGTGGGCATCAGTACCAGGGCATCGTCGCCCCGGATGACGGTGTCGATGATGTCTTGCTGGTTACCGCGAAAACGGTCGAAACCGTAAACTGCCTGGAGAATGTCCAGTGCGTCCTTGTGGACCATGACGCGAAGCTCCTGAGAAAAGGGTGGGCAACGTGTTCGGCACTTCCTGCGCCTGAGCGGCATGATACCACCGCTTGCTGCAGCGGGCGCTCCCGGCCCGCCCGGGACTAACGGGCTGCAGCCACTGCCGACTGATAGTTGAGGCGACGCTGCGCGTAGTCGTCGACCACCGTTGCCATGGCAGCTTCGTCGTAGTCGCGCAGGCCGCTGAGCACGAGGTTCTTCTCGCCGCAGCCGATCGGCTCGCCTGCCGCCAGGATCGTGAACTTCAGCCTCGCCAGACCCTTCTTGCCGGTCATCGCAAGCTGCGCATCGGCAAGCACAAGGCTGATCTCGGTGCCGCCGAACCTATCGACCTCGAGTGCCATGTCGCGATAGATCACCAACGGGCGCTGCGGGTTGATCATCACGCCGGTATCGCGCATCAGACCCACCAGAATATCCGGGAATGTCTTGCCGGAGAACTGCACATAAGCTTCGGCCAGCGCGGCGATGAATGCATCATCGCGACTCACGCCACCCCGGGCGAACATCACCATACAGCTGCGCCCGCGGGCATCATTGGCGTGTAGAGGATCGGTGAGACGCTCGGGCAGCACCAGCGCGACGTCGGCGGACAGCATGCCGGTGAACTGGACGTGGGTTCTGGCATGTACGCCGTACCGATGCAACATCACACTGAACAGCAGGTCACCCGGTACGCAGAATCGTTTCGAACCCACGTCGTGGATCGGATTGAAGTCACCGGCGACCGCCTTGGCGAACTCGCTGCTTTGCTGCTCGCCGAAGCGAAATTCGTCGCCCTGTTGCCGTACGTACTGCGTGATGTTCATGCCACCTCTCGTGCTGGACACGCCTTCCACGCTGCATGACAGCGTACGGTGCTCAACGGAGTGTAGTGACTACGCCACGTGTTTGTGAGAAAACCCGATGAAACACCGTAGTGCCTTGCGGAGCCTGTGGCTGGCGTCCCGGTCACGCTGACGATCATATCGAGTTACACCCGCCAGCCATCGAACGGAGCCTGCCGGAGCCGACAGAACGGCATAAGGAAAAGGAGATTGGTGGCGCGCCCGGAAGGATTCGAACCTCCGACCACCTGGTTCGAAGCCAGGTACTCTATCCAACTGAGCTACGGGCGCTTTGACGAAGCATTCTGCCGATCGACCCGGCAGGCAGATCGATCGGGCACTGGCATGATAATAGCGAGCAAGCTTGCCGTGTGCCGGTGGCGAAGTATACAGCGCTGACGCCTGTTGCGTCGAGCATCCTGACAATTCCGCGTAAACGCGCGAGAATCCACGTGCCGCTCGTCTGACGATGCCCCGTGATGACGCGCAGTGGCGCAGATCGTACCAAGCGGTGGATACGGCCCCTCGTCGGCGCACTTGCCGAATAGTCAGGATCGAGGAATGAACCTTTTCACCGAGTGCGGTCACACACACTCTTTCCTGATCCCAACCCTTACCGGATTTCCGTAACTCAATGAAAGTTTCAACACACACGCTTCTCGCACTTGCTCTCACCGGCATGACCTCCGCGAGCATGGCCGCCGTCGACCTCAGTGGTGTGCCGTCGGGTTCCTACGAAAACGACCCGACGCATTCGTACATCACCTTCTCGTACGACCACCTCGGTTTGTCCAATCCGGAATTGGCCTTCGACGACTTCACCGTCGACATGAACCTGGACAGTGAAGA